>CAJVZZ010000050.1 GCA_913020435.1 uncultured Flavobacteriales bacterium | reverse complement strand
AAGAAGATTTAGTTTTTTATGCAAGTCCTTGGAGTCCGCCAGCTTTTATGAAAACGAATAAGAATATGTTGCAAGGAGGTAAGTTGCTTCCAGAATTTCGTCAATCTTGGGCAAATTACTATGTAAAATTTATTAAAGCGTATGAAAAAGAAGGTATTCCGGTTTGGGGATTAACTATTCAAAATGAACCAATGGCTGTGCAAAGGTGGGAGTCTTGTATTTATACGTCGGATGAAGAGCGTGATTTCTTGAAAAATTATTTAGGACCAACACTTGAAAAAGAAGGTCTAGGAGATAAAAATATTGTTGTTTGGGATCATAATAGAGATTTAATTTCAGAGAGAGCGAATACTATTTTTGAAGATCCAGAAGCATCAAAATATGCTTGGGGAATTGGTTTTCATTGGTATGAAACTTGGACAGGTGGTTTGCCAAAATATGATAACTTAAAAAATATAAACGAATCTTTTCCTTCTAAAAATATGTTGTTTACCGAAGGATGCCAGGAAGCATTTGATACAGAGAGATTGCAGTTTTGGCCTAATGCAGAACGTTATGGAAATTCTATGATAAACGATTTTAATAGCGGGGTTGTTGGTTGGACAGATTGGAATATTTTACTAGATGAAAGAGGTGGGCCAAACCACGTTCAAAATTTTTGCTTTGCACCTATCCATGCAGATACAAAAACAGGAGAATTGATATATACACCGACGTATTATTATATTGGTCACTTTTCAAAATTCATAAAACCTGGAGCTGTGCGAGTAAGCACCACAACCAGCAGAACAGCTATAGAAAGCACCTCTTTTAAAAATAAAGACGGAAAAATTGTAACCGTAGTTATGAATAAAACAGCTGCTAAAATAGCCTATAAATTAATTGTTGGTGGTAGCCAGTCTCTTTTGGAGATTGAACCTCGAGCAATGCAAACAATCATTTATTAAAAACATAAGAATCAAAAAGGCTGTAGCTTGATTATTGTATTCCTACTTTATGCAAAGGTTTAAATAAAAAAGCGAATGTATCTCAATTAGATAAAAACACTCAAAATAATGAAAAAGACAAATTTTTTTGCAATTATACTATTAATGTTATTATTCATATCATGCGGCAATGATAGTGAAAGCGAAGGTTTAAACGATTTAAAACCATCGAATCTATCAGTAACTGGCATAGCAGTTGGCACAGATAGTAATAATCTTAATGGAGATGGTAGCGGAATCGTTGACTTTACAATTACTGCTACAAACGCAACTTTATATAGAGTGATAATTAATGATGAAGAGTTAGAATTAACACAAAATACATTCAGTTATACATTTACGAATAGTGGAACAAATGATTATCCAATTACAATTACAGCCTCTAATTCTGCTGGTTCTACAAGTACAACATATACGATAACAGTGCTAGTCTCTAGTACTGATGGACTTCAATTAGTTTGGTCTGATGAGTTTGATGGAAACGGCGCAATAGATCCTGCAAAGTGGAGTTATGAAACTGGTGGTGGTGGCTGGGGAAATAATGAGGTGCAAGTCTATACCGCTGATCAAAGTAATGTTAAAGTCGAAAATGGTTTTCTTAAAATAACTGCTATTAAAGAAAGTGCGGATGCCAAGACGTATTATTTTGATGAGCTAAATCTTTTAGACTCAGGAGATAATATAGTGGATATAATAGAAAATTTTGATGGAGCTGCACCTTCGCTTAATGAATTTGATGGCGCTAGTGCACAAGTAATTGCGAATCCAAATATATCTGGAGAGAACACTACGTCTACTGTCGTAGAATTTACTAAAACTATAGGTTCTAACGGCAATGCAGGGGTGTTTTGGGACAGAAGTAGTGCAGTTGATCTTTCTGTTAATAACAAACTTAGCTTAAAAACATGGTCGCCAGATGCAGGAGTAGTTGTTCGATTAAAATTAGAAAATTCTGCAAATGGATCTGAATTTTATTTGGTGGATGCGAGCACATCCGTTTCAAACGCTTGGGAAACCTTAACATATGATTTTAGTGGAGCTCCAGCATATAATTACGACCGTTTAGTGGTGTTTTTTGATCATGGAAACACGATCGCTAATTATACCTCAGGAAGAATAAAGACTCAAAACTTGTATGATTTTACATATGGAAGGGTAGAAGTAAGAGCAAAATTACCTGCTTCAGCAGGAACATGGCCTGCAATTTGGATGTTAGGCTCTAATTTTACTTCTGTTAGTTGGCCACATTGTGGAGAAATGGATATTATGGAACAAAAGGGATGGGATAAAAATAATGTTTTAGGAACTTTTCACTGGCAAGATAGTGCAAGTGATTCATACGCAGGTTATGGTTTAGAAACAGAAGCGCCTACATCAACATCTGAATTTCATTTATATTCATTAGAATGGACGCCAGCTGTTATTTATGTTTACTATGATAATGAGCCTTATGTAACGTTTGCTAATAATAATAGTTTACCTTTTAATGCGGATTTCTTTTTCATTTTGAATATTGCTATGGGAGGCAATCTTGGTGGTGATATTGATCCTTCTTTTACCCAAGACACAATGGAGATCGATTATGTTAGAGTGTACCAATAAAAAAACGCTTCAATATTTAGTTGTGTTAAATAATAAAAGAGCTGTTAAAATTGCCTTTAAACGAGTAGTGGGTAAAAGTAAAATTTTTTAGAAGTAGAACCGTGTTTTATGCAAACAATACTTTACTAAATTTACTTTTTTAAAAAAAATAAAAATAAATTATGAATAATAAGACGTACACCATTTTTATAAGTTTTATAGTTGCACTAGGAGGATTCCTTTTTGGCTTTGACGCAGGAATTATTTCTGGAGTAATGTCCTTTGTAGGACCTGAGTTTGATTTAAGTGAAATACAAGCTGGTTGGGTAGTAAGTGCTCCTTCCTTTGCAGCAATGTTTGCGATGCTTTTTTCAGGACGTATAAGCGATTTAATTGGACGAAAGAAAACACTTATTTTTGTTGCTTTTCTATATGCAATTTCTGCAATATTATCTGCCATGGCAGGTTCTTATGAAATGCTATATATCTCAAGAATTATTGGAGGTATTGCATTTGGTGCAGCATTGGTTTTAGCTCCAATTTATATTGCAGAAATTTCAACAGCAGAAAATAGAGGTAAGTTGG
>CAJVZZ010000049.1 GCA_913020435.1 uncultured Flavobacteriales bacterium | reverse complement strand
CTGGAATCGTAGACGGGCATTTGATTAGTACGGGTGTGGTAAATATGTATGAGGGAATAACTATAGCTACTGTAAAGGCTACTCAAGAGCTGAGTCCGCTGATTTACAATAGCCAGAATGACTTAGTAGCAGCGGTGTATGAAAAAGATGGTAAGAGATGTATTATAGATGGAGGATTCACTAGGCTTTATCACAAATGGGATTCTGCAGGAACCAATAGGTATGTGAAAAATGCAGCTGCTTGGCTTGTGAATTATGAGCGTTTTGGTGATGAGGTATTAATAAATTTAGATGAAGAAAATCTTATTCAGCCGGAGCTTTATATAGATACAGAGCGCATGTCTGATCTGCAAGTGGAGATTCTAGAGCTCGATAGAAATATTAATAATGATCAGAATTTTATGATTAGAGAGGAAGAGTAACGGGGTTTGGTTTTTCTCGTTATTTAATGAAGCCTAATCATGTGAGTGATTGGGCTTTTTGGTGGGTTTAATATTAAATAGGATAAAAAAAAAGCCCGCTGCTGATGCAGCGGGCTTCTATTAACTTAATAACTTATAATTGACTAGCAACAACCACAAGGGCAGTCACAGCAGGGAAGTGTAGTCGCTGCCCAAAGAGCTAACGATGTCATTCCGAAAATGAATAAAACTGAAGAGATGTCACTTGCTTTTTAAAATTGTGTTTGTGCTTTTTACGAGTGCAACTTTCACTTAAATAATCAATTCTTAATTAGTTGTTCTGAAGCTATTATTTGTGAATCTTTAAAGATTTGGATATAATAGAGGCCAGCTTCAAGATTTTGAATATTAATGCTTGTAGAAAGGGCGTTTGTTTGTTGTTCTAAAACCACTTTCCCTTCCATTGATACTATTTTAATTTCATTATAAAGAGATTGATCACCACCCGTTGTTATAGTTAGTTCTGAACTCGCAGGATTTGGGTAAAACTTTATAGGAGATTCGTCTATGCTTTCTCCAATATTATCAGGCGTATCAATAATTATTAAATCAAAGTCATAAACATTTCCCTGCAAAAACCCAGTAGGATCAACTGTACAGGCTGTCATAGAAAAATTATTATCATAAGGAGCAAAAAAATCATTTCCCAGAACATTGGTTCCTCTAGCTAGTCTCATCCTTGTAGGTCCTAATTCAGCATCTAGAGGCACAAGAAATGCACTATTTACATTTGAAGGAGCATCTGGGTCAGCATTGCTAATTACTCCATCCATAATAGTGTTGGAGTTTTCTAAGACTCTTTCTGAGTCTTCGAATATGTCATTTTGATTGAAATCAACCCAGAGCGCAAAATATATAGCTCCTACATCATTTACTTGATAAAAATTAATATCAATATCCACTGATGAGCCAGCTGGTACTTCAGGAAATTCAACATTATTGTAGTACGTGAAGTCAATACCATCTCCAAGATTACCAGCTGCCCCAATAGAGTATTGGAAATCATTAACTGATAAGTCCTCCATCATGATATACATAGAACCATATGTATGAGCGCAATACGGAGCAGGGTCTGAAATTTGTGCCGTTAAAGAGGCGGTAAATGATGTAAATAGAAAGATGTTTAGCATCTTATAAAGTAAATTTTTATTCATTGTTAAATTTTTTGTTGCCTACTCGAAAGGTTTTCGGCTATCCCTTTTGTTATGCTTCTTATAACATTTTAAGTCTTTGAATGGTTGCTTTAAAATTTTATTTTAAGCGATACTTTTATTTATAGTCTAATAATGAGAGTTTTGTGGTCTGAAAAAGAGTATTTTTACTAATCTAGGCCAATTTCATTTATCTGAAAGCTAAGTAGTTTCACACATTCATGAGTGAATATTTTATTCTGAAAGAAGAAAATAACTGACAAAAAAATCCCGCTGCAGCGCAGCGGGAGTCCGTTAATTTAATAACGCCCTAATTGACTAGCAACAGCCACAAGGGAAGTCACAGAAAGGAAGTGTAGCCGCTGCCCAAAAAGCTAACGGTATCATTCCAAAAATGAATGTGTTCATTTTGAATGTGTTTTTGTATGAATAATTTCACCTGAAAATAAATGCTTTCTAGGCTTGAAAATTTAGTTCAACCATAGGAGAGTATTAGGCTAAACGGAAATGATTGGTGTTAAAAATGGTTAGCGGGATGACTAATAGCCTAGAGCTTTTATTTCTTCATTGGAGTAAATCATCTGACAAGGTCTGAAAAACTGACTTTGATTGATTCTTCCATCATATTCATTTGAGTAGATGATAGTGGAATCGAGTTTTAGTCTCATTCTAAACTTTGTCGGTGTTTCTCCGTCATAGACTGTTGCTTTAGATAGAAGAAAATTATCTTGATTTAAAGAAGGACCAGTCCAAATACTGTTGCCACAAAAAGCACTTTCTATGTAGGTCAAAGGTCTCCAAAGCCCAGTTGAATCTTTAGCTTCTTGAACCATAAATAGACAACCATCTATCAAAAGAGGGGATAAAGAATCTGAAGAGTTATAGAATAGGTAAATAGGGTAATGGTCAAAATACTCTGGTTCTTTTGTTACTTGCTTAGAATCTAGTTCTGGCGGAGGTGGAAGGGTTTTTATTTGGAAAGATAGAATCTGAGAGGTGTCTATAATTAGTTCTACGAGCTGCCTGTCCAGTGGCATTTGTTTTTTTATTCCTTCCGAATAATATGAATTGGGTTCAAGGGGTATGGTTATAGAATCAGTACTTCTGTCTGAGATGCTTAATATCTTTGAATCAAAAAATGTAAATTTCTTTTTAGTTAAAGGCTTGGTGACTTCAGATTTACTCCCAATAATCTTCGGGAGTTTCATTATGCTTGTCTCAGACGTTAAATTCTCTTCTGAAGAAGAGCAGTCAGCCAGCAGAGCCAAACACAAGATGAAAGAAAACACTTTGAACATACGGCTAAGTTAATCTACTTGATTGGTAATCGGAAGAAAGTGAATTCAATAGTGGTGGAGTTTTATACGGGTGAGAACTATTAATTGTCAGGAATGTAAGCTTCCTTGCTAATTACAATGTTTTTTTGTGATTGTTAATTCCTCGGGTGTAATTCCAAAAATATATTCATCAGAGCATAAGTAAGTATATTGGTTTAGAATTGAGACTTTGTTTACTGATAAACTTTTGTAGTCGAATTTTTGAAAAATATCCAAAGATTTTATTTTGCCCTTTTTTATTTGTAAAACAGTTTGAGGAGATATTTGAAAAAAAAGAAAATCTAAATGACCGTTAAAACTATCAAATTTATTGGTTTGATTCATGAAAAAACCTGGTGAATCAGAAATAATAAAACTGGAATTACTTGAGCTCTTTAATAGAGTAGGGCTGCCGTTTATAAACTCATTTTCAAGCTCGGTCAAGCTTTCGTTAAATTTGGTTGTACTTAGGTTGGCAACATCAGAAAGGAATGCTTTGTTTTTAAAGCGCTGATGGGCTAAGTCATAATTTTCCTTTAAAATCTCTTCAGTTAACCCTGATTCTTTTAATAGTTCTCTCCTATTATTAAACTCTGTAAGTTCGATTAGTTTGGATTTTTTCGCTGCTTCAATTAGTTTGCTTTTAAATGATTTGGTTCTAAATATTAAGGAGAAAATGATTCCTACGATTTTTCTAAATTCTGTTCGAGTGATTTCTTCTTTGTCGCACTCAAGCTTGTCAAATAGTTTGGTTAATTCTTCTTTTTCATATTTAAAACCATAATTCTCTAGATACAGAGGGTCATCAGTATTTAGTTTGTCTCTAGTTTCATCTAAATGCAAGCGGTATCCATCTGTCTCGTAGCAAACAGAACTTACGTGAAATAGTTTTTTGGACACAAATATTTTTGGATTTGACTTTTCAAGCTTGAAAAGAAAGCCATTTCTTCCTGCAGAAAATCTTTTCAAATAGACTTCGGGTACGAAGTGATGTTTCTTTGGAGTGCTGATATAACAAAGATGGAGTTTTGTTTTGAATAATTTAGTGTTGACGTACAGCGTGTTATTCACATTTTATTAAATAATAGGGGATAGGAACGGATGTTTGGTAGCTAACCCACTCTTCTCCCATTCGGCTACCGCTCAGGGAATGCCCACCTTACAATGAGCGAAGCGAATTAAAAAACCTCAAACCTCAAACCTCAAACCTCAAACCTCAAACCTCAAACCTCAAA
>CAJVZZ010000048.1 GCA_913020435.1 uncultured Flavobacteriales bacterium | reverse complement strand
AATAAAGTGAATATTCCAAATACTTTTCTATCAAAAAACCAAAAACAGAAAGGGACAAATAAAAATAAAAAATCTTTATATCCCAACCAAGTAATATATTGAAAAAAAATTGTTAGATTAGGACTTCTTATTGAATTTATCCATTCCATAGAAAATTACTCCTGTTTATAGCCATATTCTAGAGAAGCATCTGTAATTGCATGATAGAAAGAATCAGCAAAACTTCTATAGGCCATTAAATTAAATTTACCTGGGTTATCGTTTATCATATCAATAGAAAATGTTATTCCATGATAGACCGAATTGGCACAATTATTTTTTGTAAATTCATTTAAATTTAATGGACAACCTTTTTTGATAATAGCAATTGCATTTTCACCCTCTATTTGAATAATGACTCTTGAGTGCGATAAATCAGTTACTGCAAAATCTTCTTCTGGGCAGCTAGAGATAATTTGATCATAAATATTTTTATTATTTGATATAACGGTCCACACTTTTGGACCATTCCATTGAATTCTTGTAGCCGAGTTTGCCGACACACTACCAGGTTGAGTGGAGAATATTTGATTATCAATTTGTAATAGTGATGTGTTTAATTTACTAATTTTATATTGAACAATTTGATATATTTTAACGTTTGAAATTTCAGAAATTCTAATAAGTTTATCCTTATTTTTTCCTACAAAATTACCAAATAATCCAGTATTAGCTATTGTTTCTAGTGGTGTAATTCGTGTCATGATCTAACTCTCTTACCTTCTGGATCCACATAGTGTTGGGATACCACTTCTACAGGAATAGATATGTTTTTAAGTGGCGATACTGCATATAATTTTTCACCAATTCTATTTTTACCGTCCTTAATGATAGCTAATGAAAAGGGGTTATCAAATTCTACACTCCAGCACGAAGCTGAAACGTATCCTAATTTAGGAATTGGCAGCGAAACATTTGTATCTTTTACAATTTGCGATCCTTCTGGAATAGATGTTTTTTTATCAATAGGTACTATGCCAACAATTTTCTCTCTGCCTTCTTCAGTGAATGCTTTTCTACCTAAAGATCTCTTTCCAATAAAGTCTTTTTTCTGACTAAGCATGCCTTCAAGCGCTAGATCGTAAGCTATCGTTCGGCCATCAATTTCTGAGCCGGCAACATGCCCCATTTCAATTCGAAGAGTTGATAAAGCTTCGGTACCGTAAGGCTGAATATTAAATTCTTTTCCAAGACTGATAATTTCTTTCCACATTAATTCACCAAAATCTGACATTACATTTATTTCATAAGCAAGCTCTCCTGAAAATGATATCCTAAATATTCGTGCAATTGTATTTTTAAACTTAAATTCTTTGTAGCCCATAAATGGTAAAGCTTCATTTGATAAATCTTCATCTGGAAATATTTTACTCAAAAGTAATCTAGATTTAGGACCAGCCACTGAAGCACCTGCCCATTGTTCAGTAGTAGAAACAACTGCCACATCTAACTCTGGCCAGACTATCTGTAAATAATATTCCAAATGAGTAAGAACATTAGCTGCTTGCGCAGTTGTTGTGGTCATATGAAAATTATTTTCAGAAATTCTTGTGGTTGTTCCATCGTCAAAAACCATACCGTCTTCTCTAAGCATTACGCCATAACGAGCTTTACCAATTGGTAATTTTAAGAAGGCGTTAGTATAGATTCTATTAAGAAATTCAGCAGAATCTTTTCCTTTAATATCTATTTTTCCAAGCGATGTTACGTCGCACACACCAACATTTTTCCTAACATTTAAAGCTTCTCTTTTCGAAGCCTCATGCAGTGTTTCATTATTATTTTTATAATAGCGTGGTCTTAACCAAAGACCAGCGTCTACAAAAATAGCTTCATGCTGTTCATGCCATTTGTGCATAGGAGATCTTCGTGTTGCTTTGTAATTTTTTCCTACTTCTCGGCCAATTATTGTTCCAATTGTTACCGATGTATAGGGTGGTCGGAAAGTAGTATGCCCAACCTCTGGAACAATCTTTTTTTCAAGATCAGAGACTAGTTGTAGTCCGTTTAGATTGCTTGTTTTACCCTGGTCAGTCGCCATACCTAGAGTTGTGTATCTTTTTACATGTTCAATCGACCGAAATCCTTCCTGAACAGCTAGTTGAATATCTGATACTGCCACATCATTTTGAAAATCAACAAATCTTTTATAATGTTTTTTTCCTGGTAATGGCATACACCAGAATTTATCATGTTGCCCATATTGCCTCTCATCAGAAATTGGAATTGATGTTGGTATATTATTTTTAGTTATTGCATCCGATAGAGTAAATCCAGTTTCAAATCCTTCTTTTAAACTCTTTTCTAAAGTCATGCTTCCATTGGCTGAGCCAATCACAGTTTCTTTTTGTCGAGATTGATTTGGTAAAAAAGTATCTGAATTTGAATCGTATCTTAATTTATTTCCAGATTGTGAAGCTAGATGTACAGTGGGCGTCCAATTGCCTGAAACAAATACACTGTCACACTTAATTTCTTCTAAATTTGTATACCCATCTTTATTACTATTTAATTTTCCAACAGTTACAGATCTTACCTTTTTGTATCCTGTAGTATTTGCAATCCCATATGAAAACTTAATTTGAATTCCAATTTTTTTTGCTTCATTTACAATACCAGCCTCTGAATCATTTCTTGTATCAATTATGATTGGATTCATACCTTGGTTCTTATATTCGATTGCCGTTTCATAAGCGGTATCGTTATTTGTAAATATAATTGGTTTCTTCCCAGTAAGTACTCCATAAACTTTTAGATACTCTTTAGCTGAGGATGCAAGCATAATTCCTGGCCTATCATTGTTTGCAAAAACTAAAGGACGCTCGATTGAACCAGTTGATAAAATGACTTGTTTAGCTCTAATATACCAAAGCCTTTGTCTTGGAGTATAAGCCTCTGGATCATCCAAGTGATCCTTACAGCGCTCAAACATAACAAGCATATTGTGATCATAATAACCAAATACTTGAGACCGTTTTCGTATTATTACATTAGGCATAGATTTTAATTCAGCAATTGCTTCTTCGACCCATTCATCACCATTTTTGTTACCTATAGTCACATTATCGATCAAAAGTGAGCCACCAAATCTAGACTTATCCTCCGCTAGTATAACTCGGGCACCATTTTTTGCCGCAGCTAAAGCACTTGAAATTCCAGATGGCCCAGAGCCAACAACTAAAATATCACAATGTTCGTATTGATGTTCATATCTGTCAGGGTCTGGTTTTAAAGAAGCTGTTCCCATACCCGCAGCTTTTCTGATAATTGGTTCGTAAACTTTGTACCAAAAACTTTTTGGCCACATAAAAGTTTTGTAATAAAAGCCCGCTGGAAAAAACCTATTAAGAAAATTATTAATTGCCCATACATCAAAAGAAACTGAGGGCCAACAATTCTGGCTTTCTATTTTTAAACCTTTAACTAATTCAACCTCAGTAACATTTACATTTGGTTCAGTTATATTATCTTTAAAAAGTTGAACTTTACCGTTAGCATCTTCAACACCTGCTGCAATAATTCCTCTTGGACGATGGTATTTAAAGCTTCTCCCAATCAGGTGAACTCCATTAGCAAGAAGTGCCGATGCTAGTGTATCACCTTTGTAACCAAAATAAGTTTTACCATTAAAAATAAATGAAATTTTCCTGTCCCTTTGGATTTTGCCACCATTTTTAGTTCTATAGTTTTGCATTGTTAATCTTAGAGGTCTTCCTGCATTTCTAGAGTTTGAATGATTTCATGAGTCGCTGTGTTTCGATGAACTTTAAACCATTGACGACATCCTGAAATATGATGCCATAATTCTAAATGCTTACCTCGAGGGTTGTCTCTATAATAAACAAAACTATCCCACTCCAAGTCATTTACTTCACTATTTAATTCTGGACGTTTAACAGTTGCATCGCCACCATAGGAAAATTCATTTTGTGAACGGTCACCGCAATATGGACATTTAATTTCCAACATATCAACTAATCCAAGTTTTTGTTCCAAGGCCTTTTTCATCAAGAAGATGCCCTGTATGAAATCTATCAAGTTTAAAAGGTAGACTTAATTTATGAGGCTCGTTGGTAGCAATTGTATGTGCAAATGTAAGTCCAGACACTGGAGTTGCCTTAAAACCACCGTAACACCAACCACAATTTAAATATACGCCATCAATATGGGTCCGATCAATTATTGGAGAACCATCCATTGACATATCCATAATACCTCCCCAGGTTCTTAATACTTTAAGCCTACTTAAATTGGGGAATAAAGCCACACCTTCAGTTAGCACATGCTGAATGGTTGGGAGATTACCTCTTTGAGCGTAGCTATTGTAACCATCTAAATCACCACCCATTACCATTTCGCCTTTATCAGATTGACTGCAGTAGAAATGACCTGCACCAAAAGTTACGACACCATCTAGCATTGGTTTTACAGGTTCAGAGACACAAGCCTGTAATACATGCGCCTCAATTGGTAAAGTCATATTCAACTTTTCAGCAAGTATTGACGTACTACCGGCAACACACAAACCAACTTTTTTTGTTTTAATATTTCCTCGAGAAGTTTGTACCCCCGACACTTTTCCATCATCAATATCAAAACCATTTACTTCACAATGCTGAATAATATCAACTCCCAAATCATCAGCTGCTCTTGCATATCCCCACGCAACTGCATCATGTCTTGCTGTTCCACCTATTGGTTGCAGTAGCCCGCCAAATATTGGAAAACGTGCATTTTCTGTAAAGTCTGCAAAGGGGATCATTTTCTTAACTTCTTCTCGACCAATTAGGGAAGCATCAATACCATTTAATCGCATTGAATTTCCTCTTCTAGAGTATGCATTCATTTGTGCATCTGAGTGAGCAAGATTTAATATCCCTCTTGGAGAATACATAACATTGTAGTTGAGCTCTTGACTTAAATCTTTCCACATTTGCATACCGTGATCATAAAAAAGATTGTTAGCATCATGCAAATAATTTGATCTTAGGATTGTCGTATTTCTTCCAATATTTCCACCGCCTATCCAACCTTTTTCAAGAATAGCTACATTTTTTATTCCATAATTTTTTGCAAGATAATATGCGGTTGCTAATCCATGACCGCCACCACCAATAATAACAGCGTCATATTCCTTTTTAGGCTCAGGATCTCTCCAGGCCACATCCCAATTTTTGTGCCCATTGAATGCATTTTTGATTAGACTGAAAACTGAGTATTTCTTCAAAATATTGACCTCTAATATATAATAGCTTAGTGACTTTATTATAATAGAATAGATAATAATTACCAATGTCAAAGAATAAGAACTATAGAATCGACAATCTTCAGTATTGCAACTGGACCAAAGAAATATTTGAATCTAATCGAGAAGCAGGCTTAGATGCAATTCATGTAACTATCGCATATCATGAAGATTATGATGAAGTTCAGAAAAATTTTGCAAAATGGAAAGTGTACTTTGAAACTTATTCTGAGCTTATCTTTCAAGGAAGATCATATCTAGATATAGAAAAAGCACACAATGAAAACAAGACAGCTGTCTTCTTTGGCTTTCAAAATTGTTCACCTATTGAAGATGATATTA
>CAJVZZ010000047.1 GCA_913020435.1 uncultured Flavobacteriales bacterium | reverse complement strand
ACCGGATTTATGCCGTGAATACAGAGTACATAGATCAAAAAAGCAATTCGCAGCTGGTAATTAATCGACAAATAAAACCCATATAAGGAAACTATAAACACGAAGTTTCTAGTTTAGGATAACGCCTGGTTAAAGTTTTGTGATTAGTAGTTTGTTTTGAAGAAAAACTTGCTCTTAGGTCATATTGTATAACTAGTTGTGACTAAATCCAATACCGAAAAATGAGTTGCTAATTGTATAATTAATAATGCAAAGAAGTACAAGCCAAATTTCTTTTTTTCACCCGAGTCTAATTGGGCTAATCCTAGAATGCATAAAATAAAACCAAATCCAATAACAGGTATTAAGGAGTAAAGAGTTATAATGAATAGTTGAAGTGCATAGTCCTTTATGTTTCTGAAAAAAGAGGACTGTTTTATTGCAAAAGCGCTCAAAACAATTGCTTCAATTATGAAAATCATATAAGTGAATATTAAAGCAACCATTGACAAATTTGGAGACTGATCTAAGGTGATTTTAGTCTCTAAATTAGGAGCAATGTTCAAATAATTCGGCAATAAGTTATTGAATGAAGGGACATATGTGATTGGGTTTTTCTACCACGTAGTTCCAAAGAGCAAGCTAGAATTAGAGTGCAATTGAGTACTGCTCAAGATCAAGAAAATTTGGATAAATCTATTAAAGCATGCACGAAAGGGAGCGAAAATTAGACGTTATTTAAAAAAACATGCAAAATAGACCACTAATGAAAACAACACACTTAGTAGGTGTTTTAAGATGAATACTAGAAGTTCTTTTCAAAATTGTTCTAGAGAAATTCCAACTAAATCAATCGTTTTTGTGTTGTCAAAACTGGAGGGATTGATGAACGAACGGCACCTCAATTAAAGATATCACTATCTCTATATCTCGAAATTTCAAAATCAGCGATGCTTATTTTTTAGAACAAGAGTAAATAGATACAACTTCAAGCCTCATAATGCGAGTCGAGCAGTTCAAATTATCCAAGTCCAGAGCTAATGCTGCAGTTCATCAAATTTAAATGCTATTTCAGCTTTTTTTTTTAATTTTGTACTTTTTTTTATTATTTTATTTTTCAAAACCAATCTTATGAATAGGATTTTTTTTCTAGTTTTCATTTTGTTTTGTTTTGGGTTGAGTCAAGCCCAAGTTGGTATTAATAATTCTTCACCAGATGATAATGCCGTTCTAGACTTAAAATCGAAGACTAAAGGACTACTTATTCCTCGAATGACCACTACCCTAAGAGAAATTATGAGTACAAGTGGTTTTGCTCAAGGTATGATGGTTTATGATACCGATTTAGACATCGTTTTCGTAGGATACGGAGTTGGAACTACCTTGAATAAAGAATGGTATGCAATGAATCCTTGGAAGACAGTATACAGGGTTAATAGTAATACTTTTGGCGGTCAAGTGCCAAATGCTAACATTTCCTTTATGCAAGGAAACGTAGGTATAGGAACAACAAGTCCAACACAAAAATTGCAAGTTGCGGGTAACGTTACGGCCAGTGGATTTTTTGGTAATGTTACTGGAAATGTTACTGGAAATGTTACTGGAAATCTTGCAGGTGCTGTTACAACAGCAAGTCAAACTGCAATCACATCTGTAGGGACACTAACTTCACTGAATGTAAGTGGTAATCTGGGTCTTGGTATCACAACGCCAGCTTACAGATTAGACGTGAGCGGTGATATTCAATCTACAGGTTGGCTGCGTGTTAAGGGGGATAATGGGTTGTACTTTCAAAATCGCGGAGGTGGCTGGAATATGACTGACGCAACTTGGATAAGATCTTATGGCAAGAAGTCTGTTTATGTTGATGTTCCCAATACCTCTTCTACAGGGATCGCTACAAATGGAAGAGTTGGTATTGGAACTTCTGCTCCAGACTATCCATTGGACATTCGAAACACTGTTTCCTATACTGAGACATTATACCATCCCGCTGGTTTTCCTTTTTTTGGATTCTTAAAATCTATTACTACGAGTAATGTTAGTTTAAGGGCTTTTGGTGATATTTTGGCATCCGGTACTTTAACCACTAGTGATAAAAGAATTAAAGACATTATGGGGATAAGTAGTTCTAAGGAGGACTTGTCTGTATTAGTATCTGTTGAAGTAACCGATTATAAAATGAAGGATAAAATTATGTTTGGAGAAAAAACATCAAAAAAACTTATTGCTCAGCAGTTAAAGACAGTATTCCCAGAAGCAGTTTCAATGCAAAAAGGTTGTATTCCTGATATTTATAAAGTATCAGAAATTCAAGATGGTTATATTGCCTTAAAAACAGATTTGAAAAAAGGCGATAGAGTTAAATTAATTTTTAAAGACAAGGAAGAAGTTGTTGAAGTTGTCAAGGCTAATAAAAAAGGATTTAGCATATCAGGTAAAAAGAACCAGAAAGTATTTGTTTACGGTAGAGAGGTAAATGATTTTCACGTGGTAGATTATGATGCCGTTTCAATGCTAAATGTTTCTGCAACACAAGAGCTTTACAAGTTAATTTTAAAGCAACAGAAAACAATTGAGCAACAGAAAACTGAAATTAAGACACAGCTGGAATTGACCAAAAAAAACCATTCAGATTTTGATAAAAGAATAAGGGCATTAGAAAGTAGATATAACATAAGCAGCTCAAGTAAATAGGTCTTGAAAGAATAGCAGCTGTGAACGTATCGAGTTTAAGGAAAGCTTATCAATACTTTATCTTCGACCATTGCATGTTAAACTGCTCTTTTGAGCCTTAAAATCGCATAGACCATAATTTTTGAAGGTGAATATATTACTTTATTCATTGCTTCAAAATGGCTCTTCCTTCTCAAAGACTATTCTTGAGTAATTCCAACTAAGTCAATCGTTTTTGTGCTGTCAATACTGAAAGGATTAATGAACGAACTGCTTCTCAATAAAAATAAACGATAGTATTATTTCTATATCTCTATATCCCTGTATCTCGAAATTTCAAAATCAGCGATGCTTATTTTTTAGAACAAGAATAAATAGATACAACTTCAAGCCTCATAATGCGAGTCGAGCAGTTCAAATTATCCAAGTCCAGAGCTAATGCTGCAGTTCATCAAATTTAAAGGCTATTTCAGCCTTTTTTTTTTATTTTTGTATTTTTTTAACTAGTTTATTTTTCAAAACCAATTTTATGAGTAGGATTGTTTTTCTAGTTTTTGTTTTGTTTTGTTTTGGGTTGAGTCAAGCCCAAGTTGGTATTAATAATCCTTCTCCAGATGATAACGCTGTATTGGATTTAAAATCAACTAATAAAGGCCTGCTTATTCCTAGGCTAACCAGCATACAGCGTGAAGGAATGAGTTCCAAAAAATTTACCCAGGGAATGATGGTGTACGATATCAATTTGAACATATTATTTGTAGGATACGGAAATGGCGTAAACAGTACAAAATGGTATGCAATGAACCCTTGGGAGACAGAGTATCGCACTATTAATAATGCTAGTGCAGCAAACATGACGACTATGGTTCCTCGAGGGGGTGTTACCCATGGAAAAGTGGGAATTGGAACGGCAAGCCCAACGGAGAAATTGGAAGTAGCGGGGAATGTAAAAGTAAGTGGTCAGTTCATAGGTAACGGTAGTGTACCAAGAGGAGGAATAATAATGTGGAGTGGCAAAACACCTCCAGCAGGATGGGTACTTTGTAATGGTCAGAGAAATGCATCAACGAACAATAGAGCCACACCGAATTTAAAAGGAAGGTTTGTTGTTGGTTATGATCCGGGTTATAACGATTACAATCAGCCAGGTAATTTAAGTATGTCAGGTGTAACTTCTCGGCAGGTGGGTAAAACAGGTGGTGCACGGGAGGTCAAGCTTACAGCAGATCAATCTGGGGTCCCTACTCACAAGCATCGGGTAACCGGGAATACTGATGCTGCAGGGGAACATGCTCACACTGTTGGTTATTCTAATAGTCTTGTGGGGGCAGATGGTCAGGCATATGAAGCAGCCGATACTCGCCAGGCAGGTGCAGGTAGATATTCCACCTCTAAGTCGGGAGTGCATAACCATTATTTCGACGCTTCTTCCTGGAAAAATACCGCCCAAAATGCATTGAACCCCCACGAAAACCGTCCACCCTACTACACATTGGCATATATCATGAGGGTGTATTAATTATAAAGGATAAGACAATATTTTGACCTTGATAGTCTAATTATGAGCTTACTAGTCAGCACAGACTACAATGTTAGCATTCGCGTAATCGTGATTGGGCAAAAACAACTAGTACCATTTCGGTAATAATTATAAATGAGCTATTCAATCATTATTTTTTGAATATGATTCGTGTTTTGGTTTCGTACTCTTATAAAGTAAATTCCCCTTAAATACCCAGTAAACAAATACTTTTTTGCTTTTCATCACACAATAGGAATGTTTCAAACCACTTTTATGATGCCATAGTGGTTGCCTGATAAATAATGTTTTTTTTGCATCAAAGACAATTCTTATGATTTTGAAAACAACACTTATTTTACTTTCAGCACTTGTTTTTAACATGACCCTAAAAGGACAAGTTGGAGTCAATAACCCTTCTCCTGATGAGAACGCTGTTTTAGATTTGAAATCGACTAATAAAGGTTTACTTATTCCTCGAATGACCACTTCCCTTAGAGAAACTATGAGCTCTGGTAGTGGTTTTGCTCAAGGTATGATGGTTTATGATACCGACCTTGATATTCTTTTTGTAGGATATGGTAATGGAGCTTCGGGTAATACTAAATGGTATGCAATGAACCCTTGGAAAACAGAATATAGAACGGAAAATAACGCAATTACAGCGCATACGACTGCTATGACTGCCACAGGAATAAAACATGGGAATATTGGTATTGGAAAAACAAATCCAACTGAAAAATTGCATGTAGCGGGTAAAGTTAAGGCTACTGGATTTATTGGAAATCTTGTAGGTAATGCAACAACAGCAACAACAGCAACAACAGCAGCAACAGCAACAACAGCAACAACAGCAACAACAGCAACAACAGCAACAACAGCATCAGCAGTTACAAATGGAGTTTACACAATCGGAAACCAAACTATTGGAGGAGTAAAAACATTTAAGAAAAATATTGAGGTAGAGACTGACGTTGACAATATTCTTACGTTCAACAATAATGATGGTCAGTGGCAATATGTTGAATTCAAACAAAAAGGAGTAAGAAAGACTTGGTTAGGTTTAAACACGGCAGATCAATTTTGTATAACGAAAGAACGTGGAGGGGATATTTTGCTTATGGGAGGAAACGTCGGCATTGGAACCGCTGTTCCAGGTTTTCCATTAGAGGTTAAGCCAAAACCCGGGTGGCCAGCTTTCCTGCCAATAGCACAAGTTAGCATTAAGGCGCACGGTAAAATTTTAGCAGATGGCACATTAGTAGGAAGTGACAAAAGAATTAAAGACATTATTGGAATAAGCAGTTCTAAGCAAGATATGTCTACTTTGTTAGCACTTGAAGTAACAGATTATAAAATGAAGGATAAAGCTGTAGGTGGAGAACAAGCAACTAAAAAACTTATTGCACAGCAGGTAAAGACAGTTTTCCCAGAAGCAGTTTCCTTATTAACAGATGTTATTCCTGACATATATAAACTTTCAGAAATTAAAGACGGTTATATTGCCCTAGAAACAGATTTAGAAAAAGGCGATAGAGTTAAATTAATTTTTGAGGGCAAAGAGGAAGTTGTTGAAGTTATCAAAACGAATAGAAATGGCTTTTTTATAGACAATAAAAAAGAAGGAAAAGTCTTTGTTTATGGTAAAGAGGTTAATGACTTTCATGTTGTAGACTATGATGCTGTTTCAATGTTAAATGTTTCAGCAACTCAAGAGCTTTACAAGCTAATTTTAAAGCAACAGAAAATAATTAAGAATCAGAAAACTGAAATTAAGGCACAGCTGGAAGTGACCAAAAAAAACCAATCAGATTTTGATAAAAGAATAAGGGCATTAGAAAGTAGATACAACATAAGCAGATCAAGCAAGTAGGTCTTGAAAGAATAGCAGCTGTGAACGTATCGAGTTTCAGGAAAGCTTATCAATACTTTATCTTCGACTACTGCATGTTAAACTGCTCTTTTGAGCCTTAAAATCGCATAAACCATAATTTTTGAAGGTGAATATATTACTTTATTTATTGCTTCAAAATGGCTCTTCCTTCTCAAAGACTATTCTTGAGTCATGCCGCATTTATTTTGAGACCAATGAATTTTGAGTGATGGTTTTATAATCAAGAGTTTGAGTGATTGCCTGGGCCTTTAAAACATAACCATGTCAAGGACCGAAATGTTCAAAGAAAAACAAGCAAATTGATACTATTTTATTAGAAAATATTTTTTTGTCAGCATCTTTCCATACTGTAACATTCTAACTAAATTTTTTTAATGCCTTCAATTCTTGAATGCACTTTTTTATTTGATATTCTGAAGCGTTTAGATTTTAATGGGAGAGTGAGTATTTATAATATTCAAAATTGTAAATTGACTAAAATTAATAACGAATCACGAGGAGCAATCAATCCATTGATTTCATTTAATAAAACCATCGTTTGTCCCTGTCATTTGGTTTTAAGTAATGTTAACCCAATCTTGGCCATTAATCTTACTAAATTAAGCGAATTTTACTTTCAAGTTTTTTGATATTTTATTGTTTTATTAGCTCATTTGCTCAAGTGGGAGTCAATAACTCTAGTCCTGATGAAAATTCTGTACTAGATTTAAAATCGAATACTAAAGGACTACTTATTCCTCGAATGACAACTACGTTGAGGGAAACTATGAGTACAAATGGTTTTGCCCAAGGTATGATGGTTTATGATACAGATTTGGATATAATGTTTGTCGGAAAACCTTACGGGTTTAGATATTGGGAAGAAACTA
>CAJVZZ010000046.1 GCA_913020435.1 uncultured Flavobacteriales bacterium | reverse complement strand
TTGTATATAGAAGGACAAATTATTAAACTTATTAAGTACAATTAATTAGCCCTTAATACACGCATAGATGATTCTAAGATAGGTTTGTGTAAGCACAACTATACCTTATAAAAACGACCGTCTGAAGGAAGCCGGAGTTAAAACTGCACTTGATAGTTTCGAGGAACAATACGCCTAAAGAGCTACTGACTTTGCACTACCCAACCAACTCGACTCGCTAGTTCTGTTAGCGGGTAGAACAAAAAGGATCCCTATGAAAGAATTACAAAAGATTTGGAAGCAATACAACAGCAACATAACAATGAACTTATTGATTCTAACGGCATGCTTGATGGTAAGCTCAATGTGTCAAGCTCAAAAAGTATTTAAGGTTAAGTATGAGTCCCAAGCAGATCTTAAAGTGTTTCCAGTTAAATACGAATCTCAATGCGATCTAAAAGTATTTTGGGTCAAGTATGAATCACAGGCAAAAAAAGACGGCCTTTGGTTTCCAGTCAAGTACGATTCCCAAGCGGATAGAAAGATTTTCTTCGTTGATTATGAATCTCAAGCAGATCTTAAAATATTTTATGTAGACAATGAATCACAAGCCGGCTGGAGAAATAAGGAGAAAATGCATTTGTTGAAGTTTTAGGAACTAGTAAGCTTGGTTTTTCGCTCAAGCCGCTAGGCTCGTTATTTTGGCATTCACCCAAAAAGAATACAAAAGTGCTTGAGTAAAAAGTCTTATAATCAACACTAAATCTTATACACAGATTAATTCCTGCAAGTGAATCGCAATCAAGGTCATTGGCCGAACTTAGTTTTTTGAAAAGTAAGCTGAATTATTCACAAGACTTTACAAGGGAATTGCTGCCAAGAGTCGCGGAGCATATAAAACATATAATCTCCACAGGCTTTTTACTACGATTTAGATTGTCTTTTTCAGAAACTTAAAGGAATTCAAGGGAACCTACTTAAAAAGGAAACCTAACAAAGTTTTAGGACTTAATGAACAATAAGTTTACCTTCTTTTGATGCACCATTTTCAAGTTGAATCTTCCAGAAATATACCCCTTCAAAAGACTTTGTATCGATAGAATTACTTCCTTCAATAGGCTGCGTAACAACCAACCTTCCGACAACGTCATACAAAGCAAATTCGCCTTTCTCGCCTGCAGTTATAAACAGATTTAGCGCCTCACCAGAAAGAACAGGATTAGGGCCTATTTTAATGCCGAAGAAGGGTGGATTTGAATGCACCGAAGTGGTAGTTGTATCATTAGCGTAATAAGCAGCATTGCTCAATTCTATTATTGAATGGCTGAATGGATTAGAGTTAGACCAGGAAGCTCCGTTAGTTGCTAGATAAATTTTCCCAAATGGTGAAACACATATGTCTCTAAGCCTATCCACATCACCTTTGAAGTATTTAGTTTGAGAAATCAAAGCATCTCCACCCGCATTAAAATCGAAAGCGATCAAACTTTTGTCCTTTAAAACAGTCATGAGCAACTTGTTTTTCAGTTCTGGAATTGCAGGATGGTCGTACCAAATTATATCAGATGGAGCAATAGTTGGTGTCCAGGCTGCTAATGGCTCAACTACCCTGTTAGCTGAGCAAAATGCCCTTTCTGGAGGAGTATCGCAAAAGCCATTTACAGTAGGCCAACCGTAATTTCTATTTACAGCTATCACATTTAATTCATCATCATTTCTAGGGCCATGCTCAGAGCTGTATAGTTTACCATTTGGAGCATACCACAAACCCTGTGCATTTCTATGTCCAAAAGAATAAATATAGCTTCCTGCAATTGGATTATCATTTGGAATAGAACCATCCAAATTCATTCTAAGAATTTTACCGGTAAGTGCAACAGTGCTCTGAGAAGCTTGACTATCCTGTCCATCTCCTGTAGTCATCAATAATGTATTATCTGGTAAAATGATTATCCTAGATCCAATATGTGTGGTGTTTCCTTTAATATTATCAATCAAGGTATCGACAGCGATTAGACTCGTTCCGTTGTAATTAAATTTTACTAAGCGTTCTAAAATATCACTGCCCGATAAATAAGTATAAACAATAAAAACCTCGGGGTTATTGTCAAAATCTGGATGCAATACCATTCCTAACATACCTGACTCTGATTGTTCGTACACATCTGAAGACATATCTAATAACATACTCTGAACACCAGTTACAGGATTTATTCTACTCACTCTTCCAAATCGTTCTGTCATCCATATATGATTATCCGGTCCCCAAACTATTTCCCAAGGAATATCCAATGAATCCTTTACCACTCTTGATGTTAACTCTGTAGAGTCTAGCGTATAAGTGGTTTGGGCAGTAATGCTAAAAGAACACATAAACAAGAGTGCTAGCGTTAAGTTTCTAATCATTGTTATCGGTTTTAATGTGTATTTGATAGCTTTGATTTAGACATAATTATTTTAAAAACAAAAAAAAGTCAAGAAGGGTTTGGTTGCAGCATAACTCAGACTTTTTTTAAGCATAATCTCTAATTTGTCATGAGCAGTTTTGCATACAACGCGCTATTGGTACAATGCGGATTCAACTTTTTTCTAAACAAATTATTCTTCAACCATAGTCAGAAAACAAGCATAGTCACGTTTTACCCTATCGGCATATTGCAGCGCTATAGATGATACCAAGTCTTGAAACTCTTCCTTTTTATCGGCTAGCATTTCATTGAAAGCATTTGGCATTTCATGTGCGTTGTCGTTAAGAACATAACTCGCCCTTTTATGCCTCGAAGCCAAGATCTTCCCCCAAACATCAGCCATAAAATAGAGTGCTGAGGGTTTTTTTAATTTTTCACTTGGAAAATCGCTTTTCATAGGCGATCGCTCTTTGATGGAGAATGAAACTCCATCAACGGTCAATGCTCCTAGATATTTATCGGGGTGTTCCGCAAGTGCTTCAAATGCCTGTGCATGTCGCTTTCCTTCATTAGGGTAAGCCTTTGCATATTCCAGCTTCTCTTCTATACTCATATGTCGATAAACGGGTGGCCTTCCCTGTTCCTTCATATCCAAAATCAGGTCATCATTAGGCGACAAGGTCAACCCTTCCAAGAGTATGTAATACCTACTCGATCCCAAGGAGCCTGTGCCTGCTTTTATTCTTTTAGCAATATCCTTAACATTAAAGGAAGCCTCTTTATCGTTGAATTTCGCATTCAACATTTCACTGTAAGGTTTTAAGGTCTCTTCTATTTTTTTGTATTCAAGCTCAGTTAGTTGCTCTAATTTTTCATTCTCAAAATTGAATTTACGCTGGCCACCTTCAATGAAAGTCCACTTATCCAACATTTTGACCCTACTTTTCTTTTTCTCTACCTTCTCCAAAAACTTATTGAGCAGGCCAACGGAAGTAGACTTGGTTAAATGCACTTCATTTTTAGAATCATCAGCATTGTGGGTCATCATTTCACCCATATATGCTTTTGAAAAAACCTGCAGCGCTTCTTTTATTGTCGACAGGTCGAACACGTTATTGTCTCTACAATCCAGAACAATACTGATGGCCATTCGCCATAAATCAAATTGATAATCTGCAACTACACTATCGTCAAAATCATCCATACAAAAAACAGCATCACCATTGTGATTCGTATATGCGCCATAATTATAAATATGCGCATCGCCGTTAATCCAAGTTAGGGTTGAAGAAGTTCCACCAAAAAAACTGATTCTCCAGTCGTTGTAAAAATCTTCCCAATACAAATGATTTGAACCTCGGTAAAATGCATAGGGCGACGTAGCCATTTTTTGAAACTTTTCCTTTTTAAAACTTGCTTCTATTTCTTGATTGTTTAGGTTGAGTTCTTGTCGAATTTTCTCATCGCGATTGTGTAATAGTAACTTTTTATTAATAGACATAGGAATCGTTATAAAATAATGAGGCTAAAATAATCACAATTAAGATTGAAACAAAAAGATGGCAAACGAAATGCTTAACCAGCTAACTTTTAAAAAATTGTACTGCATAGCTATATTTGAAATAAGCGAGACTATTTAGTGGGTTTACTATTTAGCGAGGAGTTGGCGAACATTCACAGCGCACAACCAATAAAATATTGATGAAAACGAGAAAAGAAATCTGGCGCATTTAATTGGCTAAATGAAAGATGGAAATTGTTTGCAACGGCGGTTGTTATTCTCTGGATTTCTGCGGTTTAACGAAAGTACTACCGGAAGAACAACCCAGTCACTCATGATTTCTGATATTCTTATGAATTTGAAGCTGGCGTTGAAAGATTTATAAGTTACAGCCGAAATCGAGTTAATTAGCAGTTCTTGAAGATCATGTTCAACTTAACTAATAGTTAAGCACTAATTTTGAGCTATAAAAAATTCAAGTTCCGATTATTTGTGTCTTTTTTAATATGAAAAACCTATTTGCCTTATTAACTGTGTTCATCGTACTCATTGGATGTGGGCATAAGAATGATTCTGTGCTCTCTGAAAATGACAATTTCTATAATAGGGCAGATAGTCTCAGTAAAACAAAACTTGACAGTTTAATTAGAATGAGTCAACATCCAAAGCTTTCCTTTGATGAAAAAATAGAGCGAGCCAAACATATTATTATCAACACGCAGAACGATGCAGTTTCTTTAGCTAAAGCCTACGGAAATATCGGAACTATATATTCACAGCATAACCAATATAAAGAAGCAATAATCAATCTCGAAAAATCAAATGTCTTAGATAAAAATCTTGCTGAACCAAAATTGCAGGCAATGAACATGTATAAGATGGGATTGGTGCATTTAAAAATGGGGAATAATAAACAAGCGAGACAGTTTATGAAGCTATCTGGACCCATTGCACTAAAAAACAAGAATCATCTACTCTTTGCAATGATCATTAACAATAGAGGAATTCTTTATTCAAAAGCTAATGAGTTTGACTCCTCATTTATTGCTTTTAACAAGGCTATATTGATCTTGGATAGCTTGGGTTTAGAGTTTGAAAAAACAATTCCTTTGGGAAACATTGGAGACTACTATCTTAAAATTCAAGAACCCGATTCTGCAATAAAATATTTCAACCACAACTTGAAAGTTTTGAGAAAGGGTCCCTATTATTCTGATCAGGCAGTTACTTTAGGCAATTTAGGTCTGGCTCATCGTCAGAAAGAACACTATAAAAAAGCGCTCAATTATTTTAAACAAAGCTTACGCCTCTCTCAAAAAAGTCAATTTTTTAAAATTACTTATGACACCTATAACGACCTAGCAGAAACCTATAGATTGACAGGTGAATATGAGCTAGCTTATTTCTATAAAAGTAAATATTTAGTATTAAAAGACTCTATTTTAAACAAAGAAATAAATGCTGAAATACTAGAGCTTCAACAAATAAATAAAAATGAAAAGAAGAAGAAAAAAGAGCTTCTACAAAAGAATCAAGTCTTAAAATTAAAATCAGCCGAAAGAGATCATTTTAACCAAAATATTTTATTATCAGTCTCCATTATTCTTTTAATCTCCTTATTGGGCTTAGTTTTTTTTAAGTTAAAATTAAAACAAACACAATTTGAACTTATCCGAAAAGAACAAGAATTCCTTCAATTAAAACTCACTGCAGAAAGTGAAAATGTAAAAATTATTTCTCATGAACTATTCGTTAAACAAGACTTCTCATCTAGTCTAATTGACAAATTAGATCAACTTGAAAATATCTCAAAACCTGAATTGAAGCATATTGAGTTATTTATTCAAAATGAACTGAATGTGAAATCTGATAGAGCTGATTTACAAATCCATATGGATAATCTAAGTGGTGAGTTTTATAATAAAATCAAGATAAACCATTCAAATTTAACTGATTCAGATGTGAAATTTGCTGCCATGATTGTCATGAAAATGTCAAACAAAGAAATTGGCATTAGTAAAAACATGTCAACTGAAACAGTTAAAACAACTAAGTACCGTTTAAAAAAGAAACTAAAACTATCTTCATCTGAAGATTTAGGGGATTACTTAAACGGCTTTCTGTAAACCCAAACCGGCGTTCCGTTGAGTTGTTCACCATTTGTTCACCCTCCTAATTGGTAATATTTGTACTGAAATCTAGATTTGCATAAGAGTTAAATCTATTATTTATCAAAACACATTTATCATGAATAAAATTATTTTACTGTTTGCGTTATTTACTATCTCACAAAACGCGATTTCTCAAATTACAGATCCAGCGCCTTACTGCAAATCGATTTTTGAAAACAATTACAACTCAATAGAAAATATCATTATGAAGGGGAAGGCTGTTGAGTTTGGACAAGCAGGTAAACTGGGAGCCTTTAATACATATCAATATTATAATAATCTAAGCTTTCCTGATTTTGTTATAGGTGATACGGCCTCCATTGATTTGTCCTTTTACTCTGTTGCATATATTGAACCTATATATTTCGCTCTTTGGATAGACTATAATAAAAATGACATTTTTGATGAAAGCGAATTGGTACTAGAAAACTCCAACTCTATTAAGTCAAAGCTACCTGTTTTTGCTGACCCCGCCGTTACTTCTAAATCAATAATTAGGGTCCCAACAACAGCATTAGCTGGTAAAACTCGAGCGAGATTAATTAGAGGTCAAAACGATGTGAATCCTTTTGCTACATATGACTCTAGTTTTAGTCTAGACCCATGCCCCGTAAAGTTTCGATTCAATCATGGTTGTACCTATGATTTTGATATAAATCTTACTAAAAATACTATAGATAGTACCGTTGGAATTATAGAGAATGATTTCAGTGATAATATCCTTCTCTATCCTAATCCAACTAATGGAGATTTCTCAATTGACCTAAGAGAAGAATTTCTATCAGCAACTGTAACAATAACAGATTTAAATGGAAAATTCATTCAGGCTAATAAATACGAAAATGATCAATTGCTAAAATTAAACCTTGAGGCACCTATTGGTATCTATTTTTTGACAATTGAGACTGAAGATAAGAAAACCCAAATTCAGATAATAAAAAAGTAAAAACGTTTTGCTAGCGCTATCTAATTTGCTATTTAAAGCAATTTAGTAATCCCATTGGCAGATTAAAATAAATAATATAAAACTTA
>CAJVZZ010000045.1 GCA_913020435.1 uncultured Flavobacteriales bacterium | reverse complement strand
ATACTTTTGCCTTGTGAAACGAGTGGTAGTTGGTATGAGTGGTGGCGTTGATTCAAGCGTTGCTGCACTTAAGTTAATTGAAGAAGGTTACGAGGTGATTGGTTTGTTTATGAAGAACTGGCACGACACTTCTGTAACTATTTCTGACGATTGCCCATGGATTGAGGATAGCTATGACGCACAACTAGTAGCAGACCAACTTGGAATTCCGATTCAAACCATAGATTTAAGTAAAGAATACAAAGAACGTATAGTCGACTATATGTTTAGAGAATACGAGGCTGGAAGAACGCCAAACCCAGATGTGCTTTGCAATCGAGAAATAAAATTTGATGTTTTCTTAAAAGCTGCTTTACAACTCGGTGCTGATTATGTGGCAACTGGGCATTATTGCAGAAAAGAAATTATTGAAGTTAACGGTCAAAAAACGTATCGTTTGCTGGCTGGTAAAGATGGAAATAAAGACCAAAGCTACTTTTTGTGTCAAGTAAACCAAGAACAATTGTCAAGGGCTCTATTTCCTATTGGAGATATGGAAAAACCCGATGTTCGGAAACTAGCAGAAGAAGCTGGATTGGTAACTGCTGGCAAAAAAGATTCTCAGGGGTTATGTTTTATTGGTAAAGTCAAACTACCCGACTTTTTGCAACAACAATTAAAACCTAAACAAGGTGATGTTATTGAAGTAGAAGCCGATCACGAAATCTATTTGAAAGATGACAATACAACTGATCTAGAATTGCTTTCTGCACCTTATCGTTATACATCTTCAATTGGCAAAAAAGTGGGGACTCATAACGGTGCTCATTACTATACCATCGGTCAGCGCAAGGGATTGGGAATAGGTGGAACTCCTGAAGCACTTTTTGTAGTGCATATCGATACAAAAGAAAATATTGTATACACGGGTCAAGGACATGATTTTCCTGGACTTTCAAGAAAAGGATTATTCGTGCCTAATGATGACGTGCATTGGATTCGAGAGGATTTAAAACTAAATATAGGTGCTCAAAAAGAGTTCGATGTTCGCATTCGATATCGACAAGTATTGTCAAAAGCAACCTTGTTTGCACGCGAAAATGGAATTTATGTAATCTTCGACAAGCCTATTTGGGGCATTGCTCCTGGGCAGTTTGTGGCTTGGTATAATGGCGAAGAATCTATTGGATCTGGAGTAATATCTTAAAGTCCCGCTCCAGGAATAGATTTGTTAAGTAAGTATTCTACATTTCCAAAACTAGTATACTGAGCAGCTTCTTCTCCTATTCGATAATTGATATTCAACCTCGTTTTCATGTCCTTGAGGTATTCATCAGAAATGGCGATGATCATACCACATTGAGTTTTTTGCTTTGTATTCTCAGGCCAAAACACAAATATCTCGTTGTAACCCATCGTATTTTGCTTGCACTCCACTGCGTAATTCTTGCAGCCAATACTTCCCTTATAATTCATGAGAATGAAATGGTACTTTTTCTTTCCAAATTTTTGTGGCAAATACATTGAAACAAACTCTTCACCCTCTTTCATTGGAATAAGCAAGTTGGTAGTGAAGTAGCCAAAGTAATCGCACGTAAATGCCATGCCTAATGTTTGTTTGCTAATGTATTTGAGGTTATTGATGATATTGGCCACCACCTTATCTGTGTCCAACTCGTTATTTGTTGTGACTACATTAATTAAATCCTTTACTGATTCGGGCTTGAATTGTTTATCCTGTACCTCTTCAAAACCTCGTTCTTCGAGATCTTCTGGTATAACATTCTTTGCTGGTGGAGGCGTAACTTCTTGCAGTTCGTCTTCTTCTATAAAACCTTCTTCATAAGTGTCATCATCGAAGTACTCATCTTCAAAAAAATAAGCTCCTTCACCAGCACCTTCCTCGCAACTTACGAATACGAATGATAATGCAACGAATAGTAGGATAATCTTGTGCATGGTAATTTCTCTTTATTCAATTGCTCCGAAAGGTTTTGTGAACCTTCTTGTGCCTTGATTCGATTTAAGTATCGAAGCCATAAATTTAGAATATTCGGCACTCCTAGTCTCATTCAATTCATCAAATGTAGTTTTGGCTTTCGGAAAATCAGCAAACAGTTGGTCTACCATTACTACTGCTTCAATATTAGCCGTAAATTCCATGTTGCTCTACTCTTTTGAACCGTAGCATAAATCTCCAGCATCACCTAGTCCAGGAACAATGTAGGACTTTTCATCTAAGATAGGGTCAACAGCAGCGATGATCAATTTTGAATTAGAAGGAAATTTTTCGTTTACAAATTCTACTCCTTTCTCACTGCCGATAACCGACAATATAATAACCTGTTTTGGAGTTCCATGTTTTAATAAAGCTTGATAAGCCAATAACATTGAGTTTCCGGTGGCCAACATTGGATCACACAACAGCACTGTTTTTCCCTCCAAATTTGGAGCGGCATTGTATTCAATCTTAAATTCTAAAGAACCGTCTGGATTTTCGATTCTATATGCTGATACAAAAGCATTTTCTGCAGTATCAAATACTTCGAGAACTCCATTATGCAATGGCATTCCTGCGCGCAAAACAGAGGCAACAACTACAGCATCTGAAACTGTATTTTCTTGTGAATCGGATAAGGGTGTAGTGACATTTTGAACCTGATAATTCAGAGATTTAGAGGCTTCATAAGCGAGAAACCACCCAACTCGCTCAATGTTTTTTCTGAATCGCATGGCGTCTTTTTGAACCGTAACATCCCTAAGTTCAGCTAAAAAACTGTTTAGAATAGAATTGTTATGATTCAGAATTTGGACTTCCATATTTATTCAATTAATCCACGACCAGTTTTGTTAATTCTCCCTTCATCTTTCCACTTAGCAACAATTTTATCCAGCACCCCGTTAATGAAACCCTTGCTGCGAGGAGTACTAAAATTCTTACTTAAATCGATGTATTCGTTCATTGAAACTTTTATGGGAATCCCCGAGAAATGCTCAAATTCGCACAAGGCCATTTTCAATAAAATAATATCAATTTGTGCCAATCGATCAATATCCCAATTGCTCAATTGCTTTTCGATAAGACCGGAATAATCTTTATCGGAGCTGAGCGTTTTGCGGAAAAGCTCACGCATAAACTTCACATCTTCTTCTCTGTCTTTAAACAAATCTGCAAGAATATGATCGCTGTGCATATAGCGCTCTTTAAGTCTTTGTAGTGTTTTGACAACTGCAATATTTACAATCTCCAAATCGATTACCCAATACATATTCTGCTCTTCCAACAACTGATCGAATACCTCATTATCTACAAAAAACTCTTCATAGATTTTAATTAAAAAGGCTTTGTCGTTTTTAAACGTATCCTCTTCTTTCGACATGTAATTCTCATAGAGCTTACTTGCTTCAATTTGACGGTATAGTTTACGAACGTTGTCCGAATTTAAATCCCAAGATAGTTTTCGAGTTTCGATTCCGCGGCGATACTCTGTATTGTTAACTATTTTTTCTAACGCTTTGTTCTGCACAAAATGAAGGTTTGGATTCAAATCCGATTGTGTAGGTAAGATTTTCTCTCTCTTAGTTTCTATCAGATTCTGAGCAGAAGTAAACACCTCCTCAACCAACAACAGCATATTGAAATACAAATCGTAAACTTGATTTACACTTTTCTGTAACTCTCGTTCAGCCAAGGGCAAATCGTCAGAACCCGATTGAATCCAAGCGTATAAGGATTGTAGAATTTTGACTCTTAAATATCTCCGATTGAGCATGGACTTTTAGGTATATATGCTTGTTAAAGTACTTTATTAATGTTTCCGATAGCTTCGATTCTCTGCTCAGCCATTTCATTTGCCGCTTTGTAAGTAGGAATATTATTTTCCTCAGCACGAATGAGAATATTCATTGTGGTATTGTAAATTTCTTCGGTCTTACTCATAGCTCTATCTCTGTTGTAACCCTCTAGTTCAGAGTAACAGTTGATAAGTCCGCCAGCATTAATCAAAAAATCTGGAGCGTAAATCATTCCTTTATCCAACACCGTTTGCCCGTGTTTGAATTCGTTGGCCAATTGGTTATTTGCAGCTCCAGCAATAATTGCACACTTCAACTTAGGAAGTGTATCGTCATTAACTGTTGCACCCAATGCACAAGGAGCATAAATGTCCATTGCCTCGTCATAGATTCCATTTGGATCAACACTAAAAACTCCCGAAAATTTCTTTTGAACTTCTCTCAGTTTGTCTTCAAAAATATCTGAAACACCAACCTTAGCCCCTTCTTTCAAAAGATACTCAATCAGATATTGTCCAACATGCCCAGCTCCTTGTACAATGATTCTTTTTCCATTCAAATCATCAGAACCATACATCTTTTTCGCAGATGCTTTCATACCCATGTATACGCCATAGGCAGTGACTGGAGAAGGATCACCGCCACCACCTAAGGATATTGGTAAACCAGCAACATGATCCGTTTCATCATGAATGTATTCCATATCGATTGGAGACATTCCTACATCTTCTGCAGTTATATATTTTCCATCAAGGCTGTCTACAAATTTTCCGAAACGACGCATAAGTGCTTCGTTTTTTTGAGTTCTAGAATCGCCAATAATCACCGCTTTTCCCCCACCTAGGTTTAAACCGCTAACGGCAGCTTTGTAACTCATGCCTCTAGACAATCGCAAAACATCGTTTAATGCCAATGCTTCGTTTTCGTATTGCCACATTCTAGTTCCACCCAATGCTGGACCTAAAACCGTGTTGTGTATTGCTATTATGGCTTTTAATCCAGTTGCTTTATCCGTACAGAAAACAACTTGCTCGTGTTCCTTAAGCATCATTTGCTCTAGGACATTTGATTCAATTGCAGAATTTTCCATTTCTAATAACTTTTAACTTAACAGGGTTTCTTTCTCTACCTACATTTGCCGCTAGAATTAGGCGCGGCAAATGTAGTCAATTTCCTTACCCACAACAGCGTTAAAAAGCATTCATGAAGGCACTTTACTCACTTAACAAATACTTCTGGAAGTACCGCTGGCGTTTGTTTCTTGGAATTTTATTTGTGGCTGTATCTAACCTCTTCGCTATTCTGCCGGCGCAGATTATACAAGAGGCAATTGATACCGTTTTAGAGGCGACCAAACTGTATAAAGCAGCAGCCAATGAAACTGAAAGTAGTCTGATTTACAACAAGCTAACAAGTGAATTATTAATGTTTGCCGGTTTGGTTTTAGGCTTTGCATTATTAAAAGGATTCTTTCTTTTTACCACCCGAATGACCATTATCGTAATGTCTAGATTGATAGAATACGATATGAAGAATGCCATTTTTGAGCAATACCAAAACTTAGAATTGGCATTTTATCGAAAAAACAATACAGGCGATTTGATGAATCGCATCAGTGATGACGTCAGTAAAGTCCGAATGTATTTTGGTCCGGCAATAATGTACACGATCAATCTTATTGTATTATTTGCGTTTGTGATTACAGCTATGTTAAACGTGAATGTCGAATTAACGATTTACGTGCTCACCCCTCTTCCGTTGCTTTCTGTTGGAATTTATTACGTGAGTAATATCATCAATAGAAAAAGTGAGGTCATACAGCGACAACTTTCTTCAATAAACACCTTTGTACAAGAAGCTTTTTCAGGAATTCGCGTTATAAAAGCCTATAACCAGCAACAGGACAAGGAAACTTTTTTTAAAGATGAACTGGAAGACTATAAAAACAAAAATCTAGACTTAGTGCGTGTCAATGCTGTTTTTATGCCACTTATGACTTTACTTATTGGCATAAGTACTATCATGACAATTTTCATTGGTGGCCTACTAGCCATGGAAGGGAAAATAAGCATGGGTAATATTGCCGAATTTGTGATTTATGTAAATATGCTGACTTGGCCAGTAGCAAGCTTGGGCTGGGTAACGTCTCTAGTGCAACGAGCATCCGCATCGCAGCAGCGTATCAATGAATTTATGGATACGAAGGCTTCTATCGTAAACCCAACTCATGAGAAAATGGAAATTCATGGAAACATTGAATTTAAGAATGTGTCCTTTACCTACCCCGACTCTGGAATTAAGGCATTGCAAAATATCAACCTAAAAATTAAAGCTGGAGAATCGGTTGCTATTTTGGGCAGAACAGGTTCCGGAAAATCTTCATTGGCAGGTTTAGTTAGTCGATTGTATGATGCTGATTCAGGTACTATTCTGATTGATGGACGAGATATAAAAACCTTGAACCTAGACGTACTAAGGAAATCGGTCGGTTATGTGCCGCAGGACGTATTCTTATTTTCTGAAAGCATTGCTGAAAATATTGCCTTTGGAACGCAGCTGGACGTTAGTCAAGAAGAAATTGAACAAGCAGCCAAAAACGCAGAGATTTACAAAAACATTCAAAGTTTTCCGAAAGGTTTTGAAACCAAATTGGGCGAACGTGGAATTACGATTTCGGGTGGACAAAAACAGCGAATTTCTATTGCCAGGGCCATTGTTGGAAAACCTAAGATTTTGATTTTTGACGATTGCCTGTCTGCCGTTGACACTGAAACTGAAAAAGGAATCATAAACAACCTTACCTCGGTAATGAAAGACAAAACCACGCTCATTATTTCTCACCGTGTAAGTTCTGTTGCACACTGCGATCAAATCTTTGTATTGGACGATGGCACTGTTCTAGAACAAGGAACTCATACATCTTTAATGACCGACGAAAACTCCTCATATGCTACGCTCTATCGCAAACAGTTGACAGAGGACAACGAGGTCGTTGGTGATTGAGAAGTCGTGCAAATTGTCTGAAATTTTACACCTGGGATCAGATTAATATTAGTGCTAATTGGAGCTGATTTTGTGATTAATTGCAAAAAATAACAACCAGAATCTGATAATTAAAGGAAGAACCATTCTTTTGAAACTTGGTCTAATAATCTGTTTTATTTTTAATTTGTGTTTTTGTTGCATGAATCAACTTACTGCAACATCTACTAACAGTGCAATTGACCAAATACCTGCGTCAATAAAGGTCAGTTATGCTGCTGCTTTTGAAGGTTTTAGTGAATAACTGATCGAAAAAACGGTTTCGCCCTTCTACGGTAGGTGCTTATACTCATATGTTCCGTAAGTTCTTGAAAACGCATTATCAACGGCCAATGCACCACATAACATTGGATGTAATTCGGGATTATCACATTGATTTGATTGTGAAACAAAAGATTTCGTTGTCCTACCAAAACCAGAGTATTAACGCGATTAAGTTCTATATGGA
>CAJVZZ010000044.1 GCA_913020435.1 uncultured Flavobacteriales bacterium | reverse complement strand
AACCAAAGCCTCTTGAAGAAATTCAAGAGGCTTTTTTTATTAAATGATAATCCTACTGACATTTTAGAATATTAATTTTGTGCTGTGATCGCAAATACCACAACTCACCCTATTGGTTTAAAAATCAAAAAAGCAACTGGCTGTTATTTAGTTGACGATTCTGGTAAAGAATATCTTGACTTTATAGCAGGGGTCTCGGTTAATAATTTAGGGCATTCAGTTCCAGAAATTAACGATGCAGTTATTGAGCAGCTAGGATTGCATGCACATGTCATGGTTTATGGAGAATATGAACAGAATGCCGTAAATGAATTCTCTAAGAACTTAACCTCGCTCCTACCTCATTCATTAAACACAGTTTATCCTTTAAATAGTGGTACAGAGGCCATTGAGGCCGCTCTAAAAATTGCTAAACGATATACAGGACGATCAAAAATAATTTCTTTCACAGGTGCTTATCATGGAAATACTCATGGTAGCATGAGTGTGAGTTCTAATGAGGATAAAAAATCAGCCTTTAGACCTTTACTCCCAGGCATTGAGTTTTTAAAATGGAATTCAATTGAAGAATTGGATAAAATAGACAAAGAAACATCATGTGTTATCCTTGAAACCATTCAAGGAGATGCTGGAGTGCGCATTCCTTCAAATGAGTTCATGAATGCTCTTAGAGATAGATGCTCTGCCGTCTCTGCTTTGTTGATTCTAGATGAAATCCAATGCGGATATGGCAGAAGTGGACAATTCTCTGCATTTTCTCAATTTGGGATAATTCCAGATATTTTATGTCTAGGAAAAGCTTTAGGTGCAGGCTTTCCTATTGGTGCGGTAGTTTCCAGCAAGAGTATCCTTGATTGTATTCAATATAAGCCCTCTTTAGGTCACATTACTACTTTCGGCGGAAATCCAGTAATATGTGCAGCGGCTAATGCAGGATTAGTAAAATACAAGAGTTTAGAAAATTCTTTAGAAGTAGAAGAAAAAGGTCTACTGGTTCAGAATTTATTGTCAAAGCATCCGAAAGTTACAGCATTTCGCAGATCTGGATTAATGATAGGAATTAATCTAGAAACGGCCGATCAAGTTTCCTCATTGATATTAAAATGCAGAGAAAAAGGACTCTTACTCTTCTGGTTTTTGAGTGTTCCTAATGGATTTAGAATTAGTCCACCCTTAGTAATAAGCAAAACAGAAATAAGAAGAGGATGTTCAGTAATTATTGAGACTTTAAACGAGTTGGTTTAGTTTAACCAATTTCATAACAATTGAGATAGCTAGAATAGTGATACTGAAAAAACTAAAGAATTGCAAGAGGGAATTATATTAGGTAATCTAAAAGCTTTAAAAGATTCAGCACTTTCGATTACTGTTCGCAGATTTATCTGCAAGCCCTGCAGTTAAATCTTAGGTGATATAGCTATTTATTGAACTGCATATTTCGAGAGATTAGAAAAAGTAAAAATTGCGCTTAACGAGGCAGGAATTACTATTCCACTCCCGCGAAGCCGTTTAAATACGAAACAATCGTAATAATTTACAATATTTTACAAGTATTTGAAGGGCTTTTACACCTCTTTTCCTTTCCTGCTTTAGCTACTTTTGCTTTTTAAAAAAAAGCTATGATACTGTTGACGCAAAAGCTGTGTATGTTAAGGGATATAGGTATTCATGGCAATCTTTTTGGGGGAACCATGATTAGCTGGATTGATGAAGCTGCTGCAACTTATGCAGCTCAAATTTGCCATACTCCCAATATGGTTACGGTAAAAATAGAAGAAGTAGTTTTTCAAAAAGCAGTTAAAGCGGGTCAACAAATTAAAATTTATGCTAAAGTTGAAAAAGTTGGCAACACCTCAATTGCACTTTCTGTAGAAGCTAGACGATATAATGTCTATAGCACAGAAGAAAGTGTTGTTTGTAGTACGCGTATTGTATTTGTGAGAATAGATGAAGTAGGCGAAGCTGTCCCAATTCCTCAGCTGGTAAAGGATAGATATAGAAATGAATGAGGATAATCTTCTGTTTGCATTTACCTTAACAACTCTAGCAGGTCTAAGCACAGCTATTGGTGCAGGAATTGCCTTTTTTGCAAAAAAAACAGATACCAAATTACTTTCTACCGCAATGGGTTTTTCTGCTGGTGTAATGATTTACATATCATTTGTAGAATTATTGGCCGAAGGGTTTAGAACTGTAGGCGCAGAACTTGGAGATTCTATCGCTGGATGGATTGTTTGTGGAGCTTTTTTTGGTGGAATGTTAGTTACAGCTATAATTGACATGATGATTCCTAGTTTTGAAAACCCACATGAATTTAACGATGGACCTGAACCTCCTCCTGAAGAGCAGAAATACAAGCAGTTATACAGAATGGGAATCTTTACCGCTCTAGCAATTGGAATTCACAATTTTCCTGAGGGTATTGCAACATTTATGGGAGCGATGAAAGATACAAATCTCGGAATTTCAATTGCAGTTGCAGTTGCTATTCATAATATTCCAGAAGGAATTGCAGTTTCTACTCCAATTTTTTATGCAACTGGAAACAAAAAGAAAGCGTTTTTATTTTCGGTATTGTCTGGTTTAGCTGAACCAGTTGGGGCTTTATTCGGCTACATTTTACTGAGAAACTTCCTTTCTGATGTTCTTTTGGGAACTGTATTTGCATTTATAGCCGGAATAATGGTGTTCATTTCTTTTGATCAGCTGCTTCCTGCCGCCCAAAAATTCGGATCACATCATAGAGCACTTTATGGGTTGATTGCTGGAATGGTGGTTATGGCCTTAAGCTTGCTAATTGGAAGCTAAGAGGAAACTCTAGATTTCTTCATGTCTTTAGCTAACAAACCGAAAAGACTAAGCAATCCACCTGCAATTATGCCACCTATAGATTCTTCAAAGACCTGCCAACCTAAATCTAGCATTATGTGAGATAGAGTTGGATTAGTATAAAAACTAATTCCAAAAACGAATGCAATCAGATAGATAAACATACCCATAGGCGCACCTACTAAAAGACCTTTGATATGTAATTTATAATCAAAGGGAAGTACCTGAGCAAGAAACGTTATCGCAAATGAAATACAGAAATAAACTGCGGCTACCAAAAACAGAAACACACTTTTAGGATAGGAAACTCTACTCAAATCATTCAAAATTACTCCATGCCATGTATATGATAAGGCATAGAGTATAATGAACGTGACGATCCATGCCATAAAAAAAGGCACTTTTAATTCTAATTTCAATTTTGTATTGTTCATATTCATGCTGCGGTTAAAGCAATCTGAGACAACAAATTTAAGCAATAACCCTGCATATAAATTTCTATTTTTACCAATTATGCTGTTGATACGCCCTAAACATTGTTTACTTATTTTTTCTGTTCTGCTTGCGCTCTTTTCATGCAAGAAAAGAAAGGAGGGTTGGACTATAGATGCATTGGTTCCGATGATAGATAGTCAGCTGGATTTGAAAAATATCTTCGACGATGATCTCATTCAAGTTGGTGACAATGACCTGTTAAATTTGGTATATCAAAATGAAATTTTAGACCTCAAATTAGCTGATGATTTCACTATTCCAGACACAACGATTTCTCAAATAAATGAAGGACCGGCATTTAATCTAGCATGGGATAAAGCAAACCCTCTTATTTCTGATACCAATGAATCAAAATTTGAAATACCCAATGCCAACCTAACCTATGCATTGATTAAAAGTGGGAAAATAAAATTTAAAGTAACTTCAACTATTTCAGAACCGACCACTATAACTTACAACATGAGTTCTGCCGAAAAAGATGGCAAAACACTTTTGGTTTCTAGAAATATGCCAGCTGGCAGTCCGGGAAATCCAGTAGAAATTACCAATGAAGTAGATTTATCAGGATACCTTTTAAATCTTAGAGGTAAAAACCTGAACGATTATAATACCATTTTCTTTTATTTCACTGTGACATTTGCAAATCCAAGCTCACCATCTAATCTATATAATTACACAAGCGCTGATATAGTTACAATTGAGAATAGTTTTGTTGGAATTACTCCTGAAATGGTGAAGGGTGTATTTAGCACAACCACTGAAAAACCAGATGAATCTAGTTCCGAATTTGACGCATTTAAGCAAATACGTTCTGGTAGCTTTGATGTTCAAAAAGCAAAATTCTCCTTTGAGTTTGAAAACAGAATTGGAGTTGACCTCCAAGGCTCGGTCAATAGATTAAGTGCAATTAATTCAAAATCAGGAGCATCGGTTGATTTAGAAGGTGACTTTATTTTTCAGTCATTAAATCTATCTCGAGCAAAAGAAGATTATTCGCTTTACGAAGTTCCTATAATCCCCTCAATTTCAAGGTATGAGTTAAACGAGGGGAATTCAAATATTACAGACTTCATTAGCATATTGCCGAATGAGGTTCAATATGATATGGATTTCATTATTAATCCGTTGGGAAATATTTCTGGTGGAAATGATTTTCTGTTTTCTGATTATGGTATTAAAGCAAAATTAAATATGAGCATACCGCTTAATATACGAGCGAATAATTTAGAATTGATTGACACTGTTGACTTTGATTTGGGGAGTCCCGACGAAGGCGCTGAGCTCATTGAAGGGGGATTCGTTCGAGTTCATGCTTATAACTATTATCCTTTCAGAGCAGAAATACAGATCTATACTCTCAACAAAGACAATATAATAATAGACTCCTTGATGGAAATAGGTTCTGAAATTAGCGCAGGAATTCCAGTTGACAAAACAGTGCTTGAAGCGGAATATTCCATATTATCGGCACCAGTAAGTGTAACTAAATTTGATGTATTGTATCAGGCTGAACGCGCCATTGTAAAGTTGAGATTTAATACTGAAGGTACCGAATACAAGGATATCTATGCCAGATACAATACAAAAATAAAAGTGGTAGGCGACTTTAAATATCGACTTATTGTAGAATAATATGCGTCGATTTATACTACTGATCTTTATTTTCTTGAGTGGTTTGGCCAAAGGACAAACGGATTTTTCTATTTCACAATTAGCCATTTCTGATTCTTCAAAAGCTCAGCTTGGTCTCTGGGCAGAGCAATCCTTCAATTCTAATGTAATCAACAATACTGTCGTATTTAGTTTGGCAAGAAAAAGCGGACCAACTTACCAGTCAATGCAAAATATGCGAAGTCGTGTTCAATCAACAAATCGTGGTGGTTATAATGGATACGAGCGTATTTACTACAGTCAGAAGTTGAAAAGCAAAAGAGATTCTGTGAATGCAACTGGATTCATTAACCTATTTACCCACCGTCAATTAAGTTCTGTTTTTGGCGAGGACCCACTCCGACTAATTGCATTTGGAAATAAAGATTTTGCAGGTAAGAATGCCGACCTCGACAAACTGGATTTAACCTTATTACAGTATACCACAATTCAATTTGGTTATGCGATTGAAAAAAACGGATATACTTTAGGAATTGCTCCCGGTTTAGTTGTCGGTAATAAATACGGATCGATACAGAGTGATGGTGGCTACTTATACACTTCTCCAATTGGGGATAGTTTATTTGGCTCTGTGGAAGGGCAATGGACTCAATCAGATACTTCCTCTAAATTGATTTACGATCCAAATGGAATTGGAGCTTCGATTGATTTTTTCTTTTCAATGCCGTTTGACCTGTTTAAGAAAAATAAAAATATCGGAAATATCACATTTGAAGTAAATGATCTTGGCTTTATCACATGGAATAAAAATACGTTAACATATAATATTGAAGGCGAGTATGGTTGGGGTGGCTTTAAAGCTCCAACACTTTTTGACCTCAACGATTCGCTAATAAACTTACAACGTCCAAATGATGTGCAACAGAGCTTATTGAACTATACAGATGTTGGCAGTAAAAACAGGTTTATGCCTATGAGAATAAGTGTTCGATACCAAGAGCAACTTTCCGAAAAGGTTTTACTTGTGGCAACATTGGAACATCGTTTTATGAGCCAAACTTTGCCCTTTTTAGGATTAAATCAAGAAATAAGAATGAACGACATATCCAAGAAAACAGGATTAAATCTTAGGTTCTATGAATCATTTGGCGGTTACAATTACATAGGTCTGGGAAGTGGTATTTCTATAGCACACCCGAAATTTGATGTTATTGCGGGCACAAGAAACTTAATTGGGTTCTTCAATCCAGAATACTTTAGTGGATTCAACGTTCATTTAGGATTTCAGTGGAAATTCTATTAAAATCCTAACCCTTGCGCAGACAATTCCTAGTCAATATTCTTTTTCTAATAAGTCTAAACGTACTTATTAAACCTTTCTGGATTCTAGGAATAGACAGAACCATTCAGAACACTGTAGGTTCTGAAGAATACGGAATTTACTTTGCGCTCTTCGGGTTTAGTTTTTTATTGAATACTTTACTCGATTTTGGAATTACCAATTATAACACATGGTCCATTTCGCGCAATCCAAGCTTTTTAAAAATTGGATATAAAAAACTTGCAGTATTTAAAGTTCTTTTTGGTGGAATTTATCTAATTGGAACGCTCAGTTTGGGTTTAGTATCGGGATATAATGGGGTTGAATTTCAATTATTATTAGGCCTTTCAATAAGTCAGTTTCTTTTAAGCTTTATTCTATTTCAGCGGTCGATTCTTGCTGGTCTGCAACTATTTTGGCTGGACAGTATATTTTCGGTTCTAGATAAATTACTTCTAATTCTTTTATGCAGTTATCTATTATGGTTTAATGGAAACACACGATTTCAAATTGAATGGCTTGTGCTTGCTCAAATTGGATGTTATGGTTTTGTACTTGTCATGCTGCTAGTGATTACTCAAACCAAAAGAAGTGCGCTGATCATTTCTGAACCGGCAGAACCAATAAACATTAGTGTCATTTTAAAGCAGAGCTATCCTTTTGCCCTTATCATTTTATTTATGACGTTTTACTATAGGATAGATGCCTTTATGATTGAACGCTTATTAGAAAATGGTGCTGAAAAAGCGGGCTATTATGCCCAGAGCTTTCGTCTTTTTGATGTAGCTAATAATTTTGTTTTTTTATTTACTGGTCTGCTTTTTCCTATGCTCTCTAAGGCTATTTCAAAAAACGAAAACACAAATGCAACTGTAAATATGGTTGCTCAAATCTTACTAATTCCGGCTATCCTATTTATTCCCTTGAGTTTTGGTTATGGCGAGCAACTCTTGAACAAGCTCTATACCGATGTTTCACCAAACTCTTTGCAAGTATTGATTCTTTTGTCTATTGCATTCGTTGGCCTAGCGCTAACTGCTGTATTTGGAACTGTATTAACTGCCGCAGGAAGACTCAATGAAATGATGAGGATCACCTTTGTGGGTTTTGTTTTAAACCTGTTGCTAAATCTAGTCTTAATACCTAATTATGAGATTGCAGGAGCAGCAGCAGCAAGCGGACTTATTCAAGTTGGAACAGGAATATTTATGTTATTGAAATGCTCCAAACTTCAACTCATCAATTTTCCGAATGCCTGGCTTCTCAAGTATTGTTTGAGTATAATTCTTTCCTTAGTGCTGGTCTATTTCCTCAAAGACAGTTTAGAAACTACTTTTGAACTGGTCATTATAATTCTTATTCAGGGTTGCTTAATCTTTGGATTACGCTTATTCGATTTGAAACAATTTACTCTTTCACGATTCATCAAAAAGTAGAGCAGATCTTTTACTCATTAATAGCTAGTAGATATCTGAATACTGCAATAAATGCTCACCGTTTAAAGAACGCACTTAAATGAAGCGGATATTTTAGATTAGATAAAGAGCTAATATATCTGACTAACAGAAACTACCTCACTCTTTAAAAACCTTAAAATCTTGTGTTGTTCCGTTAGCATTTACCTTCAATAG
>CAJVZZ010000043.1 GCA_913020435.1 uncultured Flavobacteriales bacterium | reverse complement strand
AAACATTGACGGAACTACGAATCAAGTTTTGACAACAAATGGAGCTGGAGCTCTTGCTTGGACTAGCGTTGGTTCATTACCTGTTGGTAGTGCAAGTCAAACATTAAGATATGACGCAGGTGCTTGGGTAGTAGCCAATAGTTTAAAAAATGACGGTACTACTGTAACAACAACCGCAGATATGAAGATTAATGGTTTAACAGTTGGAAAAGGAGCGATCACTGCGGCTGGAGGGAATGATTTCAACACAGCAGTTGGAGTGGATGCCTTACTTTCAAACACCACAGGACAATTTAACACCGCCTTAGGATGGCAAACTCTAGCGTTAAATGGGACAGGAGAGAAAAACACAGCTTCGGGATATGGAGCCTTAAATAAAAACAGTTCAGGAAATAGTAATACAGCCTCAGGATATCAAGCTCTAAATTCAAATGAGACAGGAAGTTCTAACACAGGCATAGGAAACAGATCCTTGTATTCTAACACCTCAGGAAAATATAACACCGCCACAGGATATGAATCGCTATTTAAAAACGAAACAGGAGATAGCAATACAACCTCAGGAGCTTTTGCTCTATATGAAAACACAGCAGGAAAATATAACACAGCCACAGGATTAGAAGCCCTAAGACTTACCACAGGAAGTAATAATACAGCTATCGGATTTCAAGCCCTTTATTCAAACACCACAGGAAGTAATAATACAGCTATCGGATATTTGGCGGATGTATCTGGTGCAAGCTTAAACAATGCAACTGCAATTGGAAATGGAGCAAAAGTTAATGCAGATAATACGATTCAATTAGGAAATACTGCGGTCGTAAAAGTTGTTACTAGTGGTGCTATTACAGTGGGAGCTGTAACTTATCCAAACATTGACGGAACTACGAATCAAGTTTTGACAACAAATGGAGCTGGAGCTCTTTCTTGGACTAACGTTCAAGCAGCAACTGTTGGTACTGCAAGTCAAACATTAAGACATAACGGAATTCAATGGGTAGCTGCTTCTAATGTGCTTAATGATGGAATAAATCTTACAACTACTAAAGATGCCAAAATAAATAGTCTAACAGTTGGAAAAGGAGCGTCCACTGTGGCTGGAGGGATTCCTTCCAACACAGCAGTTGGAAAGGATGCCTTAAATTCAAACACCACAGGAAAATATAACACCGCCTTAGGATATCAAGCTCTATTGTTAAATGAGGCAGGAGAGAAAAACACAGCTTCGGGATATGAAGCCTTAAATAAAAACACCTTAGGAAATAAGAATACAGCCTCAGGATATCAAGCTCTATCTTCAAATATTAATGGAAGTCTTAACACAGGCATAGGAAACAGATCCTTGTATACAAACACCACAGGGATTTCGAATACAGCCTTAGGATATGAATCGCTATTTAAAAACCTAACAGGAGATAGCAATACAACCTCAGGACATCAAGCTCTATTTTCAAACACTACGGGATCTGCAAACACAGCCTCAGGAGCGCGTGCCCTATCTGCAAACACCACGGGACATGCAAACACAGCCTCAGGAGTGTTTGCCCTAAATAGCAACACCACAGGAAATAATAACACCGCCGCAGGACGGAGAGCCCTTTATAAGAACACCACAGGAGATAAAAATACAGCCTCAGGATCGTATGCCCTAAATTCAAACACCACAGGAGAGCAGAATACAGCCATAGGAACTGCAGCACTATTTAGTAATATTTCAGGAAGTCATAACGTAGCCATAGGAGATTCAGCCCTATTTGGTAACACCACAGCTAGCAAAAACACAGCTGTTGGACACAGAGCTACAGTGAGTTCGGCGTTTGACAATTGCACCGCTATAGGTAACGGAGCAGTAGCAGGTGCTGCTGGAACGGTGAGGTTAGGCAATGCCACTGTTACCGGTATTGGTGGCTATCAGCTGTGGTCTAATGTTTCTGACGCACGTTTTAAGAAAAATATAGAAGAAAAAGTAATTGGATTAGATTTCATTATGGCACTTCGTCCTGTAACATACAATCTTGATATGGATGCTATTGCCATTTTCGAAGAAACACCAGATAATATGCGTTCAGAGGAAGCCGAACACAAACGAGGACAGGTACTAGAAACTGGATTTATAGCTCAAGAAGTAGAATTAGCAGCTAAAAAGCTAGGATATGATTTTAATGGTATTAGTGCTCCACAACACGAAAGAGACAACTATAATTTGCGTTATGCAGCATTTGTTGTTCCATTGGTGAAAGCAATGCAAGAGCAACAAGAACTGATAATAAAACTACAAGAAAGAATATCTATTTTAGAAAAAAAATAATCCTATTTTATTTGTAGAAGATTATCTACACCCAACATTTTATGAAAAAAACACTATTGGCGATACTGCTTTTATTTATTGTACATACTGTGTATTCCCAAAAGAATTTCACGGCTGCTGGCGGAGAAGCAACGGGTAATGCAACAATTAGTTATTCGATAGGGCAAGTCCATTTTGTGGCTAGTGATTTTAGTAATATTTCATTAAGTCAGGGTATTCAGCATGGCTTTGAGTTTATTCCCATAAAATCTGAATCTTGGAAAATACCTACTGGTTTCATACCAAATCCGGGAGGTAGTTCAGGAGGTATATACGATCCTAAAACTCTAGAAAATTCTATTTTCTTCCCAATAGTTAAAGGAGTTACAGATTATCAGCTACTTGTATTTAATCGATGGGGAGAAATTGTTTTTACATCAAAAGAGGTATTAAAAGGCTGGGATGGTTATTACCGTGGTTCAGAAAAGATGTGTGCCCAAGATGTATATGTATGGAAAGCAACGGGTAAATATGCCACTGGAAAATCTTTTTATAAAACTGGGTCAATTACATTGCTGAAATAATGAGAGCGAGCTTAAAAATAGCGATTATATTGGTTTTTTTTATGGGCGGAAAAATTGTTGCACAAGATGCCCAATTCTCGCAGTTTTACGCTGCACCTTTAATTATTAATCCTGCGCTAACTGGCAACACGATTCAAGATAGATTTAGTTTAAACTACAGAAACCAATGGCCTGCAATTTCTAGCTCAAAATCCTTTACTACATATGCTTGTTCATATGAGCATAATTTTGATGATTATAACAGCTCCATAGGAGCTCTGGTTTATCATGATAGAGCAGGTCTAGCTGCTCTAAGAACTACGAATGTACTTTTTAGTTATGCTTATCGGGTTAGGGTTTCGCGGCGATTTTCTTTTAAACCCTCGTTACAATTAGGATTGGCGAATCGAAGTATTGATTTTGGCGAATTAGTATTTAATGATCAATTACAGACAGGAGCGGCAAAATCTTCCGCCGCTCTTGAATATGAATCAAGATCAAAATACAGTATGGATGTAAATACGGGTATAATAGGTTTCTCTGAAAACTATTGGTTTGGTATTTCATTTCATCATATCAATCGACCCGATATTTCATTAGTTGGAAATGGAGCTAGGCTTCAACCAAAATTTTCAGTGCAAGGAGGTTGGAACATTGCATTAGAAAAAGACGTTAGGAATAGAATAGTATCACAATTAATGATAGCAACCAATTACAAACATCAATCAAATAGAGATCAGCTAGATATAGGTGCTTATTATAATAAACTACCAATATATTTGGGCGTTTGGTTTAGAGGTATTCCATTGAAAAAAGCGGATATAGCACTTACAAATAATGATGCAGTAATTTTAGTTTTAGGTTATAAAAAGAAAGGTTTTTCAATTGGATATTCCTATGATATTACCGTTTCAAAACTTACTTCAGCATCTTCTGGTGGCGCACATGAGTTAAGTACAGCAATAGAAATCGTTTCTCGAAAAAATTTGAATAAACGAAGAAGAAGAAGTCGTTTTATGATTCCTTGCCCGAAGTTTTAAGAACTATTTGAGCGCAAACCTTTTTTCCAACAATGTTAGATTATTGAATAAATAATATTTCAAGAAGGACTAATTTCTCCAACTAATAATTACGTTCCTAAAGATATTGTTGACCATCTATTTTTAAATAATACTCTGATTTAGGTTAATCCGAGTATTCCAACTGGTCCCTATAGATTTAATTAAAACGAACCACTCTTATGCAGTTAGCATCCAAAAAATCGAAACGACCTCTGCGACTTTTTTTACCATTAGCGATAGTTTCAAATATTTCACGTAAATGTTCTGGAACTTTAATTTCCACTTTATCAAAATAGAGATAAGCACTATCGATGAGTTGTTTTAGGGTTTCGTTCATTGAGGCTTCTTCTCCTTCTAACTCATTGTAATAGCGCTGTGGGTCAATGGTCAAGTTAAACTGAATAGAATCTGGAACTTTAATTTTAGATAAAAGTTTGATGAACTCGTATTGATATTGAGTTCCATCAGAAAGCGCCTCTCTCAGCGTAGTTTCTTTTACAAGAAGCTTTACTTTATAACCCCATTCAAAATTGAAATCATTTAAATACTCAATTCTAGAATCTGGTGAATCTAATGTAAGTCGTTTATAATGTTCATAATGTTGAAATGAAAGATTTGGTTCTAACGAAATTATTTTCTCGCAAGTAACTTGACTAAAACACACAATACTTGCCAATAAAAGCGAAATAGTAATAGGTGTTTTCATCCAGTCAATTTTCCCAAAGTATTTCGATTAAAATTGCATTAGAAAATTCTTCACCGTTGATTATAGTATTTCCAGCAATACCACCTAACGAACCTATAGTATTACAATCGGTATCAATAATATCAGTAATCTGGTCTGCTATGCACGTTCCGGGGGCTAAAGCAAATACCGTTTTCCTTTGGAAGATATACCGCTCAACTTTAGCAGAGTATCGGCAAGCTTTTGTCAAGTCAAACTGAACAATTGCTGACTCCATGCACGCAGGTATAGCAGGAGTATCTTCCTCTTCTTTTTTACAAGAATAGAAAGACAGTATTAATGCAAGCATAAACAAAGCCAATGGATATTTGAAGAATGATGAATGTATCATGATTTTACCTTGAAAGGCAAGTTTAATAAATAAAGCATTGTATTTATTAAATGGTTTTAAACCAATAAATAAAAAGTCTATTTTTTTTCTACAATCGAACAAGTTTTAATTCCAATGTGGAAGTATAAAGGACAAAAACGAATAAAACTGGTAAGGAATAAAATTCCAGCGATTACCAGCAAAATAATTGCTAATGCAGCAGAAGCAATGTTCGAACAAAATATAATTCCAAAAACAGCAGCAACTATAGTTCTATTCATTCTATCGCTTTCACCCATGTTTTTTGTCATTATCTTATTTCTTGTAATTATTTATTAAACGATTTTCTATTACAATTTGAAGGTAATCGAGAAAGAAGGTATCAGAAGTACTAATTTTAATAAGCAATTAAATACAAAATTATTACCTGAGAAAATAAAATAGTGCTACAGTTCAACAATAATTTCATTCTTGCGATTGGCAATTTCATATGGAGCGTTGTAGCCTAAAAAGTAGAATCGATTAGTGTATTTAATTCCCTCAGCTTCTAATGATTTTATCAGTTGCTGTTTGTACTTCTCAATTTTTTCGTCATCTGCCCAGCCACCAAAAGTGATCGCGGCAACACGTTTTTCTGGTTCTACGTGGAATTTGACTTGAGACTCGTTTGGTTTCGGTAAATCTTCCCTTTTGTATTGTTTGGGTACCATGAACATCATTGTCATTGAATCTTCCAGTGACATAGAAACGGGAGAAGTCATTGCGATTTTTTCGTTGCCTTCATTACCCCCAAAGATATAACCTGCTAGAAGTCTAAACCCTTGACCAGAAGCTGTTTTATATTCACTAGGCGGAAGCTTTACCATGGTAAACAATGTAGCTTCATAATTCCGGATTTCAAATGTTTCATAGGTTTTTTCAACTTTAAACGAATAAGTCTCAATTCCACTTTGTCCTTTCATTGCATATACTTGAACAACTATAAATGCTAAAATGATTACGCCTAGAATAATGTAAATGATTTTCATAATTGATTCGATTTTCTACAATAGACTTTAAGACAATTATTGCAATAAAGGGTTGGGTTGACAGATAAACTCAAAGTAATTTATACCCCAATAGCGATTCAGTATTTTTAGGTTTCGCAATACTTCTACTCAATTTTACAGAAATTCCATTAAGCTATGCAATTGCACTGAGTTCATCGAAAGTAACACTTTTATTTTCAGTTTAAATGGTAATGTTAATTCGATTTAGCTGTTTTGATTATTCAAACAAAGCAAATTAGACTAGAAATAAGGAATTTAATATTTACAAATCGAGCATACGAGGGGAACACCTTCATGCTAAATCTGACCAAATAAAACGGTAAGATTGAGCAGTGTTAAAATGAGTACTACATTTTTTTTAGGTTGTAATATTTTGTCCATGAATTAGATGTTTGATGGATATTAATCCTTTTCAAAGCTATCTTGCACTAGTTGGTAAAGCACTAATACAATTGTTTACCAAGAGTGGGTTTAATTTGTTAACCGCATTCAATGCTACTAATGGAACGAATTCCCTAGCAGGATTAAAAAGTGCTAATGGGATTCCTTTTGTTTAACTATCACATTTTTGTTTAAAAGGCAAGGAGAACATCATTGAAAGGAACAGGGTTGAATTTGTGTTTTATTTCTTGATTATTCCGGTATTCGAATTCTCGTTAGAGTATTAATTTTATTGTCCAATCTAATTGAACAAATTCAACTAGAAGTTGTTAAAGACAATAATGAACATCACACTAAAATCAAAGGTAATTGGAGATTTTACCGAAGTATACAATCGGTTTGATCGTAATTTATTTACTTACTTACTTCCTCCGGGCGCTCAATTGATTGAATTTGGAGGATCAAAGAAAGGTGATATTGTACATTTAAAATTGCCTCTTGCCGGTGAGTGGATAAGTGAAATAACTGAAAACGGAATATCAGCCGACGTTTGTTATTTTATAGATGAAGGAAGAAAGTTGCCTTTCCCCTTAAAAAAGTGGAAGCACAAACACATTTTATACAATGCAGGAAAAAGTACTATTATAGAAGATAACATGACGTTTTCTACAGGAAATGTCATTACTGATTTATTATTTTATCCTGTTTTACTGTTTTCCTTTCTACCCAGATTATGGCAGTATAAAAGCTATTTTAAAGCTTGATTTTGCCGTTTATATAGTTACAGCTCGAAAATCTTGAGCTTGGATGAATTGTAAATAGGTTGTTACCCTTGGAACAGCTTGGAGAAACTAATTTAATTGATGAATCGAACGTGATGCAATCGCACACGAGCGTTGGGCACCCAACTAAATTAACTAAAAAAGCCCCTCTCAAATTCATGAGAAGGGCTTCTGTTCTACTCTAATTTTTGGAATTGAGCTATGCTCTATTTTTTCAACTCCAACACCACAACATTCTCAACATGATGCGTATGCGGGAACATATCTACCGGTTGCACCTTAGACACCCTATACTTAGGATCGAGCAATTGTAAATCTCGTGCTTGAGTAGCTGCATTGCAACTTACGTATACAATTCTAGCTGCTTCTAATTCCAGCATAACTTCTATCACATTGGTGTGCATTCCTGCTCTAGGAGGATCGGTAATAATAACAGTCGGTCTGCCGTTTTCATTAATGAATTCTGCAGTAAAAATATCTTTCATATCACCCGCATAAAAACTTGCGTTTGCTATGCCGTTGTTTTTGGAATTCAGCTTGGCATCTTCAATTGCTTCAGGAACCGATTCTATACCCACAACATGCTTTGCATACTTCGCTACAAAGTTAGCAATGGTGCCTGTACCCGTGTACAAATCGTATACAACATCATCCTTTTGTATGTCAGCGAGCTCACGCGTTATTTCGTAAAGTTTAAGAGCCATGGTGCTGTTGGTTTGGAAAAAGGATTTGGGCCCAATCTTAAATTTAAGACCTTCCATTTCTTCCACAATATGATCGTTTCCATCAAAACATTTTACGTCTAAATCGTAAATAGTGTCATTTTGTTTGGTGTTCACCACATACATAAGACTGGTGATTTCTGGAAACTTACCTTTTAGGTGCTCCATAACTAAACCAATATTGTCTTCCTGCAATTCGCCGAAACAAACCAAAACCATCAATTGCTTGGTGTTCGTAGTTCGGATAATGAGATTCCTTAATAATCCTGTGTGTTCACGCAAGTTATAGAAACTCAAATCGTTTTCCACAGCAAACGCCTTAATTGCCAATCGAACGGCATTGGAAGGATCACCTTGCAGAAAACAATGCTCAACATCTAATATTTTATCGAAACGTCCAGGAATATGAAATCCTAGCGCTCTGCGTTCGGTAATTTCTTCATCTTCTACAATTTCTTCTTCTGTTACCCAGCGACTGTGCGCAAACGTAAACTCGAGTTTGTTTCGATAATATTCTGTTGCTGGAGAACCAACTATTGGTTGAATTTCAGGCAATTCAATTTTACCAATACGGGTAAGGTGATCGTTAACTTGTTTTTGTTTGTAGAACAACTGGTCTTCGTAACCTAGATTTTGCCATTTGCAACCACCACAAGTTCCAAAGTGAGAACAAACGGGAGTAACACGCTTTTCACTCTTTGTATGTATTTTGGTTACTCGACCTTCTAGATAGTTTTTACGCTTCTTAGTTACCTGAACATCAACGACATCACCGGGTACTACGTAAGGTACAAAAACTACCTTTTCGTCTAATCTACCAATTGCCTTTCCTTCTGCACCAGCATCTACTATTTCTAAGCCCTCTATCAAAGGGTGTCTTCCTTTTTTTCTTCCCATAAACAGGGCAAAAATAGATATATTTGGAGCTGATTCACGTACAAGAAAAGACCACATAAATGACACAATTTTCAGACAAAATAAGCGCAGAAAAGGCAATCGAATTAGAAGACAAATACGGAGCTCACAACTACCATCCTCTGCCAGTTGTTTTAGCAAAAGGGGAGGGTGTTTTTGTATGGGATGTAGATGGTAAAAAATATTATGATTTTTTGTCTTCTTATTCTGCAGTAAATCAGGGGCATTGTCATCCTAAAATTGTAGCCGCACTTAAACTTCAAGCTGATACTTTAACGCTTACTTCTCGAGCATTCCATAATGATGTATTAGGCCGATATGAAGAATTTGTAACTAAACTTTTTGGTTATGATAAGGTTTTACCAATGAAT
>CAJVZZ010000042.1 GCA_913020435.1 uncultured Flavobacteriales bacterium | reverse complement strand
TAATGAAAATGGAAACTTGGATAACCATGTAAAAAGCATTAAAACGACTTTTTACTTTTACCGTTACCAAACATTAAAAAAAGAAACATTAGGAGCGCCAATAAGCTGCCGTAAAACCTTGACATTTGTGGTATAATTAAAACGTAAAAATTATGACACATACCTATCAAATAATAGGAATGACATGTGGGAGTTGCGAAGCAAAAGTGAAATCAGCCATACTCACGCTCAGTAATGTAACGGAGGTAGACGTATCAAAAGACACTAATTCAGCAACCATAACAATGGACAAGCATATCGTCCTATCTGATTTTCAAAAAGTATTGGATGTTAAGTATCAAATATCCAATAGCGTTCACAAGGAGAAAATAGAAGTATCTAAATCTTGGTTTACCACCTACAAACCTCTTTTGATACTATTCTTCTATATTTTTTCGATTACTATTTTTATTGAATTGGCTGCCGGAAACCTTGACCTTTCTAGATGGATGAGACATTTTATGTCCGGTTTTTTCTTGACTTTTTCCTTTTTCAAAATGTTAAACTTAAAAGGCTTCAAGGACAGCTATTCCATGTATGACATTATTGCAAGGAAATTTCCCAGTTGGGGTTACATTTATCCTTTTACAGAACTAATATTGGGAATTGCTTATTTGTTGAATTTTAATCCGATAATAACCAATAGCGTAACTCTTGTTGTAATGTCTATAAGCATAATAGGCGTTTTACAAACTGTATTAAATAAGAGAACAATAAAATGTGCTTGTTTAGGAGATGTTTTCAACTTGCCAATGAGTTCGGTAACCATTATTGAAGATGGGTTAATGATAATGATGAGTTTAGGAATGCTTATTATGGCTCTGAATTAGAGATTTCGACAGCTAATAAAACCTAAACTTTATGAAAACGCAGGTTACACGTAACGTAACCAAATACAAGATAAATGAACGATATGGAGAAAGTATTAAATAATATCAGAATTAAAAGCCCACTCGTACATAACATTACCAACTATGTTGTAATGAATTCTACAGCAAACGCTTTGTTGGCAATAGGTGCTTCGCCGGTTATGGCGCATGCCAAAGAAGAGACTGAAGACATTGTTACCATTTCTTCTTCTTTGGTGATTAACATGGGAACATTGAGTGAAAAATGGGTAGATAGCATGCTCTTAGCCGTAAAGAAAGCAAAAGAGACAAATACTCCTTTTGTTTTTGATCCTGTAGGTGTAGGCGCATCACAATACAGAACACAAATGGCTTTAAAAATTATAGAAACAGCTACTCCAAATGTAATCAGAGGTAATGCTTCAGAAATTATGGTGTTGGCACAGCAAGCAACGAGTTCAAAAGGGGTGGATAGCACAATGCAAGCAGAAGATGCTGTTTCGGGCGCTATCGAATTGTCAAAAAAACTAAACAATACTGTTGTAGTAAGTGGTGCAGTAGATTACATTATTACTGGAGATAAGGTGAGCACCATCTCTAATGGGAGTATTTTAATGCCAAAAGTGACAGGAATGGGATGCACTGCAACTTCTATTATTGGAGCTTGTATTGCGATTGAATCTGATGTTCATTTGGCATGCACTGCAGCTATGGCAATTATGGGTATAGCTGGAGATATGGCAGCCGAATTATCAAAAGGACCTGGTAGTTTTCAAGCTAATTTTTTAGACAGCTTGTATTTGTTAACTGGCGATATCATTGAGCATAGAATAAAACTAAATGCATAAGGTAGATTACTCCTTGATGTATGTGACTGACGATAGTATCGCAGACGATACCGCATTTTTTAAGATACTGGAAGATGCGCTAAAAGGCGGTGCGTCTATTGTTCAACTTAGAGAAAAATCGGGCAATACGCGTTCTTTTTACAACCGTGCATTAAAAGCTAAAACACTATGCCATGCTCATCGTATTCCATTAATTATTAATGACCGAATAGACATTGCCCTAGCTGTAGATGCAGATGGTGTGCATATTGGACAAACCGATATGCCTTATAGCAAAGCCAGAGCATTATTAGGAGCTACTAAAATAATAGGGTTATCGGTAAGCAATAAGAAGCAAGCAATTGAGGCCGAGAACTTGAAAGTCAATTATATCGGGATTTCGCCCATTTTTAATACATCTACCAAAAAGTCAGATTTAGCTCCTTCTTTAGGTATTGAAGGACTTAAAATGATTCGGCCGTTATTTTCGCAACCTATTGTCTGTATTGGAGGAATTCATAGGAAGAATGTTGCAGATATTATAAAAAATGGCGCTGATGGAGTTGCAATAATATCCGCTATCTCTAAAGCTGAATACCCTAAAAAAGAAACGAAACATTTAAAAGAAATAATATGTCAAACTGGTTTAATAAAGTAACAATAGAAACAGATTCGATATTAGAAAAAATAAAAGAACATCCTTTTATAATTGAGTTAATGGACGGAACACTCTCTACGGAAGTATTTCAGTTCTATGTCAATCAAGACTCCTTGTACCTATCAGAATACAAGAAGACACTAGCTCAATTAAGTATTAAATGCTCAGACGAAAACGATACTCAATTTTTTCTGGATGCTGCTACAGGAATTATCAATGTAGAAAATGAATTGCATCAAGTTTTTCTTAATAAGGAACAGTTCAATAATGAACCTTCGCCCAGTTGCGAGCTCTACACTGACTACATGTCGCGTATTGTAAACAATCAAACTCTAGAAGAAGGATTGGCTGTTGTCCTGCCTTGCTTTACGATCTATAAAGAAATAGGAGATTACATATTAGCGCATCAAACGAATAAAGACAACAACCCATACCAAAACTGGATAAACACCTATGCGGGCGAAGACTTTGCAAAGGCTGTACTCAATGCTATAGAAATTACGAATAGGCATGCTGAGAAAGCGCCTGAAGAGGTATTGAATAAAATGGAATTAGCTTTTATAAAAGCATCAAAATTGGAATGGATGTTTTGGGATAGTGCATACAACAAAGAAGCATGGAAAATTTAAAAACCCCTTATTGTTCCGTATTAACCATTGCTGGGAGTGACTCCGGTGGTTGTGCGGGGATTCAAGCAGATATAAAAAGCATCAGTGCCTGTGGTGCTTTTGCTGCTTCTGTTATTACGGCTACTACGGCACAAAACACACAAGGCATATTTGATATACATCCGATCCCTATTTCCCATATAGAAAAACAATTGGATGCCGTATTGAGCGACATGGAGTTTGGTGCAATAAAAATAGGGATGTTACACTCCTCTGAGGTCATTGAAACTGTTGCAAATAAACTGGCTCAGTACAACATCAATAACATTATACTAGACCCAGTAATGGTTGCAACCTCTGGTGATAATCTTATAATAAATGAGGCAATCTCCTCTTTGAAGGAGTTTCTGCCTAAAGCGAGTTTAATTACACCTAACATTCCCGAAGCAGCGCTATTAATTGGGCATCCTATAGCATTTAGTAACCTAAAAAATTCAGCAAGAGAAATTGGGCAATTGTATCGCACTTCTGTTTTACTAAAAGGAGGGCATCTGGATCCAGAGAATAACGAAACTACCGATATACTTTACCTGCACAAACAAGGCGAATTGATAACGATAAACAACCCCTGGATTACGACCAAAAACACCCATGGAACAGGCTGCAGTTTATCCTCTAGTATTGCTGCTTTTTTTAGTTTAGGCCATAATTTAGAAACCGCAGTAAAAAAAGGATGTCATTATACAAATCAAGCTATAGCGCAAGCTGAAAATAAAATTTTAGGTAAAGGAAATGGTCCTGTCAACCATTTTGGATTAAAATAATGGGTTTCAACAAAACCTGAAAATAACATTTCGGGACAGCAAGGCTTCTTAACGTATTAGTAAGCCAATAGAAAGCTAACGCAAAAGGGAAAAATCACCCTTGCTGCTCTTTTTTTTGTTTTAATTTTCGTCGTTCGAACCAAGCAGGTTTTTAGATCAGTTTACAGTAGCATTCATAAAGATGGATTGGAATACCAAATTAGTATCAATAAATTCAAATGAAGGCAAATGGAAGCTCATACTTATCACAGGAGTATTTGTTTTTATTTTCACTAATATCTTTGAACCGTTCGGAATTTATAATTCTGAAGATAAAAGTGGATTTGAAATATTTTTAGAAATAAATATCGCAATTATAGGTGTTGTTTCTAGTCTTACTTTCTCCCAGTTTTTTATTCGTAAAGTATTTCGATTATACAGTTTTACCTATTTAAATATTGCGTTTTGGTTTATACTAGAATCAATTATTATTGGACTTGTATGGACCTTGCTTACTACCCTCATTGATGACAGTAGCCCTTTATTTTTTGACCTGTGGTTAAGCAATGCTTTAGAATCTATTTTTTTAATAGGGTTACCCTATTTCGCAGCAATTGCTTACATATCTTTTAGTGAGAAAAATAAGATAGTTACTCATTTAAAAGATCAACTTAATAAAGAAAAAATTGATCCAGACACTATCATTTCTTTCAAAGAGCACTCAAATAAAACTAAATTAAGTTTACGCTTAGTAGATGTATTGTATTTAGAATCTAGTGATAATTATGTTGTCATTTTTTACTCAAATGGCAATAAATTAGAAAAAACAGTGCTACGAAATACGATCAAACAACTCGAAAAAGAGTTAATACCTTATGAGATTATTAGATGTCATAGGTCTTATATGGTAAACCCAATTAACATAAGTAGAAAAGAAAAAACTGCTGTAGGATTGAACCTCTTTTTTGGGAAGTTTGAGAAAATAGTTGTGCCTGTTTCTAAATCTTACATTTCAGAATTAGAAAAAATTCTTGCATAAAAAATAGTCCTATTTCTATCTGAAATCACTATTCAATATGCTGTGGTGAAATATGTTTCACCACAAAACGCTTCATTCCACCCCGAATAGAGCCATTCTATCACATTCATTTTTTCAAAGAGTTTTGATTGCTAATATTTGCATTGTCAAAGTATTAATCACGTATTAATAACTTATTAGTCAAGCACTTGTAAGGCATTAATCAAAAATAAAAAAAATGAAAATTATGAAATTAACAGTTGTAGCAATTGGGTTAACAAGCCTTGTTTTTTTGGCTTTTGGTTCGTTAGAATCTTTGGAACAAAATAAAATGAACGATACTCATACTATACCAGCAGAAAATAACAAATTATTAAAAAAATGGAATCTGAGCCATTACGAATTGTTTGGATCTGACTTTGACCCAGAAATAAAGGAACAAGAAGACTACATTAATTTTCAAAAGGGTGGTATTTATTCGAGTAAGTCTGAAGGTTTTTTGGAAGAAGGTAATTACACGTTAGATGCACAAACAATTATAATGACAAGCAATAGTGAGGGTGGAGAATTAAAGTTAGTTATTAAAAACCTAACAGAAACAGTGCTGTCTGTTTCGATTGACGACCCTGAAGATTCAGATGCACAATATTTAACCATTCACTTTAAAAATAAATAATTATGAGTATTCAAGAAATAACGGTTCTTTTCGAGACCTCCCAATTAATGAATTTGGTTACCATTTTTTTTATTTTTAATATTTCAATAATAGCGATCGAAATAATCTTTGATTTAGCCAAACGAAAAGGCAGAAATTGGAAGGATACCTTATCCAATATTGCCATCTATTTTTTAGGCCATCTTACAGAAAAGCTGTTACTTGGTTCGTTAAGTTTAGTGGCTTTGTTGCCCATTTATTATTTTATCCCATATAATATTCCAATGACCTGGTGGACTTGGGGATTAGGGCTAATAGCAGCAGATTTTACTTATTATTGGATGCACCGTCTGGAGCATGAACACCGCATTTTATGGGCAAGTCACAGTGTGCACCATTCTTCTAAGGAGTACAACTTATCCGTTTCGTTTCGCTTGAGTATTATTGAAGGTCTCTTTGAATGGATGTTTTTAATTCCAATGATTCTTGCCGGATTTAACCCATTTCAGGCAATTATGTGCCTAATTTTTGTGGTCCAGTATCAAACATGGATTCACACTGAAAAAATCCACAAATTAGGTTGGTTGGATGAAGTATTTAATACTCCATCAGTTCACAGAGTTCATCACGGTTCAAATCGAAAATATCTTGATAAAAATTATGGAGGTGTATTAATGATTTGGGATAAAATTTTCGGAACGTACAAACGCGAAGAAGAAAAAGTAATATTCGGTTTAACACAGAATATAAATACCAACAACCCTCTTAAAATAAACTTTATTGAATATAAAAACATATGGAAAGAGGTTAAACACTGCAGAACATTCAACGACAAGTTGAGAATTATATTCGGTAGCCTTATCTGGAAGCCAGCTTATTTCAAAAAGAATAAGGCACATTAAAATGATAGTAGCTGTTTTTGGAGCAGTAACAATTTGCTCACTAAAACAGCTACTATTTCAATTTTCCAATAATTTAAAAATGAACATGCAGAAATATGATAACAATAATTTCATCAACAAATAGACTAGAAAGTAAGAGTCTAAAAGTAGCAAAAGAAGCTTTTTTACTACTGAAAGAACTCACAGATAAACAGGTTAGACTGCTCGATTTGTCAGAAATAAATTTTGAAAATTTGAATACACCTTCTTATCAAAGTAATTTAAAATATGCAAATAATATAAGAGATGAATTTTTAATACCAGCTCAACAATTTGTGTTTATCATACCGGAGTACAATGGAAGTTTTCCTGGAATTCTGAAATATTTTATTGATACGATTTCAACAACAGGTTTCAGCGAAACATTCCATAATAAAAAGGCTCTACTGATTGGCGTATCGCAAGGTAGGGCAGGTAATTTAAGAGGGCTGACACATTTTGCTTCGATTTTAATGCATATGAACGTCACTGTAATACCACAAAGCCTTCCATTATCAACGATTGATAACAAATGGGACGAAAAAGGAACATTGATTGATTCGACAAAAAAAAGGATTCAAAAACATCTACAACTAATAAATTAAAAATGAATTTAAATTTTTCAATGGTGCTTATTTCCTTGTTGATTGCCAATTATCTAACGGCTCAAAATCGAGATGAATTAATAAGTATTCAATATAGATCAACTTCACAAGCATTCATAAACAGTGAAACACATGACGTTTTAAATGAAGTTAATTATGCCAATTCATTTTTAAATTTTTCAATGAATTATGGGCACTCTTTTAAAGACACAACATTATCAATGACCTATAGCTTAAGTTATAATAACGTTAGTCAAGACCTCGATTTATCCTATGTTACGGATAATACGCTGTTAGATTTATTGCCAAATAAATATTATGAATATCCACAATTTTCACAATTATCATTATCAACGGGTGTAAACAAAGCATTAAAAAACAACTGGTCGATAACGGGTATGATGACTGCTAATATAGTAGATGATTTTTTCAAACCTAAATTACCAACTAGTATCAATTTTCAAGGTTTGGCTTATGTTAATAAAGAACACAACAAAAAGTTAAGCTATGGTTTTGGAATGTTTTTGGTGCAAACAGAAAATAGATTAGTTCCAGCAGTTGTTTTAAGTTTTAATTATCAGAATGAAAAAAGGGGTATTGAAGCTCTATTTCCGTCAAGTATAAGAGTATGGCAAAGGATTAACAAAGTGAGCTATTTAGAAATAAATGCATATTCAAATTTTTATTCTCTGAGTTACGAGCCTAATAATCCTGTAATTTCTATGGATATAATTTCTACTATACCAGAGTTTACCTATAATTATGTTTGGGATGAATTTTTGAGATTTAAAATTGGTATTGATATGCCTTTAAATGATGTAGTAATCACTGCAAATGATGAGATTATTAATTACAGCCAATTCAGTATAGGGTTTAAAGTTGGTGTGAGTGTAGTTATTGATTGAGAATGGATAAGTAACCGCGATTTACTAATCGAGTAGACGGCTCCGCCAGTAAAAACTGACGGAGCCAGCTTCTCACATCTTTACTATGATAGTAGACCGGGACAGGCCAATCGGGTAGTGGTTCGCGAAGTAAAACAGAATCGCTTTTTATACCGATTATATCTTTTTTCTAGTATAAAATAAGGCTAGATTATTTCGAAAGCTTCGGTATCTATTACCAAACGACTTAAGAGATTAACCTGTTCCCCTTTGTATAGTTTGGTTTTTCCAGTTTCACTATCAAGCACAATGACCTCCAGGCCTAAATAATATAGTAGGGTGTAGGTGCTAAATTCTCAGGTATATCAGCTCGTAATTGTAGCGAAACCCCGTGCCCGCACTAAACTTTGATACTGTATAATGCCATCCTTTTTACGCACCAAATTATTATACTCTAAGGAGTTTCTGAGAATGCTGCTTGGCTTCCTCGATCCATGCCGTATAAAATAATTACCCATACGGACTTCTTTTTGAGCTTTGATCACACACACACACACACACTGGCTTCAGCAACGTTGGCTCGTATATGGTTTCTGCTTGCGCTTTTGGAGCGCGCAACATTTTCATTTCGTGCATTATGATTTCAGTAACGTATTGCTTTTTACCTTCTTTATCTTCGTAGCTGCGGTTATTCAGTTTGCCTTCAAGGCACAATTCCTTCAAGAAAATTTTCCGTATGAAATTGGAGAAGGAATCTCAAAATGGTACGTTGAACTAAATTTATAGTAATTGTACAATTACTAAACTCAACAATTAAGCACTAATGAAGCGTTGCAAAGCAACGCTTCATTATACTCGCTGTTGAACACTGCCAATCGGTCAGCAGAAGATGAGTCATTAAACACATGAGGGTTTTAATGAGTGCTATTTCTTTTTATTGCTCTTTGGTTGGATTTTGATGGACTTTTTTCGCTTCTAGCTTTCTCTGTTTTTATTCAAAAACGAGTCCTTTCTGTACATTTATTGCCTTTTTTGCTAGATTATCCTTCCAAATTAGTCTTTAATGTGTGTGTTCTAGTTTTTGAGCAAAACTATCTACACCCAATAATTGTTGTCCCTTCGATTGTTTTTAAGAAACTTAGTACATTAAAAATATATCGAGAACATTTACTGAAAGTCTTGTTCTCGATACAATTCAGCATCCTTGAACTGACGGCGAAACAACATTCGAACTCAACGCTTATGACTGCTGTTTTAAATAATTAAAAAAGCCCTATTCCGAATAAACGAAATAGGGCCTATAAGTAGAGTAGTGGTCTGCTTAAGCTTTTGGAGCACGCAACATTTTCATTTCGTGCATT
>CAJVZZ010000041.1 GCA_913020435.1 uncultured Flavobacteriales bacterium | reverse complement strand
ATCAAACAACGTATCTCCATTCCCATCAAACTTCACTAACCAAGCATCGCCTTTATTCTCAGGGTTTTTACTTGCGTTTTCTCCGCAGAAGGCAAAGTTCCCGTCTTTAGTTGAAATTAAAGCGTGAGCGATGTCTTTTCCAGCGCCACCCATTGTTTTTTCCCAAAGTAAATTACCGTCTTTATCTGTTCTAATAAGATAGGCATCTGCATTGCCTTCGCCAAGGCTATGTGTTTCTCCAACGATTAAAAAGCCACCGTCTGAGGTGATTTCAAGATCATAGGCAAATTCCCAATCAAAACCACCAAACGTCTTTTCCCAAAGTAACTTTCCTTTATCGTCGGTACGCACTAAATAAGCGTCGTAACTGCCGTTTCCAATACTATTAGTGTGACCACATATAATGTAACCGTTATCAGCAGTTTGCTTTACAGCATAACCAAACTCGGTAAACTCATGTCCAATTGCAGCCGACCATTCATACTTTATATTAGAATCTACTTTAACTAAATAAATATCAGAGTTCCCTGCTCCAAAGCTGCTTGTGGAGCCTACCATAATAAATCCACTGTCGGAGGTTAATTCAATATCACGGCCTTGTTCGTCATTTTCGCCTCCAAATGTGTAGATGAAAGCGGTGTCTTTTTGCGCTATTGAAAAAAGAGCACTGAAAGCAGCAAAATAGAGGAGTAGAAGGAATTTTTTCATTGGGGTAAAAATAAGGTTTTCGGTTATATCGTATTATTAAATTGTATTACGTATTCTGTAAAACGTATTACGAAGGTGGTATCTGAACTTATGCTGGTAGTATTTAGATTACGGATAGCAGTTTCTCTAGATCTCCTGAGGCGATAAGTTCTACTAGTCTTCCGGAATGAAGCTAAGGTGAGAGGAAATGGATATTGTTCTCGATAAATTTTGTTCCTTCTTCAAAAAATACTAGAACTGTCAGTGAATCGTGAAATGTACTGTTGATTGTCAGTTCGAGTGATTCCGAAGCTTCGGGATTGTATTGAGAACTAATTAAAAAACCAATAGTCTTTCCTTGGCTCTTTGCCCCAAAGCTTAAGCTGTGCTTTAATTTCTAGTTTATCGGTAGGAGAGGAGACAGCAATAATTATCTGCGGATTGTGCAATTCTAAGATATGACCACTCGATTGCATAATGATTCCGTAAATGTCTTTACCGAGCTTGCGATCATTGTCGCAAACCCAATTCAACTTAGTCTGACTTTCTTGAAAAAGCTTCACTAAATCTTTACCGTTTTTTCCAGCTCCCCATATTACTAATTCTCTTGAAGTATCATTATCTATCGTATTGAAATTCTTTACTTTAAGATTGTAATATCGGTTATCTTTATACTCATCCCAAGTTCTTGAAATCCGATTGGAACGGTCTCTCCAATGATGCAGAATAACATCGATTCCAACGATGTTGAGTTTCTGCCCATACATTCTAAAGCAGAGATCATAATCTTCAGGATAAATCATAGGATTAAATCCATCAATAGCATCAAAGTCATCGCGATGAATTATCCAACAATGCGATGGAATCACACATTCGCGATAAATCTCTTCATAATGTAGATTGTGTTTGGCGACGTTATTCAGCCACTTTTCGTATCTCAAGAATCCGTTACCAACTTCACCAGCCCCAGCGTCAACAAAATGCTCTGTACCACCTGCAATCACATTGCCTTTGCCGTACTTCAGCCATTCTGTTACCAATACCTCAATCTTATAATTGGGCATTTTATCATCAGAGTCCATTCGATTAATCAATGCACCAGAAGATAGCGCGTAGGCAGTTTGAAGCGTCGGAATAAGCTTAAAACCTTCTCCATCAGCATAGATAATTCTATCGTCCTTTGCCGCATATTCAGCAAGTATTACTGGTGTTTCGTCAGAGGAATGGTCGTTAACGGCTATCAATTCCCAGTTGGAGTAAGTTTGGGCAAGCACTGAATCAAGACATTCCCTTAAATAGGGCGCGGTGTCTTTTGCGGCCATAATAATGGAAACAAGAGGATTGGAATTGATCATAATTTATTTAGAGCATTTTCTATTCTGTTTAACAGGAGTTGAGCTATACTTTTTCGACAAACTTGAATTGTGTTTTCTATTTGAATGTAAAGCCTGTTTCTTCATGTCAAAAGGAATCATAGTGTACATTATAACCATTTGTATCGCAAGTCATAAAGAACGCACAAAAGAGTTGGAATTATCACACGAAAAACTTACTTGACCTGTTTTGTATTGAGGGTTACCCTTTATATTATTTCTCATTAGAATAGTTTTGGTGAAACCCAAAATAACAAGTATAGCGATTATTAAAAGTTGGCTAAGTGATTTTTTCATTTTAATACGGTTAATACAAATGGAAGGTTTTATAACAACTTTTCTAACCGTAGTGTCCAAAGTTGCACATAATTTATTTTCAGCAAAGATGCCGGATTTACTGAGTACGTTCATTACAGTTGACTTCCACAGTTTTCTGAAGCCTGTCAAGGTTTTTCGAATGAAATTTTATTCGGATTTTCACTCAGTTTATTTTTGTAATAGATCCTCTATAAACGAATACAGAAAACTATTAATGAAAAGAAAGATTTTAGCTGTATTTAAATTAAATTTGACTAAAAATATAGAATATGAAAGCCTTCTTCTTATTAGCTAGTATATCATTTATTTCGATAATTGGAAAATCGCAAATATCACCAGTAACCTTTGGCCCACAAATAGGTATTAATCACAACTCCCTTTCAGCTAGTGTCAAAGAATACGAGGAAATCGCCAAAGTAGGAATGCAGGGAGGACTTTTTTTTAGATTAACTTTAGGAAAAATCATTATTCAGCCTGAAGCCGTAATTGGAGTGAAGAGAGGTGAATTGGATTTCGTATATACTCCTGAAGGTCTATTGCCTGGTATAAATGATTTAAGTGCAACTCAAGAATTAGCAATAACTACTTTAGATGTACCAATGATGGTGGGATACCAATTTTTAGACATACCAATCATAAAACTTAGAGCTCTAGCTGGACCTGTAGCATCCATCATTATGAATGAAAAGGTGTCCATTTCTAAAAACGAAGGATTAACAGATGTACCAACAACCAATTTAGTTGAACTTCAAGAATCCGCCTTGTGGAGTTTACAAGCAGGTTTGGGTGTGGATTTATGGAAACTTGCTGTTGACGTTCGATATAACTTTGGGCTAAGTTATATCGATGCTTCATCAACGCTGAAAAACAACCTGTTTACGATAAACGTAGGGTTTAAAATTTTATAAACTTCCTGTTCTTCTGCCATCTTTAGAAGGGTTCGTTCCGCTAATTTAACTGGTATTAGGAAAGACTCAAAGGCTATTGCATGAGCAAACTTTTTTGGTTTACCAACTCTTCTTATTGGCATTAAAGAGGCCGTTGAGTTAATTACTTTTGCTCCCTATTGACCAGTTTTAGCTGCTTTATTTTGTGCTGTTGAAGTCAAGAAAAAGGCTAATGCTTTAGAACATAAATCAATCAATATCTGTTCATTGTTGCATATTCCGTTGTAGTTTCCTAATCTTTACAACTGTTTTCTGAGATAAATCACAGAGTTTAGATACCTCGACGCCCTTCATTCCCAATTAAATATATCACAGCAGTAGCGTGTTTTTGTAAGAATGATAAAGCACCTTCTTTACCTCTTTTTTTTAGATTCTGATAAACACCTTTAAGTTTAGCAATCTCCACAACCTCTCTCTGTCGATCTGATATCATAGGTTTCTCAAAGCCACTCATAGTGCTTAGGATATTTAATAACAGTTATGAGAAGTAATCTTTATCGCCACTCTCATTGAGCCTATGCAAATTACAACAAGCTTGACTCCTCTAAATTAACTGCTTTTTTTCCGCTTCAGCCTAATTCGTTTTAAGCCTCAATTTTTATGCGATAACCAGCATGACTTCTTAAGTTTATTACCTGTCCTTCGTCTAGTAATAGGTATTGCCCTCTTATTCCCATTAACTTGGACTCAATAATAGGAGTAGTGTCTAGTTTTATAGATTTTACTTTTTCAGGATAGGCGAGTACTGGATATTTGATTTCCAAAATATCATCGACCGGCAGCACGTATTGCTTTAAATGAATAGGCAGCAAATCTTTTAATCGTTTCCTCTCTGCGGTAAAATCAACATCTCCACGGTCATCCGTTAGCATTTTCCGCCAATTGGTTTTATCAGAAATGTGCGCCTTCAATTCAACTTCAATCGCACCAGCCTTTTGACGGTATGGCGTTTCAGCAAACTTCATAACCTTCCATGCACCTTGATCAATCCAACGAGAAGGAATACTACTGCCTTTTGTTACGCCAACTTTCATGTTACTGGTGAGCGCTAAATAGACAAAATGCGGTTTAGCATGCCTATCGCGTTCCCAATCCAAATCTCTCAGTCCAATTCCTAAATGACTTTGGTCCAATTCGGGATGAATAATACTTTCAACTGCTTGAGGATTGTTGCGCCAAGCGTCATAACTTAACCCATCACCAAAGGTTTTGTTTATAGTTTTACCCGTTGCTGCGCAGTTTATTTGACCGTCAAATTGAATGGAAATGTCTTTGCCAACAAGGCTGGTCATATCAACGAGTTCGCCTTTATCTAGGTTTTGAAAGAGTGGAAGTTGATATTGAACGGGTTCTCCTAACTCCACCAACATTTTTCGAATATTACCTTCTGCTTGCATTTTGATTATTATAGTTGTTCTAAAATTTTGTTTACATCAGGCCTACGGCGATAATCTGGATTGTAATGCATCCAAATGATTTCCCCTTCTTTATTTATTAAAAACGTAGCTGGAACGGGGACCACATCATCTTTACTTTTTGTATGTTTTGCATTTAAAGCGCTGTATTCTTTATGTTTTAGCGGAACATAGTTCTTCGTTATTTTCACTGCTACACCATAATTACTCATGGTATACCAATCAGTATCTAAGCCAATTGGATAATCAAATTTAATCTCGTTTTGTAGTGATTTTAGAAAAACGGGACGCTCTCTTGTTATGGCAAGTATCTCAGCATTTTTGGCTTGCAGTTTAGGATAAATTTCCTGCAACTTCTTAAGGTAAGTTTTATCATAACTGTGCCAGCTTCCAATAAAAAAATGAATCAGTACGTAGTCTTTTTCAGCCAAAATACCTTCAAGCGTTTTGTTTTCTCCTTCAAAGATAGGGAGGTCAAAGCCCGGAGCATTTTTACCAACTTTCAGTTTGCGTTTTTGAGCGAATGTTGGGTTAAGAAATAGGATAGATGCCAATAGGAGGAATGCGATAGATTTCATTGTCAAAAATTATGTGAGTCAAACTTAGTACAATAGTGCTACTCATACCAGCATTGTTAATTACCATTGAAAACTTAGCTATTATATGATGTGAATTAATCCTTAAATTCGTTCTTCTAAAATGATAAATATGAAAATATTGAATGCGATTTTTCTGACCACTTTGACTGTATTAATTACAGTTTCTTCCTTTGCTCAAGATACAACCGCCGTGCAATGTTTTGACTTTAACGATATTACCAAAAGAAGAGGAACCTATAATTTTCCAGATGCTTCTGAAGAGTTTAGTAAAATACTAATGGTTTATACGCTAAAATGCGATCCTAGAACCACTCGAGATGGTCACGATTGCGGTGAGTGGGATTATTTGACCTACACTAAACTTTATCATCACGATGGACTAATCGACTCAACCTATAAAACACATCCAACGTTTAAAGTTGGATCAACAACACCAACAACTTACGCTTACAAAAAGACACCGACTTACGATTTGACTTTAGAAAAACAGTTTGGAATACAGCATACTGCAACTCAATCAGTTTCGAGATATACAGTTGGTTCTGGAGCCACGAGCAACGCTTCAGCTTTAAAAACTAGTGAGTTAAGTGGGAGATCTCAATACCTATGGAAATCAACAGAACTTAGCAGTGTCGGTATGTCTGCAGGATCAATCAGCGGATTACAGATTGACATTAATAGTCTAGGCAGTATGCTTTCAAATTTTGAAATTAGAATGGGACACACCACATTGGATTCATTATCCGGTGATTTCGTTACAAATATGAGCACAGTTTATCGACATGAGTTACAGTTCGCAACTACTGGGTTTAACGATGTTCAGTTTACCAATAATTTTTCATGGAACGGAACTGATAATTTGATTGTAGAATTTTTGTTTGACAATAAAACAAAAGGAACTGATTTTGGATTAAATGCCGCTTCAACAAGCTTCGAAAGCGGAATCGAGCAGTCTGGGTCAGAGTATTATCTAGACTTATCAGGAAATCAACAATACGTGAATCTTGGACAAGCGCCTCAAGTATTAGGAAACAATCCTAGGACTGTTGAACTATGGGCGAGAGTAGATGCTTTTAATAATGGTGGATTATTTCAAGCAGGAAAAGCATCTAATGGGGCTGACTTTTCTCTAAGAACCTTAGGTGCAGACGATCGTTTTAGAATGCAACAGTATGGAGCTTCAGATTTTGATTTTAATTATGTTGGAGCAAAAGATATTTGGCATCATTATGCGATTGTTAGAAATGGCGGTACAACCACTGTATTTATTGATGGCGTTTCAGCAGGAGCTGAGAGTAGTTCTATAAGCACAGTAGCTAATGATTTATTATTAGGTAGTTGGCAGGGGCGTTATTTAGATGGTGCTGTTAAAGAATTTAGAATTTGGGACAAAGCGCTTTCATTAACTGAAATTACAGATTGGCATAAGAAAACGGTTACAGCAATTCACCCTTCATATTCAAATCTAGTTGCGTATTACGATTTGAATGAAAACGGCGGAAATGTTGTTTTAGATAAAAGTGCTAAGAATCTTTCTGATGGTTCAGTATTGAATTACCCCATTAGAAAAAGAATACTTGCTCAGGATTTGATGTTAAACTCAAAAACAACGAATGTGCGACCAAATGTAATTTTCGAGCAAGGAGTTTATACTTCAGTAAAAGATTCAGTCTTTGTTACCGACACTTTGTTCAGATCGCCTTCTGTGCTTTATTCCTTTGGCAATGTGGCAGGCGGTAAAAAGGTTGCCGACAACGCCCCAAATCATCCTACAAATCCTACAGACACCACCTTAGTTTGGGAAGCAAATGTTGTTTCGAATACCTACGACAGAATAACAGGAGTAGTGCTTTATTCAAGAAACATTAATCCTGATATTACACTCAATCAAGGAACCAAAGAATGGTACAGCCCTGAGGTTACTTTTGAATTAGCTCGATTTATTACTCCTTATGGAATCCGATTGGATTTAGGTCCTGATGGTTTTACGTGGTTTTATGATGTAACAGACTACAGACATTTATTAGCCGATAGTGTAGACATTAGTGCAGGTAATCAGCAAGAATTAATCGATCTTAAATTCCTTATGATTAAAGGCAAACCAGCTCGTAAGGTTGTAGCTATGAATAGAGTTTGGGGCACCTACAGAGGTTATCGATACGATCAATTGAGTGATGATAGAGCATTACCTCCAGTAAAAGTTAAAGAACATCCAAAAGCAGAATACATGGTTCTTAAGACAAGGCTAACTGGTCATGGACACAATAGCAGCAATGGCGACTATCCACATTGCTGCGAATGGAAAGACAACACACATTTTGTGAAAGCAAATGGTCAAGCAGCTGCAGATTGGCACATTTGGCAAACTACCGAGTGCGCTGAAAACCCTGTTTACCCTCAAGGGGGAACATGGCCGGGTGCTAGAGAAGGTTGGTGTCCTGGTGAAGTAGTCAAGGAAACTGATGTCGATCTTACCGCTTTTATGGGTAACGATTCTATTGAAGTAGATTACAATATTACTCCTGTTCCTGCAGATAATCCAGGAATGGGGTCAGGTAATTACATTATCGGAATGCATCTGTTTCAGTACGGTCCAGCGACTTACAAAAATGATGTAGAAGCTTATGATGTTTTGAATCCAACGAGTAAACGAGTTCATTCTAGAAGAAGTACTACTTGCAAAAACCCTTCGGTTATTATTAGAAATGGAGGTTCTGAATCTTTAACTTCTGCACTAATTAAGTATCGGGTGTCTGGCGGTGTAGCTCAAGAATATAAATGGAGAGGACGTTTAGATTTTATGGAAAAACAAGAAATTGAATTACCAGTAGATGCGGAATGGTTTTATAGTGGTGATGGTAGCAATTTGTTTGAAGTAACTGTTGGATACCCGAATGGATTAGATGATGAGAATGAATTGAACAATACTTATCAAACCAAATTCGAATTACCGGCAATGTATCCTTCTAAAATTATTGTTCAATTAACTACGAATATTCGTGCCTCGGAGAATTCATTAACTGTAAAAGATATGGATGGAAACGTGGTATTGGACAGAACCTCTCTTACTAATTCTACCCAAACTAAGGATACCTTAGATTTAGTAGACGGATGTTATATGCTGGAGTTGACAGATCAAGGAAACGATGGCCTTTCTTATTGGGCGAACACTGCACAAGGTAATGGTCAGCTGTTATTTTTTGTTTTGAATTCTCAAGGGAATATCTCTTCGATTACACCATTTAATGCTGACTTCGGAAGGTCTATCAAATATTCGTTTACAGTGGGTTCTGATTTGAATGACATAGTTGATGGCAAACCCGATTCTATTGTCACTCAATGGGAATTTGATAAAGTAGGTCAACAAGAAAATAAGTTAGAATGGGGGAGTTTTAAAGTATTCCCTAATCCAGCGTCACAAGAAATTACGATTGAAATGTTAGGTCAAGAAGGTGTTCATCAAATTGAAATTATAAGCACAAGTGGACAAGTTGTTTGGAATGAAGAACTTGATATTTCAACTTATGGTTTTGAAATTATAAATATCTCTGAATTACCAAAAGGACTATACCACGTGCGCATGTCAGGAGCTTATCAAGTGTATAACAGTAGATTTGTTAAAGATTAGATTTAGGTACTATTGATTTGAGCGATTATTTAAAAAAAGCCAATCGACAGCTGAAGTTATTTGCGTGGTTTAAAGTTCCATTAATTGCATTTTGCAACCCCAAGATTACTGAGCTTTCAGATAATAAAATAGTGATGAGGATAAAACTGAATCCGCTTACTCGGAATCATTTGGGCTCAATGTATTTAGGCGCTTTAACGATTGGTGCAGATTTAGCGGCAGGATTTCATGCATTTCATTTATCGCAGCAAAGTGGTCGAAAAGTGTCTTTGGCATTTAAAAACTTTAAAGGAGAGTTTCATTCAAGACCCAATTCGGCAGTTTATTTCGTTGCAAATTATGGCGATAATGTCCAAAAGCTACTGGGAAGAATTAAGGTTTCTGGTGAACGAGAAACTATTGATGTTCCTGTAGAAGCCTATTGCAATTATTTAGATGAACCAGAACACATTGCTACGTTTTCTTTGGGTTTGTCTTTGAAGGATAAAGGGGTGGGTTAATAGTGCTGGTCGTTCTCGATACATTTTGTTCGTACCTCTCAAAACACTCGAACTGACATCTGAGAATTTATGCTTTTCAACGAGTACAAAACAAAACTAATTGTCTGTTCGAGTATTCCGATTTTCGCGGAATGTATTGAGAACACTAAACTATTTCAGTCTCCCTAACCTGTGCAAACTCAAGAATATCCTCAATCACCTCAGGATCATTCATTATCCGATTGTGTCCAAGTCCTTCGGTAGAAATAAATTCTGCATGAGGCAATAGCTCATGCATGCGCTCCGAATTAAACCAAGGAACCTTTTTGTCATTTTTATCGTGAATTAATAAAGTCGGAATAATGGGCATTTTTGGCGCAAAAGATTCAATTGAAACGCTATGAAATGGAAACCCGTATTCTTCAAGAACCAAATCCTCGATTCCCTGTGTTGTAATTCTAGTTGCGTTTATCATTTTCGCAAATTGAACCAACACATCTGAATTTATAACTGGAGCTGAAATAGAAACATATTTTTCAGTTTTAAAACCTTGACTTAAAGCTAAGCTGCATGCGATAGATCCAAATGAATGACTGACCAATAAATCTACAGGTCCTATTTTAGACTGAAGTTGAGCGAGTAATTCAGCAAATTCGAAGCCTTGAGTTCGTTTTCCATCAGATGCACCGTGACCAGGAGCATCAAATCCGTATACCTTATATCCTTGGTCGACCAGTTTTTTAATTAAGTGATTTGGTTGCGCAGTTCGTCCAGCCCAACCGTGCATAAACACTGCTACTTTATTCGGATTTTCAGTACCCCAAGAATAGGCTTCAATATTCCGAGTATCAATCCTAAGTTGGAAACGTTCCGCCTTTTCTAGGATCGCTTTTTCCTCTTTCCTGAGAGGCGTTGGGAATGGGCGAAAAAATAAAAATTTACCGAATTTACCCGCTAACCTAGGAGCAATTTTTTCAAGTATTGGGAATGTCTTTTGAATTAGAAGAAAGGGTAGGGGTGTTGACTGTGCCATTATTTTAAAAGTTGTGTTGTTATATAATTGTTCATAATACTTGCTGTGGTTTTAATGGCGACGTGGTTTCCATTCACTCTCGATACCATCATTGCGCCTTCCATTGTCGATACCAATAGCAATGCAAAGTCAGCAGCATTAATGTTTGCTTTAAATTCATTTTCAATTTTCCCTTCTTCCACTTTTATCTCTACATACTTCAGTAATGTATTGACAGAGTCCTTTGCTTTTTTCTGGAGTTTGGGATGCACATCAACTGAATCTACTGCAGCATTGAAAATGGGACAGCCACCTTTGACTATTGGATTAGTTAATAAGGATTCAAAAACCTCAATTATAGCTCGTAGTTTTTCGTCACTAGTTGCGCATGCAGCAAGTTTTTCTTTAAATCGTTTAAGGACCAAACTATAGGAGCGATCAAAAGCTGCAAAGGCTATTTCGTCTTTGTTCTCAAAGTGGTTATAAATACCTCCTTTCTTTAATCCAGTGGCCACCATAATGTCACTCATTGAACTGCCGTAATAGCCTCGTGTATTGAATAATTCAGCCGATGTTCTAATTATTAATTCGCGTGTAGCTTCCCCTTTTTGCATAGTTTTTCTTTTAAAGACCAATCGGTCGCAAAGGTAGGTGTATTTAATAGCCCGTAAAACCAATCGGTCTTTTTTATTTTTAACAGGAATCGTTTAGCCTTAAATAATACAGCTAAATAACTGATATACAATGTATAGCGGACATGTGTGATTCACTTAAAACATCACGCCTCCTACAGACCGATTGGTTTTATTGATAATGCAATGCAGATTGCAAAATCGAATACAAACAATATTTAAGTTTGACAGCTAATACAAAAAAGTAAGAAAATGAGAATATTAGCAATTACAGCGGCACTATTAATTGGCCTAGGAATGAATGGTTTGAATGCGCAAGGGAAAAAAGCAAAGCCAAGCCCATTAAAAACTACTGAAGCGATGGTTGGAAAGTCAAAAGTGACCATCAAATACAGCAGTCCTTCAGTAAAAGGAAGGACCATTTTTGGTGATTTAGTACCTTTTGATAAGGTTTGGAGAACAGGTGCAAACGAGGCAACTACTATTGAAACTTCAGGTGAAATAATGATTGGCGGAAAGAAATTGAAAGCAGGTAAATACAGTGTTTTTACTATTCCTACAAAAGACAAGTGGACAGTTATTGTAAATTCTGTTTCAGACCAGTGGGGATCCTATAAGCATGACGTTGCTAAGGATGTTTTTAGAGTTATGACGAGTAAAGTTGAAACGGTAGAAGCTATGGAGCAATTTACAATTACGGTTGAAAATGGAATGTTATCATTTGTTTGGGCCAAGTCTAAAGCATCAGTTTCGATTAAATAAAAGCAGATCCCCACCTTCGCTGGAATGACGATATGGGCTAGTGAATTCTAAATTTAGAAGATGAGCAGCGCAAATAAAACTAACGTCATTCCCACGAAGGTGGGAATCTATTAATATCAAAAGAGTATGGTTTTAAAATTCAGAATCAACGGTTTGCTTGGGTTAGCAGCCCTTTTTTTGTTCGTTGGTTTGATCGGTTGCCAGGAGCAGGCTGTTACTATTGAAGACGAGGACAGCGCAGCTATTACGATTGATTCAGCTGAATGGGTTATTGGTAACAGCATCGAGTATCACGGGGGTAATTTTAAAGATAAATTGGTTGAATTCGATTTTCGAGACAAGCAATACAAAGCAAACTTTCTTATTAAGGACAACTACATGACTCGAACTTCGTTTTTAGGTGATTCAGTAATTGTAGACAGTACAACAGGTGAAAATGCGCTACGAAGGATTAACGACACGGATGTTGAGTTATCAGAAAAGAAAAGCAAGGGAATTTCGAACAGTATAAATTCAGTATTCTACTTTGCTTTATTGCCTAGTAAGCTTATCGACCCTGCAGTAATAACTGATTATAAAGGTTTAGTGCACATTAAAAAGGGAAGCTTTCATCAAGTTGCAGTTCAGTTCAAAAAAGAAGGGGGAGGCGAAGACTTTCAAGACAAGTTCTTCTATTGGTTCAATGCTGAAACATTTCAGCTTTCATATTTAGCCTATTCTTACGAAACCAGTGGCGGCGGAATTCGTTTTCGATCCGTTGAAAAGCAGCACAGGTTGGATAATGGTTTTGTGTTTCAAGATTATGTCAATTACAAAACGGATAGTTTAGCGACAAACCTTCAAGACTTATTGCCATTGCTTTTGGATAGAGGGTTGGTTGAGTTGAGTAGAATTCGATTGGAGCATTTGACAGTTCGCTAATTTCAATTGATTAAACAACAGGTCTATCACAAAAAAAAACGCCCTCAATGGGCGTTTTTTAATTTCTAGAGTTCCGATAACTATCGGAACCTTTTTACTCAGAATCTACTTAGCCGTATCATCAGATTCATTCTTTTTTTTAGCTTCCTTTTTAGGCTTTGCAACAACAGTAACAGCAGTATCAGCCTTAGGTTTCTTACCTTTTTTAACATTAACTACTACATTATCCGCTTTCTTATCAAAATCGACCAATAAGGTATCACCTTCACTCATAGTTGCGTTGATGATTTCTTCAGCCATAGGATCTTCCAGGTACTTCTGAATCGCTCTTTTAAGGGGCCTAGCTCCGTATTGTGCGTCATAACCTTTCTCTGCAATGAAATCCTTGGCAGGAACAGTTAACTCAATTTTAAAGCCTATTTTCTCTATTCTAGCATATAAGTGCTTGAGCTCAATATCAATGATTTGGTGAATATCCTCTTTTGAAAGACTATTGAATAAGATTACATCGTCAATTCTGTTCAAGAATTCGGGTGAAAAAGCTTTCTTAAGTGCGTTTTGAATAACCCCTTTATTATGGTCATTCGTATTGTCCCTTTTAGTAGCAGTTGTGAATCCGACACCTTGACCAAAGTCTTTTAACTGACGTGTTCCAATGTTAGAAGTCATTATTATAATGGTATTTCTAAAATCAATTCGTCTTCCTAAAGAATCGGTTACAATACCGTCATCCAAAATTTGCAACAATAAATTGAATACATCAGGATGCGCTTTTTCGATTTCATCAAGTAATACAACAGAATAGGGACGTCTTCTTACTTTTTCGGTAAGCTGACCACCTTCTTCGTATCCAACGTATCCTGGAGGCGC
>CAJVZZ010000040.1 GCA_913020435.1 uncultured Flavobacteriales bacterium | reverse complement strand
AATTTATACAATCGAATTCCTAGTGCTACAAATCAGTTCTATATAGCGAGTAATAATGGGAGTTATGCATTAGAAATCACAGTTGATAGTTGTGTTGATACATCCATTTGTTATCCTATTGCAAACACAAATATTATTCAAAATGGTTTTGGAAATAAACTTCTGGTTTACCCCAATCCATCTGTTGGTGATTTCTATGTTGATTTAGGATTAAAGTACAAGTCTATAAGCTTGAGTATAACAGATCTAAATGGCAACCATATCCAACATAGAACATACAAAAACATTCAATTAATTGAATTTAAACTTGATGAACCTAGTGGTATTTATTTAATGGTTATTAAATCTGACAGCAAGAAAGCTGTATTAAGATTAGTAAAAGAATAAAAGTGTTTAGCTAAATTGGCGGGAACGCCTCTTTTTACGGGAATAAAATAATTACGTCATGATAATATTTAGTTAGTAGAAAAAACAACTGAAAGTAAGTTTAAGCATTTGATTTTCAAAATATTATAAAAATATTAGGCAGGATTAAAAAAATGAAAAACCACTTGCAATCGTTCAACATACTCACGAATGATGAAATTGATTTATTTGAAAGTAAAGTGATTTATAAAAAATTGTAGAAAGGCGATTATTTTATCAAAGAAGGTAAAACTTGTAAAGAAGTAGCGTTTGTAGTCTCTGGGTTGTTTAGGTCATATTATTATTCATCTTTAGAAGAAGAGGTTACCTATTGTTTTACTTTTTCCAATTGCTTTGTTTGTGCCTATTCATCATTTTTATCTCAAACCAAAACGGCAGAAAATATTCAAGCTTTGACGGATATTGAACTATTTACTATTTCAAGAGATGAGATTTTGAAGTTAGAGAAATGAAGCACCAATTGGCTTAAGTTTTTCAAATTCATCGCCGAGCAGGAATACATAAAAATAGAGAAAAGAATTTTCATCCTACAAAAAGAAAACGCTGAGAAACGATATCAAGATTTGTTTACAAATGAACCTCAATATTTACAATTAATCCCTCTAAACTATCTATCTTTTTATTTAGGAATTACCCCGCGTCATTTAAGTCGTACAAGAGGGGCGATTTCGAATTAGACAAATGTCCTTTCTTAGGAATTTTATCCTACCGTTCTTTGTGAAAATAAATAAAGAACAAACTATGAAACAAGTTTTGATAATTAATGGACATCCTGACAAGTAGAGTTATAATTATGCATTATCAGAAGCCTATTTAAAAGGTGCTAGTAAGACTAATTAACTACTGACTCAAATTAATATTGCAGACTTAGAATTTAATCCTAATCTAGCATTTGTATATAGAAAGAGAACTGAACTAGAACCGGATTTACTTGAGGCAATAGAAAAAATTAAAAAAGCAGATCATATCGTATGGGTATTTCCGATGTGGAGGTATGATTATCCTGCAGTAATGAAAGGGTTTATTGACCGTACCTTTTTACCAGGAATAACCTTTGAAGTTATTGAAGGAAAGGCAATTCCAGGAAAATTATTGAAAGGCAAAACAGCAAGAATCATTATAACAGCTGATATCCCTAAATGGTATGATTACCTATTTATGAAAAGCCCTGTCATAAATCAATTTAAAAAAGGAACCTTAGAGTTTTGTGGAATAAGTCCTGTGAAGGTTACGTATATTTCACCTGTTAAAAATTCAAATATAGATTACAGGGAGAAGTGGTTAGAAAAGATATCGTTGTTAGGCGAAAAATTAAAATAACTACTGCCAACAAAGTGCAAGAAAGCTATAGCCGGTAAATACGGCTATAACTTTTTACAAAGAGTTAGCGGAAATTTAAGAGCAATCGAATACAATAGAAAATGAATAAAAGAATTTTAATTAGGAATACAACTATTGTAAATGAGGGAAAGTCATTTGTCGCAGATGTACTTTTAACCGATGGACTTATTGAGCAAATCGGAAATATTGATGTTGATCCAGCATACACGATAGTTGACGGAACAGCAAAACACCTATTTCCAGGAATTATTGACGGACAAGTGCATTTTAGAGACCCAGGTCTTACACACAAAGGAGATTTATATACCGAAAGTAAAGCAGCTGTAGCAGGTGGAGTGACTTCCTTTATTGACATGCCAAATACAGTTCCAAATATTTTAACCGTTGAAAGCCTTCAGGAAAAGTATGAAATTGCCTCAAAAAAATCCTTGGCGAATTACTCGTTCTTCTTGGGTGTAAACGGAGATAATATTGACGAGGTTACAAAAATGGACACCAGCCAATTTATAGGTGTTTCTGATGATGGTTTGTATTTTACCAAAAAAGGAAATCTACTTGCTGACAACCCTGAGACAATGGAAAAATTATTTGCTAACTGCACATCTATTATAGCCATTCATTCTGAAAAAGAGGAGATAGTAGAGGCCAACGAACAGGCATTTAGAGAAAAGTATGGCGATGATATTCCCGCAAAGTTTCATCCAATTATTAGAAGTACTGAAGGCTGTTATGAAGCAACCAAAAGAGCGATTGAATTAGCACAAAAACACGATGCCAGACTGCATATTCTGCATTTAACGACTGAAGCAGAAACGCACTTATTTCGAAACGATATTCCGCTTAAAGAGAAAAAAATAACGACTGAAGTTTCTGTACATCACCTATGGTTTTCAGACAAAGATTATGACCGATTAGGAATGCTAATTAAATGGAATCCAGCCATAAAAACAGAACAGGACAAAGAAGGCTTGTTGGAGGCATTGCTTGATGGCAAAATAGATATTATAACTACCGACCACGCACCGCACACTTTAGAGGAAAAGCAAAAACCCTATTTTCAATCTATGTCAGGCGCACCAATGGTGCAGCACTCGCTTAATTGTATGTTAGAGTTTTATAAGCAAGACCGGATTTCATTGGAAAAAATAGTTGAAAAGATGTGTCACAACCCAGCAATTCTTTATGGTATGACAAAAAGAGGATTTATAAGAGAGGGGTATTATGCTGATTTAACCTTGGTGGACTTGAATAGTAAATGGATGGTGGAGAAAGATAATCTGTTATACAAATGTGGTTGGTCTCCATTGGAAGGAACAACATTTCAAACGGAAATCAAGCAAACATTTGTGAACGGGAATCTAATTTATGACAATGGTGTATTCAACGAAAATACAGTTGGAATGCCAATACTTTTTAATAACAAACAGTCCTAATAATGACTGTTATTTCGAAGGATATTTCTAAAGCAATTGAAATCTTGAATAATGAAGATATAGTAGCAATACCAACAGAGACAGTATACGGATTGGCAGGAAACATTTACAGCGAAAAAGCAATTCGTAAAATATTTCAAGTAAAACAAAGACCTTTATTTAATCCTTTAATAGTTCACATTCACTCAATAGAAAAAATAGACGAAATAGTCAGCGAACTTCCTGAGCAAGCAAAAAGGCTTGCAGAGGCGTTTTGGCCAGGCGCTTTAACTTTAGTACTAAAGAAAAACCCCAATATTCCAGATTTAATTACAGCAGGAAAAGATACTGTTGCCGTAAGAATTCCGAATCATCCTGAAACCTTAAGCTTATTACAAAAATTATCCTTCCCATTGGCAGCGCCTAGTGCAAATCCATTTGGAAGTATAAGTCCAACAAATTCAACACATGTTGCCAATTACTTTAGTAATACTATATCAATGGTGCTTGAAGGTGGAGCATGTAAAAATGGAATAGAATCTACAATTATTGGATTTGAAAATAATGAAGCCGTACTTTATCGACTAGGCTCTATTTCAATTGAAGAAATTGAAAACGTTATTGGACTGTTGAAAGTTAAAAATAAGCAAGAAATAGCACCAAATGCCCCAGGTATGTTAGCGAGACACTACGCTCCCAAAACGAGAACATATCTAGTGAAAAATGCCGAAAAGTTCATAAAGAATTACTCGAATAAAAAAATTGGAGTACTTCGATGCTCTAATGGGACAAGTTCTTTGAATTGTATGCATTTAGAAGAATTGTCAAAAAAAATGGATTTAAAGGAAGCTGCATCAAATTTATATGCTGCATTGCACAGATTAGACAATTTGAATTTGGATATGATAGTGGCAGAACTATTCCCAAATACAGGATTAGGAAAATCCATTAATGATAGATTAGAAAGGGCAACTAGAAACGAATAATACTCTGAAACATATTTTTACTTCTCATTTAAACAAGATAGATATTGTTCAATTGAACTCGTAATTAGACAAGAAGTAGCATTTAAGTTTAAAAGTGTTGGATATTAGGTTTGTAGAAATGAAAAGCCCGTTGGATTAATTAAATTTAATACTTAGTATAGTGCGGATATAGTGTATGTATTATATCCAATTGTTGCGAAGCATACGAAAAAAGGCTATCAGGCATTTTACACAAACTCAGAACTGAGTGTATTCATTCAGTAGAAAAGCGTCGTTTAAAAGATAGCCTCTACAAACTAGATAAAACGGATTGCATCAAATTAAGGTGGTACTTATTTACTTTTTGGTGATCAGGCATCCAGCCTAATAAAAATCGAGTGAAATCTGTAACCGCAAAAGGATACAATTTTCTCCATTCTTGTTCCAATGCGTTGAAATCAGTTTTGACTAGAGCAGAGGAATACTGTCGGCTATCGAAATCTTGTTTTAATTCAGAAAAATAGAAATCCAATAAAGCGTTTTGATAGCTTTCGCATTCTGCACTGGACAGGCAACTCCCCAAAAAGTAAGCAACATCTTTCATTCCGCAACCACCACCAACGTATTGGAAATCTACAGCAGCAGTATGTTCACCATTTTCTGAAAAGCAAAAATTCGCAAGTTTAGCATCTCCATGCACAATTGTTTGATACTTGCATTGATTTAAGATTTCATCGATTAAATGGGTCTTTGACTTTAGTTCTTGATGTTCCAACTTTTCAAATTCATCAGGTCGAGTATCCAAATGCCAATAGGTGCCAACTTCCCACAATTTCTTAGGTTGTTCGTTTAAGAAGGTAGCGTGAAAATTGGCCAACCATCTCAAACAAACTTTAACCTCTGCAAGATTAACGTGATCTTTAACGATTGGAAAATGCGTCTTCAAATCTTCCATAATAATCCACTGGTATTTTCCTTCAGAAAAGGAACCCATAAATTTAGGAATGCTACAATGAGCAGGGCAGCGGTGACTCCAGTCTTTGTACCAGTGTGTTTCTACGTCGTATGACTTTACCTTTCGATGGTGAGAGGTATCGGTATTCCAACCTTTAGGGTGTTTGCCGGATGGATTTAAGTCGATAAACTTAACTACAACTGTATTTTCAGGTGAGTCAATCAATCGATAACGAGAAACCTTACCGTAGCCGCTCCATAAAGATTGAATGATTTCAATCTCCTCGCTTGCTGAAGATTGGGTAACTTTTAGAAGATAGTTATTGAAATCTGAATGCATGAGATACTCAATCTAGTTATATCGATAAGCGGTCAAAAGTAATAGCTAGATCGGATGCCTCGTTTCATCTCTGCAACATTAAAATATACCATAGTCATCAACTAATTATTTTCGGTTGTTAATCTGAACAATGCTTTTTATCTCTCTCGATTTTTAATTTTCCACCAATAGTGTTTGTGTTCTATTGATAAAGACCAATTTTAAGAAGTATAAAACAGGCGAGAAGTATTAAGATTGCATTGAATTATAAGTATTGAGTTTATTGTTTTTAAAATTAAAAATTCACATAAGAAATCCATTCAAGTCATAATGTCTTTAGAGAAAAATAAATCCGTAAAAGCAAGGCTGCATTCGCGCAATAAAAACCGAGAACGCTATGATTTAGGCGCATTAATAATGTCTAACCCTGAATTGAAACAGTATATAACACCCAATAAATTAGGAGTAGATTCCATTGATTTTGCAAATCCTATTGCGGTAAAGCTTTTAAATAAAGCGCTATTAAATCATTATTACGGAATTAAGAATTGGGAATTCCCAGATGAGAACTTATGTCCACCAATACCCGGTAGAGCTGACTATATTCATCACATTGCTGATGTGCTGAGCGAAAGTAATTTTGGCAGAATGCCGTCAGGAGATCGAATTACTTGTCTTGATGTTGGAGTAGGAGCGAATTGTATTTATCCAATTATTGGAGTTACGGAATACGATTGGAATTTTATCGGTTCTGATATTGACTTAAAGTCGGTTGCAGCAGCGCAGCAGATTATTGATGCTAATACGCCACTTGCAACAAAGGTTATCTGTAGGTTACAAAAAGATCCAACATCAATTTTTTATGGAATTATAGGAAAAGAAGATAAAATTGATGTAACGATTTGCAATCCTCCTTTTCATGCTTCAGCTGAAGATGCGCAAAAAGGTACTCGAAGGAAAGTGAAAAATCTATCGGGAAAAAAAGTAAAAACAGCTCAACTCAACTTTGCAGGTATTAGCAATGAACTTATCTGTGAAGGAGGAGAGGCTCAATTTATTCAGCAAATAATTAGGGAAAGTAAAAATTACTCTAAAAACGTTTATTGGTTTTCAACATTAGTATCAAAACAATCTAACCTTAAAGGAATTTATAAGCTATTAGAAAAAAATCAAGCTATCCAATTTAAAACGATTCCCATGGGCACAGGCAATAAATCTAGCCGAATTGTAGCTTGGACATTCCTGTCGTTAGAAGCGCAAAAAGAGTGGCGAGATAAGAGATGGGAAGCCCAATCGTAGCATAAATAAGGTAAACCAGTCAAGCTTTGATTAAACGCTTTTCGTTTTATGTCTGCAGTTAGTTCAACTAATTTTATAAAAAGCAAAATAATCCAGTTTATCATTTGTTAGCTTTTACCGAATAAACTAATTTGTTGATGGTTGGTTATCTCCTTATATTGTCCGTTAATATTATCGATTGTGCATTCATTTTTCAGTAATCAATTCATAGCTTTTTTGCTAATGCTCCTTCCTGTTTTGGGTTCGAGTCAAGTCACTAATCATTGGGAAGCAGCTATAGTTGCAGAAAATAATTGGAAATATAGAATTGGGAATTCTGAGCCCTCAAGCACTTGGAACCAGCACAGTTTTAATGATCAAACCTGGAATACTGGTAAGGGCGGTTTTGGTTATTCAGATGGTGACGATCAAACTATAATTCCCGCTACGAATTCGGTTTATTTACGCAAGGAGTTTGAGATTTTTGATATTTCTAAAATTTCAGCATTGACGTTATATGCAGATTATGATGACGCTTTTGTAGCTTATCTGAATGGTGCCGAAATCTGTAGGGCTAATATTGGGAATGTTGGAACCCCCCCTGCGTATAATGCTGGAGCTAATGGACCGAGAGAAGCGCTTCTGTATCAAGGGGGTTTACCACAGGCATTTACCGTTAATACAAATCAATGGAAAACCTTTTTAAAACAAGGAAAAAACACTTTAGCGGTTCAGATACATAACACTGATTTAAATTCATCCGACCTATCTTCTCTGATTTATTTAATGGTTGGAATAACCGACAACTCAAGACAATACCAATCACTTCCCTCTTGGTTTCCAACGCCTGTAGATGCAACTAATTTGCCGCTTTTTGTAATAAATACTAGTGGTGTTGGAATTTCTGATGAGCCAAAAATTGATGCTTTTTTGGGTATTGTTGATAATGGTCTAGGAAATCTAAATAGACCTACTGATCCTTTTAACGGATACGACGGGAAAATTGGAATTGAGTCTCGTGGGTCGTCTTCCGCGAGTTTTCCAAAAAAGAATTATGGATTTGAAACACGTCTGCCGAATGGAGAAAACAATAACGTCTCACTTTTAGGTTTGCCTGTGGAGAACGATTGGATCCTTCATGGACCATACAGCGATAAATCACTCATGAGAAACGTGTTATCCTATCACATTGGGAGGATTACTGGCGAATATGCTCCACGTACAAGGTGGTGTGAAGTTATCCTCAATGGAGAATACATAGGTCTATATGTGCTCATAGAAAAAATAAAAAGAGATAAAAACAGAGTAAATATTTCAAACCTTCGGACTACTGATATAAAAGGCGCAGAACTTACAGGAGGATACATTTTTTCTGTAGATCGTAATAACCAAGTACCAAACTCGGGTTGGTCTTCCCCATATACCAATGATCTTTTCTATCGTTATCGAGATCCTAATTACGATGAACTGGTTCAACAGCAAAAAGACTATTTAAAGAATTATGTAACTCTGTTTGAGGAGGTGATGGATGATCCAGGATCTGGTGATGATTATAAGCAGTTTGTGAATATAACTTCCTGGGTTAATTATTGGATAGCCACCGAAGTATTTAAACACATCGATAATTACAAATTCAGCTTCTATCTCTATAAACGAAAATCATCCAATGGAGGAAAAATCCATTTTGGGCCCCTATGGGATTTGAATTTAGCATATGGAAATTACGATTTTGGACAAAATCCTGATCCTAATGATTGGTCCTATGTTTGGGCGAATCAAAATTTTCTAAGGCCAAGTTGGGTAGTAGATTTATCAGAAAAAGAAGAAATACAAAATCGAGTAAACTGTCGTTGGCAAGAACTAAGAAATGGCAAGCTCCATACGGATAGTTTAATGGATTTTATCGACCAAAATGCTTTGTTTATTTCCGATGCACAAGTCCGAAATTTTAAGAAGTGGCCAATACTCGAGACTTATGTTTGGCCCAATAGTTATGTGGGAAATACTTATGCTAATGAACTTGTATTTCTTAAGAATTGGTTGCAAGATCGATTGGTTTGGATGGACGATAATATGCTTGGTAAATGCACAATTGTATTAGAACGGGAAGACATTAGTGACAATCAAGAAGTATTGGTTTTCCCTAATCCTTTTCAAAGCCATGTCAATTTTTATGTAGAAAATACTCTTGCTGCTTCCTATCAGTTAGTGATAATAGATGCAATGGGTAGTATTGTTTTAGAGACAGAAATTCAAGATGCAGAGCCCAACAGAATCGAATTACCCTATTTAACGGCAGGAATGTATTACTACCAATTGAGGAAAGGAGTGCTTTTGATAAAGTCTGGAAAACTCGTCAAGGATTAATTATTTACAGCTCGTTAATTGAATTTTTGAGCAAAAAAAAGGGCCATAAGCCCCCTTTTTAAATTTAATGTTGTTAAGCGGAAATTACATTCCTTTTGCACCTTTTAATTTTTCTTCTAAAGCAACGATTGCTGCTTCATTTGCATTTGCAGGAAAAGATATAATTCCTGATATATTTAACTCTCTAGTCAAATATCTAAACGTTCATTTTCCACTAGCCTTGGTAAAATTGATTTATTACTTGGAACGTCATAAATAATTGGTTGGAGATACTCACGGATCTTTATCTATGCTTATGATTCAATAACTTTGTGAAGACCACCAACAGAGATAGTCTGAATTTTTATAAGTGGCACAGATCTCCTTATGAGATTCAATAACTGAATGCATCCGAGGTAAAAAAGTTTTCAAACCTTAATAAAATAGTGATTATGTACACAAAAGTTGTAGAATTTTAAACATACAAATAATACAAGAGTATTTTTACAAGGAAAAAGGGATTGGATTAGTATTTATAAGTTCAACTTATTTAGAATTAACAGCCCATTTAGATAACTAATAAAAAATTAGGTTAGAAATTGCTTATACTTTCGGTATTAGTTACACGCCAGAAAACTAATAAATTTACACAGTAAGCAGCAAGATTATACAGTTCGTAGTTCGAAAAGGTAGAAGTATAAATACTTCTACCTTTTTTCTTGAATTTTATTTTCCAAAAACCTTTTTCAACAAATCTGTTGCTCTAGCAGCAGGATCTTGTCTTATCTTCAACTCTTCTTTAGCTACTTGAAGAAACAATCCTTTCAATGCTTTTTCTGTAACATACTTCTCTAAATCAGGATTTACCTTACTTACAAAAGGAAGTTTATTATAAGTTCCAAATACAGTATTCCAATGTTTGGTAGCTCCAACTTTATCCAAACAAGCTTTTATTACTGGTTCAAATCTTTTTGTCAACTCTAAACTAGTTGCTTTGTTCAGGTATTTTGTAGCCGCATCGTCTTCTCCTTTTAAAATACTTATAGCATCAATCAAAGTCATTCCTTTAATTGCTGCAACAAATATATCTTTAGCGCCTTCAGCTGCATCTTCGGCAGCTCTATTCATACTTTCAATAGCTTCATCTACTTTCTTACCTTGACCTAGAGCTCTTAATTTTTCTTCTACTTTTCTAACTTCATCAGGCATTGGTATTTTAATTTGAGGATCTTTTAAATAACCATCTTTTTTATTTAATTGCTCCACTCCCTTTCTAACACCTTGATTTAATGCTTCTTTTAATCCTCTACCAACTTCATCTTGGCTTAAAACTCCTGAAGACGGAAGTTCTTTCGGAATCGATAATTTTTCTGTTTGTTCTTTTACTTTGCTTTTTAAATTTTTCCAACTTTGAGCTGAAACATTAACCGAAGAAACTAAGATTAAAGCTAATGTACAATGCATTATTTTTTTCATGTTTATTTTTATTTATTTAGACTAAACTCATCTATGATGCCAAAATTATTCGTTTTTAATAAATTATAAAATCCTATAATTATTTTATGATTTTTTCTGTCATTTGCACTTAAAATCATCAAAAAATAAAAATATTATAGGATCAAAATTACTTTCGGATATTGAGCTATCTTAAAAAAACACAATCGTTAATATTAATGATATCGCTACAAAATTGAAGATCAATTTAGCTAACCTTTAACTTTATGATAAAGTAAAATTACCAACAAGTATTATTAACGAAAAGAAGATTGCTAAAAATTAAGAAACTAACTCCTCAAATCCTATATTGGAATTGGAATGCTTCTTAATTCAATATTCTGACGTGTGCGTGTTGGTTTATTTTAAAGGTTAGCATCAAATTACATTTGCTAGTAGAGTAGAAAAACCTTCATTTGAATACTTTATAAAATGGATTTATAATACGAGTAAGCAACTATTTTGAAAATTAATTACTCAATGTTAGCAGTCCTTTTAATAGTCGCTAAGAATAAATTTATCTATTTCAGCTGGTTTTATAATCGCAACGCTATGCATCAATTACTTATTTTATTCTTTTATTCTTTTATTCTTTTTATTAGCTGACATTTAGATTTAAATCAGGGATTCTGAGAGTAATGAGTATATTACGAAAAGAGTTTTAAAATCCAATCAAAACCTAAGTATAACCCTCGTTTCAAACAAAATAATGCTCTGAATTAACTACTAATCAAGTTTATTTTTTCGCTATAATTTTATTTTTTTCTTTAAACGGTCAAACCTTACACAGTTTAAACTGTTATAATTGTACAAATAATGTATAATTAAATTAAAATAAAAATGGAGCATTTAAAGATTGCCAGCGACAATTACGTTGCTTTTACGTTTTTCATAGGTACAATGGCCATGATGGCCGCATCAGTATTCTTCTTCTTTGAGTTAGGAAACACCCCTCAAAAATGGAGAACATCAGTTCTTGTTTCGGGTCTAATAACCTTTATCGCTGCAGTGCATTATTACTACATGCGAGGTTATAATCTTGAAACAGGTGATTCACCAACTTTCTTCAGGTATGTTGATTGGATTTTGACTGTACCCTTAATGTGTGTTGAATTTTATCTAATAACCAAAAAAGCAGGAGCTAAGATTAATTTGCTTTGGAAGTTAATCGTTGCATCACTTGTGATGTTAGTGGCCGGATATATTGGAGAAACAATATACCCAGGAAGTAGTGTAATGTGGGGTGTCATATCTGGCGCAGCATATTTCTATATTGCCTATTTAATATGGTTTGGCGAAGTGGCGAAATTGGCACAAACAGCTGGACCACAAGTTGCGAAAGCCACAAGGATACTTGCATGGTTTGTACTTGTAGGTTGGGCAATTTATCCATTAGGTTATATCCTAGGAACTCCAGGTGGGTTATTTGGTTTCACACTGGTTAGTGATCCTGCTGCAGCATCTCATGCAATGGATATTGTTTACAATATTGCAGATGCAATTAACAAAATTGGCTTTGGATTGGTTATCTATTCTTTGAGTAGAACTCCTGAAGTTAGTATGAGTAAATAAATAGAAAGTGTTTCTATATCAAGGGTTGGTGTACTATTTAGTATACCAACCCTTTTTTTTTGTATTCGATTAGCTAGTATAAAATAGCTTCTGTAGAATCAGTATTACTGAATATTGCCATTCTCCCAGCCATTATAGTTCTAATTGCAATTATAACTTGTGCATTCCGGGCATCTCAGGAATCTCGATAGCGCCATCCTGTTTGTATTTTAAATGTGGAGACCTTCCTTTTTTAAAAATATTGTGAATAGCACGCTTGCTTTTTCGCAATTCGTGTTGTTCTTCCTCAGGCAGTTTAATTGTGCTCTGGCAATGTTCAGAACACGTATTTTCATGCGATTTTGCACAATCCTCGCATTGAATAAACAGTAGGTTACAAGCCAAGTTTTTACAATTTACATGTGTATCGCAAGCTTTTCCACATTGGTGACACTGTGCAATTACTTCTTGTCCTATAGTTTCACCTAATCGTTCGTCAAATACAAAGTTCTTCCCTTTGAATTTGTTGTCTAGTTTTTCGTCCTGAACTTCGTGAGCATATTTTACAATTCCACCTTCTAATTGGTACACATTTTCGTAGCCTTTGTGCTTATACCATGCACTTGCTTTTTCGCATCGGATTCCACCCGTACAATACATCATGATGTTTTTGTCCTTATGTTTTTCCATCATTTTGTCAATTACATCTAACGAAGAAGCGAAGGTGTCAACATCAGGAGCAACAGCACCGTCAAAATGCCCAACCTCACTTTCATAGTGGTTGCGCATATCGATAAGGATAGAGTTGGGGTCTTCCATCAATTGGTTCCACTCTTTAGCATCCAAGTGCTGACCTTTATTGGACGAATCGAATGATTGATCTTCAAGGCCGTCTGCCAAAATCTTATCTCGAGCCTTGATTACGAGTTTAAAAAAGGACTTGCCATTGTCTTGAAATGCAAAGTTTAGGCGCACATTTCCTAAAAAAGTTATGTTTTTTAGCGTAGCTATAAATGCATTGAGGTGCTCAGTTGGAATTGATAGTTGAGCATTTATGCCTTCAACAGCAATATGCACACGTCCATAAATGTCTAGTTCATCCCATTGAACATATAAATGATCTCTAAAAACTTCTGGATTCTTAACCGACGCGTATTTGTAAAAGGAGATGGTAGTTCGATCCTTATCGCTAGCAAGTAATTGCTCTCTTAGAATCTTTTTGTCCACCTTGTTGTGCAATTTCATGTTACAAACAATTCTGAATTAAAGGGCTGTTATTATTTGATTGCAAAAGTAGACTTAATAAAATGCCTCATTCCCAGCTCAACAGGGAATATTATTTCTTCTTTTTACTCGCCTTCGCCAACGGATTAAATACCAAACACAGATCCAATCAATATGTAAAAGTCAGCTCCCAAGTCAATTGCCGCCTCTTCAATGAATAAGAAGCCTTTCATTGGTTCTTCCAGTAAAATCGCTGGGTAATAAATTGTCTTTTTATAGAGCTGATAAGCAAGTGGTTTCGCCAAAATACGAGAGATTCTTTTATGCTAAAAGCATAGAGTTTCCAAAGTTCAGACAGGTAAAAATTTATCTAGCGTTTTATAGATTCTCGCCTACGCGGGAATATCGGTGATTTTATTGTTTAGGATAAAATAGAGCGGCTTGAGCGAAAAAAAATTATAATAGTTTTAGTCGATTTTATAGCGGTCTATTTATTCAGCCTTGCAGCAGATGGCATAAACATAGCTGGTTTAAAAGAGCTTCAGGAAATTAATGCCCTAAGAAGTTGAGGAAGGTTTTTTCTTATTATTCTCTAGTGCATATTCTTATGAAATTCATTCAATGCAGCTTAATCTATTATAAAATTGCGACTTAATTATTCTCAATATCATTGATATGGTGCTCTAACGCTTTAACTGAAATTTGAATTTCCCAAATTAAAAAAGCCAAAGAAACAATTAGTAAAATAAGTGCTAAACCAAATGTCCAAATTGCAATAGTTTGCTGTTGTATGTATATTAAGAACATGCTAAGCACGCACAATAACAGACTGCTGATGCCATAAAATTGCATCGAACGGGTTAAATATAAGCGTTGTTTTATGTTTTTAATCTGAGCTATCAATACACTGTTCTTTTCCGTTTGATACCTATCGTGTAAGTTCCGAATTATAGCGGCATAAGCCAAAAATCGATTGGTGTATGCCAACATGATTAAAGATATTGCTGAAAATAGTAGGGCAGGAGTTGTAAGCGTAAGTTCTTCCATATAAA
>CAJVZZ010000039.1 GCA_913020435.1 uncultured Flavobacteriales bacterium | reverse complement strand
TAAAGTGGCACGCGAGCTGGGTTCAGAACGTCGCGAGACAGTTCGGTCCCTATCTACTGTGGGCGTTGGAAATTTGCGAGGACCTGACTCTAGTACGAGAGGACCGAGTTGGACAAACCTCTGGTGTACCAGTTGTTCCGCCAGGAGCATCGCTGGGTAGCTATGTTTGGAAGAGATAAGCACTGAAAGCATCTAAGTGCGAAACTCGCCTCAAGATGAGATTTCCTTTAAGGGTCGTTGGAGATGACGACGTTGATAGGCTGCAGGTGTAAAGTCAGTGATGGCAAAGCCGAGCAGTACTAATTACCCTATGTCTTCCCTTCATAAGTACTGTTTATTTAAGCAGGATTACAATGTTTTTTTCGAATTGTCCATTATTGTCTTTGGTATTATTAAAGATAGATATGTGATATTGGTTTTTAGATATAAACGAATTGAAAGTATCAATCATGAAATTTTCTATACTAACAGTAATGTTAGCAGTAGAAAGAAAACTTACGGTGACTATGGCGTTGGGGATCACCTCTTACCATTCCGAACAGAGTAGTTAAGCCCAATTGCGCCGATGGTACTGCCTCACCAGGCGGGAGAGTAGGTCGTCGCCGGTTTTCTAATTAAGCCCTTCAAGTGTAAACTTGAGGGGCTTTTTTTGCTCTATACTTTTTGAGTACAGTAAGTGTTAAATTACTTAATCGTAAATTACATAGAAATAAGTACTATTGACTGTAAAAAGAAGGGGTATGTGAATAAATATTATTGTTTAACCAGGATCACCCCCCTATAAAATTACCTAAATTTGTATTTTAATTTAAAAAACGCAAAAAATGGCTTCATTACGTTTCGCTGCTCTAGAAAAACTAGCTGATAGAATTCCAAATTGGCAAACTCCTCCTTCAAACAAGGTTTCTGACTTTTTTGGAGCTAATGTTTTTAACACGGAAAAGATGCAAGAGTATCTTTCTAAAGAAGCTTTTAGAAGCGTAGTCAATTCTTCTGAGAAAGGAATTAGAATGGAGCGTAAGGTTGCTGATCAAGTTGCTTCATCTATGAAGGCTTGGGCAATGACTAAAGGAATAACACATTATACTCACTGGTTTCAACCACTAACCGGGAGGACTGCAGAGAAACACGACTCATTTATGGAGCCACTTTCTAACGGCAGAGCAATAGAATCTTTTGGCGGCAGCGCATTGGTTCAGCAAGAACCAGATGCATCAAGTTTTCCAAATGGCGGAATTAGAAATACATTTGAGGCCAGAGGTTATACTGCCTGGGATCCAACTTCCCCAGCCTTTTTAATTGGAAAGACATTGTGCATTCCAACTGTTTTTGTTTCATATACAGGAGAAGCTTTAGATTACAAGGCTCCTTTACTTAAGTCTAGCGCAGCAGTTGAAAAAGCAGCACTTAATGTGATGAAGTTTTTTGATAAAAATGTTTCGCGCGTTGTTCCTACTTTAGGCTGGGAGCAGGAATATTTTCTTGTGGATTCTGGTTTGTTTAATGCACGGCCAGATTTAGTCATGACAGGAAGAACCTTGTTCGGACATTCTTCTTCCAAAGGTCAACAATTAGATGATCATTATTTTGGTGCCATTTCAGATCGAGTTATGGCTTTCATGCAAGATTTTGAAACAGAAGCACATCTCCTTGGAATTCCAGTTACTACAAGACATAATGAGGTAGCGCCAAACCAATTTGAGCTTGCTCCAATGTTTGAAGAAGTAAATATTGCTGTAGATCACAATCAATTGATCATGGACATCATGGAAAAAGTTGGTGTAAAGCATAACTTCCATGTGTTGTTTCATGAAAAACCATTTCAAGGAATGAATGGTTCAGGAAAGCATAATAATTGGTCTTTAGCAACAGACACTGGCATTAATCTTTTAAGTCCAGGTGTTAATCCTAAAACTAATCTTAGGTTTCTTGCGTTTTTTGTGAATACCATTACTGCAGTTCATAAATATGATGATTTAATGAGAGCCACTATTGCTACTCCGGGAAACGATCATAGACTTGGTGCAAATGAAGCACCTCCTGCGATTATTTCTTGTTTTATAGGGTCGCAGCTTTCAGCGGTGCTCGACGAAGTTGAGAAAAAAGTGAGTAAAGCTACTTTATCGCCAGATGAAAAAACTGACCTGAAACTTCGTATCGGTAAAATTCCAGATATAATGTTGGATAATACGGATCGAAACAGGACATCTCCTTTTGCTTTTACGGGAAATAAATTTGAGTTTAGAGCTGTTGGTTCAAGCAGTAATTGTGCGTCCGCAATGATTACTCTCAACACAATGATGGCTGAACAGTTATCCCGTTTCAAAAGAGATGTTGATGCTCTAATAAAGAAAGGCGAGAAGAAAGATGATGCAATTTTCTTCGTTATTAAGAACTATATCGTTGAATCAAAGCGTATACGTTTTGAGGGAGATGGATATGGCAATGATTGGGTGATTGAAGCGGAAAAGAGAGGGTTGAAAAATGTAAATACAACACCATATGCGTTAGACTTTATGATCACAGATTCAGTAAAATCATTGTTTAAAAAGCATGGAGTATTCAGTGAAATTGAATTGGAGGCACGTTATGAGATTGCTCAAGAATTCTACCGAATGAAGGTTCAAATTGAGTCTCGTTGTCTTCAAGATATGGTTTTGAACCAAATAATACCTGCTACAGTTGAGTATCAGTCAATGCTTGTAAATAATGTGCTAGGATTAAAGGAAGTCTTTGGTGCTAAGTTTGAGGAGAAGTGTGCTGGTCAGCTCAGGATTGTAGAAGAAATTGCTGAACGTATTAACTTCCTTCAAGGTAAAGTTGAAGAGATGAGGCAAGCTAGAAAATTAGCAAATACGATTGATGACGCTGCGGATCAGGCTAAATCTTATTGCGATAATGTATTTTCATGTTTTGATGAAATTCGATACAATATTGACAAGCTAGAGATTTTAGTGGATAATGAGCTTTGGCCAGTTCCAAAATACCGAGAAATGCTTTTTACAAAGTAGATATTGAATTGAAGGAATTAGTCATTTCTGAAGCTTAATATGCTTGTTTATATGACATATTGGAGTATTTTAGCATCTTTGTTATAAAATAATTAATTGGTTTATTTATCCTGAGAATGGCTATTTAAGCGTTTAAGAAAAGTACCTGAATTGTATGAAAAGAGCTTTAACCTTATTTTTTTCCATCCTTCTTGTAACTCTAGTGTTTGCTCAAAAGAACTACACTCAAGAAGCTGATAATAATTGGAAAAGTGAGTCTTATTTCACTGCAGTAGACCTTTATAAAAAGGCTTACACAAAAGAGAAAAATAGAACTGAGAAAATCAGAATAATTTTTCGTATTGGTGAATGTTATAGGCTAATTGAAAACCCTCAAATGGCAATTGAGTGGTATTTAAAGTCTGAAAAGGCAAAGTATGGTGTAGAAAACCCGTTACTTTTCTTTCATCTAGCAGAGACGCATAGACTAACAGGTAAATATTCAGAAGCTAAGGAATATTATAATCAATACAAACAGCTGGTTCCATCGGATCCAAAAGGTCAAGAGGGTTTTTTAGCTTGTGAAAAAGCAGAGAAATGGACGGAAAAGCCAACTGCTTATTTGGTGGAGAATGAATCTCAATTGAACTCAAAACAGTATGACTATTCACCCGCTTTGTTGGGTCGCAAAAGTGATGAGATGATTTTTGTTTCATCTCGTCCAGGTACAATGGGAAATGAGTTAGATAGCCGATCGGGTGAATCTTTTTCTGATTTGTTTTTCTCGGAGCAGGACCGAAAAGGTAAATGGAGTATTGCTAAGCCTCTAGCTCCTCCTGTCAACACGGAATTTAATGAAGGGTCTGCAACCATTACAGATAGAGATAAAGAAATTTATTACACACATTGTCCTATAGAAAAGAATAAATCACAAGGTTGTGAAATTTGGAAAGCAACAAAAAGAGCTACTGATTGGGTAGAACCGGTTAAAATGAAATTCTTTGATGATTCGGTTACGGTTGGTCATCCTTCCATAAGTTCCAAAGACCAGTTGTTGTTTTTCTCTTCGAATGCACCGAATGGTAAGGGTGGAAAGGATATTTGGTTCGTTGCATGGGATGATGAGACTGAAGCATGGGGAGAACCTCAAAACGTTGAAAGTATAAATACTCCAGGTGATGAGATGTTTCCTTTTATTAAAAAAGATGGAACTTTATATTTTGCTTCAAATGGTCACATAGGCATGGGTGGCTTAGATATGTTTAAATCAGAGCAAACAGGAAAAAATCAATGGGGAGAGGCTGAAAACTTAAGATTCCCGTTGAATAGTCCTTCTCATGATTTCGGTATTGTTTTTATTGGGAATAAAGATAAAGGGTTCTTTGCATCTAATAGGGCTGGTGGTAAAGGAGGAGATGATATCTATTCTTTTAAATTACCGCCGATTATATACACTCTTACAGGAACAATTAGGGATATAGAGTGCAATAAACCCGTTTCTGGTGCAATTGTGAAATTAATAGGTACGGATGGAAGTTCGGTTGAAACTTTAACTGATGCACAGGGATTTTATCAATTCGATAAAAAAGAAAATGACGAGCGATATGTAATGGAAAATACTTCTTACACGGTTGTAGTTGCAAAGTCGTCTCCTGCAAAAAATATTTCTACTGATTGTTCATCAACGGATTACAGAAAGAGGGGATACCTTCAGGCAAAAGGACAGGAAACTACCGTTGCTGTTGAAAGGTCTACGGCTTTTGTAAAGGATTTTGGATTGCAGTGCTCAAACTGTGGTGAGATTAACTTTAGCACTGTATTGTATCAAGTTGCTCAATCTGAGTTAATGGTTACGCCTGATATTAATTCAAAAGATAGTTTGAACGATCTTTACCAAGTGCTTATTGAGAATCCAAATATTGTTATTGAACTTTTAGCGCATACCGATGCAAGAGGTGGAGATGCAGCGAATTTGGCGCTTTCGCAAGAAAGGTCGCAAAGCTGTGTGGATTACTTAATATCTAAAGGTATTGCTGCTGACAGATTGGTAGCTAAAGGTTTAGGTGAAACTTCGCCACTCAGGGTTACAAAAAATGGTACCACAACAGTTTACGATGAAGCATTCATTGGTTCACTTTCAACTAAACAAGAAAAAGAGGCTGCACATCAGGCAAATCGTCGGACTGTATTTTCTATTTTGCGTGATGATTATGTTCCTTCTGAGCCTGGGTCGGAAACTGTTCCTGAAGCTCCGGTAGGAGGAAATGAAGAAGGTGCTGGAGACCAGTAAAGAAATTAGGTAGCTTATTAGTAAAGAATAAGCACCCATAAAAACATTAGGCGTCTTATTTTTGAGACGCCTTTTTTTATTGCTAAATGACAACAAATTCAAGATATGATTTGCGAGGTGTATCGGCAGATAAGACCGATGTGCATAATGCTATAAAAAATGTAGACAAAGGTTTATTTCCAAAGGCGTTTTGTAAAATTGTCCCAGATTACCTTACCGGTAGCAAGGAACATTGTATTGTTATGCATGCTGATGGAGCAGGTACAAAATCCTCTCTGGCTTATGCGTATTGGAAAGAAACTGATGATATATCCGTTTGGAAAGGCATAGCTCAAGATGCACTCATTATGAATATTGATGATTTGATATGTGTGGGAGCAACTGAAAAAATAATGCTTTCGTCTACAATTGGTAGAAATAAGAACCTTATTCCAGGTGAAGTAATCTCTGCAATTATTAATGGAACGGAAGAATTACTTCAAAGTTTAAATGAATTTGGGGTTGAAATCTTTTCGACCGGCGGAGAGACTGCTGATTTAGGTGATTTAGTGAGAACTATTATTGTTGATAGCACAGTTGTTTCAAGAATGAAAAGGTCAGAAGTAGTTAATAATGCAAACATAAAATCGGGTGATGTTATTGTTGGAATGGCGTCGTTTGGCCAAGCAACATATGAAACTGAATATAATGGCGGAATGGGAAGTAATGGCCTTACATCTGCGAGGCATGATGTATTTTCAAAATTAATTGCTAAAAAATATCCAGAGACATTTGATGATTCAGTTCCTGAAGATTTGGTTTATTCCGGTACGAAAACACTTACTGATAATATTCAAAACTCGCCTCTAAATGCTGGGAAATTGGTGCTTAGTCCCACTAGAACTTATGCTCCTATAATTAAAGAAGTATTAGAACAACACCGAAATGAAATTTCTGGAATGGTCCATTGCAGTGGAGGAGCTCAGACTAAGGTTTTACATTTTGTTGATGAAGTTCATATAATTAAAGATAATTTATTTGAGACGCCTACTTTGTTCAAACTGATTCAAGAAGAATCTAGAACTGATTGGAAGGAGATGTATAAAGTATTCAATATGGGGCACAGAATGGAGGTATATTGCCCTCAAGAAATCGCAGAAAGTATAATTTCAATCTCCAAATCGTTCAATGTCGATGCTCAAATTATTGGTAGAGTAGAAGCCAGTGATAAAAAAGAATTGACAATCGAAACTAAACACGGAAAATTTCAATATTAAACATGTCCGATTTATTAGGAAAATTAGAACACATTCATAATCGATTCTTAGAAGTATCTGATTATATCGTAGACCCTGAAATTATCGCTGATATGAAGCGGTATGTAAAACTCAATAAGGAATATAAAGATCTTGAGGAAATTGAAGAAAAGTACAAAGAGTACAGTAATTTAATAAGCAACCTTGAATCCGCAAGAGAAATTTTGTCCTCTAAAGAAGATGCTGAGTTTAAAGAAATGGCTCAGATGGAATTTGATGAATTAAATCCAAGAAAGGATAGTTTAGAAGAGGAAATTAAGGTGCTTCTGATTCCTAAAGATCCGGAAGATGCTAAGGATGTTATTGTTGAAATTCGCGCAGGTACTGGTGGTGACGAGGCTTCAATTTTTGCAGGTGATCTTTATAGAATGTATTCAAAGTTTGCAGAAAAAAAAGGCTGGAAAGCCGAAATAATTGGAGTAAATGAAGGCACCTCAGGTGGGTTTAAAGACATTTCATTCTCTTTGAGCGGGGAAACTGTTTTTGGTGTTTTGAAATTTGAGAGGGGAGTGCACCGAGTTCAACGAGTTCCTGCCACTGAAAGTCAGGGTCGAGTGCATACTTCTGCTGCAACAGTTGCCGTTTTACCAGAAGTCGATGAAGTTGAAATTGAATTACGTAAAGATGATATTCGGGTAGATACTTATCGATCTTCTGGAGCAGGTGGTCAGCATGTAAATAAAACGGAATCAGCAGTTCGGTTAACTCATATTCCATCTGGGATTGTGGTAGAGTGTCAGGATGGCCGGTCACAGCATAAAAACAAGGATAAGGCAATGAAGGTGCTTCGGTCAAAATTATACGAAGTCGAGTTTGAGAAGCAAGAATTACAAAGAGCTACTGAGCGAAAATCTCAAGTTTCTTCAGGGGACCGTTCAGCAAAAATCCGCACTTATAATTGGCCTCAAGGTAGGGTTACTGATCATAGAATTGGGCTCAATCTTTATAACTTGGATAATATTATTAACGGTGATATTGATGAGATTGTTGAATCACTAAAGCTTGCAGAAAACGCTGAAAAATTACAAGCTGGTTTATCATTATAACTAATGACAAGAGCAGAATTAATCGATCAAATTAAACGTAAAAAATCCTTCTTGTGTGTTGGCTTGGATTCTGATATAAATAAGATTCCATCTCATTTGTTAGAATTTGAAGATCCAATTTTTGAGTTTAATAGAGCCATAATAGATGCAACTAAAGAATATGCGGTAGCGTATAAACCGAATATTGCTTTTTATGAGTCTACAGGAGCAAAAGGAATGGAAAGCCTTCGAAAAACACTTGAAATAATTCCGAAAGAGTGCTTCACTATCGCAGACGCAAAACGAGGTGATATAGGAAACACTGCAAGCATGTATGCAAAAGCATTTTTTGATAAATCAAGTTCAGGCTTTGACTTTGACTCAATAACTGTTGCACCATATATGGGCATAGATTCTGTAGTGCCATTTTTAGAATTTCAGAATAAATGGGCTATTGTGCTGGGACTAACCAGTAACCCTGGTTCAAATGACTTTCAGCAAAATGAGCTTAGGAATTCTAAACGGTTGTTTGAAGAAGTGGTTAGTAGGGTTATAACATGGGGTACAGCTAGTAATCTAATGTTTGTGGTAGGGGCAACAAGAGGAAAAGATATTGCGGCGGTTCGCAAGCAAGCCCCAAATCACTTCTTTTTGGTTCCTGGAGTCGGAAGTCAGGGCGGTAGCTTAGAAGAAGTAGTCGAATTTGGTATGAATAACGATTGTGGTTTACTAGTGAATTCTTCTCGAGGGATAATTTACGCTTCTAAAGGGCATGATTTTGCATCAATAGCAGGTAAAGAAGCTCAGAAGCTCCAATTGCAAATGCAAGAGCATTTAGAGTATCATAAAATCATCTAAACGGTGAAAGAAGAGCTCCTACATTTTATTTGGAAGTTCAAATTGATTGATAATCAAAAATTACAAACCTTATCAGGAATATCAATTAGTATAATCCAACCGGGTTTGGAGAATAATTCAGATGGTCCAGATTTTTTAAACGCTAGAGTTAAAATTGGAAATGAGGAATGGGTTGGTAATGTTGAAATTCACATCAACTCAAGTGATTGGTTAAAACACAATCATTCAGATAATCCAAAGTATAAAAATATAATTCTTCATGTTGTTTATTTCGAAGATAAGGAAATTGAAGAACTTACATTTCAAAAAACTCCTACTCTTGAATTGAAAGGGAAGCTATCACTAAAATTAATTGACCATTACCAGAGTTTAATGACTAATCGAAAATGGATTCCTTGTCAGGATGAAATAAACACTGTGGACGATTTTATTGTAAACTCTTGGCTAGATAGGTTATTGATTGAGCGTATTGAGAGAAAAACTGAATTTGTCCAATCGATTTTTGAGAAAAGTAGTTTTGATTGGAATCAAACTTTCTTCGTTGTATTATGCAGAGGATTCGGGTTTAAAAAAAATGCTGAAGGTTTTAGCATTTTGGCCAATAGAATTGGTTTCAAGGTACTTCAAAAAGAATATAATCACGGTGCTGAAAGTGTCGAAGCACTGTTTCTCGGTACTGCAGGGTTTTTACCGGAGTCTTCAAATCATTTTTATATACAAAAGCTTATTAAGCTTTTTACGTACCATAAATCAAAGTATAGTATTGAGGTAATGGAAAGTAAGCTTTGGGTTAGGGGAGGTGTCCGGCCTGCAAATCAACCTTTTGTGAGAATTATTCAGCTAATTAATTTTTTAGTTTCGTTAGGTAGGCCATTGCTTGAACTTATCGGCAATCAAATTTTAGTTGAAACGCAAAAAGTACTAAAGACGGATTCTAGCGGTTATTGGAAAAGTCATGATAGAATTGAAAACCCTAAGGTAAATGGAATACGTCCTATGGGTGAAAAATCTGTTGATGGAATTTTAATTAATAGTATTCTTCCTTTTCAGTTTTTTTATGCAAGGTGGATAAAAGATGAAAATTTGATGAATAAAAGTACCGAGCTTTTTGAAACAATAAGTCCAGAGGAAAATGTGATTATTACAAATTGGAAATCAATTGGGATTAAAGCAAAATCAGCAGGAAAAACTCAATCATTGATTGAGCTTAAAAATAACTACTGTTCGGAAAAAAAATGTTTATTTTGTAATATTGGCAGTCAAATATTAAAAACGTGATAGAAAGAATTCAAGCATTTTTTGAAAAACAAGCATTCGGTGTATGCGAATACTTAGGAAATAAACTGGGAATAAGAACTACTATTATTCGCAAGTATTTCATTTATCTTTCATTTATCACATTAGGATCTCCTTTAATTCTGTATCTGATCTTTGCTTTTTTTCTAGAAAACCGATCTTTTTTTAGAAGTAATAAGCATTCTGTTTGGGATCTTTAGATCATGTTTAGCTAGACCTTCAAATATTTTAAAGGGTTCTATACCTCCATAATAACTCTTGCTGTTATTATCCTTTGGGGATAATTGGCTATATGTAAATTATGGATGGTTAAATTCATTTTATATTACTGTTTAGTCATTTGTTTGTAAGCAGATTAAGCCGTTTTCTGATCTAAGAAAATTTATTATTCCCTGTTTAATCATCACGATATTGGTGCCTTCTCTTATATTTTTAATGCAATTGGTGTTGAAGTGGTAAATACCGTTATTGCTTTAAAGATTACAGATTCGGTCAGGAAATAAAAATCTTAGGAATTACCTTATAATTTATGGCTTTAGAAATAATTTTGAGGTGTCTATACAGCACTGGATATTGCAGAACAGACCATTTATCATTTTAAAAAAAGAATTAGAGAAATTAAAAGGCATGAAAATATGCTGTATTTGAAGCTGACGTAGTTGATGAAATTAATTTTGTCAGAGCAGGTATTTCTGAAGTAAACTCATTAATAACTGACCTTATACGTGTTGCAGATAATGTTTTTGTAGTGCTAACTGCGCACCAATTAAATTCTAATTTCACCATAATAATCCGTGCAACTAATCCCAAAACAGAAGTAAAATTAAGATTGTCAGGATCAAATAATGTCATTATGCCTGATCTGCTAGGTTGTAATCATATGACAGAGCTCGTCACCGCAATTGATGTAAATGAGTTTTTGGGTAAACTTTCATTACTAAGCGGTGGTAGTGTCAATTGGGAAGAGCTTACACTAGAACCAGTTGATGAGCGACTAATTTTAGTTTCTGACTTTGAAATTAAAGATTCAAGTCTATTGAGCATAATTGGATTGAAAAAGTGTAGGGTAAGGGCTGTATTTTTAATTCAAGTTAATGATACAAAAATTGAAAAAGCAGATAAAGTTTTTGTTCTCGATAAAAAAACACTAGTATTCTCTTATGAAAACTCGATCTAATTTAGCTCTTGCAGTGAATTTTATTTTTATTTTTCATGATATAGATTCTGAATTCCAATCAGTCTTCATGTATCAGTCAAATTCACTCTTGCTTCTTTAGCATTTTCATATATATTTGGATTTCACGCCTAAAATTTATAGTTGATGATTTTAAAGAGCAATCTACGCTTTATAATAGCTTCTTTTCTGTTAAACCTAATTGCCTTTTCAGGATTTGCGCAAGATTCAAATTCTAAGAGTTTGGATCAGCTGATTAACGAAAATTTTCAGCCAATTACAGATGCAATAAACGCAGTTATATTCTTTACTATTCCTATAACTTCTGAAATTAAGATTCCTTTTGTATTAATCTGGCTTTTGTTTGGAGCAGTGTTGTTCACGGGTTATTTTAAGTTTATCAATATACGTGGATTTAAGCATGCTATTGATGTGGTTCGAGGAAAGTATGATGATCCAAATGATCCAGGAGAAGTTTCGCATTTTCAAGCGCTTACTGCGGCCCTTTCTGGAACTGTAGGCGTTGGTAATATCGCTGGTGTCGCTATGGCGATATCCATTGGTGGACCAGGAGCGACATTTTGGATGATTATCGCAGGATTGTTTGGTATGTCATCCAAATTTTTAGAGTGTACTCTTGGTGTAAAATATAGAATCCAGAACCCTGATGGTAGCGTAAGCGGTGGCCCAATGTATTATCTGAGTGCAGGTTTAGCAAAAACTAGATTTGCTGGATTGGGTAAAGTATTGGCAGTTCTATTTGCAATAGCATGCATTGGTGGGTCCTTTGGTGGCGGAAACATGGTTCAAATTAATCAAGCGACTCAACAATTTATTTCAGTCACTGGTGGAGAAGAAAGTTTTCTTTATGGACAATCATGGATTTTTGGTCTTGTAATGGCTGTAGTGGTTGGTCTTATAATTATTGGTGGTATTAAGAGTATCGCTAAGGTAACTGATAAAATAGTTCCATTTATGGTCGGTGTTTACTTATTGGCTGCGATTTGTGTTATCCTTTTCAATATTCCTGCGATTCCTGGTGCTTTTAATGAAATAATTAGTGGTGCGTTTGATTCTCCTGCAATTTTTGGTGGATTTATTGGTGTACTGATTCAAGGTTTTAAAAGGGCTGCATTTTCAAATGAAGCGGGAATAGGTTCCGCTTCAATTGCGCATTCCGCGGCAAAAACAGATGAGCCTGTCAGTGAAGGAATCGTTGCGCTCTTAGAGCCATTTATTGATACTGTAGTCGTTTGTACTATGACTGCTTTGGTAATAATCGTTACTGGAAGTTACGACCCAAGTGCCTCATCAAATGCTGGTATCCAGTTGACATCGAACGCCTTTGGGTCTGTATTCAGCTGGTTTCCTATAGTACTTTCTGTTGCAGTAATATTATTCGCTTTATCTACTATGATTTCTTGGTCCTACTATGGGTTAAAGGCTTGGACGTATTTGTTCGGAGAAAACCCGTTTTCTAAAAATTTATATAAATTCATTTTCTGTATTTTCATAGTAATTGGATCAAGTATGAGTTTAGGTGCTGTTTTTGATTTTGGGGATGCGATGATTTTTGCGATGGCATTTCCAAATATTTTGGGTTTAATTATGCTTTCATCTGAAGTAAAAGATGATTTAGCGAGCTATCTAAAACGGCTTAAAACAGGAGAAATAAAACGCTTCGATTAGACTTGGTTAAAAGACAATTCAATTTAACCGACCACTTACTTGAACTCTTTGATACATTCAAGCACGAAAGAAAAGGAGTTTTATTTTTTTCTTTCTTGATTATACTTGCCTTGATCTTTCATTTTTCTCTTGATTACTGGGTGGAAGCCCCAAGTATTAATACGCACCAATTAGATAGTTTAATTTCAGAATCAGTCGAGGTTTCTAATACATCAGTGCCTAGAAAATCGAATGTTAAACCGAAAACTATTGACCCAAACACTGCAGGCAAAGCAGGCTGGATACAGCTTGGATTTTCAGAGAAACAAGTAAAATCAATTTTGAACTATCGTTCAGCGATCGGTGGTAAGTTCAAGGATATTAACCACATTCAAAAAATTTACATAATTGATAGTTTTAAATTTTCAAAGATTAAATCATATCTATCTATAGAAACTCACAAAATTCTAGATAATGTAGCACCTGTTGTCCCAAGTGGGAAAACTTCTAAAAGGGTAAAAAAAGAATCACGAACAAGTTTATTTGTCTTTGATCCAAACAAAATTTCTTATGATAGTTTGCTGCTTCTAGGCTTTCATTCTAAACAAGCGTCTAGTCTGATAAAATATAGAGAGAAAATTGAATACTTTGGAAGTTCCTCTGACCTTTTGAAACTATACCTATATAATGAAAGTGATCATAAGAAATATGCTTTTTTTGTTCAGATAGACTCTAAGTATTTAGAGCTTCTCAGTAAAAATAATTCGCTAAAGACTTTTGAAACTAAAATTATTGAATTGAATACTGCCGATACTGCACAGTTAATGCAAATTAGAGGGGTTGGCCCATATTACGCAGCAAAAATTATCCAATATCGAAATGCTTTAGGTGGTTATTTTGATAAGAAGCAACTGTATGAGATCAAAAAAATTCCGAAAGAGAGAATGGATATTATAATAAAAAGCGTTTTTACTGATGGAAAGCAGGTAAAAAAGATCAGAATAAATAACTGCGAATTCAAAGAATTGCTTGCTCATCCTTATTTTGATTATTATGAGACTAAACTTTTGTTCGATTATCGAAACGAACACGTAAAATTCATTTATTTGCAGGATCTAAAAAAAACAGGTCCTTTGCCTGACTACTATATTGATAAAGTCGGGCATTACCTAATATTTGACTAAATGATTTCTGAAGAATTAGATAAAGCAATACGTACTATTCCCGATTTCCCCAAAGCAGGAATTAATTTTAAGGATATTACTCCAGTATTAATGGATGCGAATCTTTGTAAGAAAATAACTCAGGATATTTATGATCAATTTACTGATATAAAAATTGATGTAGTAATTGGTGTTGAATCCAGGGGTTTTCTATTTGGAATGTTAATCGCTCAACTCTTCAATATCCCATTTGTTACCGTTAGAAAGAAGGGTAAATTACCTCATAAAACTATATCTTATAAGTACGATTTGGAATATGGTTCTGCAGAAATTGAAATGCACATTGATGCAATAAAACCTGGTAGTAATGTATTGGTGCATGATGATTTATTAGCGACAGGTGGAACTGCTATGGCTGCCGCAGAGTTGGTAAGACAGTCAGGAGGTAACATTGCTGGGTTTGCATTTTTAGTAGAACTAGAGGCCCTCAAAGGAAGCGCAATTTTGAATGATTATTCAAAAAAAATATATAGCATAACAACTTATTAATCGCAGTAATATGAATTTTACAACAACAGAAAACCAAACAATGATTCGCGATATGGTTCGTGATTTTGCAGAAAAAGAAATACGCCCAAACATTATGAAGTGGGATGAGGCAGAAGAATTTCCAGTTGACTTATTTCATAAATTAGGTGATTTAGGTCTAATGGGCGTTTTAGTTCCGACGGAGTATGGTGGAAGTGGATTTGGCTATATGGAATACATAACTGTAGTCTCTGAAATAGCAAAAGTCTGTGGTTCTATTGGTTTGAGTGTAGCTGCTCATAATTCCTTGTGTACAGGGCATATAATGTACTTTGGTAATGAGGAACAGAAGAGAAAATATTTACCGAAGTTGGCAACTGGAGAATGGCTAGGAGCCTGGGGGCTTACTGAGCAGAATACGGGTTCCGATGCTGGAGGAATGAATACTGTTGCCGTTGATAAAGGCGATTATTTTCTACTGAACGGATCTAAAAATTTTATCACTCATGGAAAGTCTGGAAATGTTGCGGTCGTAATTGCACGTACAGGTGAAAAAGGAGATTCACATGGTATGACAGCTTTTGTTGTAGAACGTGAAACTGAGGGCTTTTCTGCAGGTAAAAAAGAGCGCAAATTAGGAATGAGAGCTTCTGAAACAACAGAAATGATTTTTCAGGACTGTAAGATTCCTAAAGAAAATGTTTTAGGCGAAATTGGTGGTGGTTTCGTGCAATCAATGAAAGTTTTAGATGGTGGTAGAATTTCTATTGCTGCCCTATCATTAGGTATTGCGAAAGGAGCCTTTGAAGCTTCAGTAAAATATTCCAAAGAAAGAGAACAATTCGGTAAACCAATTTCTGAATTTCAAGCCATTGGATTCAAACTAGCCGACATGGCGACCGAAATTGAGGCTTCAGAGCTTCTTATTCTTCAGGCGGGAGATATGAAGAATAAGGGTAAGAAAATGACAAAAGAGTCAGCTTTTGCAAAGTATTTTGCTTCTGAAGTATGCGTCCGTGTAAGCACTGAAGCAGTTCAGATTTTTGGTGGTTATGGATATACAAAAGATTTTCCTGTCGAAAAATTCTATAGAGACAGCAAATTATGTACTATAGGTGAGGGAACTAGTGAAATTCAAAAACTAGTAATTGCTAGAGAAATATTAAAATAAAATTGTTGCACAAGTAGAAAGTAATATTACTTTTGCATTCTAGATTTAAAAAAGATAGTTAATTATGCTGATTATTCCAATAAAAGAAGGTGAAAACATTGATCGTGCAGTAAAAAAGTACAAGAAGAAATTCGAACGTACGGGCACTATGAGAGAATTACGTGATCGTCAAAAATTCACTAAACCTTCTGTACGAAATAGAGAAAAGCTATTAAAAGCTATCTATTTGGAACAAAAGAGACTTGCTGAAGAGTAGAAATACTTTTAACATCATATACAAGACTTACAGGTCATAGATTTTTTAAATTTATGGCCTGTTCTGTTTTATGGCACTTAGTAATTATCTTCAATATTTAGAAAGCGAGAAAAGAACCTCGCCTCATACCATAACTGCCTATAAAGCAGATATAGAATCTTTTCAAAGTTTTTTAGAAGAAGAATTTGATCAACCCGAACTAATTGCTGCGACTCCACAAATGCTGAGGAGCTGGATGGCTTCCTTAATAGAAACGAATATAGTTTCAAGATCTGTTAATCGAAAACTATCATCCCTTAGAGGCTTTTATAAATTTGAGATTAAGGACGGGAATCTAGATAAGAATCCTTGCAAGCATATTTTGGGGCCAAAAATGAGCAAGCGTCTTCCCTCGTTTGTTGAAGAGAAGGCTATTAATAATCTTAATATTTTAGTTAAAGAAAATGAAAACACCTTTGAGCAATCAAGGGATTTCCTAATTTTCGAGATACTTTATGCTACTGGTATGAGACAGGCTGAACTATTAGGCTTAAAGCATACCGATATTGATGTTACTCAAAATCAGGTAAGAGTTCTAGGGAAGAGGAATAAAGAGCGCTTGATTCCTGTTTCGGATAATTTGATTGCGCTAATAACAGAATTTCATAATTTGAAATTTAATCTTGGACTGAATTCTGACTTTATAATAATTACAAATTCGGGAAAAAAAGCATATCCAAAGTTGATTTACCGATCAATAAACTCTACCTTGTCCACTGTAACAACGATGGACAAGAAAAGTCCTCATGTTCTTAGACATACTTTCGCAACACATGTATTGAATAACGGTGCAGATCTAAATGCTGTCAAGGAGCTTTTAGGTCATGCTAATTTGAGTGCAACTCAAATATACACCCATAACACATTTGAGAAATTAAAAAACATTTATAAACAAGCTCATCCCCGAGCATAAAATTAAGGAGCAAACATGAAAGTAAAGATTCATTCTATCCATTTTGATGCTGACGAAAAATTGGAATCCTTTATAGGTAAACGATTAGATAAGTTAGACCAATATTTTGATAACATTATCGAAGGAGAAGTGTTTTTGAAATTGGATAATGCCGATAATAACGAAAACAAAATCACTGAAATTAAATTATTAGTACCCGGAGGAGATTTATTTGTGAAAAAACAATGTAGATCATTTGAAGAGGCAACTGACCTTGCAATCGAAGCATTAAGAAGGCAGGTAAAGAAATACAAGGAAAAAAAGAGACAAGTATAGTCTCTTTTTTACAGTAAATAGACGTCCAATAATCCAATCAGGAGCATCCAAAATATTCATTTAAATTTTTTTTTAAAACGTTCACTGTCGAACGTTTTTCTTTTTTACATTTGCAGACCCTTTTATAGCCTTCAAAGCTGTAGGGGAATTGTTCTTTTTTTAAGAATATTGCCGGTGTAGCTCAGTTGGCCAGAGCAGCTGATTTGTAATCAGCATGTCGGGGGTTCGAATCCCTCCACCGGCTCCTTGATGGGGAGGTTCCAGAGCGGCCAAATGGGGCAGACTGTAAATCTGTTGCGAAAGCTTCGAAGGTTCGAATCCTTCTCTCCCCACCAAAAATCCTCTGTTGGGTCAGTGGATAATTAAAAGCGGAAGTAGCTCAGTTGGTAGAGCATCAGCCTTCCAAGCTGAGGGTCGCGAGTTCGAATCTCGTCTTCCGCTCTTTTTTAGCCGGTGTAGCTCAGGGGTAGAGCGCTTCATTGGTAATGAAGAGGTCACGAGTTCAATTCTCGTCATTGGCTCTGGTTTTAGAATAAAGATTGTAGTATATATATTATTGAACTCAAATAACAACTCGTAAATTTAAATAGCTATGGCTAAGGAAAAATTCGATCGTTCGAAACCGCATTTAAATGTTGGTACTATTGGTCACGTTGATCATGGTAAAACTACGTTGACGGCAGCGATCACTAAAACACTAGCTGACAAAGGATTGTCAGAAGTTCGGGATTTCGCATCAATTGATAATGCTCCTGAAGAAAAAGAAAGAGGTATTACTATTAATACTTCGCATGTTGAATACC
>CAJVZZ010000038.1 GCA_913020435.1 uncultured Flavobacteriales bacterium | reverse complement strand
TAATATCATCTTCAATAGGTGAACAATTTTGAAAGCCAAAGAAGACAGCTGTCTTATTTTCTAATTTTGCTTTTTCAATATCTAGATAAGATTTGCCATGGATTATTAGTTCAGAAAAATCATTAAAATAACCTTCCCACTCTTTAATATTTTTTTGAACCTCATCAAAATCTTCATGATAGGCAATCGTAACATGAATAGCATCTAGGGCAGCCTCGTGATTTAGCTTAAAAATATCTTTTGACCAATTGCAATATTGAAGATTATCAATCCTATAATTTTTTAATTCTACTACTTCATGCATATATACTTTGTTCCTTAGGATCAATTAAGATTATTTAATCATCTTTTTTAGCTGTGTTAAACTTATTTGGTTTAATTCTCTTATTTAATTTTTGTTCAGTAAAGCTTTTTCCTAAATTTAGATTACTTGAAATCGCCACATCCATCATGCTTGGATTTGGTAGATTAAGATTATTCATAATTTCAATATATTCTTCAGGAGAACTTACTTGTAATCTTGGATTAAAGTTTTTTTCTTCAATAATTGAGCTGACCATTTCACCTTTATACTCATGAGCTGGATAAACTAATGTTTCGTCTGGTAACTTTAATAGCTTATTAAAAATTGAATTATAAGAATCTCTTGTATTTCCATTTTGAAAGTCCGTTTTTCCTATTCCCCAAACCAAATGGGCATCGAATAATTCTAAACTGAGATTGATAGTTATTATCAATAATTTTAATCTTCTAAGTGAATAATAAGCCTTACTCTCCTTGGGTTTATGGGGTTATTTAATAATTATGTATATAAATTATACATTAATGCTTCTGACTCGACCTGTAAATAATTATCAGCTAACATTTATTGAAGAATTTGAGGTTATATAAATTAGGAGGCGACATGACAGACTTAGATGTGCACGTTAATCAACCTGGGAGAGATAAGCTAGTTAAGGCAGTAAGAGAAAAAATTAATGAGCTTGGAATCACTTATATTTATTTTCAATTTATATCAGTAACGGGAAGAATTGTAGGAAAAGGGATTCCTGCAGCCCATTGGGAGCGAGCGGCTGAAAAAGGTTTTCAATTGGTTTATGGTTCAACTGCTAACTTGTTTACTGATAGGCATGGTGACTATATTGGTTATGGTCCTGAAGCAATGGAATTGGTTGGTATTCCTGATCCAGAAACATTTGCTCAATTGCCTTGGGATAAAAAAGTTGCTCGTGTTTACTGTACATGTTTTAGAAACCGAGAAGAAAGAGAAAATCCAGGTGGACATTTAACTTCTGATTGTAGAGGTAATTTAAGAATTGCTCATAAAGATTTCCAAGCAAAGCATGGTATGCAGCTAAGAGTTGGGACTGAACCAGAGATGATGTGGCTTAAAAGGGATGAAAAAGGAAATCCTACTGGTGAAGGTTTTTCAAAGCCTTATTGTTATCATATAGATCAATTTGAATCTTTGAGACCTGTATTTATGAAAGTAATTGAATACTCAAATGCAATGGGTCTAGACATGGTACAAGGTGACCATGAGGATGCCCCAGGTCAGTTAGAGTTGAATTGGATGTATGATGATGTTTTGCGAAATGCAGATCGTCTTTCGACTTATCGACAAATATGTGCGCAAGTTGCGCGTGAACATAATCTTATTGCATGCTTTATGACAAAGCCGTTCATGGGAGTTTCTGCAAGTGGTTGTCATACCAATATGTCTTTGTGGACTGGCGGTAAAGATAAGGTAAATGTGCTTGGGCATAAATCTATTCCAGGCGCTGATGATGTATTTACTTATGTTGAAGGTGGCGAAAATTTATTTATGCCTGATACAGAGGATCAGCAAATGCCAGGAATAGTGGGCCTTCAATCTATTGGTGGGGTTATGAAGCATCTAGGCGCATTAACAGCAATTGGGTCATCAACTGTGAACTCCTATAGACGTTTATGGGATCAAGGTTTTTGGGCTCCTGTGTATGCTGACTGGGGCTATCAGAATAGAACTTGTGGACTTAGAATTTCAGCACCCGGTAGATTTGAATATCGTTCGGTAGATTCTATGCATAATCCATACCTGATGGGATCAGCTTTACTTGCTGCTTTCGATGATGGTTTAGATAATAAAATTGATCCAGGCCCACCTGAAAATACAAACATGTATGAGGCTGTGGCTGCTGGAAAAGTTGTTAAAAAATTACCTATGAGTCTCGGTGAAGCTTTAGATCGACTTGATGAAGACGAAACAATCAAAGGCTCAATGCCAGATGAAATGTATAGAGTATTCAAACACTACAAACGTGACGAATGGGAAAGATTCTTAGGTGCAACAACTCAATGGGATATTGATACCTATATGGATTGTTTGCCATAATATTAACCAAAGAGAAATTATATGTGTGGAATAGCAGGGCTAATTCATAAAAACAAAACTGTGAATATTGGTAAAGAGCTTCAGGATATGTTGCAGGCTTTAAAGCACAGAGGGCCTGACTCAACTGGTTTTGCTCTCTATGGAGAAGGACATGATAATGATTTTCTTATGCGCTTTAAAGTTGGAGAAAATGTAGGAGAAGGAAGTAGTGCAATTAATGAGGGGGCTGAAATTTATGATTTAAGAAAAGCTCAGGTAGACAAATATTTAATAGAATTAGGAGCCACAGTTATTAAAGAAGAGCAAATTACTCCCTACTCATTCAAGTACATCTTGAAATATGATAAAGATCTTATGGAATTCTCAAAAAAAATTGAGAGTGTTGAGATGGTTGAAATTTTATCAATTGGAAAAAGTTTGGAGTTGGTAAAAGATCTTGGTGATGCGGGAGTTGTTTCCAATCAATATGGTCTTCACAAAATTAAAGGAACTCATGGAATTGGTCATACTAGGATGGCTACTGAATCTGGTGTTGACATTAGATCTGCCCATCCATTTTGGGGCTATCCATTTAGTGATGTTTCAGTTGTTCACAATGGTCAATTAACAAATTATTGGAATAACCGTAGAGCTCTTGAACGCAAAGGCATGAGGTTTATGTCTGAATGCGACTCTGAACTTATTGCAGTGTATCTCGCAGAAAAGATGCGGAAGGGTATTTCTCTTGAAGAAGGTATGAATGCTTCTTTGACTGAATTAGATGGCGTTTTTACATATTTAGTAGCAACCATAGATTCTCTTGGAATGGCAAAAGACACAATGGCAGCAAAGCCAATGGTGCTTTATGAATCTGATGACTTAATTGCGCTTGGTTCAGAAGAAATAGCAATTAGAACATTGTTACCACAAGAAATAGACACTTATGATCCTTACGAAGGAGAGGTAAAAGTATGGCAAATATAAAAAACGATTCTACAGCTGAATCTATGGGGCTTCACTCAGAGGCTTTAAAAGGAAGAACGCAGCAAAGGTTTTTTGACTCTGAAGCAGCAGAAAACTTTTATTATTTTGGTGCCCATGATGTTGATTTTAACAAAAGAACAAATGTAGATGCACTAAACTTAACTTGTAGAGAACTTAATGAAAAAATTAATACACTGATGAGCGAGGGGTATGGGACAATTGTTGTTAAAAATCCAGCAGGTAAGCATAGTCTTGGTGTTGGCATATTAAATAAGTTGAATTTAATTTTTGAAGGCTCTTTAGGATATTTTGGTGTTGGGTCTATTGATGGTCCTGTTGTTAGAATAAATGGTAGAGTTGGTTGGTCTTGTGCGGAAAATATGCTTGCTGGCAAAGTTGTTATTGAAAAAAATGCAGGCTCATGTTTTGGAGCTGCTATTCGTGGTGGAGATTTAATTTGCAAAGGAAGTGTTGGAGCGAGAACTGGTATCGACATGAAAGGTGGAACTATTATTATTGGTGGTGATGCTGGAGCCTTTACTGGGTTTATGATGCAACGTGGAAGAATTATTATTCTTGGTGATGCTGGAGCTAATCTCGGTGACTCAATGTATGATGGAACAATGTTTGTTGGTGGTAACGTAAAATCATTTGGAAGTGATGCTGTGGAAGCAGAACTTACAGCAAATGATATAGCCTGGCTAAAACGAAAATTAAAAGTTGCTGAAATCGGATCTGATTTCGATTTAACTAAGATGACAAAAATAGTTTCAGGTAAAAAACTTTGGAATTATGATGCACTTGAACCACATGAAAGAAAGGGAGCGATATAATTTATGGCTAAAAAGAAAACTAAGACTACTACAAAGACCTCTGGAAGAAATAAAAGTCTATTAGGTCAGAATGCCATTTTTACTCCTGAAGTAATGGATGATATTCATATAAAGGCAGAGCTTGGTCGTTATCGAATGCGCGGAATGGCTTTAATGAAAAAAATTCCAACATTTGATGACTTAGTATTCTTGCCAGGTACTCTTACTAGATTTGTAATTGAAGGATACCGTGAAAAGTGTGAAACAAAAACTATCATAGGCCCCAACTGTAAAAACCCAATAGAGCTAGATATCCCAGTTTATATTACAGGAATGAGCTTTGGTGCACTTTCTTATGAGGCAAAAACTGCATTAGCAAGGGGTGCTACAATGGCTGGAAGTGCAACTTGTTCTGGTGAAGGTGGAATGATTCCTGATGAAAGACGATATTCTCATAAATGGTTTTATCAATGCATCCAATCTCGCTACGGCTTTAACCCACATCACGCACAGCTAGCAGATGGTATTGAAGTATTTATCGGTCAAGGTCAAAAAGTTGGAATGGGTGGGCATCTTATGGGTCAAAAAGTTACAGACCAGGTTGCTGAAATGCGCTCATTGCCTTCTGGAATTGACCAGCGATCACCTGCAAGACATCCTGATTGGCTAGGACCCGATGACCTTGCATTAAAGGTTGAAGAGCTAAGAGAGCTAACTAATAATGAAATTCCAATTCAATTAAAATTAGGTGCTTCTAAAGTTTACGATGATGTTAGGATGGCAGCAAAATGTAATCCAGATTCAATCTTCCTAGATGGAATGGAAGGATCAACTGGAGCAGGGCCACACATCGCTGCTGCAAATACAGGTATACCTGGTATTGCTGCAATTCGAGAGGCTAGAAGAGCTTTAGATGATGTAGGTAAAACAGGTGAGGTTACTTTAATCTATGCTGGTGGAATTAGAGACGGTGCTGACATGGCAAAGGCTCTTGCATTAGGTGCCGATGCTGTAGCTATTGGGACTGCTGCTTTAATTGCTTTGAATTGCAATAAAGAAATTCCAGAATCAGATTTCATGAAAGAAGTGGGCGTTGAAGCTGGACACTGTTATCATTGTCACACTGGCCGTTGTCCAGTTGGTGTTGCAACTCAAGATCCAAAATTAAGAAAAAGACTAAACCCAGATGATGCGGCTTTAAGAGTTTATAATTATCTTCATACATTAACTCTTGAATGCCAATTACTGGCTAGAGCATGTGGAAAAACAAATATTCATTCTTTAGAGCCTGAAGATTTAGCTGCATTAACAATGGAAGCATCTGCATTAGCAAAAGTTCCTCTTACAGGAACAAACTTCACTGTTGGTGTAGATAATTATCATAAAATATAAATTGGATTAAGATTATGAAAAAAACAAAAAAGAAAATTGTAAAAAAAAAGAAACCTTCTGTTGTAGTAAAGAAAAAAACTCCTAAGGCAAGGGAGACTGCTAGAGAGAAAATGATCGGACAGCATATTGGCTATAGATATGATGTTAATTTGCTTCCTGATTATCAAAAGGTAACTTCTTTCCTTAAAAAGTATATTGAATATATGGGATGGGATGATTTGAACTGGTTAGAAGATGTCCATATGGGATATGAAGAAGGCCGCCCTGCAGTTTTTGATCGCAATGCAAATGGCTGGGTGACAATTCCAATAAAAATTAAGCTTCCAAAAGATCAGCAAGACAGAGACATGATTGCAAGAGAGCTATTGGTTAAATTTCAAATGTCCCCAAATCATCCATTAGTTGATCTAAAAAAAGCCTATAGAAAAGGACACTAACAAAGACTTATAATTGTCTAAATAATAAAAATTTTACTAAAATTTGTCTTATAATAAAGATTTTTTTTCTTCTAACTAATAGAGATTTGTTAATTTTTTAACTCAATTGATAAGTATCAAACTTTTAGTTTTTCAGTCTAAACCTAAAGCTTGTTTTCTTTGCTTTGCATAAGTTTTAATCATGTGGTCAGCTATTAATCCAATGAAAGCAACGCAAATTCCAAGTATTAAACCTTTACCGGCTCCTTGCCTATCAGATATGGCCTTTAAAATATATTGTCCTAAATCTTCAGTTCCAATAAAAGCTCCTATAATTACCATAAATAATGCAAAGACAACTGTTTGGTTAACTCCAAGCATTATATGAGGGAGCGCTAAAGGAAAATCAATTTTAAGTAATCGCTGAATATTATTAACTCCAGACATTGCTCCTGCATCGTGTAAATCTGGAGGAATACTTCGAAGTCCTTCAACAGTGTAACGCGTTGCAGGAATAGTTGCATAAATGACAACAGCAATTAATACAGACGTATCTGTTACTCCAAATAACATCATAACAGGAATCAAATAAACAAATGATGGAAATGTTTGAAAGATATCACAAACTCCTAAAATAAATTTTGAACTATAGTTTTTTTGCGCACACAAAGTACCTATTGTTATTCCAATTATGCTTGAAACGATAACTCCAAAAGTTGCCATATAAGCTGTAACTAATGCTCTATCCCACCATTCTGTTAAAGCAATAAATAGCGTTAATCCTCCTACAACTAAGGCTGATCGAAGGCCACCAATAATGTAACCGGTTCCCATAACTAAAACAAAAGTTGCAACAACTGGCATACGAAGAAAAGCAGCTCTCATAGGCTGCAATACATCTACAATTAACCAAGTATTAAATATTTTAAGTGGATAAAAAAATGTATCCCATATCCAATCAACACCTCTATTCCAAAAATCCTCATTGGATATGCCTTTATTGTGAGGAATCTCATATAAATAATTAAAACCTTCTTTAAAATAGATAGAGCCAAAGTAGGAAAGTAGTGATCCAACTAATACTGTTAGAGCAAAAAGCAATCCATATTTATATCTCTGAAAGAAATTAATATTAACAAAATAGTTTGTTTGTTTGTTTGCCCACGCTAAAGACATCTTATCTAAAAGAACAGCAATTAAACTTATACAAACACCGGCCTCTAAAGCTAATCCAATGTTAAGGCGATTTAAAGCCAACAATAAATTCCAGCCTAATCCTTTAGCTCCTATAAAGGATGAGATAACTGCCATAGATAAACACACCATAATGACTTGGTTCACTCCAATTAAAATATCTCTTTTTGCTGTTGGAATTAGTACTTTGAACATAAGTTGCAAATCATTACATCCACTCATTTTGCCAGCCTCAATCACTTCAGGAGATATTGCTCTCAGTCCTAACAAAGTTAATAGGATCATTGGTGGAGTGGCGACAATTATTGTTATAAGAGCCCCAGCATGATCACCAATACCAAATAGAACCATTGCAGGGACAAGAAATGCATATTGGGGCATAGTTTGCATGACTAGAAGTATAGGAGACAATACTCCTTCAACTTTTTTACTTTTATAAGCCATAATGCCTAAGCCTAAACCAAGAATGAAGGAGACTGGTGCTGATACTAGTATGAATGAGAGTGTTTGCATTGAAGGTTCCCATTGACCAAAAATCGAAATATAAATCATTGTAATGGCAGCAAATATTGCAAGACCTTTTCCAGACAACTTATATCCTAATATAGCTGCTCCAACTGTGACTATGGTCCATGGAGTTCCAGGAAATTCTGCCCATGGATTTGCATCGATCCAGTCCCAACTTGTAAATGTGACAACAGTCTTCACTCCACCTATTAATATTTCACGAACAAACTCAATAAAAAAAAGTAGAGTTGCTGAAATAAATCTTGTCACATGCAGCATCAATGGACGTGCTTTATAATCCCCTAAATCAGAATCCCAAAACTCTATTTCCCACCAATCATTTAATAAAAATTGTAATACATCATTTATCCAGATAGGAAGCCACCCTAGCCAAGGTGGCAGTCTCCATAAAAAATTAAAGTAAGTATAGCTGACAGTTGTACCAAAAAAGTCATAAGTGGATTGACCTTCAATTGTTACGTGCTCAGCTTGGGCTCTTATAAACTTATAGCCTTCAGGTACATCTATTGCAAAAACCAAGCCAAAAAAAGCTAATAATAAAAGAGTCCACTGAAATAATTTTGGATGTTTATTTATATATTCCATAAGTTATAAACTGTCATTATTGCTACCAAAGAGAACATGAATTACTTTTGATGGCCTTACAATTCCAACAACTTGTTGATTTGAATCAATAACAGGTACATACTTTTCTTGAGCTAAAATTTTTTCAGCTACCGTTTCTATTATCGCATCTTTTGAAACTTTAAAATCACTTAAGTTCTTTTCATCATTAATTGGATCCATTACTACTTCAATTTTTAGAACTTTTTCTCTTGGAACTTCTTGTGTAAATTTACGAACATATTCTGTTGCTGGATTTAGAACAATATTTGCAGGAGTATCTAATTGTTCAATTATACCATCTTTCATAATTGCAATTCGATCTGCAAGTCTTAGTGCTTCATCAAAATCATGCGTAACAAATAAGATTGTTTTTTTTAATGAGCCTTGTAGTCTTAAAAATTCATCTTGCATTTCTTTTCTAATTAATGGATCAAGAGCAGAAAAAGGTTCGTCTAAAAACCATATATCTGGTTCAACCGCTAGAGATCTAGCAATTCCCACTCTTTGCTGTTGTCCACCTGATAACTCTCTTGGAAAATAATTTTCTCTCCCTTCAAGACCTACGAGCTTAACCATCTCCATTGCTTTTGAAATACTGTCTTGAGTTTTAATGCCTTTGATTTGCAACGGGAAAGCAATATTTTCCAATACAGTTTTATGCGGTAACAAAGCAAAACTTTGAAAAACCATCCCCATTTTATTTCTTCTTAATTCTATTAATTCTTTATTCTTTAAAGCTGACAAGTCTTGGCCATCAATATAAATTTTGCCTGCAGTAGCATCTGTGAGTCTTGATATGCATCGCAGTAGTGTTGATTTTCCAGACCCAGACAAACCCATTACAACCAGCATTTCCCCTTTTGCAACATCAAAAGATGCATTATTTACTCCAACAATACAGCCAGCTTCTTGAAAAGTTTGAGCATCCACATTTCCGTTTGCGTCTTTGAGCATTTTTTTAGCATTTGCTCCAAAAATTTTATAAACAGATTCACATTTAATTACTGATTTTAAAGAAGTCATAAATATATAAATAATCTATACTAAAATATATAAAAAATCCCTTTCATTTTAAATGCACTCTAAAAATTTTTTATAAAATACACTCTAGTATCTACGCCAGTATTTAAAAAACCTTTGGCTTGACCTACAACTGTAATTGTATCAGTTGTGCCTTGCATAGCTCTCACAGTATACTCAGCTAAACATATATTTTCAAAGCTGTCCCATTTTACTAAAAATTTTTCAATTTTATTCCCATTACTTTTATACAATTTTTGTGCACTTATATCTGTAATATTTCCACCCATTATAGAACGTTGGGTTACTATTTTGGTGTTTTTGCATACTGTTTCGTATTCGATTAGTGTTAATTGATAGCTATCTTTGCTTGCATAAAAATTTAATTTACCACTAGGTAGTGAAGAAATAAATTCATCATAATTTTCTGCAGATTCAGCTCTCTCCATATCAGCAGCACTCATTTCAATTTTTACACTCTCATTAATTAAAAAATTATTGAAGATAATAAATGTAAAAATTATTGTAAAAATTAAACCACTAAGACCCAATAAATTTCTAACAGCTTCTGGTGCTTCTTTGTATTTATTTAAAATATCTTCTAAACCCATTTCTTTTCTAATTAGGTTCAACTAATTCCCCTTCTTTCCAAATACCCTTCATAATTGTTCCATCAGCATTAGTCCTAGTACCTTGTCCATGTCTATTGCTGTCAAGAAATTCTCCCACATATATATCTCCATTTGCCCAAGTAAAAATTCCTTTACCGTTCAAATTATCATTGAGCCACTCACCAGTATATTGAGCTCCATCTGGAAAAATTAACGTACCTTGCCCTTTCCATTCGCTATCAGAAAATTCTCCTGTATATGTGTACCCGTTTGGCCAAGTTTCTTTGCCTTTTCCATGTTTTAGGCCATCAAGCCAATCACCTACATATATAGTTTGATCTGTATACGTCCAAGTTCCGATACCATTTTCACAATCTCCTTCGCATCCCGTTTTACGAGCAAAAGAAGGGTTGCAAACAATTGCACTTAAAAAAATAAATAGAAATAATATTTTCATGGTTTTCTAGGTACTAAAAAAAATCTCCCCTAGTTTGCAACAAGGGGAGATTTTAATTTAGAAGTCTATGTTGTAAAAGAATTAATTAAAATCCTTTCCACACAGATTCGTTATCAGCTAACCATGCTTTTGCAGCATCTTCATGTGTCATTCCTTCAAGATCAACTAAAGCTGCCATTGCACCTATATGACCTGTTGTAAAAGACATATTTTTGAAAATAGCTGCTGCCGCAGGATGAGTTTTAGGAAAATTCTCATTCACTGCTTTTTTCAGATAACCATCTGGTGAACCACATTTTCCATCTCCACCATCCACTGGTCTACAACCATCATAGTATGGAGGAAAATTAATAAATGTGAATCCAGCACCATCTGTAAAGTTTGGCGTCCAGTTAAAGATAATTGTTCCTCTACCTTCTTTTTTGGCCGTGTCTATTTCAGCCCATAATGCATCAGCACTACCAGCAAACTTAACAGTCCATAAATCACCTAAACCAAGTGCTTCCATACGCTGAGGAATTAAATCTTGGTGCCAAGATTGAGGACCTTCTAACATACGTCCTTTACCACCTGAGTCTGGTGTTACAAAATTTGCAGCACAAGCAGGATTCTTAAGAGCTGTCCAATCAGGTAATCCTGGACATAATTCAGCTACCCAGTTTGGATAACCCATATCTTCTAGAGTTCTTGCCTCATGGTCGCCCCAATCAAGTAAACCACCTGCATCACGTGCAGCATCAAATGATGCACCAAAAGCAGATTGCCATACTTCGTGGGATATATCTACATCACCTTGGCGAATTGATTCATAAACAGCATTAGAGTCAGCTGGAACATATTCTACATTGTTACCAATGCTTTCAAAAATTCCACCTATCACATGGGCCATTACCACTTGACTTGACCAGTTGTGTACTGGAATTTTAATTGGCTTTTTACTATCTGCGGCATGCACACTTGTTGAAAAACTTAGTACAACAAATGCAAATAATACAGTTAGTGTTTTTAATGTTTTTAACATACTTGCCTCCTTCGAAGGTTATTGTTTAAATTTATTAATTACAAAAATTGTATTAACTCCCATTAAACGAGTCAATGGATCAGTAAATTTAGATTGCAAGAATAGGTATAAAAAAGATATATATATCAACAAAAATTATATATAATTAATATTAAAGTATATATACAATATATATATAATAATTAACAAGTTAATTTAGGTATAAATTTTATTTTGAGTTTATTTTGAAAGTTAATAATTGTTATTTTGTGATTAATTCTATTAAATTATAAAATTATTAAAAAATAATTAACTGCGGTGTGTATGACTATTGTGAGTTGAGCCTGATGCCAGCTGAGCAAAATCACTCTCATTACAAATGTAGCCATCAGAATCTGTTAGGTCTCCCCCTAATATAAAAAACTCTTCTGGTCCTTCGTGCAAATGTCTTTTTGGTTTAGTATTTGGATCCATTTTGTAAAGATATGATCCCTCTCCTGTTTCAGTATCATAACTTAAATTAAACCACCAAATATTGCCAAGCTGGTCTCTGGATTCTTCTTCAATCAATTCCCACTCTAAAGTTTTAATATTATAAACTTTTCTATAATCAGATAAAGTTAGCGTGGTTTATTTAATTAAACTTTAACCCTACTTTTAGTAGGGTCGTAGAAAGGAAATGGAATTACCTTAGCTTTTGTTCTCTTTTGATGTCCATCAAGCTTACCAATCTCAAGTTCTGTGCCTTCTGCTGAAGAAAGTATATCAATGCGACATAATGCAATATTTTTATTTAGAGTTGGTGAAATCATACCACTTGTAATAACTCCAACTTGTCCTCTACCAATATGCACGCTGTCTCCATGACCACAGCTCTCATTGCCCTCAATTTCCAGTCCGACTAATTTTCTGTGAGGATTCTCTTTCCTTTTAACTAAGGCATCTCTGCCTATAAAATTTGCATCCTTTGATTTAAGTGGCACAGTAAAAGAAATTCCTGCCTCATATGGATCTGTTTCATCACTAAACTCATTTCCTCCAAGAATTAGTCCAGCTTCAATTCTTAGCATATCCAGCGCATCAAAACCCATAGGTACAATATTAAATTCTTGACCTGCTTCCCAAATTGCATCCCAAACTTGTGAAGCATCTTTAGGGTGACAATAAACTTCAAATCCTAGCTCTCCTGTGTATCCTGTTCTTGATAGCATAACTGGAATACCGAGGTGGTTATTCAAACGACTTATTGAAAAATGAAACCACTTTAAATCTTCAATACCTGGACTTGCTGGTGGAGTCCACATTATTTTAGACAACACTTTGCGACTGTTAGGTCCTTGCACTGAAAGATTATGAAGTTGGTCTGTTGATGATTTTACAAAAGCCTTTAGATCTAATTTTTTTGATAATTCTCTTAGCCATTCCCCAGAATAGTCACTTCCCCCGATCCATCTAAAATTTGTATCACCAAGTTTAAATAAAGTTCCATCATCAATCATTGTGCCGTTCTCATAGCACATTGCAGTATAAACAACTTGACCAATAGCCAACTTCTTAACATTTCTAGTTAAGGCAGTATTCATTAATTCTTCAGCATCAGGTCCTACAACTTCGTATTTCTTAAGCGATGAAAGGTCCATCATTACTACATTATTTCTACATGCAGTATATTCAGCAACTGTTCCATAATTATCATATTTTTTTGGGATCCAAACTCCAGCAAACTCTACATAGTCTTTTGTGAGCTTGGATGTACGCTCATGGAATCCTGTTTGCTTTGTTAGAGACACATCTGAATCTGCATTTTTACGATACCCCATAGCTTTAGAAAAAAAATTTTCTTTCGAGTAAATCCTAATGCAAATATCAGTTGGGTTCCAGTCATTTGCGGCATCAATATCGCAAGGACAGGCTGAGGATACAGCCAATAAATTCTTTTGGGCTTGAAATAAAACATAGTTTCCTGGGCTTGACCAAGGCATATCAAAAAAAAGAACATTATTAGAATCCAACTCAGTATTAAAAAATAAATTGATAGCTTGCCAAGCTCTTCTCTCTTCAATACCAAAGGGTTTTAATTTTTCATTAAAATTATCTGAACAATTAACATGTCCAAAGTAGCCGACATCTTCATAATATTTTGAGCTGCATGCATTGCCGAATGTATCGTGACGACCACATGTGTCTTGAATAACTTCAACTAATGCATCTTGATCTCTATCAAAATATTTAGAAAATAGTCCAGGCATTGCATAATTTGCTCCTATAATCGAACGTGTTACAATTGGATCAATATTTAACTCTTTTCCTTTTTGTAGCTTAGCAGAATCAAATACTTGAAAATCTGAACATTGTCTTCCATACAAATCTATAACTTGTATAAAATCGCCAGCTTCAACTTCATAAGTTATAGCTGTGCTGTTTTCTATTATAAACTCTTCTTTAATATCAGCTAACGGTGGTGGTAAAAAATAACTAGATTTATTGTGGTTTTTATTTTTTCTCTTCACTTTAATTTCTAAGTCTGTAGCAGGATTTTGCTGATCAACGAGCATATCATCTCCTGGTGCAGCTATAATTATTATGCCGTCTTCTTGGCACACTAACTCTCTGCACTCTCCAGCTTTTACTTCATCGCTAAAAAAATTAATCGAAACAGAATTATGAAAATTAATGCCCTTCTTTTTTAACTTCTCTAAAAGAAGTCTATTATCAAGACTATGTGATAATACATGTTTAGTAAAAGTCGCTTCGCCATTACTTTTTGCACTTACTAAATCTGGAGAGCATTGACCAGCTGAATTAAAGACAACAACTTCTGCTATTTGACCACCCTCAATAGTATTAATTGTAATAACATCTTCTTTAAAAAATTCAAATCCTGTAAGGCCTTGCGCTTTTGCAGTATACCTTTCAACATTTTCTGGAAGCCCTATTATGCCAGCATTATAGGGCTTGGTTTTCCTAATATTAAAATTAGTTAAATCTAAATTCATACTTAATTTAATTTATAAAGTAATAAAGCTTAGTATATTTTAATATAGAATCTATACATAATTTGTAGTTTAATTAAGATAATTATATATATATTATATATCCATTAATAATTGTTTTTATTAGTTCACATCTAAAATAATAATTAATTAATTAAAATAAATAAAAAATATAAATGTCTTTTCCAAATAAAGCTGAATATATCATTATTGGTGCTGGGATACATGGCTTAAGTACCGCTTGGCACTTGGCTAAAAAACTTAAGGCCAAAGGTAAAGGTGATGGAAGTAAGATCCTTGTTATTGACAAAAATGGAATTGCTTCTGGTGCTAGTGGCATAGCATGTGGGGTTGTCAGAAATAATTACTTTCAACCAGCTATGAGAGAGCTAATGGCTCATTCAGTTGAAGTATGGGAAAGTGATCCGAAAAATTTTCACTATCATGATATAGGTTATATGCAAATTAGTCCTGCATGCATGGAGGAAGATGTTGCATCTATATATGAACAACAAAAAAAAATTGGTTATGAATCAACTTTTATACAAGGCGAAAAAGATTCTAATACCTATATGAAATCAATGTTTAGTGACTGGCAGGCTAAGGGTATTACCAGTGTGCTTCATGAAAAAAGAGGTGGGTATGCTAATAATACTGCTTCAATGTATGGTTTGGCTACAAAGGCAGAGGCTGAGGGAGTTAGAATTTTAACTGGCACAACTGTAACTGGATTTGAATATAGCTCCAGCTCTCAAGCGGTAACAGGTGTAGAAACAGACAAGGGACTTATTAAATGTGATCATGTTATTATAGGTGCTGGTCCATGGGTTAAATCATTTTGGGATATGCTTGAGCTTCCAAAAGAAGTTTCAATAAAATCTAATGGAGCTACTCATGATAAAATACCTATGTGGCAATATTGGTTTTTAACTGAAGGTGTTCTTCAGCTTGATCCAAATTTTTTAAAAACAGAAGAGGGTAAGATGCCTCCAGTAATTCATGTGGATACTGATGCACCACTATATTCTGATGTTGATCAATCATTAATAACTGATGAATTGTGGGGAATTTATTATAAACCAGATTTTCATTTCAATGGAATTCAAGGTGGCTCATCTCCATACAAAGTAGGCGAACCTGGAGGCGAAAATGTTTCAGTCGACCCTTATGGTCCTTCATCTCAAGAGTTTATTATTGATGATAAGTTTGCTCACATGTGGAGCTCTGCTCTTGCTTTTTGCCATAAACGTTTTGAAGGCAAATCACATCTTTTTGAAAAGGGCGCAACAGGTGGCTTAGGTTGTTTTACTCCAGATTCATTTCCTATATTTGATAAATTTAGAGAAAATGTATATATGATTGCTGATTCAAACCATGGGTACAAAATGATTGGGGTTGGCGAACTTGTCGCAAACGAAGTTCTTGGAGAAACTAGTAATTTATTAGAACCATTTAGATTTTCAAGGTATGAAGAGGGTAAATTACATCCAACATCAAATAGCCCCTTTCCTTGGAGCTAAAAAACAGTAATTTATATAGCTTTTAAAATAATAAAAGAATTTTGAAGCTTTATTCATATGTAGTAGAGTTTTCTCATGCATGCTGTAAACCATTTGCTTGAGTTTTGGGAAACACAGATGAGTGAATCTCATCGTTCTAGCAATTACTTTTTCAGAAGAACACCTTCTCATTATCATATGATGTTATTAGTAATGTCAGCACATTATAATAACCAAAACTTATCAGTTGAAGAGCTAAAGACTAAGTTATTTTATACATCGCGACCTAAGTCTTCTATAATTATTAATGATGCATGTAAAAGTGGATTTTTTTACCTGCAAAGAACTGATACCGACAAAAGAAGAAAGCACATTAAGCCAAGCGAAATGTTCATAAAAGAATTTAAAGACTACTTATCGATATTAAAAGAAATTAGCAATTAAAATAATTAAAAGATAATATTTATATATCTATTTTAAATATATTATTTTCATAGCTTATCGTTAGAAAAATAAATTTCTTTAATATACAATACTCGCGTATGCAAAAATATTCAGTTTTTAGTTTAATCAAAAATGCCTTAACCAACCATCAAAATTGGGATGTTGTTTGGAGAGATCCAGAGCCAAAAAAAGAATATGAGGCGATTATCATTGGTGGTGGTGGCCATGGACTCGCAACTGCATTTTATCTAGCAAAATACTACAACATGAAAAATATTGCTATTCTTGAAAAAGGCTGGATTGGTGGTGGCAATGTTGCTCGAAACACAACCATCCTCAGATCAAACTATATGCATGATGCAAATAGTCTTTTTTATGATCATGGTATGCAAATGTGGAAGGATCTTAGTCAAGAACTTAATTATAATGTGATGTATTCTCCAAGAGGAATACTTAATTTGGCTCATTCTGATGCACAATTAAATGCTTATGCCAGAAGAGGTAACTCAATGCGACTTAATGGAATTGATGTGTCATTAATTGGAAGAGAAGAAGTAAAAAAAATGATTCCTTTTGCAGATTTTACTTCGAATGCAAGGTTTCCAATATTTGGTGGCTTACTCCAACCTATCGGTGGAACTGCAAGACATGATGCTGTTGCTTGGGGATATGCAAGAGCTGCTGATGATATGGGCGTAGATATCATTCAACATTGTGAGGTAAATGGTTTTGATATTGAAAATGGAAAATTAACAGGTGTTCAGACTTCACGTGGAAATATAAAGACTAAAAAAGTAGGTCTTTGTGTTGCTGGGAGTACTTCGTTGCTAGCTGAAAAATTAAATATGAATCTTCCGATGGAAGCACATGTTTTACAAGCGTGTGTTTCTGAGCCTGTAAAACCACTACTTGATGGAGTTGTTACATTTGGCGCTGGTCATTTTTACTGCAGCCAATCAGACAAAGGTGAAATGGTTATGGGTGGAGATTTAGATGGGTATAACAGCTATGCACAAAGAGGGAATCTTCCAACAATACAGCATGTATTAACTGAGGGCGTTGCGCTATTCCCCAATTTAAGTAGGCTAAAAATATTAAGAACTTGGGGCGGTGTTATGGACATGTCTATGGATGGGTCTCCAATCATTGATAAAACTCATATTGAAGGAGTCTATCTAAATTGTGGCTGGTGCTATGGTGGCTTTAAGGCGACTCCTGTTTCTGGCTTAACCTTCGCACATACTATCGCAAATGATACACCTCATGATCTTAGTATCCCTTTTAGACTTGATAGATTTAATACTGGTCATTTACTTGATGAAAAAGGCCTCGGAACAAAAACTTGGATAAGTTAAAATATGCTTGAAATCAGATGTCCATATTGTGGTAATAGATCTCAAAATGAGTTTGCCTACGGAGGAGACGCAACAATAAAACGTCCTGAATTAAACACAGAGGTTACTGATCAGGAGTGGGATAATTTTGTTTACTATAGAAAAAATCCACGAGGTAACCATCTTGAGTTATGGCACCATATTTCTGGATGTCGCCAATGGTTTAAAGTTCATAGAAATACTGCAACACATGAGATTCTTAAAACCCTTGAAATGAAAGAAAATTTATAAATAATATGTCACAAGATTTTAGAATTAATAACTGTGGACTTATTAATAGAGATAAAGAAATTATATTTATTTTTAATGGTAAAAAATACACTGGCTACAAAGGCGATACATTGGCATCTGCTCTACTTGCAAATGGTATCCATTTAATTGCAAGAAGCTTTAAATATCATAGACCTAGAGGAATAATTGCTGCCGGCGTTGAAGATGCAAATGGAAAGGTTCAACTTTATAAAAATGATACTACTGAACCTAATGTTAATGTAACTGAGGTTGAGCTAGTAGAAGGCCTTAGAATAGAAAGTCAAAACTGTTGGCCATCAGTTTCTTTTGATGTAGGCGCTATCAATAATTTACTTAATAGATTTTTTCCTGCTGGTTTTTATTATAAAACCTTTATGTGGCCAAAAAGCTTTTGGTACAAAGTTTATGAACCATTTATTCGCAAGGCTGCAGGGATGGGCAAAGCCTCATTAGACCCTGATCCTGATCGATATGAACATCGATATGAACATTGTGATATTCTTGTTGTTGGATCTGGACCATCAGGAATTTCAAGCGCATTGGCTGCTGCAAAAAATGGTGCTCAGGTCATTCTAGCAGAAGATAAGCCACGCTTTGGTGGCTCCCTGCTTACTGATAATATTACGATTGGAAATAAAAATGGCGATGAGTGGGTTAACGATGCTATCGCTGAATTAAGATCAATGCCAAATGTTATTGTCAGGGGGAGATCACAGGTTTTTGGATATTATGATCATAACATGCTAGTTATGTTTGAGCGCTGTAAAGATCATTTAGGAAATCCTGAAATATTTACCCCACGTCAAAGACTGTGGTACATAAGAGCAAAACAAGTAATTATTTCAACTGGATCAATTGAACGTCCCTTAGTGTTTGGTAACAATGATAGACCTGGAATTATGCTTGCTTCCTCAGCAAAAGAATATCTAAAAATTTATGGAGTACTTGTAGGAAAAAAACCTATCATATTTACCAATAATGACACGGCTTATGAAACAGCAATTGAATTTAAGAATAAAGGGATTGATTCAATTGTAGTTGATACAAGAGAAGCTTCAAATGCAGGTATTGTTAATGAGGCAAAAAAATTAGGTATCGAAATTAAGTTTTCACATGCTATCGCAAACACATCTGGCTATAAAAAAGTAAGTTCGGCAACTATAGGTAAGCTTAATAAAACTAAAGATGGATTCGAAAGTCTATCAGAATTAAAATGTGATTGCATATGTGTGTCAGGCAACTGGACACCCACAGTTCACTTAGCCTCTCAGTCGGGAAATAAATTAAAATATGATTCAAATTTAGATACTTTTCTACCTGACCAGTCTCGCCAAGAAGAGACTGTGATTGGATCAGCAAATGGGACTTTTACCCTAAAAAAAAGTTTGGAAGAGGGCTTTAATACAGGATTCAAGCTTTCAAATGAAATCACAAATAATAATAACAGAGTACCTATTCCAATTTCTGATGAAAAAGAATATGGAGAGCATGATAAATTCTGGTGCATGCCACTTCCTGATAAAAAACATTACAAACGTTTTGTAGATTTTCAAAATGATGTTGCTGTTTCGGATATTCAGCTAGCTGTCAGAGAAGGCTTTAGATCAATTGAGCATGTAAAAAGATATACTACTCTTGGAATGGCAACGGACCAGGGCAAAACAAGTAATCTAAATGGATTGCAACTCGTTTCAGATATTGAAAAGAAAATTGTTCCTGAGGTTGGCCATACTACATTTCGCCCTCCTTATACATCTGTAACTATTGGAACAATTATAGGTAGAGAAGTAGGTAAAAATTATCGAGCAACTAGAAAATCTCCTATTCATAATTGGCATGAAAAAAATAATGGAGTTTTTGTTGACGCTGGACTTTGGCTTCGGCCAAGATATTACAAGCAAGGTGATGAGACCTTACACGAGGCGTCAAAACGCGAGGCTTTAAATGTTCGTAAGAATGTTGGTGTTTGTGACGTCACTTCATTAGGAAAAATAGACATAAAAGGCAAAGATTCAGCTGAGTTTCTTAATCGAGTTTATACAAATGCTTTTCTTAAGCTGCCAGTTGGTAAGGCTCGGTATGGAGTTATGTTGCGTGAAGATGGAATGGTGTTTGATGATGGAACAACAACTAGAATTTCAGAGAACCACTTTCATATGACAACAACCACAGCGCAGGCTGCAAATGTTTTATCTCATTTAGAATATTATTTACAAATCGTTTGGCCCGAATTGGATGTTAATGTTACTTCGACGACTGAACAGTGGGCAGGAGCAGCTATTGCAGGGCCTAAATCTAGATTATTATTAGGAAAATTGTTTCCTAATGAAGATGTATCTACTGAGGGCCTTCCTTTTATGGGCTATAGAGAATTTAAATTTAAGAATACTATAGCACGTGTCTTTAGGATCTCTTTCTCTGGAGAGCTTGCTTACGAAATCAATATTATGTCTGATTTTGGAGAAATGATGTGGGAAGAGATTGTCAAAGCTGGTCAAGAATTTAATATTCAGGCCTATGGCACTGAAGCACTTTCTACGCTACGTATTGAAATGGGTCATGTTGCAGGTTCCGAGATCGACGGTAGAACAATAGCTTATGATCTATCTCTTGAAGGAATGTTAAGTAAGAAAAAAGATTTTATTGGCAAAAGATCATTATCAAGACAGGCCTTTATGAACGAAGGTAGGGAAAAAATTGTTGGTGTTGTTCCTTTGGATAAGAAAACATCAATACCAGAAGGATCTTATATTGTTAAAGATCCAAACGCAAAACTGCCAAATCCAAAATTAGGTCACGTATCTGCATCATGTTGGAGCGTTGAATATGATAATCCCTTCTCTCTTGCAATTATTAAAGATGGTAAAAATAAAAAAGGGGAAAAATTATACGCTGTTTCTCCATTGAAAAACAAAACTATTCCTGTTGAAATAGTTTCTCAGCATTATGTTGACCCTGAGGGGAAAAGAGTAAGATCATGAAAAGAAATTCACCTTTAAAAAACCTTCATCAAACTGGTTTATATGGAAATTATAAAAATCAAAATGAGAATGATCTTCTCGTAATTCGTGAAATTACTAATCTTAAAATTTTTCAAATTGTACAATATAAAAGCAGCACATTAAATATAGATTCTTTAAAGTTAGATGGTTTAAGTTTCCCTGTACATGCTGGTTTTGTAGAGGCGAGTGATACCACTAGAGTTCAATGGAATGCTCCAAATACTTGGATTATAATATCGTCCAATGAAAATATTATTGATGACATTATAAAAAATTTTCACGAGAATGACTTTGCAATTACAGATCAATCACATTCACGTGCAATTATTCAAATTGAAGGCAAAAAAGCTTTGGACGTTATCAAAAAAGGTTCTCCATTAAACCTAAATGATTTTAAAAAAAATAATTGTGCTAATTCAATTTACCATGGAATCACAATTTCAATAGATATGCTAGATGATGATTTAAATAAATTTAATATAATGGCACTAAGGAGTTTTACTGGTTCTTTTCATCATGCCATTACTGATGCTGCTTTAGAATTTGGATATAAGGGGCTATAAATTAATATGGAATGGGTGACCTCTATAAGAACTCCACAATTAACAACATTTTTTCAGTATATTACTTGGCTGGGATATAAGGATTTTTTATTTTTATTTATCCCTTTCTGTTTTTGGTTTTTTGATAGAAAAGTATTTGGAATATTCACTTTATT
>CAJVZZ010000037.1 GCA_913020435.1 uncultured Flavobacteriales bacterium | reverse complement strand
ATTGAATTGTTGGCTTTTAGCTTGACGATAAGCTCGTTTTGAACGTAATCGGTTTCAGCTGAAAGGCAGCTTACAATAGATAAAAAAACAAGAAAATTGATTGATCTAATACTTAACAAATCGATATTTATTTGAGCTTTTAGCTTGTTTCAATTCAATAACATATAATCCCGATTGAAATTCGGAAACATCAACTTGAATCTTTTCTGAACTAGACTCAATCGCTAATTTTTGTTCCAACACAATTCTTCCTTCCGAATTCAGAATAACTAAATCTACTTCAGTTATCTCAGAGGAGAAGCCTTCAACAGTCAAGAAATTATTTACCGGATTTGGAAAAATTGTAAACGGTGATTTTTCGTTTTCTACCAACCCAACATTGCACAAAAACTGCTTCAAGACTATACTGTCATAAGCCATACAATCATTGGAATCTTTGCCTGTCATATAGAATACTCCAGCTCGATCAACTGTAATCGAATCGCCATTTTCTTTGCTACTCCACATATAAGTCTTCGCACCTGCTCCTACTAACACCAATTCTCCTCCAATGCAGAAAGAATCTGATTCAGCAATTATTAAAACAACTGGAATATCTACTCCCACAGTAACAATTGTATCCGAAATTCCTTTGCATCCAGAACCATTAGAATAAGTCATATAGACAGTGTCAGAATTGTTTACATATCTATCAATTGATATAAGTCCATCATTCCAAATATAATTTGGGTAACTAGAAGAAAGCTTAACATTAATGGAATCTCCTTTGCAAATGATAGTTTTACCTGAGGCAATAAGACTATCATTCAAGTTACTGCTGTTAAGTGTTGCAAATGCGTCTACTTTTCCTGCTCCAAAAACATTATTCGGTAACACTCCAGTATGAACATCAGCAAAGGTGTTATTCAATAACGCGCGACGAACTTCATCACCAGAAGCAGTTGGACATTTTTCAAAATACAACGCTGCTATTCCTGCGACTATCGGAGATGCCATTGAGGTTCCCCCATTACCAAAGTGGTAACCACCTTGTGCTAATTTGTACCCATTGGTCGCATTAGTTCTTAGGTAATTCAAATCTTGAAAACGCCCAGCTCCCATTGTATAGTTACCCGGAGCCATAATATCTGGTTTAGTATAATTCAAACGATTTGGACCTCTGCTACTTGTTCCACCTTTTTGACCAACCACCGAAGCAGCATAAATAATGACACTGTCAAACTGATTGATATAACTTTTCCTGTTTTCATAATTACCTACACTAATAACATTTGGAGAACAGTTCCAGCTAGTCACTATACTTTGGTTTGTATCTGGGTAAACGTATTTCGATATTCTAGGGTATTGAGAAATGGTGGGCAAGCCCGTCTGAATGATATCTGACCACCCTAATAAACTTGTACTCCAAATATCATGAACGCCAGTCCCATGTGTCAATAATCCATATAAATGCTGTGTTTGAGGGTTAATACAAAGTATTTGATACAAGACTGAAGCTCCTTGAACCTCAGCATAGGTTAATAACTGACTGTTTCCACCTAACGACACCGTCATCAATGTATCCAGTCGATTCGCAACTGGTTCAAGAAAGAAAATTGAATCTGCCCATAAACTGGTATCGGTATACCCAAATCCAAGTTGTAAGTTTTTCATATCAGCAGTATCTCCCCATGCTTCAATAAAAATGGCATTTCCAAAATTAGAATTTGGATTCGATTTAAAATACGTGAAAGCAGTATCAGAAACAACCTCAGTACGAAGATGAAATGAACCTATGGAACCGGCATTTCCAGCGGCTCCAACAACTAATCTTCCAGGTTTAGCAGCAACTATAGAATCGATAATCTGTGAAGCCAAGTCTCTACCATCATGGCTTCCAGAATATGTTCCAACGCTTAAATTAATAACACAGGGTAAACCCAGTTTATCAGCCTCTGAAAAAATCCATTCAACGGACTCTGCTATTGATAAGGTCCAATTAGCTCGGCTAAAATCTGTATTGACGCAAATAATAGTTGAATTTGGCGCATGCCCCGTATAATCCGCTATCGAATCAGGTACCGAATTACCATTTCCGGCACCTATTCCAGCTACTTGCGAACCGTGTCCATTATTATCCAAATGAGGACATGTTCCTGCATTGATCATTGCAGAATCATAGACCTCTCCATAACCAAAACTTGGACGTAAGGTGGTATCTGCATTTTTTAGATGATCCCAAATTTTCACGATTCGAGTTGAACCATCTTCATTTTTAAAATCTGGATGGGTGAAGTCAATTCCAGTATCAACAAAACCCATAACTACTCCTTCACCTGTAAAAGCCGAATGACGAGGAATTTCTCCTTGGTGAACCAAATGCGTTTTAGTATTTATCAAACTTGTGTCAGTCAAAACCTGTCCTTTACCTCCCTCAATTCGAATAGAACTGCACCAAGCTAATTTTGACATTTCTACTAATTGCCGACCGCTCAATTCAATTTTTGTCCAGCCTCTAAATGTTGAGAAATAGTGTCCGTTATGAGCACTTATATAAGCACTCAATTGCTCGCTTTCTGCCTTTACAAAGCATCTTACGTTCTGATTTTGAAAACCATCTAACCTCAGGTTATGGCTTCCAAACTCCTGAGATGAAGAAAATAAGCCTGATAATAATAGAAAAAAGGCAATAGTTAATTGTTTCATCATATTTCTTTAACGAGTTCGAACTGTGGCAAGTTAGGTAAAAAATGAAAATCTTTCTTATCAAAATCAATTTGACAATAAAAGTGTTCCAAGCCATTAGTCACGGCAAGAAATGGAACTTTTAGGGACATATTATATTTCGCAATTTGATCGAAAGTTTTTTGAGTAATAGACACGGTTGGTCGCTTACATTCAACTAGGAGTATGGGGTTCCCTGCTTGGTTGTAACATAAAATATCACTCCGCATGTTCATTTTATTGTATTTCAACCCACCTTCTACCTGCATAAGAGATTTAGGGAAACCAAATTCTGAAGAGAGAAAACACATGAAATTTTGTCGCACCCATTCTTCCGGAGTTAAAACAATATTTTTCTTTCGAATTTGATCCCAAATCAAAATGTGATCACCACTTTTGGTAAGCTTAAAATCGTAATTGGGTAAATTCAAATTTTGCACATTACAAAGTAAGGTATTCTGCATGGGCAAATGAATCAAAAGCATAATTTAGCCCATTCAAATTACAGTTCTTGGCAACAATAGATTATCAACAAATATTAAAGTCCATAAAAGAAAAAGACATAAAGCCTTTTTACTTTTTATCAGGTGGCGAACCGTACTTTATAGACTTGATTTCCAACTACATTGAATCATCTGTTTTGGATGAATCGGAAAAGGCATTCAATCAAACTATTGCTTATGGAAAAGATGTAAAATGGGAAGAGCTCGTTGAAAGTTTGAAACGTTTTCCGATGATGGCTGAGCGACAAGTTGTAATTTTAAAGGAAGCGCAGTCCATTCCTCGAATTACCGAGAAGCTCATGCCATATTTGGATCAGATAGTAGATACAACAATATTTGTGGTCTGTTATAAATACAAAACCACTGAAGCCAAAAAATTTATTGAAAAAGCAAAATCAAAAGGAGTTTATTATGTCAGTAAACCGCTTTATGATAACCAAATCCCAGATTGGATTCACAATTACCTAGCTCGCAAAGACTTTAAGATTACACAAAAAGCCAGTTTATTGCTCACAGAATATTTGGGAAGCAACTTAAGCACAGTGGCAAACGAACTGCACAAATTAACTATCGCTCTGGAGAAAGGCACAGAAATAAATACTGAAGATATTGAAGAAAACGTAGGTATAAGCAAAGACTACAACATTTTCGAGCTTCAAGATGCCCTTGCGAATAAGGATGTCCTTAAGGTTAACAGAATCGTAAACTACTATGGAGATAACCCTAAGAACCATCCAATGGTAATGACTATAAGCAGCTTATACGGGTTCTATGGTCGATTAATGAGCTTTCATTATTTACCACATAAATCACAAGATGAAGCCATGCAAACAATTGGCATGAGCTTTTATGCAGCTAAAAATTTACTTAGAACTGCACAACAAATTGGCCCCGGTCGCTGTTACAAAGCATTAAAACTATTAAGAGAATACGATCAAAGGTCGAAAGGAATAAATAACGCTAGTGCATCAGACGGTTCTTTGTTAAAAGAACTTGCCTTTAAACTTCTGCATTAAACACTCAACCACTCATCCATTAAATTAACCTCTAAGTCAGTTAATAGGCAATTGGCAACAAATACAAACATATACAAAGCTATATTCATACTTTTGCACCACCGAAATTCAAGAATTATAATGCTACAGAAACTACTTATTATTTCCCTACTTTTTCTTGGATTTCTAAAAACAACTTCAGCGCAAACAGGGGGTGTAAAAGGCTTTGTGTACAACGCAAAAGATGGCAGTGCAGTTTTGTATTCAAATGTATTTTTAAAGGGTACTGCATTCGGAATCGCCACAGATGGAAACGGGTTTTATTCTATCAGCAAAGTTCCTCCCGGATCTTATACGATTACAATCAGCGCAATGGGTTTCTCCACTTTTGAGGAAGAAGTTATTATTAAAGCCAATCAAACAAGTACAAAAAACATTACCGTTAAAGAGTCCTCTGTTGATTTGAATATTTTCGATGTCAATGGTGAAAAACAAGAATCGCAGACTCAGGTTAAGATGTCTGTTACTAAAATTACTCCTCAAGAAATAAACCAATTACCTACCGTTGGCGGTGAAGCTGATTTTGCTCAATATATGCAAGTTGTTCCAGGAGTAATTTTCACCGGTGATCAAGGCGGCCAGCTTTATATTAGAGGTGGATCACCAGTTCAAAACAAAATCTTATTGGATGGTATGGTCGTTTATAATGCCTTTCATTCCATTGGTTTATTCTCCGTCTTTGATGCTGATATTATGCAAAGTGCAGATGTATACACTGGTGGATTTAGTGGTGAATATGGAGGAAGGGTTTCTTCTATAATGGACATTACTACTCGAGCGGGAAACAACAAAAGAGTTGCTGGAAAAGTCTCTTTAAGCACTTTCGGCGCTAAAGCATTATTAGAAGGCCCATTGAAAAAAGCTAAAAATAAAAATGACGGCACGATCAGTTACATATTATCAGCAAAAACATCCTATTTAGATCAAACTAGTAAAACCTTGTATAGTTATGCCGACTCAAATGGTTTGCCTTACAAGTTCAATGATTTATATGCGAAAATTAGCTTTGGAGCTCCATCAGGTTCTAAAGCGGATTTATTTGGATTTAATTTTACTGACGATGCATCATATAGTAACGGAACCGACATAGGATGGCGGAATTTTGGCGGAGGCGGTAGATTTCTGATTCTACCAAGAGGAAGTAGTGCAATTGTAGAGGGAAACATGGCCGTTTCTAGGTATCTTATTGAAATGAATGAGCCTTCGAATCGAACAAGAAGAAGCGGTGTTCAAAGTTTCAATTTTGGAATAGGATCGACCTACTTTACAGGAGACAATGAGTTCAAATTTGGAATAGACATTGTTGGATTTACAACTGATTTCGAATACACTAATAAATTTGGAAGAGAATTTAAGCAACAAGAAAATAATACCGAATTAGGAATGTTTGCGAAGTACAAATTAACATTTGGTGATTTAATTATTGACCCTAGTTTCAGACTACAGTACTATGCTTCGTTATCTACTATCTCTCCTGAACCACGTTTTGGAGCAAAGTATAATATTACTGATGATTTCAGAGTAAAAGGTGCTGTTGGCATGTATTCTCAGAACTTAATTGCAGCAAATTCAGATCGTGATATTGTCAACCTTTTCTATGGCTTCTTAAGTGGACCTGAAAGCTTGCAAGAAGAATATGTGACTAAAAATGGAACCACAAAAGAATTAAAAAATCGCTTGCAAAAGGCTAATCATTTTATACTTGGATTTGAATACGATTTATGGAAAGGCATTACCATTAACCTAGAAGGCTACTACAAACAATTCAATCAGTTGATAAACATCAACCGAAATAAACTGTATGAAGATGAAGACTATAATGCCGATAAACCGGATATACTTAAAAAGGATTTTATTATAGAGACCGGAGATGCATATGGAGCTGATTTAAGCGTAAAGTGGAGCTATAAGCAGTTTTATTTATGGTCTGTCTATTCTTTGACAAAAATCACACGTTGGGATGGAATACAGGAATACAGTCCAGTATTTGATAGACGTCACAATATAAATTTAGTAGGGGCTTATACTTTTGGTAAAGACCTGAACTGGGAAGCAAATGTTAGATATAATTTTGGTAGTGGTTTTCCTTTCACGCAAACACAGGGATTGTATGAAGAAGTAAACTTTGCCGAAGGTTATGACGCAGACTACACCAGTGCTAATGGAAATCTTAATGCATTATATTCGGATTTGAATCAGGGTAGATTGCCTTCTTATGCAAGACTTGATGCTAATGTAAAAAGGACATGGACTCTCGGAGCTTTCAGTGAACTAGTAGCTTCTGCTGGTATTACTAATGCCTTGAATAGAGCTAATATTTTTTACTACGACAGGTTAACTAATACAAGAGTGAATCAGTTGCCTTTTATGCCAAATGCAAGTATTAGCTTGACTTTTTAAAGTAAAATCAATAACACTAATTTGCAAGCTAGCTACCTCCATTGGTTTTAATGCATTTATATTTGCACCAAACTTCTCTTGATTTGTTATAAGAGAAAAACAAGATACATGGCACACGAAGAAAAATTGAACGGACAGGATATCGATGTAATAGGCGATAATCACCTATCCGCTAACACAGAAACTCCGCTAAGGTCAGACGCATTTGACTTATCAAATGCTGAAAAAATTGAAAAAATTCAAACTGACTTTGCTAATATCATGCACACACTTGGTTTAGACATGACCGATGACAGCCTTAAGGGAACGCCAAAACGCGTTGCTAAAATGTTTGTTAACGAAATATTTGGTGGATTACATCCAGATAACGAACCAAAAGCCTCAACATTTGAGAACAAATACCAGTACAACGAAATGCTCGTTGAAAAAAATATTGTTGTTTACTCTACCTGCGAGCATCACTTTTTACCAATAGTGGGTAAAGCGCATGTAGCTTATATGTCAAATGGTAATGTAGTAGGTTTATCTAAGATTAATAGAATTGTTGAGTTCTATGCAAAGCGTCCCCAAGTTCAAGAGCGCCTAACTATGCAAATTGTAAGGCACATGCAAAAGGTTATGGGAACCGATGATGTGGCTTGTGTAATTGATGCTAAGCATCTTTGTGTAAATTCTAGAGGTATAAAAGACATAAATTCGAGCACTGTTACGGCTGAATTCGGAGGTCGTTTTAAAGATAAAGATGTAAAACGTGAATTCCTGAATTATATTAATATGGATTCTTAACAATAAATCTCACACTTAATGGCCCTATATGATCAATACCCGGTTGAGGTATTTAATTCACTAGGAAAAAATAAAGAAAAGTTTGAACCTTTAAACCCACCTCGAGTGGGTTTATATGTTTGTGGACCTACTGTTTATAACGAGGCACATTTAGGAAACTTACGCTCATTTCTTACCTTCGATATTGTATCGAGATACCTAGAACACTTGGGCTACAATGTCCGTTATGTTCGAAACATCACTGATGTTGGTCACTTAGTTAATGATGCTGATGAAGGTGAGGATAAAATTGAAAAACGTGCTAGATTAGAACAAATCGAACCGATGGAGATTGTACAGAAGTACACCAACGGATTTCATGCAGTAAACAAAGTTTTTAATCTTAAAGAACCCAGCATTGAGCCTACCGCTACTGGACATATAGTTGAACAAATTGAGATGGTTCAAAAAATTATTTCCAATGGCTATGGTTATGAGGTAAATGGTAGTGTTTATTTTGACGTTCAAAAATTTCAAGAGAAATACGATTACGGAAAATTGTCAGGTAGAAAAGTGGAGGATTTACTAGAACAAACCCGAGATAATTTAACTGGCGGATCAGAAAAAAGATTTTTTGCCGATTTTGCAATCTGGAAAGGAGCTTCTGAAAATACTATTATGAAATGGAACTCACCATGGGGAATGGGCGTTCCTGGTTGGCATTTGGAATGCTCAGTAATGAGTACAAAGTATTTAGGCGAACAATTCGATATTCACGGTGGTGGTATGGACTTAAAATTCCCACATCACGAATGTGAGATTGCTCAAAATATTGGTGCAGGAGGTAAAGACCCTGTTAGATATTGGATGCACGGAAATATGCTGACGGTTAATGGCACCAAAATGAGTAAGTCATTGGGTAACGCGTTTTTGCCAATGGAATTGATTGCTGGAGATCATGAATTATTGGATCAAGGCTTCTCTCCAATGACGATTCGTTTCTTCTTGTTGCAAGCACAATATAGAAGTACTATCGATTTCTCGAATGATGCGCTTAAGGCAGCTGAAAAAGGCTACAAAAGATTAACAAATGCTTTCCGCTTGGTTTCAAAAATGGAAGCTACTGAAGGCAGTACTATCAATTCTGATTTAGATTCAGAAATCAATAAACTGTGTAAACAGCTTTATTTGGAAATGAGTGACGATTTTAATACTCCAAAAACGATTGCAATATTGTTTGATTTGGGAAACAAAATCAATTCTTTTGCAAATGATCAAATTCCTTTGAATTCGATTTCAAAGGATACTTTCATTAATCTGAAGGTAACCTTTACAACTTTTATAACTGAAGTACTTGGATTAGAAGACGAAGTTGAAGGTGGTTCGGGTAAATTGGAAGATGTGATGAAAATGCTTATAGAAATGCGAGCAGAAGCACGAGCCAATAAAAACTGGAGTTTATCAGATGAAATTCGCGATAAGTTGAATGCAGTTGGAATCGTTCTTAATGATGGGAAAGAAGGCAGTGATTACCAAATAAAATAAGCTATGATACTCTCCGGAAACGAAATTAAAAGGCAACTCGGTAAAAGCATTTTTATCGATCCTTACGATGAAAAACGTCTGAACCCAAATTCTTACAACTTAAGTTTACACGATAGGCTGCTTGTCTACGATACACCTATTTTAGAAATGAAAAAACCAAATGCTACCAAGGAAATCTTCATTCCGGAAGAAGGGTTGGTTTTGGAACCAGGCAGATTATACTTAGGCAGAACTACTGAACATACTCGAACGGAGAGCTATGTTCCGATGTTGGAAGGCAGAAGCAGTATTGGTCGTTTGGGATTATACATTCACGTTACCGCTGGTTTTGGCGATGTAGGTTTTTCTGGTTTTTGGACATTAGAAATTCATTGTGTAGAACCCATACGGATTTTCGCTGGAGTTGAAATTTGCCAGATTTATTATCACTCGATTGAAGGAGATTACGATAAATACAAAAGCGGAAAGTACCAAGACAATAATGAGGTTCAGCCTAGTCTTTTGTATAAGGACTTTGAGTAGCTTTTGTCATATTACGTAAAATGTATCAAGCAACAACGTTGTGCGTAATACGTTGTACTTTTTACATCATTAAATGACTCTTCTTCTAAAAATAATTGCTTTTCCCTTTTTAGCATTGATAAGAATCTATCAATGGACTATTTCTCCGTTGTTGGGTCAAAACTGTCGACACTCTCCTACTTGCAGTCGCTATACCTACGAGGCAATTGAAGTTCATGGAATTATCAAGGGAATTTGGTTAGGACTAAAAAGGATTTCGAAATGTCATCCTTGGGGAACAAGCGGACACGACCCTGTTCCAAATAAAGAAGATTAGTCACCGTCATTATCTGAAATAGAAACAGTTATTGACATTAAACTCGCTACATCGTTTTTAAATAGAATCAATAATTCTTTTACTTTTCCTCTCAATTCTTCAATCTCTTTTGAGTTCGAAGTAACTATCTGATAAAGAGATTTATCTTTCGGAATTTCATTTCTAATTTCGGAAATTGTTTCTAAAATCATAGAAGCAACAAGAGGGTCCTGTACATTCTTAGATTCTAAAAAGTCTAAGTATTCCTGTAATCCTATTGAACTATTATCTGCAGTGCCTTTCATTATTTTTTCAATAATGACAATTTGATTCTCGATTGAATTAAGGCTTAATTCTGAATACAAAGCCCTGCATTTTTTAGGTTGTACAGACCCTAAACTACCACTAGGCACACCCAATTCCTGAAAGTAAATATTGTCAAGTATTGCAACAATGCTATTGATTAGCTGCGGTATGGGATCGTTGAATTCATTCCCTATATTATTAGAAAAAACTTCTGAATAACCATCATAAATCCAAGTTGATTCAACTTTATTCGCTCTCTTTGCAATGTCTGAACTCACTAATTTCAAGAAACTTAGCCAACGACCAGCATTAACACTGCTCACAATACTATCCTTTCTTTTATAGATGAGATACTCTAGAGCAGGTATTCCCTTAACAGTTAACTTATAAGAAGCGAAATTACTTTCTTCCAGCTGAATAGAAGTATCATAAATTAATTCGTTAATAGATACGGTATCTGTAGGATATGGATTGATAAGCGTAAAAAAATAATTATCCTTAATTGGTCCAACATTAAACATCTCAATCCTACTAAATTGAATCAACAAAGAATCTAATAGACCTTCCGTGACCTTTAGATCTTCTCTGGTAGAAATGGAATTGAGGATGTTGATTTTTTGGTTAAACGCATCTGCTTTAAGATTAAATGATTCTACATCTTTCAATATGATGTCGTTTGTTATGCTTTTCAATAAACTAGATCTTTCAAACTCTACACTTGAAACTTTTGTTGGTGGTGATTTTATTTCTTCCTTTTTGCACGAAAAAATAAATCCCAATAAACAACTTAAAACCACTATTTTTTTCATTACAAGCTATTTAGAAATTCCAACAAATTGCCACGATCATCAATACTTAGTTTTTTATATTCTTCAACACTATTTTCCGCTTCTCCTCCATGCCACAGAATTGCTTCTTCAATATTTCTTGCACGACCATCGTGCAAATAATTTGTATGTCCATTTACAATTTGAAACAAACCAATTCCCCACAATGGCGGCGTCCTCCATTCAGATCCAGTGGCTAAATAATCGGGCGCATTATCAGCCAATCCTGGCCCCATGTCGTGTAACAATAAGTCCGTATATGGTTGAATTTTTTGATTTGATAATGCTGGTACGTATGGATGAATACTCGTTTCCATTTTAGGAATGTGGCATCCAGAACAGTTTAAATCTTTAAATATTTTAGTACCTGCTAAAACCTCAATTTTTTCCACGTTTCTTTGAATCGGAACAGCTAGTGACCGTGTATAATTAACGACAGAAATGAGGTTATCTTCTGTAATTTCTGGTGAACCTCCATGTGTGCTGTTTTGACAATCTTGCTGAGAAGAAGTACAATTCTGTTCCGAAAATAAATTTGTTGTAATTCCAATGTCTCCCAAAAATGCACCACAGGTTTGTTGATACAAATCAGGCTGATTTGCTTTCCAACCAAAACGCCCCAAACGTCGATCCAATTGTTTAAAGTCCCAAACGTAGTTTGGTCGACCAGTAATCCCATCGTTATTTTGATCAGTTGGATCGGCTAACGTAAGGATATCTTCTTCAGCGATAGCTTCTAAAAGTCCAAGGCCAATCATTTGGTTTGCGACTCTTGGTGAAATATTTACTCCACCAAATGCACCGTAATTACCATTTATGGAAATACTTGGTTCTCGCAATTCGTAAGTAGAACCATCGTCAAATTGACCCATTACTGCAGAATATGTAATCGAAAAGCTACCTTCAGACTCTACTCCATTTATAGATTAATCTTGTAATTGTCCACCATATATATCGTGGGCAGCTGCAGACCCATTTGGATTTATTCCACTTACAGATAAACGTAATAAATAACCTGTTGATTCTTCGCCAACGTACTCTGGAGCTCGGCCTCTGCCATCTTTAAAATGACAACTAGAACATGATATTGAATTAAAAAAAGGACCAAGCCCATCGCTTGCCTTTGTTGAAGAAGGAGAGGTTACCCAATTCTTATTAAATAAAGTATTTCCTGCAAAGAATTCTAACTCTTCATTATTATCTAATCCTGGAATTGGAGAAGAAAAAGCTCGAGGAGAGGCGTCGTTTATACTAGCCTCTCCTCCGAGCAATGCACTGTGTTCTTCAGAAGTTCCGGGCTCGCTATATAAAAGCTCGAAATGTTCTTTTTTATTTAGGCATGAGATGTCTACAACCGCCATCAAAACAAACAAACTGCATATTTTCAGGGATTTAGAATTCAAGTTTTCTCCAATTAATCTGGTAAATCAGTAGAAATTGTGATACCTATACTTGAAGCTGACTCCGCAATTTTATCACCCGTGTCTTGCAAGCTTTTTATAGCGACCATTACTGGGCCTGATCCTCCTACTATTTCACTGCTTATTGCATTATCAAACGGAACAGGTATATTCTCACTATTAGAAACACTACTAGAAATTAAAGTAGAGGTTTCATTTGCTAAACTTTCATTCATTATTTTTACTAAATCGTAAATAGATGTACCAGATACTTCAGAACCATTTGTTCTTGTGTATTTGCCCATGTAAACGTTTTGAATACCCATAGCATTGGTAATAATATCTCTGTGTGTATTATCAGAAAAACAAGAATGTTCTTCTTCCTGATCTTGAGCTTTTAATGCAGAGAACATTCTTTCACCTGCTAATTCAGATTTTGATAATACTCCGATTCCTGTTAAGATTTCTTTAAGGGCTAAATCAACGTCTTTTGATTCTAATGCCGTCAAATAACTTCCTCCAGATTTCCATTCTGCAGTTAACTCCGTAAGTTGTTTTACAATTAAATCGGCACAAATATTAATGTACTGGCCTCTTCTAGTGGCAATCTTTCCGTATTTAGTGATATCAAAATCATCATGCGATCTTTCTCCTGCACCTGTTGTGCTTAAATCTTGACCCCAAAGTAAAAACTCAATTGCGTGATATCCAATCGAGATATTTTTCTCTCCACCTTTTTCATTCAAATCTTCTAGAGTTGTGGCATTGATCGTTGAATAGTTAATTGTGTCATATATAACTCCTTCATATTTGAATGAAGAACCATCTTGAACATAATCAATGTAATTTTCATCCAAAGGCCATGCGTTTAATAAACCTTCAGGGCCATCGGCATCATCAATAGGGCCATTTGAAAATCGAAAAGCTTCTGTTTGTCCATAAGGTTCTCTGGCGGAAAGCCATGATGATTTAGCCGTTGATAAAGTTGCAGAAGAGGGATTTGAAACAAAAGCCTTAACGTCACTTTGCATTTTTACTGCGGCTTCTAAAGCATCTTCATAGTTGGCTAACACTATGTTTGAATAATTATTTAACGCACTTTCCTTGTAATCATCTGATAATAAAGGTATTATAGTTTCGGGTAAAATACAACTTCCATCGTCTTTCTTTGCTTTTTCATTGTAGTTAGTGGCTTTTTCATCTGTGCAACCTTTACGATTACAACTAGATAAAATTGTTAGTCCAGCAATTGTGGCTAATATTAATATGCTATTTTTCATGTTATTCTTATTTAGACTTATTTAAAATAAGGTGCAAAGAAAAAGATGAAAATAAAAATGTACAATACCTAGAGCTAGGTATTTTCAGTCAAGATTAATGATCGTTTACTCGATTAATGTGGTAAGGCTCAATTACATTGCCGTCTTCATCTTTGACTCTGGTAAATATGTCAAACTCTACAGAGGAAATAGAAACGTTTGCGTTTTTAAAATAATAAACGCCTCCCCATGAATGCTCTACTTTCCAATAAATACTTCCAGTTCCGTCCTTAACCACCACTCTTTCTGTAATTTCTTTATTGCCTTTCATATAAACTTCTTCGGTCACTCCAATCGGATACTCTGTTGCAATTTCTTCGTAAACCCCCGGCTGGCTCATATTCCAATCATGATGCTCATGAATACTCGTCGTAGTAGGATTTTGAGCTGCGGCAGCCTTATCTAACAAGGCGTGAATATCGTTATGCTTCTCTTTTGGTTTGGTTACCATTTTGGATGTTGCATATAATTCCTTCTTTTTCTCGTCATGACTTTCTTGCTTAGCCATTGCAGCAGCCGTTCTAGACCCAACAGCCTTTGGTTTAGGTGCAGTTAGAGCCGCTTTCTTAACTGATGGTTTAGGTATAGACTTTTTCGACGATTCTCTTCCAGATTCTTCTTTCTTAGGCTCCTCTTTTTTCTTGGCAGCAATTACTGTTTCATTATTCTTCTTTTCCTTCTCTAAAGCCTTTTCTTCTTTCTCTTTTTCAGCTATTACTTTTTCAGCTGCTTTGAGAGCTGCAGCTTCTTCTTCAATTTTCTGTTTTAACTCTTCAGCGACCAGCTTTTCTGATTGTTCAGTAGCTTTAGCAGAAGCAGCGACTTTCTCAGCCTTCTTTTCTGCCTCTTCTTCCGCTACCTTTTGCTCTTCTTTTGACTTTGATGCTAACTCTTTAGCAGCAGCTTCTTTTGCCTTTTCTGCAGTTTCAGCAATCACTTTTTCTTCTTCTGCTAACTTCTCGGACTCCTCTTCAGATGCCTTCGCTGCTGCTTCTGCTTTTTTCTCAGACTCTTCTGCTGCTGCAGCAATTACATCCGCCTTTTCCTCTGCTTTCTTTTCAGCTTCCTCGGCAGCGGCCTTTTCAGCCTCTTGAGCAACATCAGCTGCTGCTTCTGCTTTTTTCTCAGACTCTTCTGCTGCTGCTGCAATTTCATCCGCCTTTTCCTCTGCTTTCTTTTCAGCTACTTTAGCTTTTTCGACAGCTGCTTCAGCTGCGGCTTTCTCTGCTTCTTCTGCAGCAGCAGCGACTGCAGCATCCTCTTCCGCTTTCTTTTCGGACTCCTCGGCAGCAGCACGTTTCTTCTTTGTCTCTTCTACAATCTGAAGTTTTGTTTTTACAGAAGTTTGGTCTGGCATCAACTTAGACGCTTCATTATATTGCTTGGCAGCTTCTTCAAAGTTTTGGGCCTTTAGCGCTTTATCGCCAGCCTCAACTATTTTATCAAACTCATCTTTTTTTGCTTTTTCAACCTCAGCAATAGCTTTTTCTTCTTCCGCAGCTTTTGCAGTTGCTTCAGCATTCTTTGCTTCCTCTTTTTTCTTTGCAACTTCTAATAATTGTTTCGTTGCCTCTTTATCCTTGGGCATTACGACTAAAGCCGCTTCATAGCTTTTCTTTGCTGTTTCAAAATCACCTTTAGAAAAAGCTTTATCTCCTGCCTCTTTATTATCAGCGTAGGCCTCTTTCTTCTTTTCTAATTCATCAATAAGCTTGTCAATTTCTTCCATTGCCCTCAAAGTGTAACCTGCATCCCAATCAAAACATTCTACCTCTGGATCAAAGAAAATTTGACCAACCGATTTATCCAATACAGAATAGTCAATTCCATCAACTTTCTGGATCATACTTACTTGAACTTCCCTACCACGACAACCCAATCCAATCATTTCAGAAGTAACGTTTTGGAGAAGAATATCAACTTTTTTAGTCGCATAACCCTGGTTAAAGAATTGAAGTTCGTAATTCTTTCCAAACTCTAAATCAAACTCGAAATTCCCAGAACCATCAGCAGCTGCTCTTTTTAGCTTTTGACCATTTACATAAACGATTACAAAAGCCTTTGACATATCCGCAAAACCATCTTTCATATCGCCTGATATATGGAGTTTTTCCATTTGACCAAACGCGGAAATAAATCCGAGAAAAAGAAATAATATGGTAAAGATTCGAGTCATTAATTATTAGACTTTTAAATCTCAAAATTAAAATAAATTTTCACTGAAACTTCTTTGATTATTTCAGAATAAATTACTTCAGACTACTATTTAATGAGTCCAAAAAGTAGGTTTTGTTTAGTCAATTTTAAAATGTTCCATTTGCTTTGCTTTTTATAAGGCATATTTGCAAAAACTCTAGGAATGAAATCAAACTTGAACATATATGTTACCACTTACCAAGGACTTGAAGAAGTCCTGCTAAATGAACTGAAACAAAACAAAATTGGTTCCAATCATGAAATCCGAAAAAGAGGTGTTGCTTTTGAAGGGAATATGGAGGATATCTATCGGGCAAATTATGTCGTTAGGACTGCACTTAGAGTGCTCATAAATTTGGTTTCATTCGAATTAAACGAGACTAGTGATTTATATGATTTTGGGAAAAAGGTAGAATGGGATAAATGGTTTTTCCCTCAAAAATCTATCGCAATAGACGCAATCGTTAGAAACGAAAATTTCAAGAACAGTATATACGCCGCTCAATTATTAAAAGATGCAATTTGTGATCGATTTGTTGAAAGCGGATCTGAAAGACCTAATGTAGATTTGAAATTTGCAGGTGTAAGAATTCATTTATTAATTGCTGGAGACCGCTGCACTATCTCATTGGATAGCTCTGGAGACTCCCTGCACAAAAGAGGTTATAAGACCGTAAGCGGTATCGCTCCGTTGAGTGAAGTATTGGCATCAGGAATTATCCAATTGACAGGTTGGGATGGTAATTCCAATTTATATGACGGTATGTGTGGCAGCGGAACCCTGCTGACTGAAGCATATTTACTTTCCAAGAATGTTCCTTCTGGTAAATACCGCCCAAAATTTTGCTTTGAGAATTGGAGAAACTTTGATGCAGATAACTGGAAAGCTGTAAAGAGGGACTCAAATTCAACTGAAAACAAAGACTCAGCAACAATAAACGGAGCAGATGCTCATCCACTTGCAATTGAGGATGCCAAAATGAACTTAGCATCAGCAAACATGGACAAAGAAATTGAGGTTTTTGAAAGAGACTTTTTTAATGCTCCTGCTCCATTTGAATCTGGAATATTAATTATGAACCCACCTTATGATAAAAGAATAACAATTGCCGATGCAAAACAATTTTATGCTGAAATTGGAGATAAACTTAAATCCGATTACAAAGGTTGGACTGCTGCAATTTTCAGTGCTAATATACCAGCAATTAAATCTTTAGGTCTTAAACCAAAAAGAAGAATTCCACTATGGAATGGCCCTCTTGAAGGAAGACTAAATATTTATGAGCTGTATTGATAACTGCACTGATTCCCATAAGCATGCAACAACTTGAATTGATTACCTAGTTGGGCGTTTTATCTGCTGAAAATCAGAAAAATCAGTAAACTAGAACTCTCAAAATGATACCCTATAGACTAGAGTTGTAAGCTTGATTTTAAGCTAAAACGAGAACAAAAAGTAGTAATATATAAAAAGTGTGGTAGCAAAACCGCTTTGAAAACGGGAAGCACAATTTAGCTCTCAGATGAATTTTATTTCCTGGTAAATGGCCATGGCATTTACGACCTTAATTAAAAAAACATATCAGCGGCAGAATGTAAAGTAGACTTTAACTCAAGGCTTCCTTATATCTATCTAGCGCTCTTTGCCTAGCAAACTTGTGCTCAACTATAGGTTCAGGATATTCTGTTGTTCCAAATTCAGAAACCCATTTTTTCACGTACACCAAGTTTTTATCAAACCGCTCTAACTGTGCTGTTGGATTAAACACCCTAAAATAAGGTGCTGCATCGGTTCCGCAACCTGCGGCCCATTGCCACCCACCATTGTTAGAAGCCAAATCAAAGTCCAATAATTTTTCAGCAAAGTAAGCCTCACCCCATCTCCAATCAAGCAATAAATGTTTGGTCAAAAAAGAAGCCACAACCATTCGAACTCGGTTATGCATAAACCCTGTTTCGTTCAACTCTCGCATTCCAGCATCAACCATCGGATAGCCCGTTTTACCCTTGCACCAAGCGGTAAAATGTTCTTCATTCTTCTCCCACACCACCTTTTCGTATTTCGACCGAAAACAAGAAACTTCTACATGTGGAAAATGAAATAAAATTGTCTGGTAAAAATCTCTCCATATCAATTCGTTCAGCCATGTTTCACTCTGAATTTCCAGAGCCTTGGCAACACACTCTCGGATAGAAACTGTGCCAAACCTTAAGTGAACACTTAATTGCGTTGTACCATTTTTAGCAGGGAAGTCTCTATTCTCTTTGTAGTTTTTAATGATTGATTTATTAAAATCAGGCGCATTAAACGGAGTGTTGGTCGCTGTAAAACCATTGTCATAAACGCTATCCCAAACTACTACATCGGTTTTATGAAAATTACTTTGATGCTTATCTATTGGATAGGCCTTGTGGTAGAAGTTAGTTAATTGATTCTTCCAAATTTTGCTATATGGTGTAAATACGGTGTAAGGAGTTTTATCGGCCTTCAAAACTTCATTTTTCTCAAAAAGAACATGATCTTTTTTCCCAATAAACGGAATTCCTTTTGATTCCAAGAATTCAAAAATTCCTTTGTCTCTAACCTTTGCATAAGACTCATAATCTCTATTGGTGTATATAGATTGGACAGAATATTCTTGAGTTAATTGCTGATATATTTCTAGTGGATTTCCATAATACACCCACAATCGAGTCCCTAATTTTTGATAAGCCTTATCTAGTTTGATTAATGCATCGTGAATAAAATCTACCCTCTTATCCTCCTTTGGCAAACGATTGAGAATGCTGGAATCAAAAATGAATATTGGTTGGACATTTGAATTTGCTGTTAATGCAGCATTCAATCCTGCATTATCATGCGCCCTTAAGTCGCGTCGGTGCCAAAATAAAGTCAATTTTTCCATTGTAAATTCAGACAAAAAAATACTGAGAAGGTTTCAATTTATTCTTCAAAATACAAATACATAACCGACATAGCCGATAGAGTATCTTCACTATTGTTAATATAAGTAGACGATAGCGAATAATGTATAGTTGGATCTAACCAGATCTCTTTTTCTGGAATTAATACTTGGATTTCATTTAAACCTATGCCTGTATTTGCCTGCTTCATAATTAGTGGAACTACTTTTTCATTTGATTGTTCATTCATTAATGCGATCTCTGTACAAAAAGGATGAACGTGAGCAACTGCCATAATCACTTTGCGCTTTTTACTGATATTCAACATTTTATCAACGTTCATTTCTATTTCCTCTTTTCCTGGAGGTATTTTCCAATGACCGGTATACTTTCTGGCGTAGTTATCGTAATACATATCATTGCCTTGCAATGCTTCATTATTTGCCAGCATATCTACACCGCAAGAAGGCTGCTGAGACGGGTGGTAATTTGCATTATCGATTGACTCTAGGTGCTTCGGATTTTCTTCAGGTTTTTCACCCATATTACCTACTGGCCCTTCGTATTGTTTTACCGTCCAAAGCGTTTGCATGAAAAGCGGCTTAAGTTTAAAGTCAATTTCAGAATCTAAAAAGTACTCAATAGTGACTTTATGTAAAACTGTGGTATCAACATCAGGATAGTTGTGATTTAAAGCTTGATACATTGTTTTAAATCCTTGTTCCCCAGGTATTGGAATTGCATATCCATCTGGAAGCGACAGTTCGGTAACGCCTTGCGTAAGCGTAAAAACTCTATTCTGATAATCGAAGTTTTTAGACTGCCATGGAAATGCGCGTATGCTATCCAAATTCAAATTATTGTGACACATAAAAGCATCTTCCAGTATAACTCCCTGAGCATTAATTACCTCCACCTTATAACCGGTTAGCCAGACAATGTCGCCTGAATCTGCCAGATAAAAAAACTGTTGATCAACAGGCCCTTTCATCGACCTGTAAATAGTGTCTATTACAAATGGTTTTGAAAGTACTTGATGTGTGCGTTGTTTCGACCCATCAAAACTCCCCGTTTTGGAATTGGAGTAATATTCAGAAAACTCCTTTCTACCTCCATCCTTAGCACAACCAAAAACAGCAGCTAGAGACAACAAAAATAGTATGTATCGAAATATTTTCATCTGATAATGAAAGTGCAAGATATCAAAAACTGGGTATAAAAAAACCCCGAGACGTTACCGAATCGAGGTTCTATATTTTATAACTTATTACTACTTAAACAGTGTAATGTCCTTTTTCCTTTGCTTTTTTGATTGCAACAAAAATTCCCAACTTATCGATGTGGCGAATTCCAGATGCAGAAATTTTAAGTGTTACCCACCTATCCTCTTCAGGAATATAAAATCTCTTGACCTGCAAATTCGGTTTGAATTTCCGTTTAGTCTTATTCATTGAGTGAGAAACGTTGTTTCCCGTCATTGCTTTCTTTCCTGTGATCTGACAGATATTCGCCATTTTTCGTCTGATTTTTTGAGGCTGCAAATATATTGCTTTTGTTCAATTTATGAGTGCCTATTTCAATAATTCTTTTTGTAATAAATGTAAAGCAGTTTGAGAGGATCTGAGTATGTTCTTTTCTCTATCCGTTCCAAACTGAAATCGTTCGCTTACAACCCCGTTAGGCGTTGCTGCTGCTATCCAAATGGTTCCTACTGGTTTGTCAGCAGTTCCGCCATCTGGTCCCGCAATTCCAGAAGTTGCTATTGCACAATCGGTACCTAATTTGTGGCGGACTCCTGAAACCATTTCTTCAACAACCTGTTTTGAAACCGCTCCGTGGTTTTTTATGCTTTCCCAACTCACTCCCAAAATCGTTTCTTTGACTTTATTGGAATAAGAAACAACGCTTCCTTCAAAATACGCCGAACTACCAGCAATAGAAGTAAGTAAGCGCGCAATATTTCCGCCCGAACAAGATTCAGCAGTTGAAACTGTCCAACCCTTTTTCTTCAATAAATTACCAATTTCAACTTCCAAAGCATCGGTCTCATAACCAACGTAATGTTCAGGAATTAAAGCTGGCAACTGCTTTACATAGGCAGCTATTTTTGTTTCTAGAGCTGTTCGGCTTGTGCCTTTGCCGCTTATTCTCAAACGCACTTTGCCTGCAGCTGGTAACCAAGCTAATTTCAAATCATCATCGAGTACAGCAGTTTCCCAACCGGCCAAAATTTCCATAAGTGAAGACTCCCCTATTCCCTGAGTCAATACAGTTTTATAAACTAGCTCTGGTGTATCAAATTCAGACTTTACTCTTGGAAGCACTTCCTGCTCCATTAAATATTTCATTTCATAAGGAACTCCCGGCATAGACACAATTACTTTTTCATTGTGTCGAAACCACATTCCTGGTGCAGTTCCCTTTTTGTTCATCAAGGTTATGCATTCACTAGGAACCTCAGCTTGATGTCGATTGACTTCAGGCATTTCAACTCCATAAGAATCGAACAAGGATTTTACTTGATTAAAAACATCTTGACGAAATTCTAACTGATCGTCAAAGTATTCGCACAAGGTCGCCTTTGTAATATCATCTTTGGTTGGACCAAGACCGCCGGTTATCAATATTAAATTAGCTCTTGTTTGAGCGTCTTCAATAGCATTTACAATATGATTTTTCTCATCGGTAATGGAAGTGATTTGTGCTACTTCTATTCCATGATCAAATAGGATATTAGCCATCCAAGCCGAATTGGTATCAACAATTTGACCGATTAAAATCTCATCTCCTATGGTTATTATTTCTGCTTTCATTTCATTTAAAATGATTTGATAAAAGTACTAGACCTATCCATATCTCATATCGTTTAAAAACAATATTTGAACATACATTTGTAGCATGAACAAAACACTGTCTTTTTCACTCATTGTTCCGGTTTATAATCGACCAGATGAAGTTCAAGAACTCTTAGAAAGTCTGAGTCTACAATCAGACCAAGAATTTGAGGTTTTGATCATAGAAGATGGATCAAGTGCTCCCTGTAAGGCAGTCTGTGATAAATTCAGTGATAAAATCAATATTGTTTATCATTTCAAAGCCAATTCTGGCCCTGGACCAAGCCGAAATTTCGGAATGGAAAAAGCTACCGGAAATTACTTTATCATTTTTGATTCCGATTGTTTGATTCCACCCAATTACATTGCTAATGTTCGTAAAGCGTTGACTGATGATTATGTAGATTGTTTTGGTGGACCAGATGCTGCACACGACTCCTTTTCGGATACCCAAAAATCGATCAATTATGTAATGACGTCTTTTCTTACAACGGGAGGAATTAGAGGCGGAAATGAAGCGCTGGGAAAATTCCAACCTAGAAGCTTTAACATGGGCATTGCCAAAACAGTTTTTGAAACCGTTGGCGGATATGGGAAAATTCACCCTGGAGAAGACCCTGATTTGAGTTTTAGAATTTGGAATGCTGGTTTTAAAACCACGCTGATAAAAGATGCTTTTGTCTACCATAAGCGTCGAATCGATTTGCGAAAATTCTCAAAACAAGTCTATAAATTTGGAGTCGTTCGGGTAATTTTAAATAAATGGCATCCCGGAACTTCAAAAATCACCTACTGGTTTCCTACAGTATTTAGCCTAGGTTTTGCCTGCCTGTTTTTTGGAGGACTAAGTATTCCCCTTTTCGGGTTTCTAGCCAGTGCATACGTGGTATTACTTTTTGTCGATAGCCTGATAAAAACCAAAAGCCTGAGTATTGCTTTAGGAGCTGTATTTGCAACATTTATTCAGTTTTACAGCTACGGTTGGGGATTCCTAAAAGCTCAATGGATTATCAATGTGCTTAAGAAGGACGAACGAAAAGCCTTACCTGAGTTTTTCTTTAAGTAAGCGCAGTGGTTGATTGTTCTCGATACAATTCTCCTTCGTCGAATCACTCGAACTGACATTGGTTTAATCTGATTGATTGATTGATTGATTGATTGTTCTCGATACAATTCTCCTTCGTCGAATCACTCGAACTGACATTAGTTGGTTGGTTCATTAGTAGTAAGTGTCATGCTGAACTTGTTTCAGCATCTCATTATTCAAGTTATTTCTTGAAACCAATTCTCCTATAAACCGAGCTAAAAACAACTGTGATCCTAAAACCAAGCCTTTCAAAGTATAAGGATTTAGATTAAGGTTTTTACCTTGCAATCACTACGCGCCTGTACTTTGTTTCATCTTCACAATACAAGCCTATGAGGTAGGTTCCTGATG
>CAJVZZ010000036.1 GCA_913020435.1 uncultured Flavobacteriales bacterium | reverse complement strand
TTCAAATTTCTTGGGCAGGCCGTTTAGTTGAGTCGTATGAATTTAAAAAAGAGATCACTCAGATTCAGTCAAATTTAAAACACACAAAACGTTTTATACAAGGTCTAACCCAAAGAAATAATTCAATTGATAAGGGGTTCTTTTGGAAGAACATTTCTTGTAGCTCAATTATTGAATTTTTTAGCGGAATTAAAGCACTTGATAATCTAAAAGCATATGATCCACAAAATTTAATTCGTTTTATTTCTAAACAAGAAGAAAACGGTGAATTAACTAATTGGAGGGTAATACTTATGTCGAAAGCTAGTGCTTCAAATACTACTTTGTTTACAGTAGGAGGGAATTCAGAAGATATTGGTCATTGGAAACGAACGGCTGACGATAAAATATTAGACGACTCCGTTTATTACCTTAGAAAATCCCATATAATAAGTCCAGGTGATGAGTTTTTGGATTTAAATGAAACCCAATATGCGAAAGCCATGTATTTAACCAAATTAAAAAGAAAGAAGGAGGGCGTCCCAAAATATCCTAATGGGCAAATTGTTCGCAATGAAATTAGAGACCCAAAAGAACCTTTACTAATATTATACTTATTAGATCCTCAAGAAGGTGAAACAGGAGTGCCTGAGGGTACAGAACCTTTTGTTGGCTATGCGATAAGCTTTCCGAAAAGTGACTTTAATGCTCCTGTGACCTATGCCATACATGAGGAGCTAATACCACAATTTGACATGGTTGAAGAGGATATAGAGGATTATGGAGTCGAAGATTGAAAAGATTTGGGCAGATATTGAAGTTGATTCAAATCAACACTCAGGCTTAATATACAAGCGTTATTCAGCATTGGTTAAGCCTGATGTTTTTGTCGCGATAAAAGCTCCTGAAAGCTTGAGAAATTTGGCTATAAGGCTTGTAAAGCCTATCGGAATTAGATTGGATGATTTTAATTTAATTAGAGATATTAAACTTGAATCGTATCCAGATGAAAGAGACAACGAAAAAGAGTTTCTTTTAATAGTTCTCCTCAACAATGACTTCAAAGATATTTTTTCCACTTTTTGCGAAGATTTAATTTTTTCAGTTGAAAACTGTATGAAACAAGAAGAAGTTATTGAAGGACTTGTCGATAGAATTTCAAAATGGAGGACTCTTCTTGAGAAAATCGGAAAAAAAGGTATGTCTCCTGAAGCACAAAGAGGCTTGTATGGAGAACTTTACTTTCTCAGAAAATATATCGAAAACACGAAATTGCCAATTGAATGTATTCAAACTTGGAAGGGCCCAGAAAACTCAATCCAAGACTTTCAAAATTTAAACTGGGCTATAGAAGTTAAAACAACACACGGTAAAAATCATCAAAAGATTCAAATTGCCAATGAAAGACAGCTCGATAATTCAGTTATTGATAACATAATACTGTATCATCTTTCATTAGACATTAGAAATGGAAATGGGGAAACACTAAACCAAATCATTCTAACCATCATGAGGCTGTTAAAAGGACATAGCACCGCTGGTAACCTTTTTAAAATGAAACTAATGCAAGCCAATTATTTTACAGAAGAAAGTCACTTATACTTAGATATGGGTTATAGTATTCGCCAAGAAAATATTTATGGCGTAAACGACAGTTTTCCAAAAATCACTGAAAATGATATTCCTAAGGGTGTGGGAGACGTTCACTATTCAATAGTGTTGACAGAATCAGAAAGTTGGCGAATTCAAATAGAAGATATGTTTAATATAATATTTACGTAAAATGCAATCAGACAAAGAATTAAAAAGGTTTTATGATGAAATAAATGAGGAGTTAAAAGCAGGTTTGTTAGCCGAAGATGACGGTACTACACCTGAACAGCTTTTTACAGAATATTGCTTGTCGCTATTGGCAGATGCAGGAGAGACGGAAAATTTTGTGGTTAGCTACGATGAAAAAGTCAATAGAAGAGGAGTAGAGCATAAGATAAACGGATATTCTTTATATGAAAATTATGAAACCCTGGACTTGTTTATCACTTTGCTTTCCGATACAAATGAAATACCTTCCATTCCAAAAGGCGAAATTGACAGAGCATCAGAAAGATTGAGGAAATTTTTTAAAAATGCGATATACAATAACTATAAAAACGAAATTGAAGAGTCATCAGAAATCTTTGATATTGCTCATACCTTAGCCGAGGTTCCTCAAGTGAAGGAATTTCTTTCACGTGTAAATATTTTTATATTAACTAATGGTATTGTAAAATCGGAAATCAATTTAACTGACACAATATCAGGTTATAGTATCTTTTATAGAATAATTGACCTTAATTATTTATTCAATATCTCATCAAAGGCACATGTGCCGATTGAGATATCATTCGCTGACGAAGGTTTTAGACTCCCATGTATTTTAAATAATACACAGAATGATGATTATCAGTCGTACTTAGGAATTATTCCAGGCGACGCATTAGTTGAGATATATGAACGATATGGGGCTCGATTACTTGAACAAAATGTGCGTTCGTTTCTTCAGTTTACGGGAAAATACAATCGGGGAATCAGGAATACAATAATTAACGAACCTCATATGTTTTTGGCTTTCAATAATGGAATTGCCGCAACAGCTGAAGAAATAGAAGTCACAAGAAACTCCGAAGGGACCTTTATTGCAAGTGTCAAAGATTTTCAAATTGTCAATGGAGGGCAAACGACTGCATCCATCTACCACACATGGAAAAAAAATAAGGAAACCGATATTTCGAAGATATTCGTTCAACTGAAATTGACAATAATTAAGAATAGGGAGAATTTTGGAGAAATTGTTGGACGAATTGCGGAGTACGCAAATACACAAAATAAAGTATCCGCATCAGATTTAAGTTCAAATAAAGAAAATCATGTTCTTTTTGAAAAAATATCAAGAACAATTTGGGCGGCGCCTACCAAAGACAAATTGCAGCAAACAAGATGGTTTTTTGAGAGAGCCAGAGGTCAATACAAAAATGCTAGACAACGGGAAGGATATTCTCTGGCAAAGAAAAAAGCATTCGATTTGAAGAATCCAAGAAGCCAAGTTCTAACCAAAGAGAGTTTGGCTAAATACATAAATTGTATGGGCGAAGTTTATAAAGCAAATAAACTAGTTATAGGTCCTCATATTGTCGTGCGGGGGGCACAAAAAAATTATGCACAGTTCGTAAATAATAATTACAAGGATAGACCAGATAACATATTTTTTGAAGATACTGTAGCTAAAGCCTTATTATTCAAATCAAGTGAGAAAATTTATGGTGTTAAACCAAATGCTATCGGTGATATGCGGTATATCACGGTCCCATATACAATTGGTCTTTTTGGTTATCTGGCTAATTATCAATTTGATTTGTATAGGGTGTGGAAGAAACAAGAAATCTCAGAGCCATTAAAGACGTTGTTACGCGGTTTAATGATCGATGTGGAACATTTTATTAAATCTAATGCTCCAGGGTCATTATACGGCGAATGGGCAAAAAAGGAAGAATGTTGGAACTTAATTAAAGAGTCGAAATGGGAAGTGAATTTAGGTTCAATACAAGAAGATTTAATTAATAAAAACACTCCAATTAGACTGCGCATATCGGATAAAGAAGTGGATGATAAACTTGCTCAAAGCGAGTTGAAATTAATCAGTTCTATTCCAAGTAATAAATGGCTTGAAATCTCAAAACTAGGGAATCACATTGAAGAGGTAAATCAACATCTAAAAGATAGGGCTATTAACATCATGTCGACCATTAATCAAGGTAAATCTCTGAGTGTAAAACAACGAATTGACGCATTAAAGCTAATTGACATATTAGTAGACAAAATACCAGAGTATTTTGATTCCCTAAAAGAACCTAATTTATTAGATGATAAGACTTCAATTTTAGAAACTAGGTCTCAATATGTAATTATAGATATTCCATTACTTCAAAAAATGGTTGATTACGATTCAAAAGCCAAGGTTTTGAAAAGAGGGGAGCAACAGTATCTTGCAGATTACGCATACGGTTTAAAAAAAATGAATGATTTTCATAGATCTAACCTAGAGCGACATCTCCAAACTCTTATTAAGTCGGGGTATAATTTAGGTTAGATAGATAGTGAGAACTGTTATAAATTTAAACCTATTTCATTTAATATCCCGAGTATAGGCCAGAAGAAAATACAGGCAGACTGGGCCATGTGCGTGGAGCTTTTTTTCTTCTTGAATTTTTGTTTCGTTTTGTTTCAAGACAAAATGAAAGAGAGATAAACACCCAATTCAAATCAATTCTATTTAACATAATAATTAGTAGTATTTAAATGAGCGTCGGCAAAGCAAGTGTATTGCAAACTGACTTAAAGGAATTTGCGAATACTGTTGTGAGCGTTGGCCATTTGAGAGGAAGATTTTTTTAATCTTTGAATTTAGCAGTATTTCAATTCTGAAAACAAAGAAACCTTGAGAGCTTGGGATATTGAAAGTAGAATCTCTAAAATCACCAGTAAGTCGAATTAAAAGTGAAACGCCATAAAAGAAACGCAATGCGCGTGGCTACTTAATATAATGTCTAATTATAGGACAATCCCAAATCGAAGACGAAATCAAAACTTCACGAGGTTTTAAAATTTAACGACAACTCGAACAATTATACGGAATATCAAAATCTAGTAACGCGGGATGCCTGTGCGAACTATTTACTTGAGCGATTCAGGCGAAAGCAAGTGAAGAATGAACGCAGACATAATATCCATTATGGTTGACCAAAGGGCGTCGGGCAATTTAATTCTAGAAATACGTCAAGGATTTGCTTTAACATAATATCTATCGATATAGTACAATCTGTCGATTGTGCGATATCTGATATTATATTAACCACACGTGGACGGCAAATCCCGTATAGATAGGTATATCTTAATCCTAGCCCTTTTGTCCTATGATGTATTGCGTTATGTTACTTTGCTTTGGACTTTAAGTATTTATTCTTAAAGGACGGAAAGAGTTTTTATTTATGAATTTTGTTTAGAATACCTTAATAGAGGTATTGAATATTAATGATGTTATATCTAATTTTGTTATTTAGAATGATTATAAACAGAAGGAAATACGGTTTAACAAATAAATTAAATGAACTATTCAGTATTACTCATAAAAAACAATTGGGCATTTGTACAAAATAAAAACAGCTTATCATTAAAATATCGAAATGTTTTAATCGCAGATACTATAAATGATTATAAAGAACTAATGGCGCAATTAGCTATTTATCGATATGAACAATCAAAGGCAAACGAAAAACGTTGTTTTATTAAAATTCAAAACACAACTACGAACATTACTATTGTTATAAGAGAGCATCAAATAGATAATGTTTACGATTTTTTAATGTCAATAAGAAAACACATAGTATTTGTAAAAAAGCATACACATGTTCAGAATTCTGTGTTTCAATTAAGTTAAATCTAAATAAACAATTAATAAAAGATGATAGAAACAGATATTATAATTATTGGTGCTGGACCTTGTGGTCTTTTCACCGTATTTGAAGCAGGCCTATTAAAATTAAGGTGTCATTTAATAGATTCTTTACCCATTCCGGGAGGTCAGTGTTCAGAAATTTATCCTAAAAAACCCATTTATGACATACCAGGGTATCCTTCAATTTTAGCTGGAGAACTAGTAGATAACTTAATGAAACAAATTGAGCCTTTTAAACCAGGTTTTACATTAGGAGAACGCGTAGAAAATGTTGAAAAAAAAGAAGACAACACTTTTGTTGTTACAACCAATAAAGGAACACAACATGCTGCACCTGTAATTGCTATTGCAGGAGGTTTAGGCTGTTTCGAACCCCGAAAACCCCCTATAAGTAATATTTTAGATTTTGAAGATAGAGGCATAGATTATATCATTAAAGATCCCGAAAAATTCAGAAATAAAAACGTTGTTCTTTCTGGTGGTGGAGATTCTGCATTAGACTGGGCTATATTCCTAGCTGAAGATCTAGCGAGTAACGTAAGTTTAGTTCATCGAAGAAACTCTTTTAGAGGTCACCCAGACTCAGTAGACAAAGTCTATAAAATGGCAAAAGAAAATAAAATTAATCTCATAACGGATGCCGAAGTTGTTGGATTAAATGGGAATGGATCTTTAAATTCAATAGATATTAAGCACAAGTCAGAGGGTTTAATTAATTTAAATATAGATTATTGGTTGCCTTTGTTTGGTTTATCTCCTGCACTAGGTCCTATTGCTAACTGGGGTTTAAATGTTTCTAAAAATTCGATTGAAGTAGATACACTTGATTATAGTACCAATGTACCTGGCGTTTTTGCAATAGGAGATATTAATACTTACAAAGGTAAATTAAAACTTATTTTATGTGGTTTTCATGAAGCAACTCTAATGGTACAATCTGCTTTTAAGATTATATATCCAGATAAAAAACTATCCTTTAAATATACCACGGTAATGGGAGAAGTAAAAGGGTTTTAATGGACGAAAATATAATTTTGATAAAGATTATTGATCGCGAAGATCAAACTCATGAAATAGAAGCTCCAACAGATATGAACATGAATCTGATGGAAATTTGTAAAGCTTACGATCTACCCGTAAAAGGAACTTGTGGAGGAATGGCAATGTGCGCAAGTTGTCATTGTTATGTAGAATCGGAACATGAAATTGCTGATGCTTCAGACGATGAGGAGGATATGCTAGATCAAGCTTTTTTTGTCGAAAATAATAGTCGTTTAGGTTGTCAAGTATTTATGAACGTAAAACTAAATGGATTAGTTGTGAGATTAGCTCAAGAAAATGATTGAAATAAAAAACAAGAAAAAAATTGCATTGATATATGGTTCTGATACCGGAACAACTGAAGGCATTGCTAAGGAATTAGAAAAGTTATTATTAGCGCATTTTGATATTGAAATGTTAGACATGTATGAGGTTAAAATTGAAGACTTTGAACGATACAATTATTTTGTACTAGGTCTATCAACTTGGTATGATGGAGATTTGCAAAATGATTGGGATTGTTTTTTTGATCAATTTTGTAAAATTGATTTTACGGATAAAGTAATTGCTATTTTCGGCTTAGGAGATCAATATGGTTATGGAGAATATTTTGTTGATGGAGTAGGTATTATTGCTACCCAAGTTGAAAAATCAGGAGGTAAAATAATTGGAAAATGGCCTACTGATGGATACGAATTTGATGAATCAAAAGCGTTAATCAATGAAAAATTATTCTATGGTTTAGCCATAGATGAAGATAACCAAGGCCAATTAACAACCGAGCGAATGGAAAATTGGGCAGGTCAATTAAAAGAAGAATTTAGTTCATTTAATACTTAATATTCTACTATGTTTTTAGAATATAAGAATTTCTTTCATGAGCATTTAACCCCCTAGTTTAAAGGAATGAGTGAAATTATAAACTTTATAAAATTGGCTGATTAAGACAGAAGGTGAATGATTATTTTAGATGAAAAATCATGTTAATTCGACAGTACCAAGCATGTTAATAAATTGTACGTCTAGTTTTAATTTTTTTGTCATTTTTGAATTTATAAAGTTTTTAGAGTCAATCTAAATAGTTAATTTTTAAAAAAATAAAATCAATAAAAAGATAAAAATATGTTGAGAAGATCACTAATTGTTGTTTTTACTATAATGTTAATTTCATGTGGTAATGACAAATCAGAAATTGAAGAAAATAATCAAGTTTTAACGCTCTATACTCATCGTCATTATGATACGGATAAAGAGATTTTTAAAGCATTTGAGGAAAAAAGTGGAATTAAAATTAACGTTGTTAAAGCTAATGCTGATGAATTAATTCAAAAGATGGAGAGTGAAGGAGATCAATCACCTGCAGATTTACTTTTAACAGTAGATGCCGGAAGATTGGTAAGAGCAAAAAGTAAAAATCTCTTGCAAGCGGCAAATTCAGATATCATTAGTTCAATTGTTCCTGCTCATTTAAGAGATCAAGATAACTTTTGGTTCGGATTAACAAAGAGAGCAAGAGTAATTGTTTATGATAAAAATAAAATTGATCCAAGTGAACTTTCAACCTATGAAGATTTAACGAATGATAAATGGAAAAATAAATTATTAATTCGTTCTTCTGGAAATATTTACAATCAATCTTTAATGGCTTCAATAATTGCTAATAATGGAGAGGAAGTTGCTAAAGATTGGGCTGCAGGAATAGTTAATAATTTTGCACGAACACCCAAAGGAAATGATAGAGATCAGGTTAAATCAATATTGGCTGGTGAAGGTGAACTTGCTATCATCAACACTTATTACTTAGGGAAGTTAATAAACTCTCTTGACCCTATTGAGGTGGAAGCAGGAAAGGCTGTAGTTGTGTTTTTCCCTAATCAAGAAGATAGAGGAACTCACATTAATATAAGTGGAATAGGTGTAGCAAAATTTGCACCAAACAAGGAGAATGCAATTAAATTTATAGAGTATTTAATAAGTAAAGAGGTTCAAGAAAAATTTGCTAGTGCCAACTATGAATACCCTGTAAATGCCGAAGCATCATCTTCAGAATTACTTAACTCATGGGGTACATTTAAAGAAGATAAATTGAACTTGTCTAAATTAGGAGAGCTCAATAAAAAAGCGGTTATCCTATTTGACGAAGTAAAATGGCAATAAACCTATACCAAAAGGTTTAAAAATGCGATTTGATTTAAAACATTTTAAAAGAGATTTAAACCAATGGTCACTTTATACAGTGGCCATTAGTTTATTTATAGCTATTCCAGTTTTTACCATAATTTTTCATTTATTCAATGGTAAAGGAGAAATGTGGGATCATATTGTTACTTATTTTTTATTGGATTATGTGCTTAATTCGATAGCACTTCTTTTTGGAACAGGTATTATCTGCTTTTCTCTTGGCACAGCTTCAGCTTGGATAGTAACCAAATATGATTTTCCTTATCGAAAGCTAATAGAATGGCTTTTATTTATGCCACTTGCTATTCCTTCATACATTGTAGCTTATAGCTATGTTGGTCTTTTAGGAAATGGCGGCACCTTTATAAGGTTCTTAAACATGTTTGGAATACCTATTAAGAAAATTGAGATGATGAATATTTATGGCCTGATTGCTGTATTAAGTTTTTCTCTTTTCCCTTATGTTTATGCTGGTACAAGAGCTATGTTTAAGAGTTATCCTAATTCAATTAGAGAAAGTGCTTATCTACTTGGGGCATCAGAAATTCGTTATTTTTTTTCAGTAGCATTACCACTAGCTTCACCAGCAATAATAGGTGGATTATTTCTTGTTTTTATGGAAGTGCTTAACGATTATGGTGCCGCAAAATATTATGGTATAAATACTTTTACTACAGGTATATTTAGAACTTGGACAGCATTAGAAGATATTCAATCTTCCATCTATCTATCAGCATTATTAGTCGTTTTAGCATTGTTTATTTTGGCTATAGTTAAATGGTTTAGAGGTAAAAAGTCTTATGCCTTGAAATTTAATAATGAAGATAAGACTAAGCGTTACAATTTAGTTGGGTATAAAAAAATATACTTGATTGTTGTATTTATTCCGATTTTAGCTGGTTTTGTATTTCCTGTTTTTCAATTGTTAATTTGGGCCGTTCAAACTTTTGAGGTAATATTTAATTACGCTCTTTTTAGTATTGTAATTCAAAGTGTGTTAGTCGCATTATTTACAGCATTAATAATTGTGCTTATTGCATTACTTTTAATTTATTTTTCAAGATGGAGCATTCTTAAAACGCCTCGTTTTTTTCCTAAAATAGCAACATTGGGATATGTTATTCCTGGCGCAATAATTGGGATCGGAATTATTAGAAGTAGTAATTCCATAATAGTATTTTTTGATACGTATTTAGATTTGAAAGTAGGGTATTTATTTTATGGCAGTAGTGTTGTATTAATTTATGCCTATATTTTTCGTTTTCTTGCTGTAGGCTACAATTCGATTGAAGCTAACACGCTTAAATTAGGGAAACATTTGGAGCAAACCTCTTATCTTTTAGGAATAGATAAGTTTGTGACTTTCGTTAAAATTGACCTTCCTCTTCTTAGAAATTCTATAATTAGTGCATTTGTATTGGTTTTTATTGACACTTTAAAAGAATTACCTCTAACGCTTATACTTAAACCCTATGATTTAAATACACTTGCTGTAAAAGCTTATGAATACGCAGAAGATGAACGTGTTGCAGAAGCTTCAATTCCTGCATTATTATTGATATCAACAATAGTGATATTAATAACACTAATTAATTATAAAAAAAGTAAAACCAATTGATGTATGTTTTACATAAAATCATGACTAAAATTTACCTATGAAAATTTTAGAAATAAACGATCTATCTAAATCTTATGATGGTAAAAATAATGCACTTAAAGACTGTAGTTTTTCAATAGAATCTGGTAAAATTTGTGCTATTGTTGGTGAAAGTGGTAGTGGTAAATCAACCCTTCTTAAACTTATCGCTGGCTTAGAACGACCAAGTGCTGGACAAATAAAAATTAAAGGTAAAGTTGTTAGTAATGATGATATCATTGTTTCCCCTCAAAAACGAAATGTTGGTTTAGTATTTCAAGATTTTGCTTTGTTTCCACATTTAACAGTTAAAGAAAATATTTCTTTTGGATTAAAAAAAGATAAAACTAAAAAAGTGGATGAACTTCTAAAAAAAATTAAAATGGAAGGTTACGGTAACCGTTATCCCTCAGAGTTAAGTGGAGGGCAAGAACAACGAGTTTCTATCGCAAGAACGTTAGCCTTAAATCCTGAACTACTTCTTTTAGATGAACCTTTTAGTAGTTTAGACACAAATCTTAAGTCTGATTTACGTCAAGAAATAAAACAAATCATTAAATATATAGGGCAATCCATGATTTTTATCACTCACGATATTTTTGATGCCCTTGATATAGCTGATGAAATTATATTCTTAAAAGAAGGGAATATAATAAGGCATAGCAGTATAAAAAACACATACAAAGATGTTGAAAATGAATATCTTAAAAAAAGTATGAAAGAGCTAAAATTAAATGCAGAAAGAATATTAAAGGCTGTAAATAATAAATAAAATGCGTTAGCAGAAAATTAATCTGTTTTCACTTGAAGCTTTGCTTTGGTCTTTAAGAATTTATACTGTCAGCGTTATGTTCAAGAAGTTTAGTGAAGAGGGTAAGCTGTTTATTAATTCTTCAAAACGATGTAAGCATTTAAAGATGTAGCAATCAATAACCAAATAAAGTAAGGTGCTATTAATAAGGTTTTTAGATGCATATTCGACCAGAAGTTGAATAAAATATAGGTAACTAAAAGGGTTAAAGCTATTATTATAACTAAGCTCAAAATAGTTTGATGAAAATAAAAGAAAGTAGGATTCCATCCGACATTCAGCATCCATTGAACAATAAAAAGTAGCATCAACAATTTAGGTTGTTGAATAGAACCCCATAAATAAGCCATGTAAACAGAAAAGCAGATCATAATTAATGTCCAAGCAGCACCAAATACAAAGCCAGGAGGTGTCCAAGGAGCCTTATTTAGATTCAAATACCAATCAGCAGTAACTGCTTTACCTGTAAAAAAACCTCCAAGACCTAATGCCGCAAAATTGATTACAAGAAATATAATTACTCTTAATACCATTAAATAAAAATACTTCTTTTAGGCATAGCAGCATTGCTGAACTGTATAAGGATACAACACTATAAATAAATCCAGCGTTTAAGAATATTTACGAATAGCGCTAATTATAAGTACAAAACGACTACAAACGTTTATATAAAATATAGCTATCTTATTGTCCTATAATTAACATTATGTTAACTAATGTTTTTGTAGAACTATTCCCTACACAGAGAATTATCAATCGATACCGTTTAATGCGTCCTCCACCAGACAGTTTATGCAGCAACTTAATTATGCATCAAATCAGAATAATGAGCTGTACGGATAACTTTATCTTCTGTTTAATTTAATGGAACTTTTCAAGGAAACCGAATGCTCTGAATCAATAACGGTCTGCGCTTATGGAATGAAGCCCTAAATCACATCACTACTTTAGGCGCTGTGTATTTTCACGATGCTGCCAATGGATTTGTAATCGATAACCTTGTGGATATCTGTATACCGTTTACAGTGCTAGAAACTAGACTACAGTTTTAATGAATTCTTGCAGTACTTTAAGTGGAATTGTGTTTTACGCTAATAATCAGTGAATTGCGATTGGTAATCCAGGTTGAATTATCGAGACTAATTATACGGGAATTACCTGGGCCAATGCAGTGTCTCCAACCGAATGTATTGAATGAAATAGCGGTTTTACAGGCTAGCTGTTCCATTGCGTCTTTATCCACGCCACACAAAGTGCAGCTATTTATCTACATCTCCTTCCTACGGTTGAAAGCCTCGTAACTGTTGAGAGATGGAATTTATTTGTTGCCCGTAACTGCTGGAAAGTCTTTCAGAAGTAAATCCGTTAATGATTCATGAATAACGGTGGGTTGCACTTTCTGTCTGCGTAAATACACGTTGATGGTTTTTCCGGTATCCATTTATTCTGAATTAACCGACAAAACGATAGGGTTTGTATCCACAAAAATCGTAGCGCTCTTTAAGGTATTAAGTTCGTTAAGATTATCTATATAGTTGACATTTCTAATCCTTAACGGTGTTCCTTCAGGCTGCCGAGCTGCGTATTTGCGCATTAATGGTGTCAGTCTATTCGAATAAGAAATTAAAGTAACCAACTTGTCCCCTTTTCTAAATTCCAACGAAAAGCTTTGCACCGCAAACCAAAGGCTTCTATGCAGCTCATCCTGCCTTATCAATATGCCCACATCTTTAAGTAGATCCTCTTTCTTTATAATAGAATCTTGCCGCACAGCACCGATATACACTACTGGTGCAGGACGACTTGTAACGGTTATTATTTGACTGTAAGCCAGTTTCTGAGCTCCATTCTCCCAAGCATAAATGGTCAAGTTCATTGTACTGGTCTTGTACGGCTTAATTTCTATTCTATTTCCCTCTCGGTACACCTTACCTCCTTGAAGCTGAATGCGCCCCACTCTAGTTCCCGTTTTCGGTTTAATGATGCCAATATTTGGTAACCCAATCACGAAAAGAGAATCTCTAAAAACCACCTGCATGCTATCCTTTCGTCCCAATATCTTGTATACATAAGTTCCTGAGTTTTCTCTACTCACCTGCGCTTCGCTTTGAAAGCTTAAGGTCACGCATAATCCTATAATGATCCACTTCATAGTTAGAGGTTTAGGTATTCTCGAATTTCATCTTCACTGGTAAAATCAGCATCAATAATCTTCATGTTAAGTGCAGCCTTACTCCCATTGCTAATATTGGCTAACGCTTCAAATTTTTCTGGATATAAAACCGCTAGTTTATTGTCCTCAGTAACGGTCCAGATTAAATTTTCGCTTGTTGGATTAAACGATAAATCAGCTGCTCTATATAAAGTAAAAAGAGCATTCCTTTCCTTATCCACAAGATACAAGTAGCTATAATCTAAGATCGAATCGGGATGCGATTCTTTCTCGTCATGCAGTTCTGCCAATAGCCTTTTTCCTTTTGGTAAGTTTCTTGGGCAATCGCTGTTGTAAAACCCAAAACTAGACACCTCAAATTGTCGCATTACAGCACCCTTACTCTGCCAGGACCTACCTAACAGGGACCTTCGTAAGCTATCCTGAGCCCTTTGCTCTGTCCATTTCTTCTGCATTTGAGTATATTGAGCGAGTCGTTCTTTTGCGCGCTTTTCCATTTCCACGATTACGTCCTGCGATTTTTCATAACGCTGCTCAAATTTTGAAAGTGCTCTTTCGTAATTCGATCCTTCAAAAACGGGCTTACATAAATATTCGACCTTTAAGTCGGGCATTACAAACTGGACTTTGTAATTGCCATTTTCACCTTTCTTAATGTCAACCGTTGACCATTCATAGTTTGAATATTCAGGCTTAAATTTTTCCTTGTTCAATATCTGAAATAGCAAATCATCGTAAACTGCCAACTCTGGATACAACTGTTTATCATAAACCACCCTAAAGTTGAGTTGTTGATCGCTTGCTTTTTCAGGTTCAATACCAATTTTATTTTTAATTCCTTGCAGGTCTGCCTCAACCATTTTCAATTCTATACCCACTTTAGAAGCTAAACCCTTTGCCAATTCAGGATTTATAGTTTTATCCTTCTTTCTAAAGTTCCATTTTCCTTTGGTTTCGTTGTAATTGTAGAGGTTGAATTCGTTTCCCTTATGGTCTGATGCAAAATCAACGGTGATCATTTTCTTTGGGTTAATAAATACAGGTGCTCCATTTTGCTCAGCTCTCAATTCAAACATACCCGCCGATTCAAAGTGCTGCTCTATCCCATTCGAGTCATAAGTCATTGGTACTCCAGACAAAAACACATCAACCATATCGAGCATTTCGTCGTATTTGAATTGGACTTTTCCTTTGATGGAATTACCGTCTTTATCAACTAAACCGTTAGCTGGAACACGAATAATACTTCCGTTTTTTGAACGCCATTCTGTACCCTTTTTAGCTTGGACTTCAAAGGTTTCATAATCCGTTTTCACATTAGGAAACGGCCGATTAATTGAGGTTTGAGCTATTGTTACATCTTCTGTTTGCTCTTTCATTTGATCAGTTTCTGCCTGTTTATCACCTTCCTGACATCCCACAATTCCCAGAATGACAATTCCTACCGCACACACTGACCTTAATTTGCTGTTTCTCTCTCTCATATTTTCTCCTTTTTTAAGTTACCCTTTAAAACAACCTGTAAATCAAGGGTTTATTGCAGATCACGGTTTTTGGCTTAGATATTTTAAGACCTTAAAACAAAAGAAAACCCCATAGAATATAGGGGTATGCATAAAAAAAGAAGTTTGAAAAAGATTATCCCATTCCCGTACTTTCATGCAATTCAACCCATGACGCTGGATCTAAACTTAGGTGTGGGAGTGTTTCAAATAATGTTCGAGCATCGTTCATATTTTTAGCTTGTACAATACTAAATCGGGAAATTTTATTGGTGCTCATTCCAACAGATGCAGCTAGAATTTCCATGAAAATAGTAGCAATTGGTCTAGGAGTTGGATGTTTTATGATTACTAAGACCGAAGTAATGGATAGGAGATCTATTTTAATGATTAAATTAAGCCGAACAATTAAATCAACCGCAAAAATGGACTCGTCATTTAGATTTTATTGTCGCTGAAACTACTTTACTTTACAAACTCAATCTGTGATTAAATGTAATGATTGATTAGTCTGATACTTTTGCAATTTAAAGATCTCTTAAAATGAACTATTCATTTCTCTTTTTGATACTAATTGGTTTCCTATCAACTTCCGCACAAACCAAAAAAGTACTGTTTATTGGAAACAGCTACACTTCCTACAATAACTTGCCAAAAATGATATCGGATGCGGCCAATACAACTGGCGACACACTTATATTTGACAGTCACACACTTGGCGGATACAGCCTTAAAGTGCACTCCCAAAATGCTACGGTTTATGCGAAAATGAACAGTAACACATGGGATTATGTAGTTATTCAAGCGCAAAGTCAAGAACCTTCATTTTCAAATAATCAGGTTAGAACAGAGACTTTTCCTTATGCTAAGATTTTAGCGGATAGTATACGAAGCACGAACAGTTGTGCAAAGCCATTGTTTTATATGACTTGGGGAAGAAAAAATGGTGATGCTCGGAATTGCCAGTTCGTTCCCTGGGTATGCACCTATGAAGGAATGGATGATTCGCTTGCATCAAGGTATACGTATATGGCCAATGTAAATGAAGGTATGATTTCTCCAGTTGGCCGAGTTTGGCGTCATATTAGAGCCAATAACCCTGCAATTGAATTATATGATACCGACGGCTCGCATCCTTCTGCGGCAGGCTCTTATTTAGCAATGTGTGCGTTTTACACTACTATTTTCCATAAAGACCCAACAGCTATTACATTTAACTACACAGTAAAAGCTGCTGATGCCCAGATTATTCGAGCAGCAGCCAAACTGATTGTATTTGATTCGCTTTCGAACTGGAATGTTGGCAAATTTGATCCTAAAGCAGATTTCTCGTTCACACAAACCAAAGATTCAATTGAGATTTCAAACGCTTCTTCTTACTCCACGAAATATTCTTGGACCTTTGGCGATGGAAATACTTCTAGCCTCAAAAACCCGACTCACGTTTACAAGTCAATTGGTCAATTTAGCCTGAAATTAGAAGCGGAACAATGTGGAGCTACTTCTTCGTTTTCTAAAACGGTTGATGTGACTGAATTGTCAAAAAAAGACACAACCATACAAGACACCACTACGATCGATACCAGTACAGTTTTCGTAAATGGAAATAATCAAAATCACAAGATTGTAATTGCCCCAAACCCTGCGCACAACACCATATTCATCATCGGCACCTTCAATTCAATTGAATATACTGTTTATGATATTACAGGTGCTGTTCAGCTTAAAGGACGATTGAAAGCTCACCAAAATACCATAGATATAACGGATTTACGAGTTGGGATATATTTAATCCTATTATCTAATGAAGGCTCTACTCAGCAAACACAACGCATCATAAAACAATAATAAAATGGAAAAAATTGTTCTACATCTAAATAAATACGAATCCGTTCTATTCTTATTCTGGGTGGTATTGGTGGCCATAACTTTCGAGGAATTATTTCCACTCGGACCAATTTTCCTGATAGTTAGTGGAGTATTATCCATTTACTATTTACTAAAAGGACGTTACGACCAATTTACATTAGCCCATGAAAAAGTATACCTAAGAATGTTTCCAAGTCTTTTTGGTAACTTCTCTTCTATTGCCGTTTTCGGCGTGTTTTTCAGGTCGATGAATTATCCTGGTTCTTCAGTAATGTTGAATGTTGGAGCAATTGGTTTGGTGGTCTGCGGAATAGCTCTATTCTACCCTCCTATCCAAAACCATTTTCTTCCATATTTGAAAAAATTCTACCTCAGAATTGCAGTTTTAGTTGTTATGATTGCTGGATTGACGTTTTACTAAAAACATTAAAAAGGCTTAGCGAATATCTACATTACAGTAAATTATTGATTTTGCTGCTGCGTCTGCTGCCTCTTCATAAAGTTCTTCTGCTTTTTCAATACTTAACTCGTTGCCGTTATAATAATCTAGCAACAAAGGTTGGGCTCGATTATATGTGCAGTTCTAATTGTCGCTGATACTTGCACTTCTCTGATGTTAACTAGACTGCTTGCGGAGCTAACGAAGATTATTCAACTTTGGCATCTATTCCCAAAAAATCAGCCTAGGTAACGAAAGCTATACTCAGCGGGTAACAAAACAATAACGAAAGTTTGGACAAAAAAAATCCTTGCTCCGAAATTGGAACAAGGATTTTATTTGTTTAATTATTGAACTATTGACCTGCTGCAGCAGCTTCAATCTTAGCACCCATAGCTATTGCTTTTTCATTCTCACCAACTAAAGTGTATAATGTTTTAAGAGAGTTCATAGTACTTGCATCAGTAGGATTCAATCCATGAGCTTTCTCTAAATATGGTAATCCCTTTTCGAGTACAATAAGTGCTTCGGATTTCAGCTTTTCATACTTCGCTGACTCACTTGGAGGAGTCAAATTCGCCTCAGTTAATAAATCTGCACCTTGGTTATAATACAATGCTCCTAAGTTGTAAAAGCTATCAAAATGATCCGGTTTTAAATCTCCTGATTTTACATAATTAGCAACTGCGCTATCAAGCTCCTTCTTATTGTCATAGATCGTGCCTCGAGCAAAATAAAACATGTAATTCGTAGGCTCATTTTCAATTGCCGTATTCAAATTTGCAAGCGCTTCATCCATCTTACCATTTTTCAAATAGTAATTCAGCTCTTGGGTTAACAAGGCTTGATCATTAGGATACTTCTCTCTTCCAGCTTGCAACGTTGCCAAAGCGCCTTCTTCATCGCCAGCCTCACCTTGCAAAGTGGCTTTACTTGCGTATGGAGAAGAACCTTTAATTGAGCCTTCAATACACTTATTCAAGTACTCTAATGCAACGTCAGCTTTTTTACCGTCCAATGCAACTAAAACGATATTATAAGTCAATCCAGTATCAACAATCCCGTTGGCTAAATTTATTTTCTCGGCCATTTTAAAGGATTTGATAGAACGCTCAAATTCTTTTGCATTGTACGCATTTACGCCATCAGTAAACGCAAGATTTACAATAGAACGGTAAGATTTTTTAATCTCATCCTTATCCATTTTTTTATCGTCGTATGTCAAGGCTTTTTCAAATCCTTCAGCAGCTTTTGCAACAGCATCTGCATCCAGCCCTTTCACAGCAGGATCAGCAGATCGAGCTATTGCAGCGTAAACTTTTCCTCTGTAATAATGAGTTTTCCACCAATCTGCAGAAACAGGGTTAGCCATTGCTGCATCAATAGCCTCCTTGGCCTCAGCATAATTTTCGTATTTCAAATAGTTGCCTGCACTAGTAACTTTCGATTTCTGTGCGAAAACTCCCGTTGCTAAAAACATAAACCCAGCGATCACTAACTTTTTCATCTTCTTGAATTTTATTTTTATAAATAAAAAGCGAAGCTACCAAACACAGGCAACTTCGCTTTATATAATTATTGAGTATTATTATTCTTCTGTTTTGTCATCTGCCTCATCATTAGCAAGGTCTGTGCCATCTGCACTAGCGTCGGGAGTTTCAGTAGTTTCAGTAGTTTCAGCAGTCGCTGAAGCGTCATCTTCAGTAACGATTAGGTTTCCTTCTTCATCGAACTCTCCTTCTACTTCTTCTTCTCTGTCCACCTTAGCTACAGAAGCGATCTCATCGTTTCCTTTCAAGTTAATAAGCTTCACGCCTTGCGTTGCTCTACCCATAACTCTCAAATTAGCACACGCCATTCTGATTGCAATTCCAGACTTATTGATAATCATTAGATCATCATCGTCAGTAACTACTTTTAAGGCTATTAGTTTACCCGTTTTTTCTGTAATGTTCAAGGTTTTAACTCCTTTTCCACCACGGTTAGTGATTCGGTAGTCTGCAACTGCAGAACGTTTCCCGTAACCCTTTTCAGAAACAACTAATACCGATTCTTCTTCAGTATTAACGGTAATCATTCCCACAACCTTATCGGTATCACTACCCAATGTCATTCCACGAACACCCATTGAGTTTCGACCTACTGGTCTAACTTTTTCTTCTGGGAAATGAATGGTTTTACCCGATTCAAGCGCCATCATTATATGACTATCTCCATTAGTTAAACGCGCTTCTAACAACTTATCGTCATCACGTACATTAATTGCAATAATTCCGTTTGTTCTAGGACGTGAATACTGCTCAAGAGAAGTCTTCTTAATGATTCCCTTTTCAGTACACATTACAATGAAGTTGTTTTTAACAAACTCTTCATCCTTAAGATCGGCTACATTAATGTAGGCCAACACCTTGTCATTCAATTCAATGTTTACCAAATTTTGAATTGCTCTTCCTTTTGCTGTTTTAGAGCCTTCCGGAATTTCATAAACCCGCATCCAAAAACACTTTCCGCTTGCCGTAAATATTAGCAAGTAATTGTGTGTGTTGGTTACAAATATATCTGCTAAGAAATCCGCATCACGAGTAGTGCTGGCTTTTGAGCCAACCCCACCTCTAGCTTGAGACTTGTATTCAGAAAGTTTTGTTCTTTTAATGTATCCTAAATGAGAAATAGTAACAACTACTCTTTCATTCGGAATCATATCCTCGATACTTAAATCAGCAGAGCTATACTCTATTTGAGATCTTCTAGCGTCACCGTACTTTTCTTTTATTACGAGTACTTCATCCTTAATGATGTTCATTCTCATATCCTCATTATCAAGGATAGATTTCAAATGCTCAATGGTTTTCATTAATTCTTCAAACTCAGTACGCAGCTTATCTTGCTCTAGTCCAGTTAACTGACGTAGTCGCATTTCAACAATTGCACGGGCCTGAATATCCGTTAAGTCAAAAGTCGTAATCAACTTCTCACGAGCTTCATCTGGACTCTTTGAAGCTCTAATCAATTTGATTACTTCGTCAATGTTATCCGAAGCAATGATTAAACCTTCTAATATGTGTGCTCTTTCTTCTGCTTTTCTTAATTCGTACTTCGTTCTTCTAACCACAACATCGTGACGGTGTTCAACGAAGTACTCAATCATTTGTTTGAGGTTAAGAACCTCAGGGCGACCTTTAACTAAAGCAATGTTATTGACTGAAAATGAAGACTGTAAGCCTGTATGTTTGTAGAGGTTATTCAGCACTACATTAGGAATAGAATCACGTTTTAATTCGTAAACGATACGCATTCCGTCTCTATCCGATTCATCTCTTACATCGGATATCCCTTCAATCTTTTTATCGTTGATTAGATCAGCAGTTTTGGCAATCATTTCAGCCTTGTTAATCATGTACGGAATCTCCGTTACAACGATTTGCTCGCGACCTGTTCTTGATTCTTCAAAAATGGCTTTACCACGAATTACTACTCTACCTTTTCCAGTTTCAAATGCTGAACGAACACCTTCGTAACCATATATAATGCCTCCTGTAGGAAAATCAGGAGCTTTTACATGCACCATTAATTCTTCAATGGTGACATCCTTGTTTTCTATAAAAGCAATAACACCTTCAGTAACTTCAGTAAGGTTATGGGGAGCCATGTTTGTTGCCATACCAACCGCAATACCACTTGCACCATTCAGTAGCAAACCTGGAATTCGAGTTGGAAGTACCGTAGGCTCTTCTAACGAATCATCAAAGTTTAAACTAAAATCAACAGTTTCTTTATCAATATCTGCTAGCATTTCTTCAGCGATCTTACGAAGACGCGCCTCAGTGTATCTCATTGCAGCAGGATTATCACCATCAACAGACCCAAAGTTACCTTGACCGTCTACCAATGGATATCGTAAACTCCAATTTTGAGCCATACGCACCATGCTATCGTAAACTGATGTATCGCCATGCGGATGATACTTACCCAGCACTTCCCCTACAATTCTTGCCGACTTTTTGTAAGGACGGTTAGACATAACGCCGAGCTCCTGCATTCCAAATAATACTCGACGGTGAACTGGTTTAAGTCCATCTCTCACATCAGGTAATGCTCTTGAAACAATAACGGACATCGAATAATCGATGTAAGCCGACTTCATCTCATCTTCGATGTTTACTCTAATTATTTTTTCCCCTTCGCGATCAGCCATATTTTAAAGCTTTATTTACAATTTTTTAATACCAACAACCCATGGGTATTGGAACGTTCGAAAATACGCCGCTAAACCAGTAAATTAGGCACTTTATTAACTGCTTTTATTAACAAAAATGAGTGAATAAAAAGGAGTTTTTCAACAAGTGTTACCAATGTCTCTAAAACTACCTTTGAGATGCTGAAATTATGACTACTTTTCGGCCAATGGAACTTTTTCTGAAGGGACATTCCAAACTAAGAAAGAACAAGAATATGGATTCAAATTTTTCACCAAGAGTAAAAGATGTTATCACCTTTAGTCGAGAAGAAGCCTTGCGATTAGGCAACGATTATATAGGAACTGAACATTTTTTACTCGGATTAATAAGAGAAGGAGAGGGTGTTGCAGTTAAAATACTGAACAACTTAAATGTTGATTTAGTTACTTTACGTAAAGCTATTGAAAACAGCATTACCCCTTCAAATAGGAAAGCATCAGGCGCAAACTCAGGTAATATTCCTCTGGTAAAGCAGGCGGAAAAGACTTTAAAAATTACTTATTTGGTTGCAAAAACGTTTAAAAGCTCAATTATTGGAACCGAACATTTGCTTTTGAGCATTCTAAAGGATGAAAATAATCTAGCTACACAAACTTTGGGCGAATATCATGTTGACTACAGCGTAGCTCATGAAGAATTGGAAATGATTCTTTCTGAAAAAAGTCGTTCACCAAAAGCAGATTTCCCAGGTGGAACTGCAGACGGAGATGACGATGAGCCTGAACGCTTTAAAGGAAGCGCTGGAACAACTGGTTCTGCTAAAGGCAACTCAAAATCAAAAACGCCTGTTTTAGACAATTTCGGACGCGATTTGACGAGCATGGCTGAAGATGATAAGTTAGACCCCATCGTTGGTAGAGAAAAGGAAATTGAGCGTGTTTCTCAGATTTTAAGTCGAAGAAAGAAAAACAATCCAATGTTAATTGGAGAACCAGGAGTTGGTAAATCAGCAATTGCGGAAGGTCTAGCGCTTAGAATTGTTCAGCGAAAAGTTTCTCGAGTACTATTCAACAAACGTGTTGTAACGCTTGATTTAGCTTCATTAGTTGCTGGAACAAAGTACCGGGGACAATTTGAAGAGCGTATGAAGGCTGTAATGAATGAATTGGAGAAGTCGAGAGACGTAATCTTATTTATTGATGAAATACATACCATAGTAGGCGCTGGCGGCGCAAGTGGAAGTTTGGACGCGAGTAACATGTTTAAACCTGCGCTAGCGCGTGGTGAAATTCAATGCATCGGCGCTACAACTCTTGACGAGTATAGAACCAACATTGAAAAAGATGGAGCTTTAGAACGTAGATTTCAAAAAGTTATCGTTGAGCCAACTTCTATTGAAGAAACGGTTGAAATTCTGAATAATATTAAAGGAAAGTATGAAGATCATCATTCAGTGACATACACTGACGCTGCAATATTAGCATGTGTGAACCTTACTGAACGTTATATTTCTGATCGTTTTTTACCCGATAAAGCAATTGATGCTCTAGATGAATCTGGATCTAGAGTGCACATTAAAAACATAAATGTACCAAAGAACATAATTGAACTTGAGAAGAAAGTTGAGCAAGCTAAAGATGATAAGAATCAAGTTGTTCGCTCCCAGAAATATGAAGAGGCAGCTCAATTAAGAGATGTAGAAAGAAAACTTCAAGAAGAATTGGAGTCTGCAAAAAATAAATGGGAAGAAGATTCTAAGAATTTAAGAGAAAAAGTATCCGAAGATAATGTAGCTGAAGTAGTTGCCATGATGACGGGGGTGCCTGTGCAGCGGATTGCTCAAAAAGAAAGCACTAAGCTTTCTGGAATGAGCGAGCAATTGGAAGGTTCTGTAATTGGTCAAAATGAAGCCATTAAAAAAGTTACCCGAGCAATTCAACGAAATCGTGCTGGACTTAAAGATCCTGCTAAACCAATTGGTTCTTTCATTTTCTTAGGACCTACAGGTGTTGGTAAAACTCAATTGGCAAAAGAATTAGCGAAATTCTTATTTGAGAAAGATGAGAATCTGATTCGAATAGACATGAGTGAATATATGGAGAAGTTTGCGATTTCAAGATTAGTTGGAGCGCCTCCAGGATACGTTGGATACGAAGAAGGTGGTCAGCTTACCGAAAAAGTAA
>CAJVZZ010000035.1 GCA_913020435.1 uncultured Flavobacteriales bacterium | reverse complement strand
AAACCGATTACGTTCAAAACGAGCTTATCGTCAAGCTAAAAGCCAACAATTCAATTTCTGAGGTTTCTAAGTCAACTCAACGTTCAGTCGGAATTATTGAGATAACTTCAATTTTTCAGAATATGGATCCACATGGTATTCGAAACACTGAAGACACTGATATCAAAGTCTTTCATTCAATTTTCTTAAGTGGAGAAGTTTCGGTTCCAAAAGCCGCAGGCATTCTCTTTAAAACGGGTTTATTCGAATATGTTGAACCGCGATACATTGGAGAATTAGCATATACCACAAATGATCCCGGTCTTTCAACACAATATGCATTGCAACTGATTCAAGCGCAAGATGCATGGGATTTAAATAAAGGAAGTTCGACCGTTTTAATTGGAGTTGTAGACGCTGGAATTGATACGAGCCATGTTGATCTTAAAGGAAAGTATTTCGAAAATACCTCTGATCCAATTAATGGCCTAGATGATGATAATGATGGGTTTATCGATAATTATTGGGGCTGGGATTTTAGATCCAAAACCGGAAATGTTCAATTCACAGGAGGAGTGGATCACGGTGCTCAAATGTCCGGAGTTATTGCACCAAATACCGATAATGGAATTGGGATAGCAGGCATTGGCTTCAATTGTAAAATGTTGGGAGTAAAGGTGACTAATGGTTCTGCAGTGGTTTACGGTTACGAAGGAATTAAATACGCTGCAGACAAAGGGTGCAAGGTGATTAATTGTTCTTGGAACATAAAGGCCTATTCTAAGTTTGGTGAAGAAATGGTCGATTATGCCACCTCAAAAGGAGCACTAGTTATAGCAGCAACAGGAAATCAAGGAAAAACAGATAATAACTATCCGGCACAGTACAAAAATGTTTTGGCGGTTACCAACACTGATTTGAACGATAACCGTGTAAGTAATTCAAATATTGGATATTACGCCGACATTTCGGCTCCAGGGTTAAATGTAGTATCAACAACGCCTACCAATGGATACAAAAGAAATTCGGGTACTTCTTATAGTTCTGCTCTGGTTTCTGGAGCTGCTGCTTTGTTAGCTAGTTATGCCCCAAGTCTTTCGCCACAAGAATTGAAATACAGATTAAAAGCAGGATCAGAATCGTTGCATAGAAATGGTAAAAACAGTTTTTATAAAAACAAATTAGGTGTCGGTAGATTGAATATTTACAAGGCAATGGCATTTACGAATGCTTGGCTCGAATTGGATAGTATTTCTTTTACTGATATTGAAGGAGGTGCTATTGAACAATCCGATACCGTTAAGGTAAGTGCTTGGATTGCAAATTATTTGAATAACGAAAATAGTGTTAGGGTTACACTTAGGGATTTATCGAATTATGCCACAGTACTAGATTCCTTTTGGGTTATCCCTATCATGGCGAAAGATCAAAAAGAGAATAATGCTCTAAAGCCGTTTCGAATTAGACTGGATTCAAGTATTCCGCAAAATGAAGAACTTGAGTTTGAGATTGAAATTATTTCTCAAAACGACACGAACACTTTCGGGTTCTCAATACCAGTAAATCCTACCTATAGAGATATTACAGTGAATAAATTACACCTGACGATTGGCAGTCGAGGAACTTTTGGATACTATGAATATCCTGAAAAGAAAGGAATTGGAGTAACCTATAATGGAGGCAATCAGATGCTTTATGAAGGTGGGTTGATAATAGGACAGGGTGTTGAAGGAAATTCTAAAGTTGTAGATCGCATAAGAGGAGTTCGAGATGTGGAGCAAACTGATTTTAGAACTACTTCGGGATTGCAAGAAATAACCCCACCAACATCAGATCTGGGATTCTATTCTCAATTTGATGATCAGAATTCTAAAAGCCCTATAAATGTAACGGTTGATCAATCTACAAGAGCCTGGAAAAAGACGAGTCACGATAGTTATGTGATTATTGATTACGTTATAAAATCGAAGTCAAACCAAAAATTAGAGAATATCTATGTTGGGCTTTTTGCCGATTGGGATTTAGACGATTCTGAGAAAAACAGAGCGAATTACGATGGGCAACGATATATAGCTTATACGTATTCTGAAACGGCAAACATTCCCGTTGCAGGGATACAGTTATTGAGTGAATTTGATGATTGGCGTTGTTACTCAATCGATCATATAATTGGAGGAGAAGGTGGAGTTGACCTTACCGATAGCGATGTGTTTAGTAAAGAAGAGAAATTCAAAGCTCTTTCTAGTTTTAGAGAAAACGCTGGCGAAGTTGGAGAAGGAGCAGATGTGCTTCAACTCATAAGCACGGGACCTCATACTATTGAAGTTGGAGATTCACTTAAAGTTTCTTTTGCAATTCATGCTGCCGATAATCGTACTCAATTATTAGAAAACGCCGATAGCGCTTTTTACCAAGAGAATGGTGAATTGCCAATGAGTGCTTTGGAGATTTCAAATCAAGAAATCAGCATATTTCCAAATCCTAGCTCAGGACAAGTAATCATCAAATCGAATGTAGAAATTAATACTAATTCCATACACCTATTTAATTCTAAAGGAGACGAAGTACCTTTTGAATACTCATTAAACGAAATGAATGTTCTTATAGAATTAAAAGAACCCCAAACGGGCTTTTACTTTCTTAAGACTGACCAGAAGATTCTTAAATGGTCTGTTATTCGATAAACTCTGTAAAACCCTTGATTAAGTGAATCTTATCGCTTAATTTAGAACTCATTAATTCACCTAAATATAGACACCATGTATGCAATCATAGTTTTAGTAATTATCGTTTTCGCGCTGTTTGATTCCGTCGTAATTGTTCCGGAAAAGGCTTCTAGAATTATTCAACGATTGGGCAAGTTCCAGCGCATTGCGGGTCCAGGTTTAACGTTTAAGTTGCCACTTTTAGACAGGGTAGCAGGAACTATTTCGCTAAAGATTCAGCAATTGGATGTCGATATTGAAACAAAGACCATGGATAATGTTTTTGTGGATATGAAAGTTTCTGTCCAATATGTGATTCAACCCTTAAAAATTTGGGATGCTTTTTACAAGTTAGAAGATCCTATTCAGCAGATTTCTTCATATGTATTTGATGATGTGCGAGCAGAGGTTCCCAAATTAGACTTAGATGATGTTTTCTCTCGAAAAGAAGATATTGCAATTGCAGTAAAAAGAAATCTTTCTGAAGCAATGGACACTTATGGTTTCGAAATCGTAAAAACATTGGTTACTGATATTAATCCCGATTCGCATGTAAAAGATTCTATGAATAGAATCAACGCAGCAAAACGAGATAAAGAAGCGGCTAGAGAAGAAGCAGAAGGTGAAAAAATTACAATTGTAAAACGGGCAGAAGCTGATGCAGAAAGTAAGCGATTGCAAGGTGAAGGTATCGCCCAGCAGCGATTAGAGATTATTCGTGGATTTAAAGAATCGGTTGAAGATTTTCAAAAGTCGTTGAATTCTATTGATGCACAGGAGATTATGCAGTTTGTATTGATGACTCAGTATTTCGATACGTTAAACAGTATTGGAAGTAACTCTAATAGTAATACACTTATGATTCCTCATTCTCCTGCTGCTATGAATGACTTTTTTCAGCAGATAGTTGCAGGAACCGTATTGGCAAAAAAGGCTGAAGAAGGCGATGAGGCTAGAGAAGAGAATTTGAAGAAAGATTCTGGTAAATAGACAGCGAAGTATATTGTTATTGTTCGGTTTTGGTTTCGAAATGTCGGTGACAGTTTTAAATAAAGTGCAGCATACTGCGGTTGCATTTCGGAAATAGTATGATCGGTCATTCCTGCTTAGGCAGGTATCTGAAGCTCTATTAATTAACTAGTTGTCAGTAGTGTTTTTGAACATGAAGGAAGGTATAGGTTCAATATTCACATTAATATAGTAAGTATAAGTTTCTAATATACTTTGAAGACTTTCCTGGTATTGAAGAAGCCCTGGTTAGGGAGAAAGGTTAGAAACGGCGGAAACGAGAATATAGGCTGGATTTAATCAAAATAGCAAACTCGGGTTTGAAAGCATCAAATAAACAAATTCCAGATTGTAGATTACTGTTTTGCAGTATTGAAGTTGTTTAAAGGAATTGTAAGCGGAGCTTTTACTCTTTAGGTATTAAGTTCTTGTAATGTTCATACCCTGCCATTATGTTTTTGACATAATTATAGGGCTCCTTACCACGACAATACCCGTGTTTACAAACGTCGTCGGTATAGTATTTACTCTCTGACTTTTTTAGAATATAATCCTCCACATTATCATCCCAAATGGTAGGGTCAGCGCCGAATTTGTCAGCAAGATTTTTAGCATCAATTATATGGCCTAGGCCAACGTTATAAGATGCAAGTACGAATTTTTGACGTTCAGTTTCGTCGTCAATGCTTTTTGCCCAAAATTCATTTATCCATTTCAAGTATTTAACTCCTGCTCGAATATTTGCATGAGGTATTTCAATGTTTGAGCTATCTAGCCCATAAGCAGCTGCAGTATGGGGAACCAATTGCATTAATCCATAAGCGCCAGCCCAAGACTCAGCAGCTGGGTCAAATCTTGATTCTTGGAATATTTGAGCAGTTAGTAATCGCCAGTCCCAATCAATCTCCAGTGCTTCTTGTTTTATTATTTCATCATAGGGGGAAATTTGTCCTCCAGACACTGATGAATAATCGCTTTGGAGTTTTCGCTTTAGATTAGTTCTAGCTTTAAAGTACTTTGTGTAAATCGTATAAAAATCGTTGTGATTCTTTTCTTTTTCTAACCATTCATTTGCTGCTGAAAGCAATGCGGTATCGCTGTGTCTAAATGCCCAAGCAATATTTTGTTCTAAACTAATATCTAAATCAATATTTAGATTACCATGCATTTTTTTTTGGACTTTAGCGACATTTTCGTCTGCTACAGTGTAATCGATTTCTCCTTTTGAAACTGCTTCTATCAGTTGAAGCGTCATATTCATAGCAACTGAAGTATCGTTGTTGTTTACCGCTACAATATTTATAGCTTCATCAAGCTCACCACTTATATTTTGCAAACGTTCTAAAAACGAGGATTCAGACCAAACATGAACAGTGTTATTTGAAAGTTGCTCAAGTTCGGTTAACAGTGAATCTCTAATATTTCGCTGAACTAAAACTTGATGTGTTTTGTGAATTGAATTGGTAAAAGCAACACGTTTTTTTCGATTTGCAGTTGAGGTTATGTTAGCAGCTAATACATCGCCTATACCCTGATTTAGATAGTGCATCATACTATCCAAATTGTAAACAACTTTAACTTCTAATTCAACTCCAATATGTTTAGTGAATCGTTCGAGCAATTCATATTCAAATCCCATTGGACTTCCTTTGTAAATGAAATAGCTGGTGGTAGAATTATCCACCAAGGCAACTAGTTTGTTCCTACTTTTTATTGAATCAAGATCAAAAGAATAGCTTTTAGGCGCTACAATTCCATCCTGTTCTGGAACACAAGAAAAAACTAAAATTGAAATTATGGATAATAATACAGCAGACCTCACGTGCCCAAGTTAATCCAAATAGATTGAATAGGTGTTACAACACCTTTACTAAAACCCAATAGAAGGCTATTACTGAAAAAATGATTAAGAAAAGTATGGAAACTCCTTTGTAGTGAGCCTTGATGATTTTGCGATCTTTCCAATAGGCAAAAATCATGACTAGAATAAAAACAACTAAGAAAAATCCGGCGAACTTAAGTTGTCCTGAGCTAAAATCCATTGCTATTTATTTGGTGCATTTGTAGTTGTTTGTTCAGCGTTTTGCTGTATTTGTTTTACCACATAATTATGGTAATACTGGTACTGATTTGTACCAAAAAATAATAAGATACTCGCAAATGGAGCAGTTTCTTTGTATCCAGCAATTACATTAATTCTATTCATGCCTTCATCCAAAAGGGCGTAAGAAGGATAGGACATTTGACCATCAAGCAACGAATAGGCAAATAAATGGGTGCCTCTTTTACCTTCAGGATTTAGATTGTAAAAGTCAAAGTTGTTGAAGTTTACGGAGTCCTTTTGTTCTGCATTAAACTTAACGGCATAATAGTATTGATTCATAAATTGAACTACGTTTGGGTCTTTAAAGGTAGACGCATCCATTTTTTTACACCAACCACACCAATCGGTGTATAGATCAATGAAAATTTTCTTTTTCTCAGTTTTCATCGCTTCCTGAGCCTCTTCAATGGTCAACCAATTAATACTAGGAGCTTCTTGAGCGCTCAGTTGTATTGAAAAGGCAATAAGAATTATGAATATGATTTTTTTCATGGTATTCGTTTGCTCTGCAAATATATAGGTATCTTAAGCTGTATACTTATTTTATTGACAATCAGCAGACCTTTATGGATTGTAATTAGAAGAATTTAAAGCATAAAAAAAGCGGAACAAGTCCGCTTTTTTATAAAGTTTTAGTTGAGATTAATTAACCCCATGCATAAGTTTTTTGATTGGCTTATTCAGTAGGATTATAATGAAAGCAATTACCAATAAAACAAGCCCAATAGTTGTGAATATTGAAACGTACTGCTCAAGACCAGCTTGACCGGATACGGGCTCTCCGCCATGACTACCTGTTATAGAGGCAATTTTACCGCCAACATAATTAGCAATTGCAAAACTTAAGAACCATGCTCCCATTGCAGTTCCTGCGATATTCTTGGGTGCCAGTTTAGTTACCATTGATAGTCCAATTGGGGATAAGAACAGTTCGCCAGTTGTGTGTAACATGTACAAGAAGAACAACGTCAATAATGGAACTTGAAAAGCTTCATTAGCGAATTGCATACCTACTTGCGTTAATAAGAATCCAGCCGCAAGCTGAATAATACCAAAAGCAAACTTTAAAGGAATACTAGGGTTTTTGCCCATTTCGGAAAGTTTCACCCACATAATAGAAAAAACAGATCCAAACGTGATAATGAAAAATGGATTAAAAAATTGAGTCATAGATGCTGGCATTAGCCAACCTAAGATTTCTCGATCTACATTTCTATCGGCAAATAAGGTAAGAGAAGTTCCTGCTTGCTCAAAACAAGCCCAAAAAGTAATATTGATTATCATGAAAATGATTAACGCAATCATTCTGTCTTTCCAAATTGCAGTGCCGTTCTCAGCATCTTCTTTTTTACCAGCAGAGACAAGCATCCAAGATACATAGCCAAATAGGGCAAGAAGGATATAATCTAGCCATTGGTTTTGCATTATAAGGATGTAACACAATGGAATCAGAAGGAAGGATCCAACCGTAATTACCTGTGTCATATTAATTTTACCAAAAACCTTTTTCTTTCCAGCTTCAGTTATCTCTAACCCAGGCGCAGCAGCGTATGTTTTTCTCTGACTCCAAAATATAAAAATACCGAGGAGCATTCCAATTCCAGCTAACCCAAATCCTTTATCAAAGCCATAAACTTCACCAACATAAGCTACAAGTGTTGTCGCTAACAATGCACCAACGTTAATTCCAATATAAAAAATAGTAAACCCTGAATCTCTTCTCGGGTCATTGTCTTCGTAAAGTTTACCTACGATAGTAGAAATGTTTGCTTTGAAATATCCATTTCCAATAATAAGAGCACCCATCCCAATAAGCATCATGTTTTCAGTACCTCCAAGTATGATAAACTCTCCTAGTGCCATCATTAATCCACCAAGAATAACGGCATAACGATAACCAAGGAATTGATCGGCTAATTTACCTCCCATAATCGGAGCTGCATATACTAAGCCAGTGTATGCGCCATAAATAAGTGAAGCCTCGGCATCACCTTTAAGTAGAGATTTTACTAGGTAAAGCGTCAATAATGTACGCATTCCATAGTAGCAGAAACGTTCCCACATTTCTGAAAAGAACAAGGTCATTAACCCATCTGGGTGTCCTTGTTTTACAGTAGTATCAGACATATTTATTAATTTTTAGCATTGTATGAGGCCGACGAATATAAAATAATTGCTCGTTAAACCATGAGCTTAATTTATTACTGCAGGCGGCTACAAATTTTCCTCAACGTAATTGGTCAGCATCTGAAAGAGCTGAAGTCTTGTATTGCCGCCGTAGATGCCATGGTTTTTATTAGGATACATCATGAAGTCGAACTGTTTGTTTGCTTTTTGCAAAGCTGTAACCATTTCAATCGAGTTTTGAAAATGAACATTATCATCTCCAGTACCGTGCACTAGGAGGTAGTTTCCTTTTAGTGAATCGACATGTGTTATTGGTGAATTTTCGTCGTACCCTGAGTTTTCCTCAGGAGTTTGCATGTAACGCTCTGTGTAAATAGAATCGTAATATTTCCAATTCGTTACTGGTGCAACCGCCATTGCAGTTTTAAAAATATCGTTGCCTTTAAAAAGACACAATGAACTCATATATCCACCATAACTCCAACCCCAAATGCCAATTCGGCTTGCATCAACATATGACTGTCCGGCTAACCATTTAGCAGAAGAAATTTGATCTTCAGTTTCGTATTTACCCAATTGTTTGTAGGTTAATTTTTTGAATTTCTGACCTCTTGCTCCGGTACCTCTATTGTCCACAGATACAATTATATAGCCTTTTTGAGCCATCATTTGATACCATAAGTAGTTTGCTCCACCCCAAGAATTTTTTACCGTTTGAGAGCCCGGTCCTCCATAGACATACATCAAGACAGGATATTTTTTTGAAGGATCAAAATTGCTAGGCTTAATCATGTAAGCATTTAGAGTTTCACCATTTACTGGAATAGTCAGAAACTCTGGTTTGGAGATATCACACTTGGTAAGGGTAAGATTTAGAACAGTATTATCTTTTAAAACTCTAATTTCTTTTCCGCTATTTTTATGTAACGAAATGTATGAAGGTGAAGAAACGGTTGAATGATAATTGATGAAATATTTGAATCCAGAACTAAAAGTAGCGTTGTTCCAACCAGCAAGAGGAGTTAGCTTTTGAGGCCCAGAACCTTTTATTGAAGTTTTGTAAACCTCACGATTCATTGGAGAATTTTTAGCTCCTTGAAAATAGATTGTTCCACTATTTTCTTCAAAACCATATACATCAGTCACTTCCCATTCCCCTTTGGTTATTTGAAAGTTTTTAGAACCATTCCAACTTTGGTAATGCAAGTGATTAAATCCTGATTTTTCACTTGTGAAAATGAATCCTTTATTTGCGCCAACAACATAAAAATTATCGGTGATATCGATGTAAGCGTCGTTATTTTCTTCGTATAAAACTGAACTTGATTTCTCGGTAGGATTATAATTTATCAGTTTGAGATTTGATTGGTGACGGTTCATGGTGTAAATAATTAGCGCGTCATCAGTCTTGCTCCACTTCACTCTAGGAATGTATTCAACGTTGGCTTCAGGAGAATAAGTACTGATATTTCCACTAATTATATTGGCCACCTCAATTTGAACTGTTGAGTTTTTTTCTCCTGCTTTAGGATATTTAAACGGATTGTCCTGTGGATATAAGGTTCCGTAAATAGGCATATTAAATTCTTTTACAGCTGACTCATTGAATTTGTAGTATGCTATCGAGTTTCCAGTTGGCGACCAAAAGAAAGCCTTATCAAAAGCAAACTCTTCTTCATAAACCCAATCAGTAGCGCCATTTATGATTTCATTTTTCTTACCGTCAGAAGTTAATTGTAGCTCTTTTCCCGTTTCTAAGTTCTTGACAAATAAATTGTTTGCTCTTACAAAAGCTACTTGATTTCCAGAAGAGGAAAAAGTTGCATACCGTTGTTTGTCAGCGGATAATAGCTCGATTTTTTTTGTAGCTATATCGTATACGTAATACTTCGAGCGAGTAGAGTGGCGATAAATTTTTTCGGTTTGAGTGCTGAACAGTAGTTTTTTTTCATTGCTAGAAAATGAATATCCATCAACTTTAAATGGGGCACCTTTTGTTTCTTCTAATGCTATATTAGATAAATCAACTATAGTTTTCAGTAATTCGCCAGTTGCATAAGCATACTGATTAATTTTTTGGGTGCTTCCTCTGTCATTATCCAGAAGGGTATAATGAACACCATCATTCATAGACTTAAGTCCATAAACGGATTCTGACCGAAACATTCCAGAAGCCCAGATTTGTTCTAGGGTGATTTTTTCTTTTGCGTTAGATTGAGCATAGCTTGGAACACAAACGCAAAGCAGTAGTATAGAAGTTATAATTCTCATAAACACGATTTGGAATAAATAAACGGATTTAATTAGAGTTTGATTTCTCTAAATACAGCAATAGTAACCGCAATAAATAAGCAGATAATAACTGTTACAATAATACCTTTGGTTTTACTGTGAGTAGCGACGGTCATGGCATTAAAAGGCTTCATAAGAACAGCAACTTTAGTTCTTAGAAATAACTCTTCTAATTCTGACATTTTTTCATAGGCAAAGATAAAGTGGCTTTCTGTGTCAAATTGATTGATGTCATTTTTTAAAGCGCCTTGTTGAATTTTATCAAATAGCTTTACCCGCTGTTCAGTAAGAAAAACAATGTCATTACTAATTTTTTCAATATCCCTTTTGTATCCGCTTTTTCTTTGGCTAACAATCTCTTTACTTTCCGGATGATTTTTAAAGTTGCGTAAAATGCTATTTTCTATTGAATTAAAAAGTTGAGCATTGGTAACACTGCATATTACTCTTATGCAATTGTGTAATTTACTTCGTGATAGATTTACATCATTTCTATAGGTTGCTTCGGTTTCAATTATTTCGATTTTGATACCAGTGATTTGTTTTACGCTATCAATTGGAATGGAAAGTTTCTGAGACAGAAATGCGTAATTATTGTTTCTTACAGCAGTTTCAAAATCAGATGAAAGCTCTTTAAGCCGATTAGCTTCTAGCAAATCGCTACAGAACACAGCCTCGCTTTTATAGGTAGGAGTCTTGGTGCTTTCCTTAAAATAACCTAACACACCACCGATGAATATTGCAATGCCCATAATTAGGAAATTACGTTTTATAAATCTAAGGACTGATACTATTAATTCGCCTAGTGAAATCTCTTCGTTCATACTCTTTCTTGGTAGCTATTTGATTAACAAAGAAAGTTAATTATTGGTACTTTGGTCGCATTCAATTTAAATGTTACAAAAGACATTAGTTCATAGGATATATAGCGATGTAAGAGTACTCTTTACAATCGTTGGAATTGTGCTGTATTTGCTTGCAGCTCACCAGTACATTTATTTCGTAGTACCCAAATATGGCTATATGGGGGTGCTTTTGGAGTTTAACCTCTTGAAATCGGTAGTTGCTTTAGTTATTTATTTAAGTTCATTTCTTTTACTGTTTCTGAAAAACTCGAATTTCATTCGAGCATTTTCTTCACTTCTAATCGTATTGTTTCTACTTCCCGAATTGTTGATTTTTCAATTTATGGATGATAACCTTCATTTTATTCTTGCTACGATCTTCATGCTTGTATTGATAAATTGGACAGAATTATTAATTCCTATTCCAAAAGCTAAAAGGTTAATGAAAAAGCAAGTTAGTTTGCTGCTATTTATTCTACTAGTTCTTTTTTTAATACCATTTTTACTAGCATATAAAACTAATTTTTCCTCTTCATTATTCCAATTTGGAAGTGAGTTATATGCAATTAGAGCAGAAGTTTCTGAGGATGGAAATATACTTACAGGATATTTATTGTCACCATTTGTGCAATACCTTTTGCCAATGGCCGCAGTTTATGGATTGATTGAGCGTAAATGGTTTCTTACCATTTTATCTGTATTAGTCTCTATTGTAATTTATTCTATGATTCCACAAAAGAGTTTGTTTTTTGGAATTTTCGCCGTTATCTTCTTTTACTTTTTTAAGAATCCATTAAAAAAGGTATTAGTTTTTACAACGTTAATAATTACGGTATTAATTATTGGAATGTACTTAGTTGCTACAAAAGACAGCTTAATGGTGGAGTCACTATTACTTAGAAGGTATTTAGTTGTTCCTGCTCAATTAAATATTGAATACTATAATTATTTTAAAGAACCGCTTTACTATTCCTACAGTTTTTTAAAAAGCTTCTACACTTACCCCTATGATGTTATGCCACCATTTTTGATTGGTCGTGAAGTATATCATAGTAATGTGACTCATGCAAACAATGGTTTTATGAGTGATGCATATATAAACTTGGGTTTATATGGTTTGTATGGTTTTACCTTTATAGTATCCCTAACCTTGAAATATTTTGATCGATTGAATATCGATGCTCGATTTTTTGGAATATTCTTTCTATTGTTAAACTTTTTTAGATCTTCCGCTTTACCAACGACGTTTTTAACTCATGGTCTCTGGTTTTTTATTCTGACTGGCTTTTTTATTCTAAGGAGAGATGAAATAGGTAATTTCTTAGTTTCTAAAAAGCAGTGAAAAGTCAGATTCATAAGTTCTTGAATATTGAAATAGTAAAAAACGTATCGGTTCTTTCTATTGGCACTATTGGTTCCCAGTTAATACCGCTTCTGTTTGCTCCCATAATTGCACGTTTATACTCACCAAATGAATTTGGATTATTTGCCTTTGTGCTTGGGGGGGTAAATATAGCGGCAGTGGTTATTAATGGGAGATATGATTTAAGCGTTGTACTGCCAAGGAATCAGTCTCAAGCAATTGATTTAGTCAAAGGCTCTTGGATAATTGGATTTATTCTTAGTGCTTTATTTACGCTTATACTTTTGCTTACTAGAAAAGATTTAGCTGAGTTTTTAGATTATCAGATTTCAATAATAGAGTGCATAATCTTAGGCTTAATTGTTTCAAATATTGCAATCAGTCAACCTTTAAATTTTTATTTAATCAGAGAAAAAGCCTTTGCACAAATAGCTAAAAATAAAATTGTTAAAGGAGCGGTTCTGGTTCTCATGACTTTACTGTTTGGATATCTAATGCTAGACCTTCCCTTAAATGGTCTAGTGTATGGATTTGGCTTTAGTTGGGCAGCGTTGGCTATTTTTTCGTTATACCAATCTGTGAAATTGAGTTTTAGTATTTTACCAATTAACTTGTCAAAAATTAAAGTAGCGCTAAAGGAATATATTGAATATCCAAAGTTTAATGCTGTTCCAGCCCTATTGAACTCAATTGCTGCGCAACTGGGGATCTATATTTTTATGTTTCATTTTGATCAAACGCAAACAGGATATTATACCTTTTCAAAACAATATGTTTTTGTTCCGATGACTATTGTAGGGATGAGTTTGTCCCAAGTTATTTTTCAAAGAATCTCTGAGAAATTTAATAATAAGGAATCAGTGATTAAGGAGTTGAAGATTTTATTTCTGGTTCTAATTTCTTTGGGTGGGATAATTATTTTAATAATCAACTTATTTTCAGTGGAATTATTTGGTTTTTTCTTTGGTGATCAATGGCTAGATAGCGCCATAATGGTCAAAACTTTAGTTTTTTATTTTGCAATACAATTCATTATTTCGCCACTAAGTAATGTACTTCATGCTCTTAAGAGGGTAAAGCTTGCTGCAGTTTTTCCTGTTTTTTATTTACTGTGCATGCTCATTTTGTTTTGTATTCCTGCAATGAATACTCAAAGGTTTATAACCCTCTATACAATTGTAGAATCAGTTCCATATTTATTATACTTTGCGCTAATTGCCTATGCTACTTTTAGCTATGAAAGACAATTGAAGTCCTAGCAAATTATAGCAATTGAATTTTGGTTTAATGAATAAGGTCGTACATATTTCTACAGTCCACCCAACCTTTGATGGACGTATATTTCATAAGGAATGCGTTTCTCTTGTTCAAGCTGGTTATGACACTCATCTTATTGTTACACACATTAAAAATGAGGAAGTTAACGGAGTGAAAATTCATGCACTGTCAACATACAAAAACAGATTAGAACGCATTTTTAAGGGAAATAAGGAAGCATTAAAGATTGCAAGAGAACTTGATGCCGAGATCTATCATTTGCATGACCCCGAACTTTTGCCACTCGGGTTGAAATTAAAAAAAGAAGGTAAAAAAGTAATTTTTGATATGCACGAGCTTGCCGGGCTTATGATAAAAAGCAAAACATGGATTCCGTCAGTTCTTCGTTGGGGCTTATCATATTTGTACTCGGTTTATGAAAAAAAAGCTTTCAAAAATTTTGATAAAATCATAGTCGTTACAGAAAAAATGGTGTCTGATTATACTGATGTGGTATACCCAAAATTCAAAAATAAAGTTGCTGTTATTCGAAATCTTTCGCTGATAAGTAAAGTGGAAAATAGCATCCCCGTGTCAATAAAAAAAGAAAAAGAAATTGTTCTGATATATGTTGGTGGACTGACTTCAGAGCGAGGAATTAAAGAAGTAGTACAATCCATTCAAAGTATATCTAATGTGAAATTATGGCTGCTTGGACCATGGGAAAATGAAGTATTCGAGACGGAATGCGCAATTGCTGATACAGGAAATAAAATGCAATATTTCGGACTAAAGCCCATGTTAGAAGTCTATAATTATATAAAAGCAGCAGACATTGGCTTAACTATTCTACATCCTACTGTAAATCATTTGTCTTCCTTGCCGGTAAAAGCTTTTGAGTACATGGCTGCTAATAAGCCTCAAATAATGTCAAACTTTCCATTTTGGATGGATGCTTTTAAAGGTTGTGCATTATTTATCGACCCGAGTAATCATCAAGAAATTGAAAATGCAATTAAGAAGCTGGTTTTAGATGTCTCACTTAGAGAAGAAATGGGAAACTACAGTTACCGAAAAGTAGCTGAAAAGTATAGTTGGGAGGAAGAGTCTAAAAAGCTAAAGGCAATTTATACTGAAATTTATGAGTAGTTCTGAAATGGGTAAGAAGGATATAGAATATTCTTACACCGTAATAATTCCATGCCGTAATGAGGAGAAGTACATTGGATTATGCCTCGATTCTATTGTAAATATTGATTACTCTAAAGACAAACTAACTGTAATTGTTTCGGACGGAAAAAGTACAGACAATACTCAACAAATAATTGAGGATTATGTGGAAAATCATTCCTTTATTCGATTTCATTTAAATGAAAAAAAATCAGCCCCGTATGCATTTAATTATGGAATAGAAACTGCTACGTCTGACATACTAATCATTCTTGGAGCGCATTCTGAAGTAGATTCACAATACTTGAAAGAATGCAATAAGGCATTTTGCAAATCAACTGAAATAGGTTGTGTTGGTGGTGTGCTTACTAATGTGTTTTTCGATGAAGACTCAAAGGCTATTGGCGCAGCAATGTCAAGTGGATTTGGTGTCGGAAATGCTAGTTTCAGAACTGGCGATTTTGAAGGATATGTTGATACTGTAGCCTTTGGGGCATATAAGATGAGTGTTTTTGAAACTATAGGAAACTTTGATATAAGCCTTACGAGAAATCAAGATGATGAATTAAATTATAGGCTTACATCATCCGGATTTAAAATTTGGTTATCAAAGAGTATTAAGTCAAAATATTATGTAAGGGCATCATTTTCTAAACTTTGGAAGCAATACTATCAGTATGGTTATTGGAAGGTTTACGTAAATAAAAAACACAAAACGATTACCACAGTGCGTCAATTAATTCCCTTTTTGTTTGTTATGTTTTTAATTGCTTCTGGAATAGCAGGGTTAATTTTTAAGGAAACATTGTTTCTTAGTATTCCTATATTAATGCTTTATATTTCATTGGCATTTTATTCTTCTCTTAAACTAGAAAAGGTTCATAATTTTAAAGTTGTTTACTCGTTTATGATTTTACATCTGTCTTATGGAAAAGGTTACTTAGATGGGATTATTCGTTTTATAATTTTCAATAGGCAACCTTCGGTAAAGAATGAACAACTCTCAAGATGATGTATTCAAGGAATTATAATAAGATTCGATAAAAAGACGTTTAGAATTTTGGAATATCAAACGCTATATTTAAAGTTGAAATCTGCTGAATACAGGCATTTTATTCTTACAATTATCCTGGCTTTTTTAATACCAGTTCATCAGAATTTGTTGGGAATAACAATAGTGTTACTTGCTGTAAATTCAGCTTTTCTAAAGACAGAAAAAAAGCAAAATACTCTGCGCTATTTGTTTGCGGGGATGTTTCTCTATTTTGGTTATCACATAGCAGGCACTCTTTGGTCTGAAAATCAATCTTTTGCATGGTTTGATGTCCAAATCAAACTTTCTTTTTTGCTTTTGCCGTTTATCTTTATGCGCAGTAAATCATTTTGTGAAGAAGACTTTAATAAGGTATTGTCAAGTTACATTATTGGTTGCTCGATAGCAATGGTAATTGGGGTTTTGAATGCGTTTTATGAATATCAGATAGGAAGCTCGACCTACCTTGATTTTTACGCACAAAAGATTTCTCCTAGTCTCCATATAGGCTACTTTTCGATGTACATGAATTTTGCGATAATCATATTAATATACAAGCTGTATTTTACTTCTAAAGAGCTCTTTTCAGTTATTAATATTATTCGAATTTCATTAATTCTATTATTCTCAGTCGCTATATTTTTTAGTACTTCCAGAAATGGATTCTTGGTCTTATTTTTCATTTTTATTCTTGCAATTGTTTATTCTATTGTGAGTAAACGAAAATGGATGTTTGGAACTTTATTAGTGCTAATATCTTGGATTGCATTATCATCCTTTCTAAAAGACTACAAGAATTCAACTTCTGACTTTCACGGATTTAAACAGGTAGTAGTTGCCGTTGAAAAAAAGGAAGTCAGAAAAACTGAATGGGAGAGCAGTGCAGTCCGTATTTTGGTGTGGAAAACTGCTGTTGAGATAATACAAGAACATCCTATTCTTGGCACTGGAACAGGAGATATTAAGGATGAGTTGGTAAAACTCTATAAAGAAAAAGAATATAAATATGCCTATGAACGAAAGTATAACGCGCACAATCAATATCTTCAAACTGCGGCGGCATTAGGAATACCAGCAGGACTTATTTTAGTAATCATGATTATTTCTCCTTTGTTTTACAATTGGAAACGATGGCATTTTCTAGGATTTTTTTTAGCAATTATTGTCGGGATTGCTTGCCTTACCGAATCTGTTCTCGAAGTACAAGCTGGAGTAGTGTTTTATGCTTTCTTTGCCTCGCTATTTGCCCAGAATATGCAAAATGATTATCGAACAAATTTCATAGATAATCCTCTACTATATAGAAAAAACAAAATTTAGAATGAGAGTACCTTTTTCACCACCAAGAATGGATAAAAAAATGGCAGATGCTGTTTTAGATACTTTATACTCAGGTTGGATCACAACCGGTCCTAAGACTAAGAAATTAGAAGAAGAGCTAACTAAATATACGGGTGGTAAAGCAACAGTTTGTTTGAACTCTGCTACAGCGGGTTTAGAGTTGGCTTTGAGATGGTTAGGTGTAAAAGAAGGAGATGAGGTCATACTGCCTGCATATACTTATTGTGCAACTGCCAATGTTGTAATGCATTGCGGAGCGACTCCAGTTTTAGTTGATGTTGGTGATGATTTTAATATCGATGTTTCTAAAATTGAGGCTGCAATTACGAGGAAAACCAAGGTAATAATGCCAGTGGATATTGCTGGAATGCCTGTCGATTATGATGAATTGAGAGAACTGCTTGCCAAGCCGGCTGTTCGAGAATTATTTCACCCAAATTCTGAACAGCAGATCAAACTTGGAAGAATTATGGTCCTGGCAGATGCGGCTCATTCTATTGGTGCTAATTATAAGGGGAGGAACTCGGGTACATTAGCAGATATAAGTTCATTTTCTTTTCATGCAGTAAAGAATTTACCTACAGCTGAAGGTGGAGCAGTAATTTTCAATCTCCCTGAACAGTTTGATTGCCTCGCTGTTCAGAAGCAATTTAAAGTAAAATCATTGCACGGTCAATCAAAAGATGCTCTGGAGAAGTCTAAGGCAGGTGGTTGGCGTTATGACATAACAGAACCGGGCTATAAATGTAATATGACTGATATTAACGCCGCTCTCGGGTTAGTGGAATTAGAGCGTTACGATAGTGATATGCTGGTCAAGCGTAAATCTGTTTTTGATAAGTATAATGCTTTGTTAGAGAAACATGAGTGGGCAAACATTCCTGTTTATAAAACTGAGGAAAAGCAAAGCTGCTTTCACATTTATATGCTTCGTATTAATAATGCAACTGAAGATCAACGAGACCGAATAATAGATAAGATATCCGCTGAAAAAGTGGCGGTAAATGTTCATTTTCAGCCATTACCTTTAATGACTGCCTACAAGGAGTTTGATTTTAAAATGGAAGATTATCCTGTTGCTTGGAATAATTATCAGCAAGAAATATCGTTACCCGTTTTTTATGACATTACAGATGAGCAAATTGGCTGGGTAATCGATGCACTAGTTAAAGCTGTTGAAGAAGTAATGTAATGATTCGATTGGCTGATATAATATTTAGCCTATTTGGCATTTTAGTGCTTTCTCCATTATTCTTATTAGTGGGTCTATTGGTGAAAATTGACACAAAAGGCCCAATTCTCTTTAATCAACAAAGAGTTGGTAGGTGGAGTCGGGATTTTTTCCTACATAAAATCAGAACTATGAAGGTGGATTCTGAAGCCTTAGGTCAACTTACGGTTGGCGGTAGAGATCCAAGAATAACTGGGGCTGGTTATATTCTAAGAAAATACAAACTGGACGAACTTCCTCAATTATTTAATGTACTTAAAGGAGAAATGAGCTTGGTAGGGCCAAGGCCAGAAGTTCGCAGATATGTTGAGGAATATAACAGTCAGCAAAAAACAGTGCTCAATGTAAAACCTGGAATTACAGATTATGCCTCGATAAGTTTTGTAGATGAAAATGATATTTTAGCAGCTTCGGATGATCCAGAAAAGGCCTATATCGAAGAGGTGATGCCAGAAAAACTAAAATTGAATCAGAAGTTTATTGAAAATCCTTCTTTTGGAAATTACGTAAAAGTAATTTTCTTGACAGGTTCAAAAATTATTCGTTAGTAACGCAATTCAACGGTTTGAGTTCTAACAGAGCTGGAGCGACAGAACCTAAGGCTTCCGCCATAATCAAGTCATTGCAACCTTCATCTATTCTTCCAAAATTAATATGGATAATACCTCTTAGTAAAAAGGCATCAGCTTCATATTCATTGAGCGCTATTGCTTTGTTAAGGTCGGTTAAGGCTAACTTAAAGTTTTGCAGATCGTTGTGTAAGTTTGCTCTCTGAATAATCGCTTTGTATTCATTGGGATAGAGTTTAAGAAGTTTATCGTAAATTCCTAATTCAAGGTCTTTATCGCCATTTGAGGCATGAATCACGGCCATATAGTAATATAACTCTCTTTTTTTTGGAAATTTTAGAATAGCAGTATTGAAATATTGAAGGGCAAGTTCATTTTCAGCATTATTATAATGGCAAAATGGCAAGTAGTAGTAGGGCAGAGCAATAGAACTATCTATTTCAATAACACGAGCAAAAGAAGCTCCTGCAGAATCAAAATACTCCAGCTTGTAATATGACATAGCTAGGTTAAAGTGAGCCTTCAAATAATCAGGCTTTAGAGCAACACTAGCTTTAAAATCAGCGATAGCAGCCTTGAAATCTCCGGAATTATAATCAGATTGTCCGTCAATACTTTTTTGAACATGTTCTTGGCCATATGACGTAAGGCAACTAAGGCCAGCGAAGCAAGCAGTAATCAACGAAATTTTATACCGATTTAACAAAGTTGAAGGCACCAATTTATTTTAGCTTTGGAAACTTAAGTCTCAATACAAATTTATTTAATTGAATTGAACATTATGAAAAAAGTACTAATAGCAAATCGCGGTGAAATTGCCCTTCGTATAATGCGATCGTGTCATGAAATGGGTATCAAAACTGTTGCCGTTTTTTCTGAGGCAGATAGAGGTGCTCCTTTTGTTCGTTATGCAGACGAAGCGGTTTGTATTGGACCGGCTCCTTCAAATCAGTCCTATTTGGTCATGAATAACATTTTGGATGTAGCTAGAAAGTTAGATGTGGAAGGAATTCACCCAGGCTATGGCTTCTTGAGTGAGAACGCAGAATTTGCTAAAAAGATTGAAGAAGCTGGCATAACCTTTATTGGCCCAGACACTCATGCTATAGAAGTAATGGGGAATAAATTAGCAGCAAAGGAGGCTATTAAAGCTTTTGGAATTCCAATGGTTCCCGGTACTGAAGGAGCAATTAAAGACTTGGCAGAGGCTAAAGAAGTAGCTGAAAAAATCGGTTTTCCTATTCTAATAAAAGCTGCTGCTGGAGGTGGTGGAAAAGGAATGCGAACGGTTCATGAAGCAGAAAGTGTTGAAGAGCAATTAAAACTTGCAATGAATGAAGCAATATCTGCTTTTGGTGATGGATCAGTATTTATTGAACGTTATGTAACCACTCCAAGGCACATTGAATTTCAGATTTTAGCAGATAAACACGGTAATGTTGTGCATCTATTTGATAGAGAATGTAGTATTCAGCGTCGTCACCAAAAAGTAATAGAAGAAGCACCTAGCTCAGTTTTAACTCCTGAATTAAGGCATGAAATGGGTGAATGTGCTAAAAAAGTAGCACGCTCTTGTAATTATGTTGGTGCAGGAACTGTTGAGTTTATACTAGAAAACAATACCGATTATTATTTTCTTGAAATGAATACTCGGTTGCAGGTTGAGCATCCAGTTACTGAGCAAATTACTGGAATTGATTTGGTGAAAGAGCAAATTAAAGTAGCTCGAGGAGAGCAACTTTCCTTTACTCAAGAAGACATTAAAATTATTGGGCATTCCTTAGAAGTCAGAGTTTACGCAGAGGATCCTCAAAATAATTTTTTGCCAGATATAGGAACTCTTTATAGATATAGAAAACCAGAAGGTCCTGGAATAAGAGTAGACGATGGTTTTGAAGAGGGAATGCAAATTCCAATTTATTATGATCCTATGATTTCTAAGTTAATAGCAACTGGAGAAAATCGTCAGGAAGCTATTGATAGAATGGTTAGGGCAATTGATGATTACAAAATTGAAGGAGTTTCTACTACACTGTCTTTTTGTCGTTTTGCGATACAGCATGAGGCTTTTATTAGTGGAGACTTTGATACTCACTTTGTAGAGAAGTACTTTAAACCAGAAATTTTAGATCACTTTGATCAAAAAGAGGAAGAATTGGCAGCTTTAGTAATTGGTAAGTTGTTTGATGCATCAAATTCAAATAAATCGCTGGGTTATCCAACTCAACAGATAACTAATTGGAAATACAATAGAAACTAATTAAAAGAGCAATGGCATTTATAGAAAAATCTTCAAATCCGGCTTTTAGTGCCAAAATATTTGAAAAGCAAGGCTTTGCCGCTGAAGATCAGAGGATGACCGTGCAGGGAACAATTAATAAGTCTCTTGTACTATTTGTTTGTACAATTATTCCTGCATACTATGTTTTCGATATGTTTATGGCTGGATCTGGAACGACAAGCTTTTTATTGATTGGTTTAGTAGGCGGATTAATCGCTGCTTTGGTAACTATCTTTAAACCAACAGTTGCTCCAATCAGCGCTCCAATTTATGCTGCACTGGAAGGCTTGTTTTTAGGCGGTGTTTCTGCATTTGCGGAAAGTATGTATCCAGGGATAGCTTTCCAAGCTGTAATCCTGACTTTTGGGACAATGTTCGTAATGCTTTTTGCTTACAGAACAGGCTTGATTAAGGTTACAGAAAAATTAAAATCTGGAATTATTGCTGCCACTGGAGCAATTTTCGTGATTTATATGATCAATTTCGTAATGTCCATGTTCGGCTCAAGTATGCCAATGATGCATGACAGTGGTTTAATGGGGATTGGGTTTAGTTTATTGGTTATTGGTATAGCTGCAATGAATCTCTTATTAGATTTTGATTTTATTGAAAAAAATGCGGCACAAGGTGCTCCAAAGTACATGGAATGGTTTAGTGCCTTTGGATTAATGGTGACATTGGTGTGGCTATACTTGGAGATTCTTCGTCTTCTTATGAAGCTAAACAGAGATTAGGCACAAAGGTTGTAATTTTATCAACGTAGAAAAAACGATGAGAATTACACTGATCCTATTGGTACTGTTGTCTGGAGGTTTATCCAAAATAAATGCTCAACTAGATTCCGCTGCTGGACATTTGCATTATGCAAAAGTCATAGAGGGTGATACGGTCCCCGTTGTTTTTATGAATTCCTACTCAGTTTGGGAGCAACGTGTATTCAAATCGAAAAAGGAAGAGAAGAAGTACAATAGACTTCAACGATATGTCAAAATAGTTTACCCTTATGCTAAAAAAGCAAATGAACTATTAGCAAAGTATCAATCGGAAATTGAAGCGGAAGAAGATCCTCGAAAAAGAAAAAAATACTACAAGAAAGTAGAGGAAGAGTTACTTGCTGAATTCGGCGAGGATATGAAGGAAATGACAACTAGCCAAGGTCGAATTCTCATTAAATTGATCGACAGAGAAACAGATAGAACTTCCTATGAGCTGGTCAAAGAGTTTCGAAGTGGGATAACTGCTTTTTTTTGGCAGGGAATTGCAAAAGTATTTAGTCAAGACTTGAAGTCCGAATACGATGCAACTACAGAAGATAGGTACATTGAAGAAATAGTAATAGCTATTGAGCAAGGCCGATACTAAATAGAAAAGCATGATTCATTCCGAAAGTTATCGGAGGAAGCAGGCTTTTGTTTTGCGGAGAGACATCAATTCCAACTCAAATATTTACGGTGAAATACCACTGTATAATGCTCATAAATTATACGTGAAAAATACATTGCTTCATTTCGCGTAAATTTTGGCTTCAATAAAGTGAAAAAAAAAGAAATGAAAATTATTAGCAATTACACAAATTTCACCTAAGGAGCTTCAGGTATTAATTACAAATTCTATTAACTCTGTTCTAGCTAAACAAGAACAACATAAAACAGTAGAAAATCTTTACAAGAGACTTTACCCATAATGCAAGTGATTTAGATAGCAAAGTATCTTGCAGAGCAATAGCTATAAAGGCGGTAAGGCCTTTACTCTTGAATGATATAGAGGTTTATGTAGAGAGTGAAAGAATCATTACTTCATGTGGTGGAGATCATGATTCCACATTTCTGTAAGCTACTCTCTATTATTATTATTATCCTTTTCAATCATCTAATAATTAATCAGAGGTTCACCCCATGCACAGGAAAACCTTAAAACTTCATTTGGAATCTTTAAATAGGGTAATTTGAAAGTTATTTTCTTTTTGAAGTTAATTATCCAGTTGTAGTTATAATCCCCCTGTTTCCTTTGTAATTAACTCACTCTTTAAGAACCTTAAACCATACCGTTACAATTTACATTTTGAAATAGAGAGAGTTAGATTTTTGAATTTTAAATTAAACTAATAAAAAAGGCCCTTGAAAGGGCCTTTTAGTAATAATGAAATTTAAAATTTTAATTGTGTTACTATAATTTTTTGGCTGATTTTTTAGCAACTTTTTTAATTTTTTTAGCTAAATCAGCAACTAACTTTGCAGACGCACTCTCACACAGAGGAAGAAGTTTATCCGCATTCATTAATGGAATACCACCAACAATAGCAACAGATTTTTTTGAAGTTCCATATTCGTTAATAGAAAATACTCTTTTTCCCTCTTTATTCCATAATTTGATTCTTACAAAAGCTCTAACTCCAGCTGTAAAGGGTACTGTTTTTTTTACAAACTCATAACCCATACTAACAAACATCACCCCATCTGCATCATTGAACATTTTCACCATTTGCATTTGGTTACTTTTCTCTCCTTTAAATGCAGACTCTACTAACGGTTTATATCCTTCAGGTGTAAGGTAACGTTGAAAAAGCTTGTTTCTGTCTTTGTCTTTTGTTTCGTTAAATCTACCTTCATAGGCAATATATTCTTCACGTTTGATAACATCTTTTTCAGGCATTAGTTCAAAAGGGAAATTCTTTGAATACTCTTCATTAAAAGTTATGTAAAAGTTATCTAGAACAGGTTGTAAGTTAAAATTTGGATTTTCTGATAAAGAACTGATTGCAGCAACTAGCGCTGCACCTCCTCCAATTTGCTCAAAGCCAATGTGCTTAGACACCCAAAAACTTGTAAGGGCAACTTTCTTTTGCGCAAGCATATTTGCATTACATAACAGCAATATAGAAAAGACTAGTAGGAATGATTTTTTCATAATATTTTTTATTTTTTAATTAAACAATAATAAAGAAAAAAAGGTTTTTAGAAATAATACATTGTTGGTTTTGTGTTATTATTATCTTGTGCACCAAGCTGAAATAAATAGAGTTTAAATGAAAAGAATACTCTTCTCATCATGAACTTCAAGAATTAGATCGAGGTTAAGCTGATGATTACAACCATTGAAAAAATTAATGACAAGACGTTACCAATTCAAGCTATTACTTGACCTTTCTTATTGTTTTTATGTGTTTGATAGATACCTGTTATTGATAAAATCACACCAGCCAGGCTAAATTTAAATGATATCCTTCTGTATACTTCTTTTTTTGAATATCTCTTTTTTGAAGTAACTGAATTTGAACTATTACAGGTTATTAGTGAAAGAAAAAATATAGTTGTCAATAAAAACGAGAGAATTTTGTTTAGTCTCACTTTATATAAGGTTTTATTGTTTTCACGTCAAATTTAACCAGAAACAGCAACAGAAAACAAGGTTTTATAGAAGTCATTGCGCGGGCATCAGGCGAAGTTCGACGCGAAAAAAAAATATTTCTATTTTATTGAAACCCTTGTAAAAAGTGATTATTAATTGAGTTGTGAGTTACAGTTATGTTGCATTTTAAAACCAAAAAAGGGGCTACATTACTTTATACTCTTCTGATGATGCTCCTAATCTTAGACTCTAACTAAGTATCGATTTTGTAAATGCAGTAAACAAAGACATTGAATAAATTTTTAAAAGGTACTTCGGGCGGTTTTAGGTTATAAGGCAAAAGATGAGAATTTGCAACTAATTATATCTAAAGCGATATTTCGAATATTATCCAAGACGACAGTTTAAATTAGCTCGTTAAAAGCACTATTGGGACTACAGCATATTTTATAAAATATAAGCTAGAACCAAAAACAGCATATTTTGAGTAAAACATGTAATTATCGGGCATATGTCGGGAAAGCTAAACTACCAAAAACAGCAAAGCCCTTATAATTAAGGGCTTTGAGCTGTTTTCAAAAATTTTTGCGGAGAGACAGGGATTCGAACCCTGGGTACCCTTTTGAGGTACGCTTATTTAGCAAACAAGTCCTTTCGGCCACTCAGGCA
>CAJVZZ010000034.1 GCA_913020435.1 uncultured Flavobacteriales bacterium | reverse complement strand
AGCTTCCATGATAATTAAATCAGTCAAAAACCTTTCCCGGATTCAAAATACCATTGGGATCAAACACGTTTTTAATTCCTTTTTGAATGGCGATTTCAGCTTCCGAAAACACAATGTCTAAGTATCCTTTCTGCACATAACCAATACCGTGTTCACCTGATATGGTTCCACCTAGGGATTTTGTAAGTTGGAAAATCTCGCGAATTCCTGCGGTAAGTTTGTTGTTCCAATCGTCGTCAGACATTTCGCCTTTTACAATATTTACGTGTAAATTACCATCACCTACGTGCCCGTAACAAACGGATTTAAATCCATAACGAGCACCAATTTCCTTAACGCCTGCCAGTAACTTGGGCATTTCATATCTTGGAACAACGGTGTCTTCTTCTTTATAGATAGAATGCGATTTTACGGCCTCTCCTACTCTACGGCGCAATTTCCAAAGTGCATCTTTCTGTGCAGCATCATCGGCAAACAATACTTCGCCACTTCCATGGGCAGTCATTATTTCAGAAATCTGTTCGCATTCTTTGTACAACACTTCCAGTTCATTACCATCAACTTCAATCAGCAAATGCGCTTGCACGCTAGCTTCTACCGTAATATTAAAATCGTCAATGTAAGGAATCGTCCAATCCAATGCATCGCGTTCCATAAATTCCATGGCACAAGGAGTTAATCCAGCTCTAAATACTGCAGATACGGCTTCACAAGCACTCTCAGGAGCATCAAATGGAACCAAGAGTGTCAAGATATGTTTTGGGTAGGGAATCAACCGAAAGACTGCTTTGGTGATAATTCCAAGCGTTCCTTCACTGCCCACCATAAGCTGAGTGAGATTATAGCCCGTCGAGTTTTTAAGCACATTAGCTCCTGTCCAAATGATATCTCCATTTGGCAAAACCACCTCGAGGTTCAGCACATAGTCCTTGGTTACACCATATTTTACCGCCTTTGGTCCACCAGCATTGTAAGCAAGGTTTCCTCCAATAAAACAAGATCCCCAACTGCTAGGGTCTGGCGGATAAAATAGGTCTTGTTCTTTGCATGCATCATGAAAAACTTGGGTAATGACTGCAGGTTCGACCGTCGCTTGCAAGTTTTTTTCGTCTATTTTTAAAATACGATTCAATCGTTCCAAACTCAATCCAATTCCGCCGTGAATAGACAGCGCCCCGCCACTCAAGCCTGTACGAGCGCCAATTGGGGTAACGGGAAGTTGTTCAACATTAGCCAGCTTCAGAATCGAAGAAATTTCTTTTGCATCAGCTGGTTTCACCACTATTTCGGGTGGAAATGAAAAGTCTTCCGTCTCGTCGTGCCCGTAGTTAATCAGTTGCTCTTGGTCAACAGAAACATACTCTGCTCCTACTATTGATACGAGCTTTTCAAAATGTGCTTTTGTGATTTTTGCGTAATTCATTATTCTAATATCGTTAACCTAGTAGTACTCAAATCTATCCTTACTCTTTTGTTTCGAGCTGCGCTGTCGCGTTTAGTTTGCCGCGTAATACTATGCATGAAAGTAAAAAAAAATGGCCACTAATAAATTAGCAGCCATATGGTTTATCTTTTCTTTCAACAATTTAAGTGCTTAGTTGGTTCTAATTTTCTCGTACATTCTTTCAATCATTTCTACCACCTTCATTCCTTCTAAGGCATTGGTAGCGATTTCAGCTCGTCCCGCAATTACATCAATTACATTTTGAATGATGTAATGATGGTTCGCAGCAGATCCTTTGTAATCTCCATAATCGTTTGGTGGATTAGACGGCGGTAATTCAGGCATTACATAATCTTGTACATGGCAAGCTTCCACTTTATCCATGTATTGTCCCGATACCTTAACACTTCCTTTTTCTCCAATAATGGTAATGCTACTTTCTAAATTTTGACCCCAAATTGAAGTCGAAAAATTCATTGAGCCCATACCACCATTTATAAAATCAAAATTTACAACGCCAGTGTCTTCAAACTCTGTAGACGGATGATTGAAATTGGTACTTCTACCTTCAATATTTTTTATGTCTCCACACAGCCAATACATAATATCTACGAAATGACTGAACTGTGTAAACAGCGTTCCTCCATCCATGTCCATTGTGCCTTTCCAACCGCCCGGTTTATAATATCTATTGTCTCTATTCCAGTAACAGTTGAGCTGTATCATAAACAGCTTACCCAATCGACCTTCATCAACAATTGTTTTTAACCAAGCAGAAGTAGGACTGTAGCGATTTTGTTTCACCAAAAACACCTGCTTACTCACTTGTAAAGCCCGGTAAATAACTTCTTCAGATTCCTGTTTGGTCAAACCCATAGGTTTTTCAATAACCACGTGCGCTCTTTTTTCTAAAGCCTCTAGCGCCAATTTAGCGTGCAAGCCGTTAGGCGTACAAATATTGATAACATCTGGATCGACTCCTGCTTCATACAGTTCAGCAATTGTCTTAAAAGCTTTAACACCTTCAGTTGCTTCAGCATCGGCACGTCTATCATCCATCGGTTCAACAACTCCAACAACTTTACCTTCTTCATTGCCAGAAACCATTGATGCGTGACGTTTACCAATGTGACCGTAACCTACAATTGCAAAAGTTATCTCCTTTTTAGACATGTGTTTTATTTTTAAAATATTCGAAATACCAGTTTATAGCTTCATCAAGACCTTTCTCCAATGAAAATTGAGGATTGTAATTCAATAAACTTTGAGCCTTTTCTATTGAAGCTAAAGAGTGTTTTACATCTCCTTTTCTTTCTGCTACGTAATTTATTTCAATATCTGATATTGATGCATCAAATTTTGACAAGTTCGCTATTAACGCCGAGGTGAGTTCGTTCACCGTTGTTCTATCGCCAAAAGCAACATTAAATACTTCACCAATGGCCAATTTGTTCGTGGTTATTGCAGCTAAATGATTTGCTTGAAGCACATTCTCTATGTACGTAAAATCACGAGATTGCTCTCCGTCACCATGCACAGTTGGAGATGCTCCCGATAGAAATGCTTTGATAAACTTTGGAATGGCTGCAGCGTATGCTCCATCTGGATCTTGATGCCGACCAAATACATTGAAATATCGAAGTCCAATTACTTCCAAGCCGTGCAAATCAAAAAACACCTTGGCATACAATTCATTCACATACTTTGTAACAGCATAAGGAGATAGAGGCGCTCCAATATTTTCCTCAATTTTAGGTAATCCAGGATGGTCGCCGTAAGTTGAGGAACTCGCAGCATAAACAAAGCGCTTTACGCCCATTTTTTGCGATTGATTCAGCATCATTAAAAATCCGTCAATATTTATACTGTTAGTGAGTATAGGATTTTCGATAGATCGAGGGACCGAACCGAGTGCAGCTTGGTGCAGCACAATATCCACACCTTGCAGTGCCTTTTGGCAATCTTCTTCGTTGCGTATATCACCTTCAATCAAGGTGAACTTAGAGTTGTTTTTTAAGGATTCGAGGTTTTCTCTCCTTCCTGTTATAAAACTGTCTAAACAAACGACTTCATTGTCCTTTACTAGATCAACACACAAGTTAGAGCCGATAAATCCGGCACCACCTGTAACTAATACTCTTTTTCCTATAATTCTATTCATTGGTCTATTTAGCGTAGGATACTGCTCTAGTCTCTCTAATCAAGGTAACTTTTACCTGACCTGGATAGGTCATTTCCTCTTGAATTTTCGTAGAGATTTTATAGCTCAATTCAGAAGCTTGTTTATCGTCGATTCTATCGCAATCCACCATAACTCTGAGTTCTCTTCCTGCTTGAATGGCATATGCCTTTTCAACACCAGAATGACTCATTGCAAGTGTTTCTAGATCTTTTAGTCGTTGTATATAAGATTCAACTACCTCTCTTCTAGCTCCGGGTCTTGCACCTGAAATAGCATCACATACTTGAACCAGTGGTGAAATCATTGAAGTCATTTCAATCTCATCATGGTGTGCTCCAATTGCGTTACAAACATCCGGCTTTTCACCATGCTTTTCAGCAATCTTCATCCCCAAAATTGCGTGTGGCAATTCTGGCTCATCATCCGGTACTTTTCCAATATCGTGCAGAAGACCAGCTCTTTTTGCAACCTTAGTATTCAAACCTAATTCTGAAGCCATTGTAGCACACAAATTGGCTACTTCACGCGAGTGTTGCAACAAATTCTGCCCATAAGAAGAACGGTATTTCATTCTACCCACCATCCGCAACAGTTCTGGATGTAATCCGTGGATTCCAAGATCTATTGCTGTTCGTTTTCCAACTTCTACTATCTCTTCTTCAATTCGTTTTTGCGTTTTAGCAACTACTTCTTCAATTTTTGCTGGGTGAATTCTACCATCAGTTACCAATTGGTGTAGAGCTAATCTTGCAATTTCTCTTCTTACAGGATCAAAACAACTTAGAATTATTGCTTCTGGTGTATCGTCTACAATAATTTCGACACCTGTAGCAGCTTCTAAAGCTCTAATGTTTCTTCCTTCACGACCAATGATTCGACCTTTAACATCGTCACTTTCGATATTAAAAACAGACACTGAATTTTCAATGGCATGTTCAGTTGCAACACGTTGGATAGTTTGAATAACTATTTTCTTTGCTTCTTTATTTGCATTGATCTTCGCCTCTTCCGTCATTTCCTGAATAAGCGCCATTGCATTGGTTCTAGCTTCTTCTTTTAACGCTTCGGTCATTTCTGCTTTTGCTTCTTCAGCGCTCAAGTTTGAAACCTGCTCTAATTTTTGAACATGCTCCGCATACACTTTAGAAAGCATTTTTTCTTTTTCTTCAAGAATGGCCAGCTGATCGTTTAGTCGCGATTGTTTGCGATTATGATCCGCCTCTTGCTGGTTTGATTGTTTCAGTTTTTTGTTTAAACTTTCTTCCTTCTGACCAATTCTATTTTCGGCCTGAGACATTTTATTGTTCTTCTCATTTACCAGTTTTTCATGCTCACTTTTCAAATGCAAGAATTTCTCTTTTGCTTGAAAAATCTTTTCCTTTTTGACTACCTCGGCCTCAGTCTTTGCGTCTTCAAGAAATTTTCGGGCCTTTTGTTGGGAGCTTTTTTTAAGCATGATGTTGGCTCCGACAACACCTAAAACTGCTCCGGGCAGCAACCCTATTAAAATACTTATTATATCCATGTTTAGTTTTAGTTAAAAAAAATGCCCGCATAAAAAGTTCTTGTAAACTCCAATAAGTGCAAGAATGGAATGCAACCTTTCAAGTGCAAGAGTCCAGTGTCCCTTTCGGAATCTCAACACCAAAGCGCGATAAACAGGCCTTCTTTTACTCTAAGTTTTACATTCCCAACGTTTAAAATGTTGAGTTTACAAAACGCAATTATGCGGGCAAAAAGTTCTACCGAAGTAGATTATAATTTAAGAACAACTATGAATCTAGAACTTGGTCAAGCTTTATAATCAACTCATCCAATTCGTTATCCATCAATTTATTAAATGCAGTATTTTCTAATTTTTCGCTATTATCAGCATTGTTGGCCAATTCTAACGCGGTCATTGCAAGTAGATCTACATAATCTGTTACTACGTAATTTCCCTTGAGTTTATTGATATTATCGTTGATCATTTGAGCAGCAAGTAAAACATTTTTCTCCTCTACTTCATTATCCACCTCTATTGGGTAAGAACGTTTTCCTATTTGAACTTCAACAGATTTAGTACCCATTTATTTGGAAATTAGTTGAACGCACTTGTCCAATTCTGAAATAAGTGCGTCTACTTTCTTCTTTATTTGCTCATTTTCAAAGGAATTATCCATTGAACTTTCACTGCTATTGTTTATAGTATTTCGCAGTTTAGAGTTCTCAGCCCGCAACGCCTCCAACTCCTTGACACTGCTGCGATATGCAGTAATCAAACGATCCACTTTTTCTCCTATTTTTTCAATCTTATTAGTAGTCATTGTGCCCCACTTTATGCTTTACAAATTTAGCAGGCTAATTAAGAGTAAGCAAGTTTTTAAGTTCTTTTTGTGTATAGCTATTCTAATTAGAGCATGGTGCGGTATTGGACTAGGGTAATTTTGTATTTTAATCCTTGATTATGAAATCTATACCCCTCGGTATTTTATCCTTCTTTATCTGCTTAACGGCCCTTTCACAAAATAAAGTCAACTTTAGGTCGCCACTAGATATTACTCTTCAATTATCAGGGAATTTTGGAGAATTACGACCCGGCCACTTTCATGCTGGATTAGATATCAGAACTCAAGGAAAGGTTGGGCTAAAAATCTACGCAATCGAAAGTGGTTATGTGAGTAGAATAGCTGCCTCTGAAGGCGGATATGGGAAAGCTATATACATTACTCATCCAAGTGGATACACCTCAGTATATGCGCACCTAAGAAATTATAATGGTGCAATTGAACGCCTTGCAAAAGCCATTCAATACGACCAACGCGCATTTCAATTTGATTCTACCTTGACCGACACGAACCTTATTGTATCCAAAGGCGATATTATTGGTTTTTCTGGAAATACTGGAGGTTCAGCAGGCCCACATTTACATTTTGAAATTAGAAATACCTTAACCGAACACCCCATCAACCCATTGCATTTTGGGTTTGATATCACAGACAATATTGCACCAAAAATTTATGCACTTGGTATTTATCCTCTGAGTGTTACTAGTAATGTAAACGGTAGTAATGAAAAACAAATTCTGAAAACAGTTGGCAATGGAAAAGAATACGAAATTGAATCTGGACAATCGATAACCGTGAATGGTAAAATTGGATTTGGTATTTATACTCGAGATAAAATAACGGGTTCACCATTCAATTTTGGAATTTACTCCATTGAATTATTTAAAGAAAATCAACTGGTTTATAAACATCAACTGGACAGTCTAAACTTTGAAACATCTAGATCTATAAATGCACACATGGACTTTCATGAAGCGACCAAAAAGAACCGTAAAATCCAACGCAGTTTTCTTTTGCCTGGAAATAAATTAAACACGTATTCTAGTGTCGTTAATAATGGAGAATTCTTCTTTTTGAAAGACGATACTGTAGCGATGAAATACATTATTAAAGATTATAGCGGAAACACTTCTATCATTAATTTTAAGGTGATATCAAGCTCCAATCCATTGTCCTATCTTCAAACCAAACCACTTGCTATGCTGAATTATGGAATAGAAAATAAATTTAAAGACTCCACCGTTAGCATCAACTTCCCTGCTACTTGTCTGTATAAAAATACTCCACTGAACATTTCTTATGATCCTGCAATTGGTCGCTGTGCAACGCCAATTGCCTTTATAAATACACTGTACGACCCGCTAAATGATTACATAGATTTAAGCTTTGATATTTCAACTGTTTTAAAAGAAGATCGCTCCAAAGCAGTTGTTGTTTCTTTGAATGCACAAAAGCAAATTTTGGCTGCCGAAGGTGGAAAAATAGACAGTAATTGGATTACCTGTAAAACACGAAGTTTTGGTCCTTACACTGTATTTATTGATAAGAAAGCGCCAAAAATCACGGCTAAAAACTTTACTCCAAAAGCGACTTATTTGAGCTCAAAAAGACTGTACTTCCATTGTACTGATGACATTTCTGGTCTGGGAAGTTATGAAGCTTATATTGATGAAAAATGGATTTTAATTGAATACGAAAAAAACAGAAAACAGGTGTTTTTCGAATTGGATAACGTTGCAAAAACAACGGGAAAACACACCCTTAAAATTAGGGTTCAAGATAAGGTTGGAAACACAAGTGAGTTTGCTTCAACTTTTATTTATTAATGTTTTTGCTTTTTACAACAATGAATACACTCCATCATTTACTTCCATAAATTACATTTGACTGTGCGAAGTAGAATTTTAACTCTCATTTTTATTATCGGTGCATCTCTCACCGTTCAAGGGCAAGTAATCAAAAAAGATTCTACGTTGATTCAATTTTCAGGAGTTTTTCTTGACGCAGATAGCTTAACACCTGTTCCCTGGGTGAATATTGTGGTGATCAATCGAAAAAAAGGAACTACAACCGATTACAGAGGTGCATTTTCATTTGTTGCACACCAAGGAGATACCATTCAATTTACCTGTGTGGGTTACAAACCTTTTCAATGTACCATTCCCGATACGCTATCAACTAAACGCTATACCCTGGTTCAGCTATTTAGCAGGGATACTTACAATTTGCCTGAAGCAGTGATCTTTCCTTGGCCTAGTAAAGAGGATTTTAGAGAAGCATTCTTGGAATTATATATTCCTGACGACGATATGGAGCGCGCTCGAAATAATTTAGAGCAGGCAAAACTCAGAGATAAGATAACGGGCATTCCTAATTGGGGCAGTATAAACTACAAACAGTCCAACCAAATGTATATGGAGCGTATGTATTACGCGGGCCAAGCGCCACCGATGACTATCTTTAATCCATTTGCTTGGGCGGAGTTCTTTAGGGCATTAAAAAGTGGTGATTTGAAAGATCCCAATAAAGAAGAACAAGATTGAATTGAAGGTCTATTTTTGAGCTGTGATAAAAGCACTAAATATTTCAAAAAAATACGGGGAACTTAATGTTCTGAATGCGCTAAACCTTGAAGTAAAAAAGGGTGAAGTAGTAAGTATTGTCGGGGCTTCGGGTGCTGGTAAAACCACTTTACTTCAAATTTTAGGTACTCTGGATAAGCCAAATGAAGGTAATTTGTTTATTAACGAAACCGACATTACGCTCCTTAGTAGCAAGAAACTGGCTGCATTCAGGAATAAGGAAATAGGATTCATCTTTCAATTCCATCAACTACTTCCCGAATTTACAGCATTAGAAAATGTCTGTATTCCCGCTTACATAGCAGGAAAAAGTAAATCAGAGGCGGAGAAAGAAGCGCTAGATTACCTGAAATTCTTGAAACTTGAGCATAGAATAAATCATAAACCTGCTGAATTATCTGGCGGCGAACAACAGCGTGTTGCAGTTGCGCGAGCCTTAATTAACCAGCCATCGGTTGTATTGGCGGATGAACCTAGCGGAAATTTAGATTCTAAAAACGCCAAAGAATTGCATGATTTATTTTTTGAATTACGTGAGAAATTTGACCAAACATTTATCATAGTTACTCATAACGACGAATTGGCTAATATGGCAGATAGAAAGCTAACGATACAAGATGGAGTAATCGTTGAATAAAAAGGAAATCAAACTATTTCTAGATGAAAAAGTTGAGCTATACAATCGACCTGATTTTATAGTTGACGACCCTATTCTAATTCCACATAAGTTTTCAAGAAAAGAAGATATTGAAATTGCAGGCTTCCTCGCCTCTACTATCGCCTGGGGTCAGCGAAAAACCATTCTTGCAAACGCAACTAGAATGCTGGAGTTTATGGAATGGCAACCCTACCTATTTCTTAAGGAAAACGAACACAATGATTTTTTCTATGATGGCTTTGTACATCGAACATTCAATTCAACCGATTTTGAGTTTTTTTTGCGTGCTTTAAAGGATCTTTATGCAAATCATGGAGGACTTGAAAATGCCTTTTCAATGGGCAAAAATAATTTTGAAAGAATCGCCAATTTCCAACAGTTATTTTTCAATTTGGACCGTGTATCTGTTCCAGATAAATCTAGGAAACACGTTAGCAATCCCAATAAAAACAGTGCATGCAAAAGACTAAACATGTATTTGCGTTGGATGGTTAGAGACGATAAAAAAGGTGTGGATTTTGGTATTTGGAAGAACATACCTATGGCAGATTTAATGCTGCCATTAGATGTTCATACTGGAAATACATCTAGAAAACTCGGTATACTTAAACGAAAACAAAACGACTGGAAAACAGTTGAAGAAATTACAAGTCAACTTAGAAAATTCGACGTTGTTGATCCTTGTAAATACGATTTCGCTCTTTTTGGTTTAGGAGTCGCTGAAAAATTCTAGCGAATTAGACTCTTAAACTCCGGGATTACACATATCCCACGATAACATTCACGAGCTATTCGGTGTTTAAAAAAGATGTCAAACGTAGCAGTACAATCATCAAGTGCGTTTATTTCAAAAAAGCTAGACAGCTGACTGTAATTGCTCTCATCAGCAAGAAACCCGCACATTACCTCATTCAACTTTACATTTAAAGTCCAATTTCCATAGAAATAACCTTTTTCACATGCACCACTTGTATGAGGAGATGCATCGGGATAGAAGCTACTAAACTTACCAAATAACGAATCATTTACAAATTGACATTCGGAATGTAAGTTACCGTTCTTGTGATAAAACTTAGTGTCGCCGCTTAGCACACCCAATTCATACACTTGCCACCCAAGTTTATTCCCTGAATTATCAAAAGTGAAAATAGTGTCATTTTTTCGCCCTTCAATTAAGATTCCTTTTTCTTTTAGGTTTCCATTGGAGTGAAACAGCTCGTAAGCTCCGTTCGCATTAGCATTTGAGATAGTATAGACTCCCATTTTTTTACCTTTAGAATTCCGAATCTCCCACTTACCTATTTTTTCTTTTTTATCGTTTACTAAACCGACTAATTCATCGGTCTTCACTTTATTCTTTTTCCATTTTTTCTTTATGCTTTTATCCAATTGGTATGCACGAAACTTATTGTCTAATTGATACTTCCAGAAATAAGCATCAACCTGAGTAGAAAATTTGTACAGCTTCTTTTGACCTTCATAAGTTGAATAATTCACTTGATAAAAATCTCTTGTAAATGTTGGTTGTTCCAAGTAGTCGATAATATTGGTGATTCCTTCGAAATTCTTAGGCTTTATACGCTCCATATTCGCAAATTTCATATAACTAAAATCAATCCAAAGCGCAGCCATATTGGATTTAGAAGCATCAGGAATTAAACCAATATCCATAATTCTAGATACCATTTTTCCTCGGTTATTATGATAATACCAACGCTCTCTAATTATCAGTTTATGGGACGTGTTTAATTGAAATTCCTCTATTCTTTTCTTAGCATCTACTTTTGCAACATAGCCGAATTGCTCTGGACCTTCAAAGAAAGCGGAATACTTATCTGCTAAGTAAATTAATACTTCTTGAACTGTTAGGGTCTGATCTTTATCGAATTCAAATTTGTAATAAGACTTATTGATTTCTTTAGAAAAATCAATCAATGAATACGTTTCTTTGTGGAAAGATTTTATTTCGTGGTACATAGGATGGTCTTCCGATATAAGATTATCGACATATTGGTCATCCAATCCATACTTCAAAGACTCTCCGAGTCGCTGATTATTGAAAGATTGTATGTTTTTATTGTAAAATGTCCACGTTACATCAGACATGTGGTCTTTAAATTCCTGAGCACATAAGGATGAAATGCTAGCAATACTGAATAAAACGGCAAAAAATAAATTCTTATTGATCATAAGGCAAATAAAACATGTTATCAAACACAACGCTTATTCCAAAGCTTAAATTTGTACAATGAATCACCTTGCTCATATTTATCTTGCTGGAGACAATGAAGAATTGGTGATTGGTAATTATATCGCGGATTATTTGAGGGGAAATAATTTCAATGCACTTCCTCCTAAAATTATTGAAGGTGTTTATATGCATCGCAAAATTGACACTTTTACGGATAAACATCCTAAGTTTAGAGAAGCAACAAAGCTGATTCGACCAACAATTGGAAAGTATGCCGGCGTCGCTGTCGATATTTATTTCGATTATTTCTTGGCTCAAAATTGGAAAAGCTTCCATAACAGCAGTTTACCTGATTTCGCAGATTCAGTTTATAGTTTAATTGAAAGGCAATGGGTGTATATCCCTGATAAAGGAAGACGGTTTTATACTTACATGGTTGCCCATAATCTGCTTTATAAATATGGCGAAATGGAAACCATTAATAGGGTCTTTAATGGTGTTAATTCCAGAACAAAATTCGAGTCAAACCTAGACAAGGCTGGAACTTTATTGGCATCAAATAAACAAGAGCTAGAAGACATATTTCTTGACTTTTTTCAAGACTTGAAACAATATATTGAAACACTTAATGACTAAATTAGAAATCCTAATAACTGGAGATGGCAGTACTTCGTTTTTTCATCCTGAATTGGACGAAACTTATCATTCTCGTCATGGGGCAATTCAAGAAGCTGTGCATGTCTTCATTAAAACAGGATTGGAGCACTCCATTCAAGAAAACAACTTGAAACAGATTTCAATATTTGAAATGGGTTTTGGAACTGGTTTAAATTGTTTATTAACTGACCTTTGGTCGTTAGAAAACTCGTTTACAATAAATTATACTGGAATAGAAAATACAGTTTTATCTGATGAACAGATCGATAGCTGCAATTATGTAGAAAAACTGAATGACAAAAATGCTGCTGAAATATTCAACAAAATCCATGCTTCTCAATGGAATGAAGAAGCTACTATTTCGGACGATTTTAAGCTTACAAAAATTGAATCAGATATAGAAAAGTTCAAAAGTTCCAAAAAATTTGATCTTATCTATTTTGATGCTTTTGGCCCTAGAGTTCAGCCATTTTTATGGGAAATTACAGTACTTAAGAAAATGTATGAATTGCTAAATTCCGGAGGCTTCTTTGTCACTTATTGCGCTAAGGGGAGTGTGCGGCGAACCTTAATTGAACTTGGGTTTGAAGTTGAACGACTGCCTGGCCCTCCAGGTAAAAGAGAAATGCTAAGAGCAAGAAAAGTAGACTAAAGGAAGCCTTCTCTTTTTCTAATCAGCCACTCGGCTCCTAAAAGCAAAATTACTAGTGCAAAAAACCATTTAAAGTCAATTAAGTCTTTAAAGTTTATTTGGCTGTAAAGAATGGAGCTAAATTGTTGACTTTCCAACTTAGAATTCCATTTGTCATATTCACTTGGCAAATAAAACTGTCCACCATTCTTTTTAGATAGTTTGAACAACACCTTATGATTTGCCTCAAGGTTAGCAAGTTCCATATTTACTTCAGACACGGAAAACTGCCCAGATTTAGAAATTGCAACACCATTGACAATTGTTTTGGCTGTGTAATTATAGATGCCTTGTTCTAAAGCACCCATATTGAGCCGGTAACCAATTTCACTTCTATCAAAACTGTATTCATAATTGAGGCTATCGTTCTTCTTTAATTTCAATTCGATGTTAGGAGCATTAATGGGTTCGTACAATTCATTATACAGTTCTGCCTTTAACACAATATCTTCCGAACTTGAATAGTTGGATGCGGTATAAACGCGCAAACGACTCTTATCTTTTTTAACCGATAAATAGCCAATACTACTCTCAATTAGACTTGTAAACAGTTCTGTATTTCCGTTATTTTTATATTCTGCCAAAGGCCATTTCCAAAACCCCTCACCCATCACAAAGACGGCATTTTTACCATTAAACTCTGTAAAAGTCCACAACGGAATTTCCGATTGAACATTTCCGATTTTCTGAAAAAGAACCGTTGAATTTTTACCTTTAAAACTATACTCTCCAAAAGGTGCCTCAACTGGTGGGTATTCGTTCAATATTGTTGCACTTTCTTTTGGAATGTTGAACAAACTAAAATTACCATTTAAACCAGCTGTCGTTGTATTTACCATTCCATTTGCATTCCCTTTAATTGCCACTCCGGCGTTTAAAGAAGCAAATTGACTCATGTTTACATATTTACCTATAACGTGCATAGCAGGCAATTCGATAGCGTAAAGCGCCTTTAAAAGATGAGCAGGCAATTGAAGCTTTGAGCTTGGTATTTGGTACAATATCAATCCATTGTATTCATTTTTGAGGCTATTGATGAATTCCATCGAAAGGTCGGCACTTTGCACCAAATCAACTTCTAAATTCTCATTTCCAGCTATTACTTTTTGAATTGCTCCAATATCCGGAGATAATGTATGATAAATCAATGCTATTTTTTCTTTTGAGTCTAACACCTCTATTGGAATTACAACCTTGTTATTCAAAATATTAGACTCTCCTTCTATTTCATTTAATTGGATCGTGATTAATTGTATACCAACCTTCTTCGCCTCAAACTCTACATTAAATTTCAGTATTTCGCTCTGTGAATTATAGTCAAATTCCTTACTAAAAATCGCTCCAGATGACGATTTAATAGATAACGCTGTAGATTTTCCTTTTAAGAAATTGGCCTTCACCGATACCTGAATCGGGAACTTATTTCCCAAATAAACGATCTTGTTGTAGCGCGAATCAAGAATCATTTGATCCGGTCTTTTAGAGGTGTCTCCTAGAGCGATAACATCAATGGGAGTATTTGTTTTGGAGTCAACATAATCTGGATCTATGCCAGAATTAACAATACCATCCGTTATCAATAAATGGCCTGCAACATTTCTAAAGCTGTAGTTATCATCAATATGGTTCAAGTATGCGGAAAGGTTTGTCTCTTTTTCGGAAAAGTCAGAATTTTCGACGATCTCTTTTCCAAAACCAATTACGTTTAGTTCTACATTTTCTATGGATTCAATTTTATCTTTGACTTTCTGAATCAGCTGCTCTATTTCACTGCTATCTTTATTTGCTAAAATGGATTCCGATTGATCTACTCCAATTAGAAATACGGGTTTCTCCTCTTCCGTACTTGAATATTTTATAAGAGGATCGAGAAGAAATAACCCGATCAAACATAAAATGGCAAATCGCAGAATGGCCAGCCCAATTCTAACCGTATTCGAATAGCCGTCAGGTTTAAAAAAGTACAACAATGCAGAACCGCCTGCGCAGATCAACAATAATGGCAAAAGCCAACCTATATTTTCTCCAAATTGAATCATAAAAAAAGCCCTTCTCAGGGCTTCAAATTTGCACATTTATTACTGTGCAGTTTTAATAATATTGTTTTAAGAAGTTAACATTCCACCATCAACATTAAGAGTTTGACCGGTAATGTATCCTGACATATCAGAAGCCAAAAACAAAGCCAAATTAGCAACATCATCAGTTGTTCCACCTCTTTTAAGTGGAATTGCATCACGCCATTGTTGAACCGTTTCTTCTGGAAGTTTTCCTGTCATTTCAGTCTCGATAAAACCAGGTGCTATTGCGTTACAACGAATGTTACGCGAGCCAAGTTCAAGAGCAATAGATCGTGTAAAACCTAAGATTCCAGCTTTAGAAGCGGCATAATTAGACTGACCCGCATTCCCTTTAATACCAACTACAGAACTTAAGTTAATAATTGAGCCCTCACGCTGTTTGAGCATAGTTCGTTGAACTGCTTTTGTCATGTTAAAGACTGACTTCATGTTAATATTAATTACGTCATCCCACATTTCTTCGGTCATTCTCATTAACAGATTATCCTTAGTAATACCTGCATTATTTACAACTACATCAATCCTACCGCCAAAATCCTGAATTACATCAGCAATTAATTTCTCTGCCGCATCGTATTTAGAAGCATCAGATTTATAACCTTTCGCTGTAACTCCTAAGGCTTTCAACTCATTTTCAAATTGCTTTGTTGTTTCATCAGTTGATAAATAAGTGAAAGCTACGTGGCATCCTGATTGAGCAAATTTCTGTGCTATTCTTTTTCCAATACCTCTTGAGGCACCAGTAATTATGGCAACCTTACCTTCTAATAATTTCATATTTGTATGCTGTATTGAATTAAAAAACTACAATATTTACTCTTCTATTCAGGATCAATTTTTTAGGATCGCGTCCTATATCTTCCATAGATACTCTTGGTGTCGATTCACCAAAATACTCTTTTCGAATATTCTGCTTAATTCCTTGACTTCTTAAGTACTCTTCAACTGAATCAACACGTTTCTTGGACAATTCCAAATTGTACTTTTCACTTCCAATATGATCAGAATGACCGCTTAAATAAACTTTTGCATTTGGTTTATCCTTCATAAAATCTAAGAATGCACCTAATTTACCTCGGCTATATTCCGTGACGAGTTTAGAGTTGGTTGCAAAATGAGTGGTTTGCTCATATTTTGCAACAAATGGTCCACCTTTGACCGTCTCCTGTTTACCATCAATAGCATCTTTTCCTGGATAATTAGCTGTTAGTCTTTTTTCATTAATCGCTTTACCAATCATATAATTATATGCCTTTAGAGCACGCTTTCGTGCCATATCCTTACTCTCTCCAGGCAGCGCTACACCATAAATTTCGGCAGTCATCCCTTCATTAGACAGCATAAGCTCAGCCTTTTTATCCAATTCGGCCATGTATGTAGAATCAAGTTCACCATTTTCAAGTAACACAATACTTTCAATGATTAAAACTGCTTGTACTTTTTTACCCAAGTTCGAGAGCATCTCTTCATCAATTTCTTCTTCCACACTTTCTGTTACCATATAAATATCAAAAGCTCCGAAGCCACCTTGTCGGTTTGAAGCAATAAAAGCATGAGTGCCATCATGTCCGTTTAGGTAGTTAATTTCATCATAGGGACTATTAATTGGAATTTTTAAATTTTCTGGTGTACTCCATTTATCTCCTCTTAAGTGCGAAACAAAAATGTCATAACCCCCAATGGAAGAGTGACCTTTAGAGCTGAAATATAACGTAGTATCATTCAACATAAAAGGTGAATCCTCATCTTGAATTGTATTCAATTCAGGGCCTATATTTGTCAAATCTCCCCACATATCGGTTCCAATATTTTCACTGATATACAAATCTCTACCACCAATACAATCAAAACGAGTTGCACTTAAAATCATGTAAGAACCATCAGCGGAAATTGTAGCAGAAGTTACCTGCGAACCAGCTCGGCTAAAATCAGCACTAAACGCTACAGGTTGCACCCAACTTTCTCCATCATAATTAATATGCTCAATTTGATTGTCCTTGTACAGATACAAATCCTTTTCGTCAATTGAAATTGAAACGGTAGCATCATGTTTTACAGAATTGCGGATTACGTTATCAAAAACATCCATGTTGTTAACGTTTTGAACCTCAGTAAAAATCCCGAATTTCCTTTTCGTTACATAAATATCTTCAAAATACTCCCCATCTGTATAAAGCAAGCCACCTGTTGACCCCTCTCTCCTTGAGGTGAAAATCATAGTCTGGCCTTTATCCATGATAATTGGACCATATTCTGAAAAAGCTGAATTTACCTCGTCACCCAAGTTCTCAATTTTAACAAAACTTCCATCGTCTAAATAATACTTATGAATGTTCTTTTTATCATTTTCGACACTCGCTAGAATATCTTCACTTTCTTCCATAAGGCCTTTCAACTCCTCACATTGTTGGATATAAGATTCAACTTCTTTTTGACGAAGTCGCCCTTGTTTTCCAAGAGGCAAGGCCTCTGCCATATATGTGGAATAGGCAGCTGTTGCGAATAAAAAATCATGTTCTAAATGATAAACTCTACCCAAGTAGTAAAACAATTCAGGCATATCTAATCTCTCACCGTCACGCTCTGCTTTTTCCAAATATTTTTTCGCAGCAAGCTTGTTAAAAGAGCCTTCGTAAATCGTCATCCCAAGTTCGAAGTTCACGCGAGCGTCATTGGTATCATCAGTGTGAAGTATAGAATAAAGTTTAAAAGCATCAGTAAACTCTTCCGTTTGAAAGTAAGCACGTGCCTGTTTAAGCACCTTTTTTCTTTCATCTTCTGACATTTCCTCTTGAGCAAATCCACAAAAGCCAAGTATTGTAATCAGAAATGCAATAAATAATTTAATTTTCACCATATTGAATTTAGAACAAAAATAACCAAGCGAATGACCTAATAAAGGATTATTGACAATAACTATAATGTAACTCTGAATGTATAGCTTTCTTGAAGAAAAATTTAGTCTATAAGTCGGTTCAACATGTTCGAATTTGGCAACATACAGGAATCTGTCTTACCAAAAATCTTATATCTGTTTGAAGCAATTCGGTCGTATATAAAATCTCTTATTGGCAAAGGAATCAGCCAAAACACGCTCAGTGACCTCCAAACTCCGTTTAAACCAATTAAAATTTTTAATGCTGCGGAAGATTTGGAATACAGTATATTATCTTGATAAAAAAGGATAGAATCCACCCCCAAAGACTCTGGATGTTTTTTGATCAACTTTTTATAATTTTCACCTCCAATTTGAGCGAAAAGATAGTTGCCCTTTTTGTCCCTTTTTAAAACAAACTGAACGGTGAAGTTGCACAAATTGCAAACACCATCATAAAACACTACATTATCGGGGACTTTAGTCATAATTTAACGAGTCAAATTTAATGCTGAAATAAATAATATACACTAGTTTTTATCAAAAAAATAATAAGATATTTGCATTCGAATTATTAACAGTGGTCTCGTACCACAAAAAATAAAATTATGGCAACAAAGATTAGACTCCAGAGACATGGTAAAAAAGGAAAACCGTACTACTATATAGTAGCTGCTGATAGCCGTGTTAAAAGAGATGGAAAATATATTGAGCGTTTAGGTGATTACAACCCGAACGAAAATCCAGCAATTATCAATATCGATTTTGAAAGAACATTGCATTGGGTAAAAACAGGCGCACAACCTACTGATACCGCTAGAGCAATTCTTTCTTACAAAGGAGTAATGATGAAAAATCACCTTGATAAAGGTGTATTGAAAGGCGCACATACTCAGGCTGAAGCAGATGCTAAGTTTGTTAAATGGGAAGCTGATAAAACTGGGAAAATCGAAGGAAAAATCGAAGGCCTCAAAAAAGCTGAAGGTGCTGAAGCTGCTAAGAAATTAGCTGCTGAGAAAGAAGTTAACGATAAACGTCTTGCTGAATTTCAAGCTAAAGAAGCAGCATTGCATGCAGCTGCTGTAGCTGCAGCAGCTCCTGTAGAAGTAATTGCTGAAATTGTAGAAGAAGCAGTTGTTGAAGCTACAGAAACAGTGGTTGAAACTGCTGAAGAGGTTGTTGAAGTAGTAGCTGAAAAAGTAGAAGCAGTTGTTGCTGCGGTTACTGAAGAAGCTCCTGCAAAAGAAGAAAAGAAAGAAGATTAATTATGTCACATGACGATTGTTACTATCTAGGTTACATCGTCAAACCACATGGTCTAAAGGGAGCTTTTCAGGTTTCTTTAGATGTAAGTAATCCTCAAGAATACACTAAAATGGAATCAGTGTTCGTCGAATTGGACGGACAATTGGTTCCATTTTTTATTTCAGCTATTTCGGTTCAGCCAAATGGAAAAGCTCGAATAGAAATTGAAGATATTTCATCAACAGATGAAGCTAGAAGATTAGTTGGCAAACAATTGTTCTTACCGCTTGAAGTTTTACCGAAATTAACTGGAAATCATTTCTACTATCACGAAATAGAAGGTTATAAACTGATTGATGAAGAAGAGCATGAAATTGGTTCGATTACCAAAATACAGGATGCTCCAGCCCAAGATTTAATTGTTGTGCAACGGAATGAAAAAGAACTACTAATTCCAATCCTAGAGAATACTATCATAAAACTCAACCGAGAACAAAAATCTTTGAAAGTAAAAATGTTACCCGGTTTATTGGAATTGTTTAGCTAGCTATTAATTTTTCTACCTGCTGACGCAGTAATTCAATCGTTTTTTCATCAGCCACCCTTTTACTATTCACATCTATTAAAGTATGACAATAACTGATTGCCACTTTCATTGGTAATACATGCACATTAAGGTAATTCATTACTCCTGTAAAATGATCTAACCCCCTAAGATTACCTGCTCTACCGCTGGCTATTCCAATAAGTAAAGCTTGTTTTCCTCTTATCCTGTCAGGAGAAAAAGAATCAATAAAAGATTTCAGAACTCCTGGAAAACTCCCATTGTATTCTGGAATTACAAAAACAAACTTATTTGAACCTGAAATGAACTCATTCGCAATAAGGTTCAATGGTGCATTCTCATTACCATAGACTTCATTTTCGAATGCAAAGTCATTGGGTAAGTCCTCTAGGTTCAATACCTTACAACTCTCTTGTTTTGAGCTAATTAATGCTTCAATTTCTTTAGCGAAAATGTAGCTGTTACTCAGATTTCTGTTTGTTCCACAAATTATAGTTATCATTCCTTTTCAACAAATTTATGTTTAAACATTGTGTATAAAAGCGAGTCGTTTCAAAAACCTCACAATGCAAATAAAGTACTTTTATCTAGTTGAGAAACATCTGTCTTTACTTCTTGTTAGAGAACTGTAACAACATGTAATTCAGTAAAAAACAGATATTTTAGATCAATTAATGTTTTAAAAAAACTCAGTAATGGGAAAAATAATAGCAATTGCGAATCAAAAAGGTGGGGTTGGAAAGACTACTACCGCGATTAATCTTGGCGCTAGCCTAGGTGCCCTCGAGAAAAAGGTGCTTATTGTTGATGCCGATCCTCAAGCAAATGCTACTTCGGGTGTAGGTCTTGATCCCAAAAATGTAAAGACCAGTATTTATGAATGTATAATTCACAACATAAATCCAGCGGACATTGTTTTACATACTGATTCTCCAAACTTAGATATTCTGCCCGGTCACATTGATTTAGTTGGAGCAGAAATCGAAATGATTAACCTTCCGAATAGAGAGAAAATGATGCGCATGGCGCTTTCTAATATAAAAGAGGATTACGATTTTATAATTATTGATTGCTCTCCTTCATTAGGTTTGGTAACTGTCAATGCCCTTTGTGCTGCAGATTCAGTAATTATTCCTGTTCAATGCGAGTACTTTGCGCTTGAAGGTCTTGGGAAATTATTGAATACCGTGAAAATCGTTCAAAATTTATTGAATAAAGATCTTGAGATTGAAGGTATGTTGTTGACTATGTATGATCAACGCCTTAGATTAGCAAATCAAGTTGTAGAAGAAGTTAAAATGCATTTTCAACAGCTTGTGTTCAACACAATTATCTTTAGAAATACAAAATTGGGTGAAGCACCTTCTCATGGTGAAACCGTAATAATGTTTGACGCAACTTGCAAGGGTGCTGTGAACTATTTAAACTTAGCAAGGGAAATTCTTCAAAAAAACAATCTCACCAGATTGACCGATGAAGAAAAAATTATCGAGGTAGGAAATGGCCGCTAAGAAACGAGCACTAGGCAGAGGCTTAAGCGCCTTGCTCGAAAACGCCAATACGGATATTACCTCCAAATACTCTACTGCTGATAGTCATGTTGCTGGTTCTATTAGTGAAATTGAAATTAGCTCTATCACTGCTAATCCTTTTCAACCCAGAAAACAATTCAGTGTTGAGGCGTTGCAGGAATTAGTTGATTCTATTAAAATTCATGGTGTAATTCAACCGATTACGGTTCGTAAAATTGGAAACGACCAGTTTCAACTTATTTCAGGTGAAAGAAGATTTCGAGCTTGTACTCTGGCTGGTTTAAGTGCAGTTCCTGCTTACGTAAAGATTGCAAATGATCAATCTATGCTAGAAATGGCATTGATTGAAAACATTCAGCGTGAAAATCTAGATCCTATAGAAGTAGCTATTTCTTACGATCGATTAATCACTGAATGCAAACTCACTCAAGAAGAAATGGCTGATCGAGTTGGGAAAAGTCGAGCTTCCGTAACCAATTTTCTACGTTTATTGAAACTGCCTGACGAGATCAAAAAAGGACTTCAAGAGCGAAAGCTTTCTATGGGTCATGCTCGTGCATTGCTTGGAATAGATGATGAAAAGAAAATGATGAAGCTCTATCATTCTATTTTAGAGAATAATCTCTCGGTTCGAAAAGTTGAGGAACAATCAAAAGAACTTTCAAATGCTAATTCGGCAACTCGCAAAAAAGCGTCTCCACTTTCCTTTGAAGAAAAAAGCTGGATAAGTTCGTTATCGAATGAGTATTCAACAAAAATTGCTTTAAATCGCGATGCTGAAGGAAATGGTAAATTAGTTTTTCACTTCACATCTACTTCCGAAATGGAAGACTTGATTAAGAAATTAAAACAGTAAACCCTTCTCGAAACTGCTATTGCAGCGGCTTTTAATCATTATTTTCGTGGCAATGCGAATAGTCTTCCTTTTACTTTTTTCACTCTGTATCAGCTTAGTTTCAGCTCAATCTGAAGAGAGTGGTGTTGAAGGTAATAACGTCAAAGAAGCAACTATTCCGGACTCACTGTTAGCCGCACAACATTCTCCAAAAAAAGCTGCGCTTTACTCACTGATACCAGGCGGTGGTCAGATCTACAATAAAAAATACTGGAAGGTTCCTCTTATTTACGCCGCAGGTGGAGCTGCAATCTATTTTTCAGCAAATAATTATAAGAACTATCGATTGTTTCGACAAACATTAATATCTAGAGTTGATACAAATTCTAGTGCAATTGATAATCATCCCAATCTGACCAAAGACGGAGTGCAAGATGAAATGGAAGGACACCAAAAGAACTTTGAGCTTTTAATTATCGCAGCGATAGCCGTTTATGCCATTCAAATAGTGGATGCCACAGTAGACGCACATTTAATGTACTTTGATGTTAGTGATGATTTATCCTTACAAATTCGACCCGAAATCCTGAATTTGAATAATTTAGCAGATAATCGATATCAATTTAAGCCAACACTGGGTTTAAGTATAAAACTGCACATACGATGAAAATCGCTCTTATAGGATATGGGAAAATGGGCAAGGAAATTGAAAAAATTGCCTTGGAAAGAGGACACACCATTTCGCTTAAAGTCACCAGTCAAAACTCAGATTATACTTCCTCAGATTTGAAATCTAGTGACGTAGCAATCGAATTTTCAATTCCTGAAGCGGCAAAAAAAAACATTTATAAGTGCTTTAATGCAAATGTTCCAGTTGCAATTGGAACAACAGCTTGGTATGACGATTTTGACGAAGTAGTTGCTAAATGTGACTCTGGAAATCATGCAATGCTCTATGCGTCTAACTTTAGTTTGGGCGTGAACTTATTTTGGCAAATGACCGAAAAGCTTTCCGCATTAATGGAGAACCAAAAAGAATATGCTGCTTCAATTAACGAAATACATCATACAGAGAAACTTGATGCGCCTAGCGGAACTGCAATTACTACAGCCGAAAAAGTACTTTCAAATTCTAGTGATTTAAAGAACTGGTTTCTATCTGAACACAATAAAATTGAATCTGAATCTTTGCCAATTACAGCTGAACGCATTCCAAATGTGCCCGGGACTCACACTGTAAAATACGAGTCAGAGATTGATAAAATAGAATTGACTCACGAAGCTAAAAGCCGCAAAGGATTCGCATTGGGCAGTATTTTAGCAGCAGAATTTTTACATAAAAAACAAGGTGTTTACACCATGAATGACCTTCTAGGTCTATAAACCTTAATACATGAACGCATTAGTAATCGCAATTTTTTGTTTACCCATTTACATTTCTCTTTTCATGCTTTTTCCAAAAGCAAATCGACCAATTTGGGAAGCCGCAATACCAGGCTATAACTTATTTATCTGGTTAAAAATCACGAAAAAACCATGGTGGTGGATTTTTCTATTGATCTTTCCAGGAGTTAACTTCCTCATGGTTATGATTATGAGTGTGAATTTGGCGAATGCGTTCAATCAAAGAAAAAACTCGGATACCTACTTGGCATTTTTCTTACCCTTCGTTTATTTACCTAAACTCGCATTTGATAAAGACATAAAGTTTGTTGGTCCAGAGGATGTTTCCGAGAAGAAAAAATCAGGCTCTACAGAATGGAGAGATGCAATCTTATTTGCGATTGTCGCTGCTTCTATCATTAGAACTTATGTTTTTGAGGCTTACACTATTCCTACAGGTTCAATGGAAAAATCGCTTTTAATTGGAGATTTCTTGTTTGTGAGTAAAGTAGCTTATGGTCCTAAATCACCGCAAACTCCTTTAGCTATTCCATTTGTGCACCATACTATTCCCTTTTTTAATTCAAAATCATATACAGAGATTTTGAATTTACCTTACTTCAGACTGCCAGGATTTGGATCTGTCGAACGAAACGATGTAGTCGTATTTAATTTTCCTGCAGGCGATACCGTTATCCTTGATATGCAAGACAGAAGTTATGAGGACATTGTAAGAGAAATAACCTTTCAGTATAGAAGAAACGATTTACAAGCTGGCAATAAACAACTCAGTGCTGAACAGTACGATCGTGAAGCGAGAGATGCTATTTGGAAGAATAAAGAAATGTCAATTCGACCGGTTGATAAAAGAGAAAATTATGTAAAACGATGTGTTGCTGTTGCTGGAGATACTATCAGAATTGAAAATGGAGTGCTTTATGTTAACAGCGAAATAGCATACATACCGCCAAGAATGCAGTACAAGTATTATGTTAGAACTAAGGATTGGTTGAATCAAAATAGAATGAAATCCTCTTTTGATATCAATTATGCGGACCTACAAAAAGTTGGAGGTACGCCAGGTTACATTATTCCATTGACGGTTGAAGGATATAAAAAAATGCAAAAATTCCCAACTGTAATTGATTTGGAGCCTTACTTGAAAAAAGGCGGAGACCCAACAAATCGAGTATTTCCAAATAACAAAAACTACAAATACTCTGAAGATAATTTTGGCCCACTTTGGATTCCAAAAGCTGGCGTTACGGTTCCTGTATCACCTGAAAACATTGCTCCATTCGTTCGAATAATAAATACCTATGAAGGTAATACGCTTAAAGTTGCAGATAATCAAGTATTTATAAACGGCAAGGCGGTGACCGAGTATACTTTTAAAATGAACTACTACTGGTTGATGGGAGATAATCGCCACAACTCTCTTGATTCTAGATTTTGGGGATTTGTTCCTGAAGACCATATCGTAGGTAAAGCAAGTTTCATTTGGTTAAGTCTAGACCAAGATTTAGGTATAACCGAAGGGAAAATTCGTTGGGATAGAATGTTTACTTGGATTGAATAATTCAGTTATCCTTCCTTCGGCGTTATTTCCGCCAATTAGCTATTTCGCCTTAATTTTAAAGGAAAATAAACTTGGAAGAATTCCGACAATCGAGCATCATGACTTTTTTGTTAAACAGACGGTCCGGAATCGATATCGAATCTACACAGCTCAAGGCGAGCATTTATTAAGTGTTCCTTTGGTTTCTAAAAGCTCTAAAACGTTGCTTAAGTCCATTGAAATTAATTACGAAATGCCTTGGCAAAAAGAGCATTATAGAACCCTTTTGGCCGCATACTCCTCCACTCCATTTTTTGAACATTATATAGAAGCTTTAATGCCTTTGTTTAAATCAAAATTTTCTTCATTATTGGAAATGAATACTTGGGCATTTGAAAAAATGATAGAATTATTGGACTTGTCAATAACTGCTGAGTATTCGGATAAATACATAGAAAGTGACTTAGAAAAAGATTTTAGAACCACACGAAACGAGCTTTACGCTGAATTTAATACAACTTACTACCAATTAAATTTTGACCAAGGAATGCCATTTATTGGCAATCTTTCCATATTGGATGTATTGTTTAATAAAGGACCGGAAGCAAGGTTGCTTATAAAAGCTTATTGAGTGAAAAGTAGCCTACCGACAAGAAAATAGTTTTGATGTTTTAACCAACACGGAGCGCCAATGTTTCTATTTAAAACCATTACTTAATTTAACTCTTGGTGCATTTTGGATGAATTTATTGAACCAAATGTCAGTTCGAGTGATCCGCCGCGGCGGATCGTATCGAGAACTATTTCTAAAGTTCAAATTCTTATTCTCGATACAAATTTTTCTCATTTCAATCGCAAAATCCACTCGAATTGACAGAATTTACTCTAATTGAACAACGGATTAATCTATTGATTATCAACCTCTAAAAATTAGTTTTTTTTCCGTTTAGTCCTATTTAATACCCCAAAAAATTTGCGTTGCTTCAGCAAAAACCAGCGTTCAATTACTACTTTGCTTTTATCCACCGCACTTGCAGCTGGCTGCCATTCATTAGCATGCTCTCCATATTGGATGTATTATTCAACCTTGGCCCTGAAAGCCGGATTTGGTTGCAAAACGTGATTCAATAAGCAATACAAGTGTTCTCGATACATTTTTGTTCCGCAGGCTACACAAAAACACTCGAACTGACAGGTAGTTTAAAATTATGTTCGAAACTAACAGCCACACCTTAATTTGTCTCTTCGAGTGATTCGACTG
>CAJVZZ010000033.1 GCA_913020435.1 uncultured Flavobacteriales bacterium | reverse complement strand
TTCAGGATAACGATTCAAGAACTTTTCGTACATTATATAGTTTACAGCTTTTGAGTTGAGTTCAGGTGCGTACTTTATGATTTTGCCTGTCTGGTGAGCATAGTAATATGGAATTTTAAAGGTAACCTCAGTTGGGTAGTTCAGTACATCCTCATAAAACACCTCTCCGAAAAAACTAATTTTCGGATACCCCGTTGAAATAGGACCTGCTAACATTATTTCTTTTCCACCAGAGTGTTCTACCAATTCTGATATTGTTTTTCGGTAGTGCATTCTACTTGATAATTCTGTCATTTTCGGCATTACTACAGCATTAAATGCCAATCTGATAAGCAGTAACGCAATAATAAGTGACCAAATTATTTGATCGTGGCTTTTGTTTTTAATCGAGATATAAGAGTTGAACACTAATGCAGAGATGATTAGGATCACAATTACAAACGTTAAAACTGAGGTGTTATCAATTATAAATGGCAATGCTGTAAGAGCCAGGGGCGCTAAAATAATTAAGAATAAAAAGAACTGTAAAATTCTTGTTGGTATTTTATCTTCCCAGTTTACTTTGTCTATTCCTGCGCCAACTAATAAAATCAGGAAGGGAAAAAACATATAGATATAACGTGTTCTTAAATCTTGAGCTGTCCAATAAATCAGAATATTTGCAAGAATAAAGACAAGGGAGAAGAATAACAACTTGTTTTCTATGAGCTGTTTTCTTACTGATTTATAAAAGAAGAACAGACCTAGAATTGACCAAGGCAATAATTTTTGAATCAGAATGAATACAAATAGGAATAGGTTTTTTATTAGATCAAGTATGGAGGTTTCGTTAGCACTTCTTTGGGACGCCTCCTGAAACTGTTGGCTAAGAAGAGCCCACACATCTTCATACAATGAGAAGTAATACAAATAGCCGACCACTACAACCAAAAAAACCGAACCGCCAACTAGGTGTTTCCAAGAGAAGAGTTTTCCAAAACTTTTGGTTGCAATAAAATATCCAAGTAGTGTTAGCCCCTGAAATGCAATAGTTGGAATTCCTTTAGTAAGCACTCCAATTGCAGCAAGCAGATAGGACACAACAAAGAGCTTTAAGTAGTTACCCGATTGCTTGTAATGAAAAATTGCATAAACCTGTAATACTGTTATTAACGAGTAAAAAATATCAATTTCGGCAGTATTTACCGAACCATAAAACAACAAGTCAATAGAGGTGATGTAAGCAAATGCAACAAATAGTGACACTTTGTGGCTTAAGTGTCTGCTTGCTATTTTAAACAAAACAAACCCAGTGAGTAAAAAGGAAAGTGCTCCAGGCAATCTGGCTGCCCATTCCCCGGTTCCAAACAAGTACATTGAGGCCGCTATTAACCAATTATACAGGGGCGGTTTGTTGTAATATATTTCTTCGTAAATATGAGGAATTGCAAAATCTCCGCTCCACAACATTTCTATTGCTATTATAGATCTGCGTGGCTCTTCGGCCATTAATTCTAGTAAATGATTAAACCCTAAAACATTAAATACGGCAAGTAGAATAGCCGCAATTAAAAACCTTTTCTGAAGTGTTTCGCTCATAATTATGGCACCAAATATACGTTCGTTAGAATTCTTTTACTAGATCCAGAAGGTTTATTCGCTAAATCCAAAATCAACAATAATATCTTGGAGCTTTTAGTCTTTCAAAGTCTCAATTTGAATTAATTTGGCAGTCTAAATTGCTTATAATACCAATTGGAAATCGAACTGATTATTCGTATCAAAAATTAGAAATAGAAAGATGATAAAAAGAGTAAGTGTAATAGGTTCAGGTGCTATGGGTTCAGGAATTGCTCAAGTTGCAGCGCAAGCAGGTTGTGAGGTTACTTTGTACGATAATAATCCTGATGCTCTAGAAATAGCATCAGCTCGATTGACAAAAATTTTCGATCGCTTGGTTGAAAAAGGTCGCAAAACTAGAGAGGAAGCTGATGTTGTTTTGAGTCGAATTGAAATGACACACAGCTTAGAACGTATTGATGATTCTGAAATGGTTATTGAGGCTATTGTTGAAAATTTAGATATTAAAAAACAAGTATTTCGTAAAATTGAAAACTTAGTAAGTCCTACTTGCATTTTAGCAACAAATACTTCGTCGCTTTCAGTTACCTCTATTGCTGCAGCATGTCAAAACCCTGAGAGAGTAATTGGATTACATTTTTTTAATCCAGCTCCATTAATGCCATTGGTCGAAATTGTTCCTGCTATTTCTACAGACTTGGAATTGGGCAGTAAGCTCAAGCAATTGATGTTAGATTGGGGGAAAGCTCCTGCAATCGCAAAGGATACTCCTGGTTTTATTGTAAATAGAGTTGCACGTCCTTTTTATGGAGAGGCTATTCGTATATATGAAGAAGGAATTGCGGATATCCCAACGATTGATTGGGCGATGAAAACAATTGGAGGCTTTAGAATGGGGCCTTTTGAATTAACAGACTTCATTGGTCATGATGTAAATTATGTGGTGACAGAGACGGTTTTCAAAGAGTTTTATTTTGATCCTAGATTTAAGCCTTCTATATCTCAAAAAAGATTGGTGGAAGCAGGATTTTTTGGACGAAAATCTGGACGAGGATTTTACGATTACTCTGAAAATGCAATTGCTCCAGCAGCAAATGAAGACAAGGTACTTGGTGAAAAAATTGTCCATAGAATATTGGCTATGCTCGTAAATGAAGCAACAGATGCGCTGTATTTGAATATAGCATCTAAGGAAGACTTGGATATCGCAATGACAAAAGGAGTTAATTACCCTAAAGGTTTATTGGTTTGGGCTGATGAATTGGGTTTATTGCACATCCTAAATATATTGGAAGAATTGTATGAAGAATATGGAGAAGATCGATATCGACCTTGTGTTTTATTGAAGCGAATGGTCGCAAAAAGTGAGCGTTTTTATGCTTAATCACAATTACTTTAAAAATGTAAACGAGGAGTTTCTATTTCTTACGGAGATAGATAATTAGTTGCAACCCACTTTTAGTTAAACCCATGTACCATTTAAATATAGGGTGCAGGACCTTTGGAATATGATACGGTGTGCATACCTCTATTTTGTAATAGGCTATTTCTAAATTATTTTTTTCGGCAAATTTTCCAAAAGATTTTTCCGAAAACTCATATAAATGAAACGGCACATGCATGGGACTTAAGTTGGAAACGTAATTAGTTCCTTTTAAACTGTAGTATAAATTCAATAATTTAGAAATAAGCCAATTGGAAGATGGAATTTCTGCATGGATAATACCGCCGGGTTTTAACCATTCAGTAGCTTTCTTTAAATTTTCTGCCGGATGATAAAGATGCTCTAGAACAGCTCCAAAAGTTATAAAGTCAAAACTTTCTTTTGGGTAATCAAGATCCTCAACTCCACCTAATTTGAGTTTTTCAGCGTCTATTTTCATTTTCGAAATAGCCATTTCTCTAAATGTTTCTGATGGCTCAAGACCATAGGTGTCAAACCCCGCTGAGTTCATCGCAATTATAGCCTTTCCAAGGCCCGCTCCAACGTCAAGAGCCTTTATAGATTGAGGAGGACTGAGCTGTGTTGAGTTGAGAAGTTCTCGGGCTTTTTTATGGGAGAAGCGAAATAATTTAAATCAATATCAAAATATTGAGGTTTCCAATAGTCTGCTGCTGGAATACCATAATGATCTTGAATACTATTTGGAATGGGTTGTGGGTTTGAAAATATTAACTCACATTTTTCACACCTCATAATGGATACTGAAACTCCTACTTTATTTTTTGGAAATAGTCCTTGTGACTGATTTAAACGCTGCCCCATTATCTTGTGGTGCTCAGAGGTTGAGCTGCACATTTCACATGTTGCAATTGAATTAAAAGTGTAGTTCAATGTTATTTTTTTGAATTGATGCTCAAAGTTAAAAATCCCGGCAAAGTTGATTGATATAGTTCTGAATGAATGTCAAAATGAAGAAATGATATTCGTTTTTGAATTTATTTCACAAAGTAAATAACCACGAGGTTTACTAAGAAGAGCCTGAATTAAGCTGCTTTTTTTAAACCAAGTAATAAGAATTGGATTTTTATTATAAACCAATTGCTGATGTTGAAAGTTTTTCTAAATTGTGGCTGAATTTAAAATCCAAAATAATGCCTGTAAGAGAGAATGTTGTTGCTGATAGCGCCATTGATTTAGCCTTAGAACATCTTGAAAATATGAACGATCAAGAATTAAACAACTTGTTTGAACGTATGTCAATTCAGCAACCTAACATTATGGGTTTCGTAGTTGGACTAAGTGAAGGTTTAGAAGATGAAGAAGCTGCTGAAGACTTATTTTATCTAACTACTATTATTTGGCATTCGGTAGAATTGTCTAAAAATGATGTTTTATTAACTGTTTCTGAAGAAGCTTTAACGGCTCTAGAAAACCGAATGACTAATCTTTTCGAAGAAATCATTTCATTTTCAGAGGAAAATGACGAAGACGATATGAAAAATTTGATTGGCGCATCTTCTCAGCCATCATTGGTAAGTTATTTAGCTGATGAGTTTTTCTCGGAACAATATCTGCGACTTCCAGAAGAAAAAATCGCTAAAATGTTTGCTTGTATGACTGTTGTTGGCGAATCTTTGGGAGAAGCTTAGTTTATTTTTACTGGAATCGTTTTCTGAAAGGTACTGTAACCCACTTTTAAAATATAATTACCTGATTCTAATCTGGGTTGATATTTAAAAACCTTTAATTTCTTTTTTATTTTTTTTCGAAAAAGAGTTTTTCCAGAAAGGTCTTCAACTTTCAGATATATTTTCTTTATGGATTTATCAACTGGATAAAACATCCATTCGTTTTCAGAAATATCAATTCCACATTGACTAGTATGCTCAATATGTAGGTCTTTTTCGATGTCGACTTCTTGGTTGGGATAAACTTGATTATTTAAAAAATTAGAAATTAAATTTATGGTTTTATCCATATTAGCCTGATATATTTTGGGTTCAATTATACCATCAAATGGAGTATGTCGCTGCTGCTGATAGGTATATAAATGGCTTTTTCCGCTTAAGTTTTTACTTCTTTCATTTATCCAATAACTTCCTTGAAGCGTCACTTTTGGAAACGTGATAATGAATGGAATTTTAAAATCTATCTGAGCCGTTTTGTATGGGACAATGTTATCCTCGTTTCCGTGAGCCGATAGTATTGGAATAGCATCTGTTATAAGATTAGTATCAGATATAGCGCCGCAAAGATTAATGAGTGCTCTAGGTCTATAGTTGGTCTTGTACCACGAGCCTAATTCAGCTTCGAGGTTTGAAAAAATATTAGGGTTTGAAGGATTGACGAAATAATAATTCAATACAGTAATCGCACCTGAAGAATTACCGCCTAGAAAGAAATTAGCAGTGTCAATTTTCCAGCTGTTAGTTGTTTTTATCTCTTGTTCGATAAATAACATAGCAGAGCTTAAATCTTGAACAGCTCGGTATAAAGTGGTGGCCCCTTTTTCCTCTTCAGACAGTGATTTTTGCCAACGGGTTCTGTAATCCATTGAAATAGCAACTAAGCCCATTTGGGCTAACCGATTGCAAATTGTTTCCATTGGATAGTTGTTTTTATTACCCCAATAAAAACCTCCTCCAAATAATAACATAACAGCTGGTCGATTCGTTATTTCGGACTTTTGAATAGGCGCATACACATCCAGTTTGATCACTTGCGCTTGTCCTTTAACGTTTAAAACAGTATCAAAAGGGATACTGTAAGATACACCAACAGAGTATTTAGGTTTTAGTCGAGAAACCTGAGCAATAGAGCTATTGGCTAGCCAGAATATAAAAAGAAGAAATGTAATTATTGTTTTAATAATGAATCCCTTTTCTTATAAATTGTATGATTTCAAATCCTTTTTGAACATCATTCATTAAGGTTTTTATAAAGGAAGCTGTACAAATAACTTCTGGGTTGTATTCAGTGAAAAAGTAACACTGTTTGTTATAAATTAAGGCTTGTTTTTCTGCAGCTTCTTTTAAATCTTTTGGTATTCTTTTAGCTTTATCTCCTTTGATTTTGCCATATGTTTTTATGAAGTCTTTTTGGTGAATTAATTTTTCAAAAGCAGTTTGATTTGCGGCAAGGTAATACCTAAAATCTTCTAAGTTTTGTTTTTCTAAAAAGAATACACCACCATATAATCGCACAGTTCCAGGTCCAAGTTCAATATATATACCTGGAATATCTTTCCCTTTTTTGCCTCCAGGTGATACTACTGCTGAGTTGTTTAATTTGTAGGGCGTCTTATCCTTGCTAAATCGAACGTCTCTATTAATTCTGAAAATGCAATGTTTTGCTTCAACTCCCCTTTGTTCTGGATCTATTGCTTCTACTTCAGCAATCAATCGCTCAATAAATTTTTTAAATGGATTTTTTACACTTTTTTCATAGCGCTTTCGATTTTCATCGAACCAGTTTTTATGATTGTTGGCCGCTAATTCTTTGAAAAAGTCTAGGTAATCTTTTGTGAAATATTCTACTTCCATTCTAAATTTAATTCACGTGGTTTTTTCTTCTTTTTCTTAAAGAAACTTCTAGAAGGTTTCGGACAATAATTTTTTCGTTTCTTAAAGTAAGTTTGACACGGATTAGAATGTAAAATCTGCCAATTGAAACTCACATAAATGTCTGCTCCATAGGTGTCTTGATCTAGTAAAAAAGGTACAAAATTATTAGTTCCAATACTTAAGAAATAAGCCCTAAGATAGACCCCCATTCCAGGTTTTTGATGTCTGGAAATTGTAATTGGAAGCGCTGCAGTTATACGTTCTCTTTCGTACCTTGGAATTATACTCAACCGAGAAACGCGCTCTGTCCCCATTGTAATGCGCTGATGCATTCCAAGTTCCATTGAGGTATATATGAAGAAATTGTTTTCTAGGTTATAGTCAAATTGAGCGTTTAATGCCAAAGGCATTAAGGCAGTAAATTTTTTTTTGGTTTCTGGAGAAGAGCCTGCATTTGCAGCTGAACTGCCTAAAACAATATTCATCCTGGTAATTCCATCAACTTTATTGGTCTCATAGTTATTCCAGAATATCGAATCATTTTCAAATGTCCAATCCGTAGAATTATTTTTGAAATTCAAGAATCCTAAATCTATTAAGGAGATTCCAAATTTGTATTTGTATTCTTTAACTGCACATTTATTTTTTACGCTATGTGGCGTATGAAATGCATTATCATCGGTTAACATTTTACGAAACTCAAAACCTAAATCAACTCCTATTCCCATTCCCAAAGATGCTCCGGGAGTACTTATACCTATTTTAGATTTTGTATTGTGAATATTAATATGGAGAGAATCCACTTCATATTTTAAATTATCTGCTAGCATAGCCAAGTGTCCCATTCCATTTAAAAGCTTGAGAGAACCCCCGGCGGTCATAATAACATCTCCATCACGTTTTATTATTTGAGCGTAGTTTAAACCCAATTCAGCCCAGCTCATATATTTAATATGAAAGTTATCGTTGTCGAATACTTGGTTGTGTTGTTGGGGATAATTAAAACCGTTTTTTATAAATCCGGCAATATTTGAAGGAATATTTTTGGCATAAACCATATTCCGTTGTCTAATATTAAATCCAAAAGAACGATATCCACGTGCAATGACTAATGCAGGTAAATAGATGTCGGTATTTACAGCTGCATTATATTTTACACCTTCTTCAATATTTGCGTTCAACGCAGTTGCAATTTTACCATCTGGTAGAAAGTATAGATTACCTTCTACTTGAGCTGAAATACCAGCCAGTCTAAAGTCAATAAATGGCCTAGGGGCTGCAATACTTGCGGGATTTAGTAATACACTATTAGTGGGCATATACCTGTCACATACTGCCGAATTGTGCTGACCAAAGGTTTGCCCAGCTAGGAGAAAAAGTACTCCAAATAAAAACCAGTGATTTTTTATCATCTATCTTTTAGTCATGTAACAAACATAGTTCGAACAATACGCTAATTTTGGCTGTATATCTTACTTTATGAACGATACTTCACCCAAAAAAGTAATTGATGTTATGATGCAGAATGATGCCTTTTCAAAATGGTTAGGTATTGAGCGTGTTTTTGATGGAACGGGTAATTCCAGTATTAAAATGGTTGTCCGAAGGGAAATGCTCAATGGTTTTGACATTTTACACGGAGGGGTTTCGTTTTCTCTTGCAGATTCAGCATTGGCATTTGCCGCTAATTCTCATGGAATACAATCTGTATCTATAGAAAACAGCATACATTACCATCTTCCTGCAAAAGAAGGAGATGAATTGACAGCAAAAGCTAATGAAATTTCTAAATCTAATAAATTGGCAGTTTATGAGGTAGTAGTTACCAATCAAAAAAATGAAAAAGTAGCCACTTTTAAAGGCACGGTTTATAGAACGAAAAATGAATGGAAGGTTTGAAAATACTTTTTGATAGTATTTTTAAATAGAAAAATTATAAAATGAAAGAAGCATATATAGTAGACGCAATTAGAACTCCAGTTGGAAATTTCGGAGGAACATTATCCACTATCAGAACTGATGATTTAGGAGCGATAACGTTACGAGAACTGATGTCCAGAAACTCTAACCTTGATCCTAGTGCGATTAAGGATGTAATTTTTGGTTGTGCAAATCAAGCGGGAGAAGACAATAGAAACGTTTCAAGAATGTCCCTGCTATTGGCTGGAATTCCTTGGTCTGTACCAGGTGAAACAGTGAATCGATTATGTGCATCGGGTATGTCAGCAGTCGTTCATGCATCAAGAGCATTAAGAGTTGGAGATGGCGATATTTTCGTTGCAGGTGGAGTAGAAAACATGACGCGCGGACCTTGGGTTATTTCTAAAGTTTCAAAGCCATTTGGTAGAGATGCTGCAATGCACGATTCCTCTTTTGGTTGGAGATTCATAAATCCTAAAATGGAAGATCTGTATGGTGTTGATGGAATGGGTAACACTGCAGAAAATCTTGCCGAAATGTATTCTATTTCCAGAGAGGATCAAGATGCATTTGCTTTATGGTCGCAACAGAAAGCAACTGCTGCAATGCAATCAGGAAGATTAGCCGAAGAGATAATTTCAGTCGAAATTCCACAACGAAAGAAAGAGCCGATACTATTTGCGAATGATGAATTCATTAAGCCAAGCAGCAGCGCTGAGGTTTTTGCGAAGTTACGTCCTGCTTTCAAAAAAGATGGAACGGTAACCGCAGGAAACGCTTCTGGTCTCAATGATGGATCTGCTGCAATGTTGTTGGCTACTGAAGAAGGATTAAAAACGCACAACTTAACTCCTATTGCAAAAGTTTTAAGTTGGGCTGTGGTTGGAGTTGAACCAAGAATAATGGGAATTGGCCCTGTTGGAGCATCTCAAGAAGCATTGAAAAAAGCAGGATTGACTCTTGATGATATTGATATCATTGAACTAAACGAAGCATTTGCTGCTCAAGCATTAGCTTGTACGCGAAAGTTAGGTTTGGAAGATAATGATCCACGTATTAATCCAAATGGAGGAGCAATTGCTTTAGGTCATCCACTAGGAGTTAGCGGAACACGTATTATTCAAACTGCTGCAATTGAATTGGCAAAACAGAATAAAAAGTATGCACTTTGTACTATGTGTATCGGAGTTGGTCAAGGATATGCTGTTATAATTGAAAGAGTGTAATTATGATCTACGAATTCAACGGATACAAACCGGTTATTCACCCAAGCTCTTTTATACACCCGCAAGCTAATGTTACTGGAAATGTAATTATAGGTAAGAATGTTTATGTTGGTCCAGGGGCAGCCATAAGAGGCGATTGGGGTGAAATAATAATTGAGGATGGATGTAACGTTCAAGAAAACTGTGTTATTCATATGTTTCCTGGAACAACTACTCGCTTAAAAAAAGCTGCTCATATAGGTCATGGTGCAATTATTCATGGTGGAACCATCGGAGAAAATACACTAATAGGAATGAACGCTGTGGTTATGGATAATTGTGTGATTGGTGATGAGTGCGTGATTGGCGCACTCTGTTTTGTGCCTGGTGAAACGAAAATCCCAAATCGAAAAGTGGCAGTTGGCAACCCCGCTAAAGTTGTAAAAGACGTATCAGATGAAATGATTGGCTGGAAGACAAAAGGAACCGAATTGTATCAGAAGCTGCCTAAAGATTGCAAAGATACTTTGAAGGAATGTGAGCCTTTAACTCGAATACCGGCATTTAGACCAAAGCAAAATGAGCTATTTAAAACTTGGAAGAAAAGTAAGTAAGAGTTTGTCGCGGTAATCAACATCCAATCGCTATCGTCACTCTGTTAAAATAGCTGAACTTATCGATACAGGAATTTAGAGAAACTTCTATTCGGAATCTAATTAAATCGAACGCAGACCAATTTTATTTGTTCTACAATAAAACAATACAATGACAACATTAAAAGCAGGAGAAAAAGCGCCAGATTTTTCTGGACTAAACGAAAAAGAAGAAACGATATCTTTAAATGACTTTAAGGGTAAAAAACTCGTTTTGTATTTCTATCCTAAAGATATGACGCCTGGTTGCACAGCTCAATCTTGCAATTTGAGAGACAATTACGATATGCTCTTAAAACAAGGTTATGAAGTATTAGGTGTAAGTGCAGATTCAACAAAACGACATTTAAAGTTTATCGACAATTACGATTTACCATTTTCATTGTTGGCGGATGAAGATCATACGGTTCTAAACGCTTACGGGGTATGGGGTCTTAAGAAATTTATGGGTAAAGAATACGACGGAATTCATCGAACCACTTTTGTTATTGATGAAAACGGAATAATTACCGAAGTAATTGGAAAAGTTAAAACTAAAGAACATACTGAGCAGATATTGGGTTAAGCTCAAATAGACGTTTATATTTGAGGGGTGCGAATTGTGCCCCTTTTTTTATGTTTTTTAGTTCCATTTCTGAGCATTGCTCAATTAGAGGTTACTACCGGAATTAGGCCATCGGCTCTAATTTGGAAGGAACTTATCGGACCAAACTCTGGTTTAAAGATTATCAATATTAAATACAAGGGAGCTCCTTATGCTATCGGAAAATTCCATACGGAAGCCGAGCATATTGATATCAAAAAGGGGATTATTCTTTCCACTGGTTTTGCAAAAGCAGCCGCTGGTCCGAATACCGCAGGTGGAGTAGGCGATTATTTGCATCAGCCAGGTGATCGTCAATTGGTGCGATTGGCAAATAACGTAACTATGGATGCATGTGTTCTTGAATTCGATTTTGTGCCTAAATACAATCGTATTGAATTTGAGTTTGTTTTTGCTTCAGAAGAATATTTAGAATTTATTAATAAGGGAGTAAATGATGTTTTTGGTTTCTTTCTAACGGAATTGAATACTCGAACAACAATCAATTTGGCGGTAGTTCCAAATACTCAAGAAGCCATTTCAGTCGATAACATTAACCACAAGAAAAATGCAGAATATTTCATTAAAAACGAATTATGGAATGTGAATAGCCCTAAGATTATGGAGGGTAATCATGAGGTAAATGAATACGCCTTTAATTTTCAATTTGATGGATTAACCAAATGGTTAACAGCCTCATCAGATGTAAAGCCAAATGTTGCTTATCACTTAAAAATAGCGATTGCTGATGCTGGTGATGGAATTTATGATTCAGCTGTTTTTCTTAAAAGTAATTCTTTTCACGCCGAGGAACAAGAAGGAGGGAATGCAATTAAGGTAAAAATCGAAGAATTATTTAGTGAGGAAAAGGTCACCGTTCGAGGCGATTCCATTGTATTAGAATTACATCTAAATTTTGAAACGGATAAATTTGAAACCTCAGATCCAGAGGATTTGAACAAATTGATTCAAATAACGACTTTGCTGACTCAGAATGAAAATCTAAAATTAAAAATAGAAGGTCACACTGATAATGTTGGTGGGCAGCTCTATAATCAAGATTTATCAATGAAAAGATCAGATTACGTATCGAAGTGGTTTGAAACTCATGGTGTTGATAGTCAGCGATTATCAGCAAAAGGCTTTGGGAGTGCTACCCCAATTTCTAGTAATGATACTGACGAAGGGCGAGAGAAAAACAGGCGAGTAGAGTTTGTTTTTTATTGAATCTCCAGCTTTTAGATTTATTGTATAAATTATCGTTATTTTACTTATTTCGAGCAACTGAAATATTTAATTTCACAACGTAAAAAGGTTACGGTCTGCCTCCGTTTATTTGCCTTTCAATATTTAAAAAAGAACAAACTATGTCAACAGACGCAAAAGAAAAAGCACTAAAGTTAACGCTAGATAAGCTTGATAAAATGTACGGTAAAGGTGCCGTAATGAAATTGGGAGATGGCGCAATAGAAGAAATCGATGTAATTCCTACAGGGTCTATAACATTAGATGCGGCATTAGGAATAAATGGTTATCCAAAAGGCAGAATCGTTGAAATATATGGTCCTGAATCTTCTGGTAAAACGACCTTGGCTATCCATGCTATTGCAGAGGTTCAGAAGCAAGGAGGCGTAGCAGCAATTATTGATGCTGAGCATGCGTTCGACCGTTTTTATGCTGAATCATTAGGAGTAGATACTGCAAATCTTTTGATATCTCAACCAGATAATGGTGAGCAAGGATTGGAAATTGCAGAAAACCTTATTCGTTCTGGAGCTATTGATTTGTTAGTTATCGATTCTGTTGCAGCACTTACGCCAAGAGCTGAGATTGAAGGCGAAATGGGTGATTCAATGATGGGATTACATGCACGTTTGATGTCTCAAGCATTAAGAAAACTTACTGGAACTATTCATAAAACGAATTGCTGTTGCATGTTCATTAATCAGTTAAGAGAAAAAATTGGCGTTATGTTCGGTAACCCTGAAACTACAACTGGTGGAAATGCACTTAAATTCTATGCTTCCATCCGTTTGGATATTCGTAGATCTACTCAAATAAAATCTGGTGATGAGGTAATTGGAAACCGAACACGAGTAAAAGTGGTAAAGAATAAAGTAGCGCCGCCTTTCCGAAAAGCAGAATTTGATATCATGTACGGGGCTGGAATTTCTAGAACTGGAGAGTTATTGGATTTAGCTGTAGAGCATGATGTGGTAAAAAAATCAGGTTCTTGGTTTAGTTATGGCGAAACCAAATTAGGTCAGGGAAGAGATGCGGTTAAGGAATTGATTGGAGATAACCCGGAATTATCGGATGAAATAGAAGCACACTTAAAAGAGAAAATGGCCGCTGCATAATTCTGCAGTGCTTTTTAGCTTAAGCCTTTAAATTTGTAATCCCTTTGGATAGGATAATTCCAATTCCAAAGGGATTTTTTATTTTGACTTTATGAAATATTTGCCGCTTTTATTATTGATTGGATTTGTTTCGTGCAAGAGCGAAAATTCCACAGCAGTTGTTGAGAATAAAGCTCCAATTGAATACGAATCCGCATTCGATAGTATAAATTCTCTTATTAGAGTTAACCCAGATAACCCAGAACTATACTACTATAGAGCTATTCTTAGACAAAATGACAAAGACTTTGAATCGGCTATCGGAGATTTAAATCGAGCAATAGAAGTAGATTCCTTAAATGATCAATGGTATGTACTAAAGTCAAATTTGTTATTCGATTTAGAGCGATTTAAAGAGTCGAAAGATGTTTTAGACAAAGCCATATTTGTTATTCCAGGTTCGGTTCCATTAATGCTGCAAAAAAGTGAGATTTATTTAGTGACAGGCGATTTGCAACAATGTATTAATTGGGCGAATGCTGCTCTTAATTTTGATGTCTATAATGCACAAGCCTATTATCTCAAAGGTATGGCCCATAAGTATGGTCGGGATACTGTCAAGGCTGTAACTAGTTTTCAAACTGCAGTTGAGCAAGATATTAATCATTATGAGGCCTATATGCAACTGGGCAATTTGTACGCTTTAGAAAAACATGATTTAGCTCCTTCTTATTATCAAAATGCATTAAGAATAAAACCAAAAAGCATTGAAGCTTACTATGGAAAAGGGCTTCATTTTCAGAATATTGGCAGGTCAAATTTAGCATTAAATGAATATAAAGCGATATTGGAAATTAACGATAAGTACCCTGAGGCATATTACAATATGGGATATGTAAAGTTGATTCAACTAGAAGAGGTGGATACTGCTACAGTATTATTTAATAAAGCTTATAGCTTAGACAAAACCTACTTCGACGCACTCTATATGATTGGCTATTGTCAAGAATTAAAGAATGAAAAACAGCAGGCGAAAAAAACATATAAGATAGTTTTAGAAAATGTTCCAACGCATTTATTAGCAGCAATGGGATTGAGTAGGGTAGAGTAGTCCGTTTTGGATCAACCTATTACCTTTGAACTTTCAATATAAATTGCAATATATTTTAAAAAATAGCACCAGATTATTTCTGACAGGATCAGTTCTGTTTGCATTTGTGTTTGTCTATTGGCCAATAATCATGAGTGCTTCTGGAGATATTAGAATTGTTGATGCATTCAATACCGACGAGGTTGATTTTTTAAGCTCCTTACTTTATGCTTATAACAAGGGCACATTCGAAATAGGCCATTACGAATATGGGTTGTTATATTATAATATCGGACTTATTTGCTTTAATGTAGTAGGTGTATTTACTGAAGTAACGGAGCAACTAGGAGTTGTAATTATGCGCTTTTTGTCTTGCTTCTTTCTTTTTGGAACTGCAGTGGTGTTGAGGCAGTTTACCAAAAAGCATATGGAATCGGCAAAAGAATTGGTGTTTGTATTGGTTTTGTTTTCAAGCATTACTCTTATAAACTATGGTACAATGCTTCATCCCGATTTGGCTCAGGTATTTTTTGTGGCATTAAGTTTATTCTATGTTGCTGATTATGTGAAATTGCCAACATTAAAGTCTATCGTATTATCAAGTCTTTTTGCTGGTTTTGCTTTTTCAACTAAATATGTAGGAGTAGCTTTATTGCCCATTTTGTGGTTCTTTTTCTTTTTTAAGAGGCCTCAATTTTTAAAACAACAATCGGCGAAAACATCATCTATTCTCCTGATAATTCTTTCTGTTTTTATAGCTTTTATAGCGAAACCAGAATTCTACGCTTCTTTTCTTACTCCTAATAATGAAATTTCATCTTCAATTTTAACTGCTGTATCTGGAGTTAGAGTTGTTGCTATTGTTCTATTCTTTTTTGGGTTATTCACCTTCTTCTATCAGAAATATATAGATCGTGTTGAAAACCTAAAATGGGGCGCAATATCGAGCATAGCGTCAACGGGGATTTTTGCATTGGCTTTTTCTGCAGGGTCTCCACAAGGATTGCGGGCATTTAACTTTCTAAATGGAATTGTAGCTGTTGCAAGCGTTCATAAGGATGGCCACTGGTTTAGAGATGAAACGGGACTGCTAGGTTGGTTGGAAATAATTAGCCAGCCTCAAGTATTGACTCTGATTTGGAGTTTTCTTGCGCTTTTTGGTGTTTTAGTAATTCTTTATCAATTGATTCGATCAGACAAGAGACAGATTAATTTGATTTTAGTAATTCCACTTTTATGGATACTAGTTTTTTGTTTTGTTATCGTATTCCGTGTGAAGTCGCATTTTGCACATTTTCTTATTCCCATTCTACCATTCTGTTTTTTTTATGCGGCAATAGGTTTGGCTTTAATTATTGATAAGATTAATAATATATGGCTAAAACAATATTGGAATACTAGATACTCAAGTGCATTTGTGCTTTTGGTTGTCCTTGTTTTTTCAAGCTGGAAAGCAGTTGATTATTCTAGTGAACGAGTTGTGGAATTTGAAAATTCCCCGGAGCTAAAGGCAGGTATTTGGCTCAAGGAAAATATAACTGAAAAGGTCTTCATTTCCTCTGATAAATATACTTACATTCCAAAAAACGAGCAGCTGATGTTTCGTCACTATTGGGGACTCTCTGACGATATTATAAGAAACGACAAGCCGGATTACTTAATTATTAACTATCATACCCATCAGTGGTTCTTAAACGTCAGCGATGTCAAGACCTATCTTCATGGACGCGAAATATTCTTAGAAAGGAATAGACTCTACAATGAGTTACTCGGAGACACACATAACCAATATGAATTGGTAGCTGACTTTGGAAAGGTTAAGATTTATGGGAGAAGATAGAGTTTTGATTAGAGTGCGTGGATAATCTGAAATCTTCCCACTTAATTAAACTACTATCCGATGATTGAAATGGAGTGATTATGAGTCCTTGATTATTCTATTATAAAGCACAAAAAAAGGCCGCCAATTGGCGACCTTAAATAATTCCCTTTATTTTAATATATGATTTAGATTTCTCTACTTCACTTTGTCAACCACAGCTTTAAAAGCCTCTGGATGATTCATTGCTAAATCAGCTAAAACCTTACGGTTTAAATCGACGTTAGCACTATTTACTTTTCCCATAAACTTAGAATAGGACATTCCATTCACTCTAGCTCCTGCGTTAATACGCGTGATCCAAAGAGATCTGAAATTACGTTTCTTTTGACGTCTGTCTCTGAAAGCATATACTAACCCTTTTTCAATGGCGTTCTTTGCTACTGTCCAAACATTTTTTCTTCTACCAAAGTATCCTTTGGCTAGTTTCATCACTTTTTTGCGTTTTGCGCGTGATGCCACTGTATTTACTGATCTAGGCATAATTTACATTTTTTTGAGTGATAGTGAGTTGCTTTTTCAAACTGCTTAATTACTAGAACTCGGGTTAAAACAATAAACCAAAAATTAATCTGATTACTTAAGATTGAGTTGCTGCAATATGTTGCGCTCGTCCGCTTTGTGAACTAATCCAGATTTCGTAAGATTACGTTTCTGTTTAGTTTCTTTTTTTGTCAGGATGTGGCTTTTAAAAGCGTGTTTCCTTTTGATTTTACCAGAACCGGTAAGCTTAAATCGCTTTTTGGCACTGGATTTTGTTTTCATCTTAGGCATTTTTCTGCTTATTACTGATTAAACAATATATAGGGAATTATTTTTTCTTCTTTGGAGCTAAAAACATTATCATACGTTTTCCTTCCATTTTCGGAAGTGACTCAACGTCTCCTATGTCTGCCAATTCTTGAGCAAGTTTCAAAAGTAAGATTTCACCTCTTTCTTTAAAAACGATTGTTCGTCCTTTAAAGAATACAAATGACTTCAGCTTTGCTCCTTCTTCTAGGAATTTTCTGGCGTGATTCAACTTGAAGTTAAAGTCATGCTCATCAGTGTTAGGTCCAAAGCGGATTTCTTTCACAACAACTTTCGTCGCTTTTGATTGCATTTCTTTTTTCTTCTTCTTTTGCTCATAGATGAATTTCTTGTAGTCTAATACTTTGACTACTGGAGGTTTAGCATTTGGTGAAATTTCTACCAAGTCTAAACCTGCGTCATCTGCTTTCGCTAAAGCATCGGCTATAGCCAATACCTCAGCACCCTCGTCATCTGTGACCAGTCGAACTGAATCTGCAAAGATTTTTCCGTTTATTCTAAAAACCGGATCTGTGTTCTTTGGCTGCGGGGATCTGAATCTTCTAGCTATGGCTTATTCCTCCTTATTAATTTTATTAAAACTCTTTAACTAACTCTTTAATCTCTTTATCTACTATTTCAGCAAATGCTTCAATAGTAAACGTTCCTAGGTCACCTTCGCCTTGCTTACGAACTGAAATTTGTCCAGATTCGGCTTCCTTTTCGCCAATAATTAGCATGAAAGGAATTTTTGAAAGCTCTGTATCTCTAATCTTTTTCCCAATTTTTTCTGAGCGATGATCTACATAACCGCGCAGCCCTTTTTGGGCGAGCAAAAGTAGCATATTTTCCGCTACCTCATTGTACTTGTCTGAAATCGTAAGAATCGCAAATTGATCAGGATTTAACCACAATGGAAATTTCCCTGCACAGTGTTCCGTAAGGATTGCAATAAAGCGTTCCATGGACCCAAAAGGCGCTCTGTGTATCATTATTGGACGATGCTTTTGATTATCGCTGCCCATATATTCTAATTCAAAACGCTCTGGTAAATTGTAATCTACCTGTATTGTTCCCAATTGCCACTTTCTGCCCAAGGCATCCTTTACCATAAAATCGAGCTTGGGTCCGTAAAATGCTGCTTCTCCATAGACGATTTTGGTCTTTAAATTTTTTCCCTCTACTGCCTTAAGTATTGCATCTTCAGATTTTTCCCAATTCTCGTCAGAACCAATATACTTTGAATGATCCTCTTTATCTCTTAAAGAAATTTGAGCTTCATAATCATCGAATCCTAATGAGGTGAAAACATAACTTACTAAATCAATTACATTTTGAAACTCTTCAATTAATTGATCAGGTCTTACAAAAAGGTGAGCGTCATCTTGAGTAAATCCTCGTACTCTTGTCAGACCATGCAGCTCACCACTTTGTTCGTATCGGTATACAGTTCCAAATTCAGCATAACGAACCGGTAAGTCCCTGTATGATCTAGGTTTGGATTTATAGATTTCACAGTGGTGTGGGCAATTCATTGGTTTAAGCAAAAATTCTTCATCCTCTTTTGGAGTGTGAATTGGCTGAAATGAATCCGCTCCATATTTTTCATAATGGCCACTAGTAACGTAAAGACTTTTGTGCCCAATATGCGGCGTAATAACGGGCTGATAGCCACTTTTTGTTTGAGCCTTCTTCAAGAAATCTTCTAGTCTTGAGCGTAATTCAGCACCTCTTGGCAACCACAATGGCAAACCTTGGCCAACTTTTTCAGAGAAAGTAAATAACTCTAGCTCTTTTCCCAGTTTGCGATGATCTCGTTTTTTGGCTTCTTCGAGCATTTGCAAATGCTCCTCAAGCATTTTTTGTTTTGGGAAGGATATCGCATAAACACGAGATAATTGGGGCTTATTTTCATCGCCTCTCCAATAGGCACCAGCGATGCTTAATATTTTAATGGCTTTTACAAATCCTGTATTAGGGATGTGTCCACCTCGACATAAATCGGTAAAGTTGGAATGATCGCAGAACGTAATGTCACCATCGGTAAGATTTGAAATTAATTCAACTTTGAATTCGTTTCCTTGCTTATTGTATAATTCAAGAGCGTCTTTTTTACTAACTGCTCTCATTTTGAATTGCGCTTTTTCGCGAGCAAAATCTAAAAAGCGTTTTTCAATAGCCGCAGTATCTTTTTCTGAAATTACATAGTCTAATGTGTCTACATCATAATAGAAGCCATTTTCAATGGCAGGACCAATTGTAAGTTTAATTCCAGGGTATAAGTCTTCTAGTGTTTGCGCCAATATGTGCGCTGAAGAATGCCAGAAGGCAGTTTTCCCTTCATCATTATCCCAGGTATGCAACACTAATTCAGCGTCTTCAAAAATAGGGGTAACAGACTCTACTGTTTTTCCATTTATAGAAGCGGATAAAACATTTCGTGCTAAGCCAGATGAAATATCATTGGCTACATCGAAAGGTGTAACTCCTGATTCGAATTCACGAACCGAGCCATCTGGTAGAGTAATTTTAATCATTTTATTCTAAAAATTTTGGGCGGCAAAGATAGAATTATAAAGTCCTTTAACAAGCGCAAGAAAACTTTGTGATAAGGAAATTAACTCACTACGTAAGCTCTAATTTCTTCTACTTTGTTTCGGATTTTTTGTAGGTCCATTAGATTCAATAATACGCTGTCTCCAGTGGATTTAAATCGAATGCTCGAAGACATTTCTTTAAACTCTAATAATTTGTTTTGTAGATCTGTGATTTCTTCGTTCTTATCGTCCATTTTATCAAATTCTATCAAAATATCCTCTAACATTTCTACTTGACTTGTAATTTCAGACACCATGGCAGTATCTAAGCTATTCGAGAAATTCTTTTTCGCGTTAATAGCGATATAAGCACTTTCAATCCAAGCTCCGGTGTAAAAAAGAATTGCTTTGTCTTGGGTGCCGTTTGCTCTGAGTGTTTTATCCAAATCTTTCTGAATACCATTAACTATTCTTGACATGGAGTCTTTGTTGCTAAGACTAGAGTTGAAATTAGTGAGGATTAATTCGTATCGAAATATTTCAGACAAACCAATTGAATTGCTAATACTCTGAATTGCCATAAAATATTCAGATGCACATTGTCCTTGATTGTTAAGAATACAATAGCTAAGATCGGCAGAATACACACCAAAATTCAAAGACTTCTTGGTATTTGTAATATAGCGTTCATGATCAGATGCTGGATTGGTTAGGCCAGGTATAAATTGGATTCCTGTTTCTTTATAATTTTTAGCCAATTCTACAGGTGAAGGAAATTCAAGACGATGGCTATCTAATAATGTAAGTTTAAGTCGGTAGTTTTCAAAATCTTCAATAGCTTCTTGTGCAATATCTTCCTGATTGAGATTGGATACTTCAACAGATTCACCGCATGAAATTAGAAGAATTCCTAAGCTAAAAACTGAGAGAGAGAAAATTACAAGGAAATTGGCGAATTTTTTCATTTGTCGGACGAAAGTAAAGATTTGCTTTAATAATATCTCGATTTGATATCGTTTAAATAGATATTCCTGCGTAAAATTGCAGAAATGTTGAAAAAGTATTTTTTCAGGTCCTTTTTAATTGGTGCAGCCGCTTTATTGATTTCTGCTTGTTCTGATAATACTGTTGCGGAAAAAGCGCAAGAAAAATCAATTGATAAGTCAATTGATAAATCAATTAAGGAAATAAAGCGTTTTGGTGACGTTAAGTCAATTACTCATGATCTAGGCTCAGTAAGAAAGAGTATTGAACAATCCGCCAAATTATACGAAAGATTATATGTTGCTGAGTGTCCATTCAATTCAGACTTATTAAGTCTAGACCCAATTCAGCACAATACAACCAGGCAAAAAGCACTCGCTATGGGTCGTTATGCTGCTTTATTTGTTTACACAGCTTCTTACGAGCAAACCAGATATGCAAATAGTTATTTGTCTGAAGTTTTAAGAATTAGTGATGAAATAGGCATTCGTGATGCTTTTAATGAAGATCAGTTAAAAATGCTGTACGGTCCCAATCGTAATGCTGATAAGTCGGCAGTGCTAATAAAAGCTTATTTAAAAGCGACAGAGCAAATGTATTCCGAAGAGAAAGCTTTGCTTATAAGTTATATGGTTCTAGGGGGATGGATACAAGGTATGAAGTTAAGTTATTCATTATGTGGGGATTATCTACAACATCAGAATGTTTCTTTGAGCTTGTATGATCAGACGTACAGTTTTTACAACTGTGTTCGTTTATTGGAAGAAACTAAAGGTCAAATGGACGCGCCAATGGTGTTGATGGATAAGTTGGATATCATTCGTCCAGACATAGAATCCTTGGTAAAAACAAGGGGAGATATTGATAAAGAATTATTTGAATCATTGAAAGCGAAAACTTTGATGCTAGAAAAAGAAATAAATTCCTTAGACTAGTATTGTTATTCTAAAAAGTAAAGTATTTTTGCCGCCCGAAAGAAAATTAGCAATTCTTTTATTCGGGGTGTAGCGTAGCCCGGTTATCGCGCCGCGTTTGGGACGCGGAGGTCGCAGGTTCGAATCCTGCCACCCCGACCAAAAAAAAGTCGTTCATTTTATGAGCGACTTTTTTTATGTGATAAATTGAACGAAGGGTACTTAAGAATAGGTTTGAGTTTAAATAGCACTCAAGCATTGTTTCGACTTTGTTTTGGAGTTAATATGGAACGGATTATTTGATACACAGAGGTGAATCCTAATCCACTCCGCCATCAATCAAGCTTCAACGGTTCAAGTGAGTTAAGCTTGCTCTTAAAATCCGTGTCATTACGAAACTATTTATAATGTAGAAATCTAGGTTATTTTGAGACAAAGAAACTATGGATTAGCTTTTAGCTAGACTTCTAGAAATAATGAATCACATACCAGCAGAGATTTTTTCAGGAATTAAGATGTATAGAAAAGCAGGTTTTACTTAAGAGTTTAAGGCAGAAACTGAAATGGTAGAACGGATTAAACCGAACTGTTAGTAATCTTTCTTCTTTTATAATTTGTCTAAGGGACTGGAAATAGTTGATCAATTTTATTGAGCCATTATAAGTAGGTTGAATGAGTATTCAAAGCTTAAAATTAAATGGCTAGATAAAAATTAAAAAAGCCCAATAAGTATTTCTACTAATCGGGCTTTCGAATTCATTTTAGTTTTCAAGTTTAGCTAGTCATCAATTTAAAGTCTAGCGTAAATTCATCATAAATCATTTTATCACCAAGATCGTCGAAAACTGACCCTGACCCGTATACTACCTTATATTTAGTTCTGTCAATTTTCATTGCTCCACTAATGCTCATTTTTCCGCCTACAATACCAGTAATAGCTTCAAATGATTGTTCATTTGAAATCCCTTTAATGGTCATGTTTCCAGTTATCATGACCTTTTTAGCGGAAAGTACTTTTACATTTGAAATCACAAATGTTGCAGTTTCATTCTTTTCAACTGAAAAGAAGTCTTCACTTTTCAAGTGACCAATTAACTTGGCATTTGTACCTGCATCGGCAATGTCAGTGCATATTATTGAAGTCATATTGATTACGATATTTCCACCGTTGAGTGTACCACCTTGAATTACTAATTCACCCGATTTGATGTTAATGGTTCCGACATGCTCTCCAGTAACTTTTTCTGCTTTCCAGTTTACAGAAGAAGCTTTTGTGTCAATATTCATTTTATCTACAGCTGCTTTTTCTGCATCTCCAGTTTTACTTGTTCCCATGTTCGGCACTTGGGCCATTATGTGCATTGAGATACTCATTGCAAATAATAAAGCTGCAAGACTTGTGAAAATTTTTATTCCTTTCATTTTATTTGTTTTAATAGTGTTGTTTTTGTAATTATTCTATGTTCTCATCTTATCCAGCAAAACGCTCAATTGTTCTGCATCATCATTTGAAATATTGATTGAACTCGTAACGTTTTCCATTACTAACGAGGCGGCTTCAATAGTTTTTAATCCTTTATCTGTAATTATAATATCAACTTGTCTGCGGTCTGATTTAGAGCTTTGTCGTTCTACAAGATTTTTAGTGAGCAATTTGTCGACCAAACGTGAGGCATTGCTCATTTTATCAATCATGCGTTCTGTCAATAGCTTAACTGACGCTGGTTTTGGAAATTGGCCGCGCAATATTCGTAGCACATTAAATTGCTGCACACTGAGGCCATATGGCTTTAACGTATGGTATTGAGTTGTACTGATATTACCATAGGTAAAAAGCAAATTAACAACAGCTTTATGCTGTGGGCTATTAAACTTTTTTTGTTGGATTTCCTCCTCAATTTTAACCATGGAGCAAATGTATGTAAAAACATTAGATGTACATACATTGATTGTGCTAGTATTAAATGTACTTGTATTGAAATATAACGAGGTTACAAGAAGAGTTTACCGAATGAGCCCTGCTTTTCGCTCGCTAAGTCGCTCTATAACAACTATATTGGCTAGTATCAGAAGAAATGCATAAAGGAAATCCTCGAAGGGTATAGTGCCAAGTCGAATGCTTGTAAAAGCATTTTCGTTGTACCACACAACTGGTGCGTTAATCATAGAACCCGTAAGAATTCCATTGACAATACAAAAAGGAATAAGACATACCAAGTATGCACGATAAATGAAATGCATGTAAGGCGTTTCTTGATACCATCTCAAATAACCTAAGAAAATTGCAAGCAAACTAAATGTGGTTACGGTATACCAAAATTCATGATGAATAATAACAAGAGGAATTAGGAAAATGAATAGACCGCTAGTAATGCGTTTCTCTTTTGCTGCCAGAGCATTAGTTGGAAACCAATTATTTATTACTGCATATATAAATGTACAGGCAATAGGAATGGTAAAAAAGAAGAGCACCTCCTCCAAAGGTAAACTACCAAAGTATATACCTGATAAATAATCAGGATTAAATCCCCAAAAACCAGCACGGGTAAAAATCTCATCCCAAATCAAAAAAGGAACAGCAACAATAGCGGCTGCTATAAATGCTTTAGGTAGTATTTGGTAAAAAGCAACTTTTTTATCAAAGCTGAGTAATAAAGGACCTGATATAGTAAAAATATTGATAAATAAATATAGGTAATTGCTTTCCATTATCTTTTTTTGAATGCTTCAGTAAAATAGTGCATTGGTACCAAAAGCAATCCAAAACATTCACCGTCTTCTTTGTTTTTGTAACGATGATGGACGTAATGGCCTTTTCTCATGGCTCTAACATACCAATTCTTTGTGTTTCTAAACCACTTAAATCGCTGGTGGATTAATACGTCATGGATTAAGAAATAAGTAACACCATATGCTAAAATGCCTAGACCTATAAATAGTCGGTAGTCATTTCCAGCCAACATTCCAAACATGATAAGTAACCAGCTTGGTATAGCGAACATGAGAAAGAAAACATCATTTTTTTCGAAAAACCCCGGTTCGATTTGATGGTGATCCTTGTGGAAAAACCATAGAAAACCATGCATGACATGTTTGTGCATGAACCAAGCCATGAATTCCATAAATAAAAAGGTTGCAGGTATTAAAAGCCAAATCATTCCAAAAACAAATTTAGTAGTACAAAGAAAATCAATTGAATGAAGAACAGATTACGTGCAGAACGATTTATCGTCTCTTGATTGTTTAAATCGATAATGTAAACACAAGCTAAGCCCACTAGGTACCAACTCACAAAATTTAATGTTGGAATTACACCATTTTCCCAATACCAATAACCGAGTTTTGGTGCAATAGGTTCCAGCAATATATCCAGAATCAGCATAAATAGAGTAGAAACCAATATTCTCAGGTATGTATTTCCGATAAAACTTTTGGCTAAATGGTATGAAATGTATGCAGACATAAACCAGTTCACTCCAATAATTAATGGAACATCAAATATTTTCGTACCTAAACTATCGCCGTAATGATAATTCCCAAAAGGATATCCTGTTGCTACTCCAAGAATCTCGACTGACATTCCTAAGAGAAATATTACTCCAATCTTTTTCCATAAATTTTGAATGGGTGCAGGTAATAATATCAGTGTAAAGGATACGATTAGATTCAATTCAGAAACCGATTTCAAACCTAAATCAGGAAAGAAGCTTATACCAACAAACCCTACTGTATGAGTGATTATCAGTATTGGTGTGACGAAATATTTGATTTTAGAAAACATTAGGCTTTAGGAATTAAACGTGTCGCAATTTTTGCTGAAAGTAAACAAAGCGGAATTCCACCCCCTGGATGAACGCTTCCACCGCAAAAGTATAATCCTTTTATGGTATTCGAAAAATTCGGTTGTCGAAGAAAAGCGGCCATTTTTGAATTGGAGCTAGGTCCATACAAGGCTCCTGCATAAGAGGAGGTTTTAGTTTCAATATCATTTGGAGTAAGTACTTCTTCACAAACTATATATTCTTCAATTTTAGTGTTTAAAATGCTGTTGATTTTCTGCTGTATTAGTTTTTTAGTAGACTCAATATCAATAGTTTCAGTTCCTGGTGTTGCGCTTGGAACATTGATCATTACAAACCAATTCTCACCATTTTCTGGTGCATCATCCGATTTTATTTTACTGCTGATATGAATATAAATGGTAGGATCTGCAAAGATTTTTTTGCTTTCGAACAGACCGTCAAACTCCTTTTTATAATCTTTACTGAAGAGAATGTTGTGTACATCCAATTCGCTAAACTTTCTATTAATGCCCCAATAAAAAATCAATGCACTTGATGAGGGTTCTTGTTTTAAAATACGTTTTGGAGTAGCAATATTTGGGAGTAATTTTTCAAAAGTAGGGTGAACGTCCATATTTGAAACAACCGTATCTGCTTCGATCAATTCATTATTTACGCTTACACCAGTTACTTTGTTTTGTGTATCGTAGATAATTTCTTTTATCAAACTATTACAGTTGAACTTAACACCTTGCCGCTCGGCAAGACTTACTAAACTATCAACGATGCTGCGCATTCCTTTATTTGGAAAAAAGGCTCCTTGGCTATATTCTAGGCTAGGAATTACTGCCATAATTCCTGGTGTTTGATAGGGGTTTGAACCGTTGTAGGTTGCGTAGCGATCAAATAATTGAATCAGCTTAGGTTCTGAAAAATACTTTGTATTAAAGCTATGCAGGGTGTCGTTTAGACCAAGAGAACCTATACTAGCGATTGTTTTAACAACATCTTTTGTAAGCCAGGTAGCAGTTTTGTGAAGACTTTTTTCGAGAAAAGTAGAGGAAGTAAGTTTGTGAATTTTATCTGAGTGTTCCAAATACGTCAGTATGTCCTGCTGCTTTGCACCTAATTTTTTTTCTATTTCTTTTGCCGTTTTGTGTTTATCAGCATAAGTGGAAATCGAAATACCATCTTCCCAGAAATAATTAGTAATGATTTTCAGCTGCTGATATTTAAAGTGATCCTCAGCTTTTTCACCACATAAAGTAAACAACTCATCTACCAAATAGGGAAGTGTAAATAACGAAGGACCTTTGTCAAATCGGAATCCATTCCTCTCCAGAACGTCCAATTTACCCCCAGGTTTCTCTGCGCCTTCAAAAACGGAAACCGAATACCCTTTCTTACTTAAACGAATAGATGCAGCAATGCCGGCAATGCCAGCTCCTATAACTACTGCTTGTTTTCTTTTATGGGAAATAGCTCGTTGAGTTTGTGATACCTGTAGTCAAATATCTGCTTTACTTTGTTGTTGACGTATAGCGATTCGGCAATTTTTCCTAAAAGACCTAATGGAGCGGCATAATGCAAGATATCTTCTATTTGAACTCCACCATCAACTGCTATAAAGTGGT
>CAJVZZ010000032.1 GCA_913020435.1 uncultured Flavobacteriales bacterium | reverse complement strand
TCAGCATTTAATAGCTTCAATTTATCCTCAGCAGAACTCTTTATATTCCTCAAATAGGTTAATAAATCCGAACGCACTTGAATTATTTCACTATCCTTAATAACAACCATATTGTTGCTATTTGTTGCGCTATTTAATAAGTTTTTTTTCTCAATTTGTAATTCGTAAATACTATTCACAGACATCAACACAAATGGGTCTTTCAAATAAACAGTACTTGGTGGCAGAAAAGATTGTTCGGTATAATTATCCTTGGATATGTACAGTTCTAGATCGTTAATGGAACGTAAATTCAATTCTAAGCTTTTAACATCTATTTCCAGTTCTGCAAATTGCGCAAAAGACTGAATCTCTTCCCGTTTAATATCCAGTATGGAAACACTGTCCTTATAACTCTCTCGGTTGCTTTCTATAAAATCAATCTTTCCTTGAACATCTTTGATCTGTTGGGAAATAAAGGTTTGTGTATTTTCATTTACCTCCTGTTTATTGATCAAGGTGTATTTTTTATACACCTCAGAAAGTGTGTCTAACACATCAACCGCTCTTTCAACAATGTGATCCGTTAGCGTAAACTCTAATACGCTAGTATATTCAAGTGATTCAATGATAAGTCCACCCTTAATTCGATTGATTGTTGCCTCCTTAGCATTGAACTTAAAGAAGTAATTGATCTCTTTTAACGAGGTCAAGTGTGATGTTGTGATATTAAAGGTTCTATGAATGACAAACGCAAAACCATCCACAATAAATTCCTCTTCGAAGTTCAATATTCTTGATATTTCTTCTTCCCCTTTGAAGTAGGACAACTGAACTGCATTGGTGTCTTGAATTTGCAATTTAATCTTAACGCCAACCGCATTCGCATTACCAATAGCCTCTACACGAAATGGAGTACTCTTATAAACCTCTGTAGTTTTTATACGTCCTTCAATAAAATAGGAAACATCAAGATCCAATCTGTCCAAGACTTCAGAGATTAGATTACTGGATCGAATAACTCGTTTTTGAGATTCTACCTGGTCGTAACTGCCATAAGCACTGTTTAAACCTAGACCCGAATATAACTGCTGCTGATAATCTACCACATCAGAAGCTTTTAAAATCACTCTTCCCTTTGCAGCATATACATCTTGCAACCGGTAGGAGTAAAACAGGCCAATACCGAATCCGAAAAGCGGCAAGGCAACCAGTAAATACCAATTTCCAATTAAGGCCCTTAACACTCTTTGAAGAATTAAAGAGTTGCTCTGTGTATTTTCTGAATTACCCAACATAATCCGCAAAATTACTTTTCCAAAGTAAAAAAAAGTCTTAAAATTTAGTTATTTATCAATAATACTTGCGGAGGCTATAAAAAAGGATTTTTTCACGTTACCATTTTATTAATCGTTTTCAATATAAATGAGTTTAGAAGAAGAAGAAGAAGAAGCTTTTAAAACAGGAAGTAAAATTCAGCCAACAACCCCACTCGTCATTCCCGCGCAGGCGGGAATCTATTCTGAGTACAATAGCTTACCTGCTTTAGTTCAATCGATATTTGCGGAATAAATGCGTTGTATTAGGTCTACTGTCTTAAGACCATCTTCCCCATTTACAGCCTGAACAGCATTATTTTCCAGTACATCTTTAACATTTTGATACACTGCTTTATGGTTACTCATAGATCCAGTGTATCCTCCGTAATTATTAGCAGGATTACCTAATGGCAACTTCTCAACCTGGGCTCCTTGAATACTCTGATATTCTAGCAAGTTCAAATACTCACCACCAATTTTTACCGTGCCCTTTTCTCCAAAAATGGTCAATGATCCTTCCATGTTCTTTTCAAAGGAATTGATCGTAAAGTTTAAACTACCTAATGCACCATTGGCAAATTTGCAATTGACTACGCAAGCATCTTCAAATTCAATATCATTTCTATTTGCTACATTCCCCAGCATGGTTTGAAGCTCATTAACATCGCCTAACAACCAAAGCAGTAGATCGATAAAGTGACTAAACTGAGTATACAATATTCCTCCATCTAACTGCTTAGTACCTCTCCATGAGTCTTTGTAATACATTTCATTTCGATTCCAAAAACAAGAAAGTTGTACTGAGTATATTTTTCCAAGCTTTTCATTATCCAACAATTCCTTAACGGCCACAACAGGTGGATTAAATCGGTTTTGTTTTACTACGAATAACTTTTTATCTGCTTGCTCTGCTGCTTTTATCATGGATAAACACGCTTCAACAGATAATGCCATTGGCTTTTCACACAGCACATTGTAGCCTGCATTTAAACACAATACCGTATGCTCAGCATGCAATCCATTAGGGGTGCAAACAGCAATCACATCAGCATTAAGGTTTGCTGCTAAAAGCTGACTTATAGATGGATAGTATTCGGATTGATAGTGCTCTGCTAGCGCCGAACCCTTGCTTTTATCTATATCACAAACTGCTACTAACTGGCCAATATCATTGATGTGCTTTGCATGCCGCTCTCCTATTCTACCTGCCCCAATTATGATAACTCGCATATTTCTTTACTTCATTCAAAAGTAGCCAAGTTCATATGCTTCAACGAATCCATTTAATGATATAATAAGAGAAACTTGTTGAATTAGATATAAATTCCATCCACGGCTTTTTATATTCGATCATTTCAGTACTTTTAGTGTACAATTAACCCCATGGAAGAATCTGAAAATACTTGTGAAGATTGCGGTAAAGCTTTGCTTGGACGCATCGACAAAAAATTCTGCAACGATTCCTGCAGAAATGCTCATTACAATAAAGTCAACCGGATTTCAAACAATCAGGTTCGGCAAATCAATCGAATCCTTAAAAAGAATAGAGATATCCTAGCTCAATTAAACCCAGAAGAAACAACAAAAACAAAAGGAAAGGTACTTACACGATTAGGATTCAATTTTGAATACTACACAAATATCTACACAACCAAGACTGGAAAAATATATTACTTCTGTTACGATCATGGTTACTTGCCACTAGAAGCCGATAACTATACCTTGGTCATTAAAAAAGAATACGTCTAATGAAAACGATGGACCTCAAACAAGAACTGTATTTCGAGGTTGAACCCAACGATTTCTATACGGCTATACTCTCAAAGGAGCAGCATGAGGCATTTACTGGAGATGAGGCTAATATTAGTGATACCGTCAATACAGAGTTCAGCACCTACTCCAATTACATCATTGGCAAAAACGTGTTATTAGAACCCGGCAAATTAATTATTCAAGAGTGGAGAGCTCAAGAAGAAAACTGGCCCGATTATCATTATTCCACGATTCAATTTAAGCTCAAGGAATTGGATCAGGGAACGCACCTTACCTTTATTCACAAAGGAATTCCCGAAGCGTATTTTGAAAGTATATCAGCCGGCTGGCACACCTACTATTGGGAACCTCTCAAACACTATTTCAAAGGATTAACTTCCTAATAATTTCCAACCCCGAAAGAGCATTGAAAGATCATTCCGCACACTAAAATCCTTTGCATACAAAAGATTCATCTGTGTGATTTTTACTGGATTCTGCTCTCCCACAATTTTCGCCATACTGAGTATACCCGGTTTTATAGTTGGCAAGTCGTACAAATTTTCACCACTGTTTTCATAACCCACCCATGTTTTTTGACCAAAAAGCACCAGCAGAGCATTAGAAAAAAAGCACCCTGGATTATTAATTAACCACGCCAAAATTGGAAACAAAACGATTAAGACCATAGACGAAACCAAGTCAAAGAGGCGCTTTTTCCTTAAGTTTTTGGGTTTACTAATGGCATTAATATTCAAAACCGAATACAACTCTCCACTTGTATTAATAGAATTTGACCCAATAACAAACAAGCTTTCAGGGGGAGCGATTTTATAATCCAATTTCGCACCGTCCAATTGAGACATTTGCTCGAGTATAATACTGGTTTCGATACTCTCCGCGCAAAATATCACTTCTTCTATATTGAAAATCTGAGTTATTTCTCTCAGTTGGTTGATGTGACCAACAAAAGCTTCATCCAAGTCATCAATTACCTGATCTGAAACCTTTGCGATGAAATTAGGCTCAATTGTAGTCTGTTGCATCAACTGCACAACGCGTTCTATCTCCTGAGCTGAACCTACGATTGCAAATCTTCGTTTAGTAGAATTTCCAAGCTTAAATCCAAACAAATTAATTTTAGCTAAAAACAACTTTACACCCACACCAAAAAACAAAGCTACTGCTGATCCAACTAAGATTACTGCTCGGGAAAACCGATAGGATTCCGGTAATAAAGAGTACAATACAAGTATAACCCCTGTACCTATCAGCATGCCCCTCACAAAGTTTCTCAACAAAAATGGTCTATCATAAGCTCCATTAAAAAATGCGCTTACGATCCAAATCAACGCGTATAGAGGTAATAATAATTGCACCAAATCTTTTGGGGTTTCAATTCCTGTATAGTGCTGATATACCAGTAAAGTAGCCAACAGACCAATTAACAAAACTCCAAAATCGAGGATAGCGACATAACCTAAACGGATAACATTGACTGCTAAGGTTACTGATGCACGTAAATAAATCGCTCCATGTATAAGCAGCCCAAACAACAATGCATTGTTTTTTGTAAAGTGCTTTTTCGCAAAAATGGCCATTGCTCTATAAAATACAAACACATAATTGACGCTTGTTTTCTTTGTGCTTTCTCCTTTGTAATGAATGATAGAGGTGTCAGAATAATAAACATTCTTATATCCACCAAGCTGCAATCGATAGGATAAGTCTATATCCTCTCCGTACATAAAAAAAGTTTCATCAAGTAATCCAACTTTATCTAAAGCTGACTTTCTTAACAACATAAATGCTCCGGAAAGCACATCTACCTCATGTGTTTCATGTTCGCTCAAATAGGTCACATGGTATTTTCCAAATTTTCTTGATTTAGGAAATAGTCGGGAAAAACCGAACATTTTATAAAATGCAACCATGGGCGTTGGAAGTCCCCTTTTAGATTCGGGCAAAAACCGTCCTTTTCCATCCAACATTCTTACTCCTAGTCCACCAACATCATTATGTTTCTGCAGGTAAGCAACTACTTTATCAAAAGTATCTTCCTCTACAATGGTGTCGGGATTCAGCAGCAAAGCAAACTCACCCTTGCTATCTTTTAATGCCAGGTTGTTTCCTTTTGAGAACCCTAAATTGTTTGGGCTTGCAATTAACGACACTGCTGGAAATTTCTTTCGCACCATTTCTACTGAACCATCCAAAGAATGGTTGTCAACTACAATTATTTCAACATTGAGATTTTTAGATGCGCGTTCAACGGATATAAGACATTGCTCGAGGAAATGCTTTACATTATAGTTAACAATGATGACCGACAACTCACATTCAGACATATCGGCGAATTTATAGTAAACAAGACACGTTTCTGCAAACGGATTATGTATTGCTTATTGCCCAAGAATTGGTCTTAAGAAATGTTTTTCCAGCTTCCAGCATTATGCACTGCAACTCCAGCTTGAACTATCATTCCTTTTGCTCTGCCACTGCACATGTCCGAAGCACAGCAAACGATTATAGTCTCCTTCATTTTTTTTATTTTGTTGATCTTAGCAGGAATTTGATCTAAAGGAATATTTATTGAATAGATTGGTTGGCTTAGTTGGATTGGTTGGTTGGCCCGATTTAAATTCTACTGCCGACCTTACAGCAATTATAGTTGCTCCGTTTATTATTAATTCAGCAAAGTCAACCTTTGGCTCAAATCCGAATAACTTTCTCAAAAAACTCACATCTTTTTATTTGGTTGCGATAATAAAGGCCTCTTTTACTTTGCAAAGTAACTGCTATCACAAAGCAGTTAGGAACTAACAATAAGTAGGTCTTGAACAACATTTTATCTTTCAATAGCTGGCTCCACATACAGTGAGTAATTCCACCTTCCACATTTAGGGCTACCATTCCTGAGCACCATAGGATAATATTTAATCTGTGTCATGCTGAATTTAGTTCAGCTACTCCGCATTATAACTATTTGAGATTCCGCATAGCTATTTCACGCAGTCCCTAGTAGGCGGATTGGTTCAATTACGCTTGTCAAATAACGTTGATTTTCAGTATTTTACATATCCAACCTCCATATTCCTATTCTTCATACTATGTTTAAACTGGCTTTAGAATAAACGTCGCTAATTTGCTATTTTTGTTACTTAAGATATACACCATGAAAAAATACACCTTCAAACTAATCGCAGTTCTTTCTTTTGTGATTGCACTATCACTTGGTACTGATGTTTTGGCTGGGCCTCCAGGCGGTGGCGGTGGACCTGGTGGTGGCGGATGCGTTCCTCCTCCATGTGTGCCTATCGATGGTGGTATTAGCTTGTTGGTCGCAGCTGGTGTTGCACTAGGAGGAAAAAAAATATTCGACTCTTTAAAAAACTAATTCAGTACTGCCTGAATGAAGTTCATCTCAATATTAAAAAACAAATTGGTCAGGTTTATCCTGACTTCTTTTTTTCTATTCATTTCTTGGTTTTTCCTTTACGATTTGTGGTTGCATCCAGCCGGATCAGCTGATAATTTTATCATAAATATAATCGTTCACAATAGCGACTGGTTATTGAGTGCAATCGGATACGCTACCATACCAACTGATATTCTTGGTGCGTCTATTCGTACTGTTGGAATTGATGGTTCTCACGGAGTTTGGATTGGTGATCCTTGCAATGGGCTTTCATTATTCGCTCTTTTTACTGGATTTGTTCTGGCTTACCCTGGCCCAATGAAAAGTAAAGTTTGGTTTATTCCTTTTGGAATCTTTACAATTCATATTCTAAATGTTATTCGTGTTACTGCACTAGCAATGATTCAAAACTTCTCGCCCGATTACTTAGATTTCAATCACACCTATACGTTTACTATTGTGGTATACTCCTACGTATTTTATCTATGGTTCATCTGGAGTAATAAATTAAGTGATGTCAAAACTTAAAATAGTCAGTGTTACCCTAAGTCTTTTTATTCTGGGCTTCTTTAGGGAGTTCCTATTTGAAAATATTAATGGCCATTTGCACTATCTATGGAAAGAAGAATCAAATCCATACCTTCCTGACAGCTTATTTTTTCTGGAAAATGTATCCTATTGGAACCTTTATTACGGCAAGTTTATCCTGATTCTATTATTCAGTATTTTGTATTTATTTGGGTCTTTAGTCCTGATAAAATTGTTTTTTAAAGAAAAATTATACCGCAAATTCACCATCTTCTTCTTCGGAGGAATTTTCTTGCTCGCGGTACTCATTTTTGCTATTGGCTTTCCGTTTGGAGCCGAGCACGAGACATATGGAGTAGCTCGAAAATTGATAGAGTTTATACAGTCACCGCTTGCATGCTTCTTTTTAATACCCGCTTTTGCTTTATATAGAAAAGAAAAAAACTAGGCTAACAATAGAGGTGCACCTTGCTGGTAAAAATTTCTGAGCACCCAATGTTTCAATTCTTTTGCTTCGTGTTCAGACAAAGTACTCATTGCCTTTTTAAGTTCCTTTTGAAATAACCTTGCATCAAAACTCACCTTTCTCAAAATAGTCTTGCTGTAGATTAACATTTTTCGTCGTGACATAACTGGGTGTTTTTATAATCAGTGAGACAAGGTAGATTTTTATACATAATTAGCTGTGTTAAAAACTCATTATGTTATCAACAACATGAAGTCCAGCTAAATACCTTTGTTTCTATGAAAACGAACATAATATTCCTGTGTACAGCGCTTTTTATGGTATTTCAGCTTGATGCATTGAGTCAACGCAAGAAAAAAAATCCATATGAAGGTTATTGGGAACAGCAGGAGAAACAAGAACAGTTTGATAAAGTGGCCAAAGAAGCTCACTTGCTATTTCAAGATAAAAAGTTTGTACAAGCCAAGAACAGATATCAAACTGCATTAAATATAATTCCTACCGACCAGAGAGTCATTGCAAAAATTAGGGATATAAATTTGCTCTTAGAAAAGCGAAAACAACGTGAAATTCAAGAAAACGTTGAGATTGAAGATCATTCAGATACAATACATCAACAAGAAGTACCAGATACGCTAACCTTATATCTAATAGAAACTAAAAGTCCTGAAGTCCAAACTGAAGACACCTTTCCTGACTCAGTTCCTGGCAAAACAATTGAATTCATAGAAAAATCAGTTATAAAAACACCCAAGGTAGCTCCTAAAAAACCTATGCCAAAAAAAGCAATTCAACCTAAAACTAAGAATACAAAACCCACAAAAAACACAGAAAGTTACAGAAAACACCTAGCAACGGAATATAAATCAGGTTGGACTGAAGAAAAATACAACAAAGGAAAAAAGGAAATAATAAAACGTGTTTTTGTACAGGAAAAATATGGGGAAGAATACCTAATGGTAAAACACCATTACGGTGCAGTGTATTACTTCAAAAACGGGGCTAGTATTTCTTATGCAACTTGGATAGCCGAAACAGAGAAAAAGCCTAAGTAAGTTCTAATTGACGAGCTATCCAGCTTTCTGAAAGCGGGAGCTTCCAAGAACTTTGTAAGTCTGCCAATTCTTTAATGTTGTTGTTGAAAGTTGAAGCAGACGGTTGAACAGTTCCTGATTTTACCTTTTCTTCTAATTCGCCTACCGTCAGCATTTCAAATGTTCCAGCCACATCAACCACTAGATTCAATCTATTAAAAAAATCAATATTCAATTTGGATCCTAAATCGGATATAAAATGCACGCTTTTGTCAATGGAACAACCCGAAGCATTTGCCACTTGCTCATCGACTGCAAGCAATACAAAACAATTAAACCGAACCTCTAGTGCCGCTTCTAATGCGCTACCGTGAGCAGACCAGTTTTCTGTAAAAACTTTACCGGCAGACTCAATCTGACTAATTTCCTCTTGAGTAAAAAATCTATCAGCTTGATAAATCCAAATTCTTGAACTGGGTTTAAGATGCTCTATTTTCATTATTAATTAGTTTGGGCTTCAGCAATTAATTCTGCTAAATCAAATATTTTAATTGAACCTTCTTTTTCAAAATTCTTTACACCATCGGTCATCATCGTATTGCAAAAAGGACAACCCGTGGCGATAATATCAGGTTTGACTTCTAACGCATCTTCTGTGCGTTCTATATTAACTTCTTTATTTCCTTTTTCAGCCTCTTTAAACATTTGTGCACCGCCAGCACCGCAGCACAGTCCTTTAGTCTTGCAACGCTTCATTTCAACTAATTCGCTATCCAATTTAGCTAAAAGATTTCTTGGTGCTTCGTATTCATTGTTGGCTCTACCTAAGTAACATGGATCGTGAAAAGTGATTCTTTTTCCTTTGAAACTGCCCCCTTCTACTTTAAGACGTCCATCACTCATGAGTCCTGTAAGAAACTGAGTATGATGCATTACTTCATAATCACCCCCCAATCCTGGATACTCATTTTTAAGTGTATTAAAACAGTGAGGACAAGTAGTTACAATCTTCTTTACGCCATAAGAATTCAATACCTGAATATTTGACATCGCTTGCATCTGAAATAAAAACTCATTCCCTGCTCTTTTTGCAGGATCTCCAGTACAGCTTTCTTCAGTACCTAGTACCGCAAATTTTATATCAATTTTATTGAGTATTGATACGAAGCTTCGTGTAATCTTCTTAGCTCTATCATCAAAACTACCAGCACACCCAACCCAAAATAAAACTTCTGGTTCTTCTCCGTTGGCCAACATTTCGGCCATTGTTTTTACTTGTATTTGATCACTCATTTTTTAAAAACTTCAATAATTGCTTCGCTTTCCACCAAATCTGTAAATTTTCCTTTATAACGTGTAGCTTTTACCATGTGATTATCAATCCAGTGGTAATTCCCTCCTCTTGGTTTACCAAATAGAATTCCCGAATACTTAAATCCATGCTCACTTAACCATTTTTCAGTATATGCTCTATGCTCTTCTAATCTGCTGGTAAAAAAAGTAATAATATGTCCTTCTTCATGCCATTTATTTATGGTTTCAAGAGCTCCCTCATAAACTTTTGCAGTAAGCATTCTCTCAGGTTCTTCATTTGGAACATCATCACAGATAGTTCCATCAATATCAATCATAAAGTTTTTGACTCCTACATGAAGTGTTGGACTAATGAAGTTAGCTCCATCTTTTGCTGCTTGCAGTTTACTACTCATCTTTCCAATTTAAACGATCTGCTTGAGCAAATTGCCAAGGAGCACCATTATTTTCTATGTTGGTAAACATGTTATTTAATTCTGCTGGGGCAGCAGACTGTTCCATTACCAAGTAACGTCTCAAATCAACAATAATGCTCAATGGGTCTAGGTTTATAGGACAAGCTTCCGTGCACGCATTGCAGGATGTACATGCCCACAATTCTTCTGGAGTGATATAATCGTTGATTAATGTTTTATCGTCTTCAGCTTCCAATCCATTTTTATCGATATAATTCCCCAATTCAGTCAATCGGTCTCTTGTATCCATCATTATCTTTCTTGGAGACAATAACTTACCCGTTTGATTTGCTGGACATTCAGAAGTACATCTTCCGCATTCAGTACAAGTATAGGAATCCATTAACTGCTTCCAAGACAAGTCTTTAACATCCTTTGCTCCAAAGGCAACTGGAACAGCATTTTCATCGGGTTCTGGTGGCGCTGCATATGGATCAACGCTGGGATCAAACATTAGCTCAACTTCGTTTTTTACCGACTCTAAATTATCAAACTCGCCTTTTGCTTTGAGATTTGAAAAATAAACAGCTGGAAAAGCAAGAATTATATGAAGATGCTTTGAAATAGCCAAGTAATTCAAAAAAGCCAATATTCCTAGAATATGAAACCACCAACAAAAACGCTCAATAATATGAAGAGTAGCAATGTCTGTAGGTAAAAGTCCTGTCAATAAAGAACTAACTGTAAACCCGCTTCCCGACCAATTAATGGCATATTTATCCAAACCAGCTGAGGCTAAGGTTTCTGCACTCGTTTGCATTAGCATCACATCTGCAGCGTCCATAGTTAGAAATGCCGACATAAGTAAAACCTCAGCTATTAAAATCAAGTTGGCATCAGATGTAGGCCAGCCTTTCATTTCGGGATTCCAAAAACGAGCGATTTTCACCACATTTCTTCGAAGTAAAAAAACCACACAAGCCAGAAGCACAAGCAAGGCTAAGATTTCAAAACAATTAATGAAAAAGCGATAGACATCGACCCCTATCCAACTAGAAAAAATTCTATGCGTTCCGAAAACTCCGTCTATAACAATTTCGAGTATTTCAATGTTGATGATTACAAAACCTGCATAAACCAATATGTGTAGAAATCCCGCAACTGGTCGAACAACCATTTTAGATTGACCCAATGCTACTCGCAGTGTTGTCTTCCAACGGAGAGAAGAATTATCCGTTCTTTCTACGTCTCTACCCAATAAAATATTACGGCGAATTTTACGAACACTGCGGAAAAACAAAAAGGATGCAGCTCCCAAAAAAATGATAAATAGAATACTTCCAATTGCCATAGCAATGTTATTTAATGACTACTTCTTTTCTGACTTATCCTTTCTTCCGAAGACGGAAAATTGAACATAACGTTTGGGGTTTTCTTTAAAGTCAATAAGTAATAAATCAAGATCCTTACTAGCCGACTCAAGATACAAATACAGTGAATCGTTATTAACGAGTTTCCCCATAGTTCCTTCTCCTGAGTTAATTTTTCCTAGAATACTATTTGCATTATCTAGAGACGCATTAACTCTATTAATTGTTTCATTAAATTTTATGTCTTTCAATGAATCACTAATCTGAGAGAAATCTTTTGATACCTTATTTAAATTGTCAATTATCAGTTTAATTTTTCCGCTTTCTGATGTTATGAGTTCGTTCAAATCAACAGACACTGCATTTAAGTTTCCCATAGTAACTGCAACAGCAGACATACTTTTTTCAAGATTGGTTCTATTCTTTTCATTCAAAACTAGTTGAACCAATTTCATAACAGAATCAATAGAAACAACGGCCTCAAGTGCTTTCTTTTCAAAGGGTTCAAGAGAGGAGCTTAAGGAAGAAAAAATGTCTTCTTCTGTTCCAGAGCTTATTGTATCACCAGCCTCCAAATAAACAGAACTAAAGCCCATTTCTAAATCTATCTCTTTACCTCCTAATAAACCTGTATTGGCAATAATAGCTTTTGAATCTTCTGGAATATTGAGGCCTGCATGAGAGATTTCCAATTCCAAAATCACAACATCTTCATCTGGAATTAAAGTTGATGAGCGTATCTTCCCTATTCTAAAGCCATTTACTGAAACTGGATCATCATTATTAATTCCTGCAACATTGCCGTAGATTGCATAGTAAGTTCTGCCCGCAGCAAATAGATTACTTCCTTTTAGGTATCCAAAGCCAAAGTAAAAGAGTACAATACTCGTTAATACTAAAAGTGCTATAAAAATCTCTTTCTTTCCCTTCAAAATACGCTACTTATTTTGCGTTTTTAATGATTTCGCGCGCCTGAGATATTGGAATCCGTCCTCCTTTGTACATACTAATAAGAAAAGCGTCTTTGTATCCTTTTTCTCGAACGTTACCTTGCAAAGTTACACCATCTTCAAAGGACTTTTCGTTTCCTACTGTGTATTTATATGTGTTCTTGACTTTTAATTCTTCCACCCCTTCTATACCTTTAAACCTTTCAGAATCTGTACCTATAGATTTCGGTGAAGCTGTTATTTGAACTTTAAAACGAACTCCATGATCTGGAACCTCTTTTTCAGCCACACTATTATTCCCCTTAGATGCGCTAGATGAGTTAGGAGTGTAAAGATTATCAATTTCCATTTTATATTGGTTAAACGCAGTGACTATTCCGTTTGAAATTGAACTCCTATTTTCATCCTTGTTCAGAAACCTACCCTCTTTTGTATTTGTAATAAAACCAGTTTCTATAAGCACACTTGGCATTGTTGTTTTGTATAATACCATGAATCCAGCTTGCTTAACTCCCCTGCTCCTTCTTCCTAGAGCTACAAATTGATCTTGAACTTTCGATGCAATACTTAAGCTTTGCTCTAAAGAATTTTGCTGCATCAATCCCAATGCTATCAGAGATTCATCCGAACTAGGGTCAAACCCCTCGTACTTAACTTCATAGTTTTCTTCCAATAAAATAGCTTGATTTTCTCGTTTAGCAGTTTCTAAATTTTCCTTAGAACGATGCAACCCAAGTGCAAATGTCTCTGTACCATAAGCTTGTGCACTTGCAGCAGCATCGGCATGGATGGATATGAATAAATCCGCATTCATTTGATTTGCAATTTTCGCGCGTTCACCCAATCCAATAAATACATCCGTATCTCTTGTGTAAACTACCGTCACATTGGGGTGCTGCTTTTTAATAGCAGCCCCAACTTTCAATGCTATGTCCAGAACAATATTCTTTTCTTGGATTTTATCCACGCCAATAGCACCAGGATCTTTGCCTCCATGACCAGCATCGATAACCACCTTATTCAAACCGTATTCACTGGGTCGAAATGGATAAAATGACGTCAGTATTAAAAATAATATGAACGCAGTAAAGTAATTAACAGTTGTGTTCTTCATAATTTTTGTGATGAATACCAATCTCAATGCTTTTTCTGAGGTCTATTTATTAATTTTGACACTTAATATGCTGAGCAAAAATAGCATTATAAATTGCCTTCGCTTCCGCACAAGTTCCGATTATTACACGCATTCTTGTTGATAATACTCTTCAATTTAAAAGCGTACACCCAAGAAAAAATCGTTCCAAACTTTCCTGATTCGTTAAGTGCTAGTCAAAACGACTCAACTCTAGTATTTAGCCAAGACTCAACCAAAATTTTAAATAATAATGCGTTAACCAACGATTCATTAGCGCGACAAAAACCGTTAAGACCTAAAACTAAAAAAGGCAGTTTTGAATCTAAAGTAGATTACAAGGCCACTGATTCTTTGCGGTTTAATGTAAAAAAACAACTGGTTTACCTTTATGGAGATGCGGAAGTAAACTACGGAAAAGTAAATTTAAAGGCAGATTACATAGAACTCGATTTACAAAAAAACGAGGTCTTTGCTCGTGGCACTCCAGATAGCACGGGAAAGGAATATGGAACTCCTTTATTTAAAGACGGAACTCAAGAATTTGAAGCTAGAGACATTCGCTACAACTTCTCAAGCGAAAAAGGGTTAATAACCGATGCCGTTACTCAGCAAGGCGACGGATTTGTTAAAGGTAAAACGGTAAAAAGAATGCCCAATGAAGTGATTTATATTGAAGATGGACAGTTCTGCCCATGTAAAGACCGAGATGCAAAAACATATATCCTAGCCAAAAAAATAAAGATTATTCCAAATGATAAGGTGGTTACTGGACCCGCAAATATGAAAATAGGGAGTATTCCTACTCCTCTAGTTTTACCATTTGGTATTTTCCCTAATGCTGAAGGGGCTTCTTCCGGACTAATAATTCCTAAGTACGGGTTTAGTCCTGGACAAGGATATTTTCTGCAACAAGGCGGGTATTATTGGTCCATAAATGAATATCTAGACGTGTCATTTACAGGAGACATATACTCAAGAGGTAGCTTTGGGCTGGGATTCGCGAGTAATTACAAAAAGAGATACCGGAGCAACGGAAACCTTGAATTGCGGTATACTGAACTTAAAACTGGCTCAGAAGAGACTTTAGACTTATCTAAAGATCAAGTTTATAAAGTATTCTGGAGACATGTTCAAGATAATAAAGCGCATCCCAACAGCAGATTTAGCGCAGATGTAAATATTTATAAAAATAACCGATTAGACATAAACAGTTCAAGCCAAGAATTTTTAACAAATACGTTTAAATCAAATATTAATTACAACTACAATTTCCCAAATAGTCCATTTAGATTAACATTGAATGGAAGTCACTCGTTAGTAAGCAGAACTGTAAATGGAGCTCAAGTTCCAAGAGCTGATATGATCTTACCTCAGGCAACACTAAATATGGATAGGATTTATCCATTCAAAAGAAAATACAAAGTTGGAAAGGATAAACTCTACGATAAAATTGGGCTTACCTACAGCACCAATTTTATGAATAAAATATCGGCACATCCTGATTCACTATTTGGTCCTAAGGCAATTAGTGAAATGCAAAACGGAATCAAACACGATTTTAGATTGAATACAAATGCCAAAGTATTCAAAGTAGCTTCTCTAGAACCTTTTGTTACTTACAGTGAATTTTGGGAGTTTAAACAATTGAATCAAGAATTTTCGACTGCAGCAAACACTCTCGTTAAAGATACCATTGGAGAATTTGGTCGTTTCGGAAAAATAAGTGGTGGGGCTAATCTAACTACAAAAATTTATGGCATGTATCTCTATAAAAGAGGTCCTGTGAAAGCATTGCGACACGTAATAACTCCATCAATTGGCCTGAATCTTACTCCTAATTATGAGGGTTCTTCATACATTAGAAATTACCAAAGAGATTCTATGGGTACTACTGGAATTTATACCTTATATGATAATGGTGTTTATGGCCGGCCTAATACTGGCAAGGAAACAGGCATAATGTCTTTCAATTTGATGAATAACTTTGAAATGAAGGTCTTGAATAAAAAAGACACTACCGAAGAGGATGCTACAAAAAAAATAAAATTGGTCGACCAGTTAAACTTAGGATCTACATACGATCTTTTTGCTGACTCGTTAAATTGGAATAATATCTCTATTAGAACATCGACAACCCTGTTCAATTTTTTTAGAGTTCAATATACATCTGCATTGGATCCCTATTCATTAAGAAAAGACAGCAATGATGTTGCTTATCGAGTGAACAAATTTGAATTGAGTGAAAATGGAAGATTTGGAAGGTTTGTAACGCATTCACTTGGAGTTAATTTTTCCTTGAGCAACAAAAAACGGATAGCTAAAAAAAAGAAAGCGATTGAAGAAATGAAAAAAAGCATGAATACCTACTCCGTTTTACCCTGGAGCCTATCTGTTGGTTATAACTATAATTATGCACGACCAAATTTTGATGTGTCAAAAAACATTACTCAAGCGATTACACTTAACGGAAATATTCAAATTACTGATAATTGGAAATTTGAAGGACAGTTAAATTATGATATTAAAGCTGAAGACATCGCTTATACTCGTTTTTCCATTTTCAGAGATTTAAATTGCTGGGAAGCTAGAATTTCCGTAGTTCCAAAAGGTGGACAGCAGAACTACAACTTTGCAATCAATTTAAAACCGGCAATGTTTAAGGATCTAAAAATTGAACGCAGAAGAAACTATTACGACTTTTAAACTATGACAAAGGTAATTTTTACAGAAAACGCACCCGCTCCTATTGGCCCGTATAACCAAGCAATCCAGCACAATGATACGGTTTATGTTAGCGGACAAATTGCTATTAACCCTGCTACGGGAAACTTAGAAATTGACGATTTAGAGCTAGAGACTGATTTGGTACTAAAAAACCTAGGTGCTGTTTTAAATGCTGCTGGAATGGACTATTCTAACATTATAAAATGCTCAATATTCTTAAGCGATATGGGTTCTTTCGGAACTGTAAATAAAATTTACGGCAGTTATTTTACCGATAATTTTCCAGCTCGAGAAACCGTAGAAGTTGCCTGTTTACCTAAAAATGTAAATGTGGAAATATCTTGTATTGCAGTTGCCAGTTAATATGCCGCTGGAGCAATAATCTCTCTGATTACTGGAGTTAAACCGCTGAAGAAAAACTCTACCGCAATTACCATTACAATTAAACCCATTAATCGAAGCAATACTTTGTTACCGGTTTCACCTAAGATTTTAAGAAGCTTAGAGGAACTCCACAATACCATTAGAGTGGTAAATAAAACTAATACTATACTTACAATCACTATAATTTTCATATCGTAGGTAGTTGCATCGCGCATTAAAACTATTGCATTTGTAATTGCACCTGGCCCGCAAATCATAGGAATACCTAAAGGGGTAACAGAAATATCATCAACATATTCCTTAACATTAGACTCGTCTACTTTTGTTTTAGCGAGTCTAGCTTGAAGCATATCCATTCCCATTAAAAAGAAAATTATACCTCCAACCATTCTCAGGCTATTTACTGATATTCCGAAAAAATCAAATAAAATATTTCCTGAAAACGCAAATATCATAAGGGTTATAAACGCCACAAAAACGGCCTTTGTTGCGGTTTTCCTGCGCTGTTTGACCCCCAGTTCTTTGGTCATTGCCATAAAAACCGGCATAGTACCAAATGGATTCAATAGGGTGAGAAATGACGTAAACGCCATTAAACCAAAAGCTAATAACTCGTTCATAGCATATTAAATTTCCTGGTAGAATTATTACCAAGAAGTATTTTTTAAAAGAAACTAATCTTCTTTTTTCGTGACTTTCTTTTTTGCTTTTGGCTTTGCAGTTTTCTTTTCTTCTGATGTAGCCTCTTTTTTCTTAGCTGCCTTTTTAGGTTTAGGCTTTGCTTCCGCTACCTCCAATGTTTCCTCTTCTGCAGCAGCAATTGTTTCTGGTTCCGCTTCGATAAAACCTTTATCCAGCAATGTATTGTACCAAGAAATTACTTTTTTAATGTCCGAATTGTAAACACGCTCATCATCAAATTCTGGAACTAGATCCGAGAAATAATCTCTCAGGTCTGATCCTTTCTCCTTCGGAGAAACGCTAGTAGCTTTACCACCTTCAACATCATAAATATTTTTGAAAATGTCTTTTAAAGGAACATCTTCAACCTTACCATAAATACTTATTTCCTCTAACGCTGAAACTTGATGGTTAGAATACGTAGGCATCCTTTTTCCATCTATTAATGATTCTACAATTACACCGTTGTTAGTTTGACCTACAACCTTATATAATCCTGCTTTTCCTGAAATAGTTAAAATTCTGCTAATGTCCATTGACCTGTTCTAAATTTTGGGCAAATATACCGTTTAGGTAAACGTAACAATACGATTGCATAGTTGGGTTCAAATTTTTATTAACGAACATTTAGTTTTATTCGCCACCACCTATTATCACTACTGGTTAATATTGCAGAAAATATTTTAATTATGAAAAAGGTTATCGTTTTAACGGGAGCAAGCAGTGGAATTGGAGCAGCAACAGCCAAAGCACTGTCAAACTCTCCTCATGTTCTAGTTATGTTAGCTCGAAATGAAGAAAAAATGAAAGCGATTGCCGCTGAAATCAATTGTATTTCATTGGTTATAAAAACTGATGTCACTAAAATTGAAGAGGTACAAAAAGCGATTGCAACTGTAATCGAAAAATTTGGAGGCATTGACGTGCTTATAAATAATGCTGGTCTAGGCTATTTTGATCCCATTGATGAAGGAAAACTAGAAGAATGGCATACTATGATTGATGTTAATTTAAAAGGATTATTGAACATTACTCATGGGTGTATTCCCTTATTAAAAACTAGTGAAAACGGACACATTATTAATATTACTTCTGTTGCCGCTCACCAAGTTTTCCCTAATTCGGCTGTTTATAGCGCCACTAAACATGCTGTATTAGCAATTAGCAAAGGCTTGCACCAAGAGCTTCAAAAAGACTTAAAGGTTACTTCAATATCTCCAGGAGCGGTTAACACAGCGTTTGTGAACCAAACCACTAATAAGGAAATGATTGATGACTTGAAATCATATTTTGCAAAAGGCATGCAACCTGATACAATTGCTCAACAAATTGTCTACGCTCTTGAACAACCAAAAGATGTTACTATAAGCGAGATTATCGTTCGACCGGGAAGAACTTAGACGCGTTCCTTTACAAAGACATTTTCTGCGAACTTCAAACTTACTTGGTGTTCTTGTTCTCCAATAAGCAGGGTTCTAGAAGCATCAAATTCATGATGATTTTTTACCCTAATCTCGGTTTGTAATCCAATTCCTAATTTCGAAACCATTTGCAAAAAAGCCACACTGGCGTCTTTGACTGAAACCACAGTACAACTTTTCCCCTCTTCGATTTGCGCTAAATTTTTCTTTGACTTCTTACTAAAATTTCCTATTTCGTCAGGAATAGGATCTCCATGAGGGTCTGAATCAGGATTGCCAAGAAATAAATTCAATTGCTTAATGAGCTTGTCAGATTTAATATGCTCTAATTGCTCAGCAACTTCATGAACTTCATCCCATGAAAAATCTAAATGTTGGTATAAAAAAGTTTCCCAAAGTCGATGTTTTCGAACCAGCTGGATAGCAATCGTTTTTCCTTGACTTGTCATTTCCAGCTTTCCATAGCGCTCGGACTTAACCAGTTTCTTGCTTCTCAATTTTTTAATCATTCCATTTACTGAAGCAGGAGAAACACCCAAATTGAGCGCCAATTGATTCGTCCCTGCGACACCCATGTTGCTTTCAACAGTAATCTGAAAAAGAGCTTTTAAGTAATCTTCTTCGTTCTTGGAAAGTACTATATCCATGCTATCAATAATTGTTTTATTTGAACGGCTCCGAAAATAAGACATACTCCCACAATAACATCTGGAGAATAAAAATATTTATTAGTTGCGCCTAACTTATTACCTTTTATGCATTAAAATAATACGACAATTTGTCTAAACCAGTTGTATTATTTCTTTCAGCTTTAAATGTATCCAAATAGCTATTGGACAGCTAGTAACTCAATTTTTATCAAAAAAAAAGCCAAATTAGTTTCCCAATTTAGCTTTCTAGAAAGAATATTTTTAAGATTACAAACCAAATTCCGCTTTTACTTTATCCACATAATCTAATTTTTCCCAAGTAAATAATTCTACTTCCATTTCTTTTACGATTCCATCTGGAGTTTCAAAACGTTTTGTTACCGTTTCATTTGTTCTTCCCATGTGACCATAAGCAGCAGATTCAAGATACATTGGTGAACGCAATTTTAAACGTTGCTCAATTGCATACGGGCGCATATCGAATAAGGTTTCTACTTTTCTTGCAATTTGTCCATCATTCAAATCAACTTTCGCAGTTCTGTAGGTATCGACAAAAATCCCCATTGGCTCAGCAACTCCAATAGCATAAGAAACTTGAACCAAGACCTGATCACACAATCCTGCAGCGACTAAGTTTTTAGCAATGTGTCTTGTCGCATATGCAGCAGATCGATCTACTTTACTTGGATCTTTTCCTGAGAAAGCGCCGCCACCATGAGCACCTTTACCACCATAAGTATCGACAATAATCTTTCTTCCTGTAAGTCCAGTATCGCCGTGAGGTCCACCGATTACAAAAATTCCTGTTGGATTAATGTGATATTTTATTTGATCGTTAAATAAAGAATGATTCTTTCCAGAAAGTAATTCCTTAACTCTAGGAATCAAAATAGATTTTACATCACTATTGATTTGATCCAACATAACTTTTTCCGTATCAAAATCGTCATGTTGCGTAGAAACAACTATTGCTTCGATACGCACTGGTCTATCATTATCGTCATACTCTAAAGTCACTTGAGACTTAGAATCAGGACGTAAATAAGTCATTTGTTTTCCTTCCTTCCGGATGGCTGCTAACTCACGTAAAATCATGTGAGAAATCTCCAATGCTAATGGCATAAAATTCCGTGTCTCGTTGGTAGCATAACCGAACATCATTCCCTGATCTCCTGCCCCTTGCTCCATTGGATCGGCTTTTTCTACACCTTGATTAATATCTGGCGATTGCTCGTGAATAGCAGACAATACACTGCATGAGTTTGCGTCAAACATGTATGCACCTTTGGTATACCCAATTTGCGTAATGGTATCTCGCGCAATTTTTTGAACGTCCAAATAGGTTTTTGATTTGACCTCACCAGCAAGAAATACTTGACCTGTAGTTACCAAGGTTTCACAAGCAACTTTTGATGTTGGATCAAATGCTAAAAAATTATCAATTAGCGCATCAGAAATTTGATCTGATACTTTATCTGGATGTCCTTCCGAGACTGATTCTGAAGTAAAAAAGTAAGACATTAACTCGTTGTTTTTTAAATGTAAATTATATGATTTGCGAATTTAATAAAATCCACGAAAGGAATCTAGCCCCCTATACCAATCCTTGAAAATTATGCTTTTTTGTGTATCCTTGAATTTCAGTCAAAAGTTGAAAGCACTTTTTTAAAAATTGCAGGCGTTAAACTAAATTCAAAAAATAAATCCAAAAACTATGCGGTCAAAGACTTAAAAACATCCTCAAGACTCTGCTCCACTTTTTGCAGCTCAAGAACAGAAAGTTTGTTGCTTACTGAAAAATTAAAAATTGCATCTCGAACATCAGAAGTTGATGCGACTAGCCAAACGTTTCCATTTACGTTTTGCGCTTTTGTGACATTAGGAATTTCCAGCAACATTTTCTCGCTGGCAATGGCGCCAAATTCGACTTTTAATACGAACTCATTTTTCTTTGATTTTGAAATCCCACCTGAGCTATCATCCGCAACAAGGTTTCCTTTGTTGACAATTATAACTCGATCACATACCGCTTCTACTTCCTGCATAATATGCGTACTCATCATAACTGTTTTGGACTTTCCTACCTTTTTTATCAAATTCCGGATTTCTTCAATTTGATTTGGATCCAAACCCGTTGTCGGTTCATCCAGAATTAATACTTCTGGATCATGAATCAGAGCTTGTGCCAAACCAACTCTTTGGCGATATCCTTTAGAAAGAGCTCCGATAAGCTTATGTTGCTCTAATTGTAATCCAACTTGCTCCACAATTTCAGCAACGCGCTCTTTTTTATTTTCAATTTTATGCAAACCCGCAATAAAGCCTAGGTATTCCTTGACATACATGTCCAAGTACAAAGGATTGTGCTCAGGTAAATATCCAACACGTTTTTTTACTTCCATCGGATCTGCTGAAACATCAAACCCGCAAACCTTTACCTCACCTGCACTCTGCGGAAGAAAACAAGTGATAATTTTCATCATTGTTGACTTTCCAGCACCATTCGGCCCTAGGAAACCCACGATTTCTCCTTTTTGAATAGAAAACGATACATTATCAAGTGCCTTTTGGCTACCGTAAATCTTACTTACCTCTTTTACCTCTATGGACATAAGAACAAATGTAAAATTTGATTTGGGTTCAAACGATACTTCATTCACAACTCTTACTAGAAGGCGCAATCAAAAATGTAAATTTGCAGTAATGCGAGGAAGAGTAACGAAAAGTACAGGAGCAATTAACTTGGTTCGAAATGAAAATTCGGAAATATATGCGTGTACTGTAAAAGGCAACTTTAGAGTAAAAGGAATCCGTTCAACTAATCCCGTGGCAGTTGGAGACTGGGTTGAATTTGAGGAGAGAGATGAAAACGAAGGAGTAATAAAACGTCTAGAAAAAAGAGACAATTACATTATTCGAAAATCCATAAACCTTTCCAAACGAGGACATATCCTAGCTTCAAATATTGACCAAGTGCTCGTTTTTGTAACTCTGAAAGACCCAGAAACTACGTTCGGATTTGTTGATCGAGTGATCATCAGTGCAGAAGCCTATCATATTAAGCCCGTTTTAGTATTTAATAAGGCAGATTTGTTAGGAGAAGACGATAGAGAGTTACTAGAAAAATGGCTAAAAACGTACACCGCTATTGGATATGAGTGCATTCAAATATCCGTTACCGAAAACGTTAATCTTGACTTGATTCAAGAAAACATGAAAGGAAAAACCTCCATGTTGGCGGGTCATTCTGGTACTGGAAAATCTTCATTGGTCAATGCGCTTGACTCTGAGTTAAGCCTCAGTACTGGAAAAATATCTGATCATCACCGTCAAGGAAAACACACCACAACCTTTGCTGAAATGCACCACTTGAGCTTTGGAGCGGATATAGTTGACACTCCTGGTATTAGAGGATTTGGTATCATTGATATCGACAAGAAGGTTTTGTCCCACTATTTCCTTGAAATGAGAGCCGTTCTTGAAGGCTGTAAATTCAATGATTGCCAGCATGTCAACGAACCACATTGTGCTGTTATGGAAGCCGCAAAGGGCGGACTAGTAGCTCAATCACGCTATAAAAGCTATCTAAGCATGTTGGACGAAGATGACGAACAGACGTTCAGAACTACTAATTATTAATAGTTAGAACTACTTATTCTGGTTTTACTCACTACAACGAGAGGGTACCGAAGGTGGTGAGGGTTCATTTCTTAAAGACAAACCCCTTCCGTTGCTAAACGCCGCCTTCTCCGAATGGAAAGGAGAACTTGAATTCCCTTTATAAACAACGCGTCTCTAATAAATCTTTTGAGTTCACTTTCCTTATCCTGACCTTAATTTTACCTTCGTTCAAAAGGTATTTAGTTAATGGAAATCAGAGAGAACTTTTCTTTAAAAGCATATAACACATTTGGAATAGAAGCTAAAGCTAAACTCTTTTCTGATGTCAATTCTTTAGAGCAGCTCAAAGAGGTTTATGCTAATTATCCCAATGAAAAAAAACTACCACTTGGCGGAGGAAGCAACCTTTTATTAACCAAGAATTTTGATGGCATCGTAGCTAAACTAAATCTACTTGGAAAAGAAATTTTAAAAGAAGATGAAAATTACGTTTGGTTGAAAATTGGCGCTGGAGAAATCTGGCATGAATTCGTAGTTTGGGCGGTTGCAAATGGCTGGTCTGGTGTTGAAAACATGTCCTTAATTCCAGGATCTATAGGTGCTGCACCTATGCAAAATATAGGTGCTTATGGCACTGAGCTTAAAGATATATTTACCTCTTTAGAAGCATGGCTACCGGAAGAGAATACAGTTGAAACTTTTAATAATTCAACTTGCGATTTTGGATACCGTTCAAGTGTTTTTAAAACGCAATTGAAAGGAAAGGCTATTATTCTTAATGTCACTTTTAAACTATCAAAACATCCTAATCTGAATACCTCGTATGGATCAATTGAAGATGAACTCGCAATTATGAACATCTCCTCTCCTACCATTTTAGATATTAGCAATGCCGTTATTCGAATTCGTCAATCTAAATTACCAAATCCTGCTGAAATTGGCAATGCTGGTAGTTTTTTTAAAAACCCTTTAGTCTCGTCAGAGATTGCAAATAAATTACTAGAGAAATACCCAAATGCACCAAATTATGAAGTGGGAGAAGGCTTAAGTAAAGTTCCAGCCGGATGGCTCATTGAAACTGCTGGATGGAAAGGGCGAACTTTTGACGATCGTTTTGGAATTCATAAAAAACAAGCGCTAGTTTTAGTGAATTATCAAAATGCATCAGGACAAGAAATTTTTGATTTATCAGAAAATATTATTGAAGATATTGAATATAAATTTGGTATCCGATTGGAACGAGAAGTAAATATAATATAGAGTTGTATAAATCCTCTTCTGCTTCGTTCCTCTGAACCATTGCCAAATGGGGAGAGCCTAACAAAATTTGTCTGTTAAGATTTTGCGCAACCCCTCGAACGGGTTGTGTGCCAAAGGCGAGAAAGGTTCAATAAATATTTACCATATTTTTTAAGCACAATTCTTTCACTTAACCAACCCAATGATTACTTTTGCGTCTGGGTAAGTCTTTTACGACCAGCTCCCATTGAATTCCCCCAGGACCGGAAGGTAGCAAGGGTAAATGGTTGTAGCGGTGCGATAAAAGTAGCTTACCCTTTTTTTATTTAATTTTTTTCAACATTGAGTAAGGAACAAGAGCCGTATATAATTGGTATTGCAGGAGGAAGCGCTTCAGGAAAAACATCGTTTATTCGTGATTTAAAGGCTACTTTCATTCAAAGTGAAATTTCTATAATTTCACAGGACAATTACTATTTCCCAAAGGAAAAACAGGAATTGGATGAAAACGGAATTATAAATTTCGATCTCCCACAATCTATTGATCGAGATCAGTTCTACACTGATATGCAGGATTTAATTAAGGGAAATTCCATTTCTTGTACAGAATACACCTTTAATGTAAGTCCTGAAAACGCTACTACTCTCATTACGCAGCCTGCTCCAATCATTATAATGGAAGGCCTATTTGTTTTTCACTATGAAGAAATCAGAGACTTGCTTAACTTAAGAGTTTATATAGATGTTCGTGATTCAATAAAATTAGAACGTCGTATAAACCGAGACATGAAAGAACGCGGTTATCCAGAAGACGACGTAAAATATCAGTGGGAAAATCACGTGGTACCTAGCTATAAAAAGTACCTGAGACCTTACCGCGATGATGCTCATATTATCATTACCAACAACCACCATTATTCAAAAGGACTCGAAGTATTAACCGATCATCTTAGAGCAAAAATTTAGTAATTAATTATTGAAATTAGATCATCCCGAATTTATTTCAGCATCTCAAACAGAATTAAAACTAGATACTGAAAACCAGCTCGAAAAGTTTAGGTGGACGAGTTCAGCCTGACTGGTTTGATAATGGGTAACAATTCAGATTTCCTTTTTAGCTGAAGAAAATCTTCCTACAAATAGTTTTCTCTATTTATCAACAACTTAGTACAAGCGCAAAGAGATAAGTAACTTTGCAAATCTTGAAACTTAAAGTAAAAAAAGTATGAAATTTTTTATTGATACGGCAAACCTTGCACAAATTAAAGAAGCACAAGAATTAGGTGTTTTAGATGGTGTAACTACTAATCCTTCTCTAATGGCGAAAGAAGGAATTACAGGACACGATAACATCCTAAAACATTATGTAGATATCTGCAACCTTGTTGATGGTGATGTAAGTGCTGAAGTTATTTCAACTGACTTTGAAGGAATGATTCGTGAAGGCGATGCTTTGGCTGAACTGCATGAAAATATTGTGGTCAAAATTCCAATGATTAAAGACGGAGTAAAAGCACTTAGGTATTTCTCAGACCAAGGAATTAAAACGAATTGTACATTGGTTTTTTCAGCAGGACAAGCTTTATTAGCTGCTAAAGCTGGGGCAACATACGTTTCTCCATTTATCGGAAGATTAGACGATATATCTGTAAATGGTTTGGATTTAATCGCTCAAATTAGACTGATTTACGATAACTATTTATACGATACTCAAATATTAGCGGCCTCTATTCGACATACAATGCATGTAATTAATTGTGCTGAACTTGGTGCTGATGTAATGACAGGTCCACTTTCTTCTATTACAGGGTTATTGAATCATCCACTTACAGATAGCGGTTTAGAAAAATTCTTAGCGGACTACAATAAAGGGAATCAATAGATTCCTTCTATTAAAAGAATCCTTCTTCGTATCGGTTCATGGGATATTCCAGCCCTTATGGAGGCAATGTTTTAACCGAAAGTTACTACCTTAATCCTTCCCTTCGGGGAAGGAGACTGAAGGTTCACACAGTTAATTGTACTATTGAATAACACATTTAGCTACCTTTAAGCCATGGAAACGAAATACATCAGAATAAATCCGGATTCTCCAAATGGGAATGACATTGAAAAAGTCGTGAGATGTTTGGAGAATGGTGGTGTAATTATTTACCCTACGGACACGGTGTACGGTTTGGGTTGCGACGCAACTAATGGTAAAGCGTTAGAAAAAGTTGCACGACTTAAAAATATAAAACTTCAAGACGCCAAATTTGCTATCGTTGCATTTGATTTAAGCAACATTGCAACATACGCAAAAGTGCCAACCAATATTTTTAAGGTCATGAAAAAGACCCTTCCCGGTCCTTTTACCTTCATATTAAATGCAACCAACAACGTGCCTAAACTCTTCAAAAATAAAAAGAAAACCATAGGCCTTCGTATTCCTGATAATATGATTCCAAGGGAGATTGTGCGTCAATTGGGAAACCCATTGGTCACTACTTCTGTTGTTAATGACGATGAAATTCTTGAATACACCACCGATCCTAATATGCTTTTCGAAAATTTTAAGGGTAAAGTTGATATGGTTATTGACGGTGGCTACGGAAACAACATTCCTTCTACTATTTTGGATTGTACTGATGATGAAGTTGA
>CAJVZZ010000031.1 GCA_913020435.1 uncultured Flavobacteriales bacterium | reverse complement strand
GGTGTTATAGACTCCACTTTCAGTTTCAATTAAATCTAGTTGAATTTCATTTTTGAGAGTTCTCAATAGTTAAAACTATTTTCACTAAATGGTTTAGAACCATCAATTCTTTTAAAGCACCTAGGCCGCAAATTGTTTTATGTTTTCCATCCAGATTTAGATAAAGCGAATAGTTGTTTTTACTAAATCCTAGATTATCTATCGATTTGACTAACTCGTCAATCTCTACCTTTTAAGGAAACAGATAAAGATTCGAGTAACTATAATCACTTAATGTATTCAACAAGAGCACCAAATTCCATCTATGATAATCTTTCTCTTAGCTCACTGTCGCTTGATAAGCAATTTGAGCCTTTAAAAAAACAGTTTGATTAGCCGCTTCACAAGCTTAGTTAACTTAGGTTATTAATTCTATAAGTAATGTCTTTATTCAAATCCGCACCAAATAATCTAAGGACATTTTTAAAAGTTGATTTTAAGCTTATTTTGATTTCTCTGAACTAACCCTATTAAACCTCAGCTAAAAAACAAAACATTAGGACATAAAAAAAGCCCGAACAAGTCGGGCTTTTTTTTTAAATTTTATGCCACTAATCTGTCTTTATAAACTTTAGTGCAGAATTCTGCTTACCCTCTTCTAAAATTCGAATGTAATACACTCCATTTTCAATTTCAGTCAAGTCTAGTTGAAGTTCATTTTCGGAGTTTTCACTAGTTAAAACTACATTTCCTAAAAGATCTATAACCATCAATTTATAAGAAGCACTAAGACCATTAATGGTAATGTAATTTCCTGCCGGATTTGGATAAAGTGAATACTCACTATTTGCATTTCCAAAATATCCATTCGATAAAGTATCATTAACTACAGTCGTGTCTTGCTGTTTTGGCAATGGATATGGGTTTAAACAACTATCGTTTAGTGTATCATCTAATGCACCAATTCCGCCATACTCCCAATTCGCAAGTACAAAATTGTCACCGTCAGGACCTGTATTTACTTTTCTTTTTGCCCAACTACTCGTATATTCCCACACTTCTCCTGTACCATCTATATCTGCTAGGCCATAGCGATCTATAACTCTTCCATTTTCAAAAAGCTCCAGAGCATCGTCTCCTGTAAAGTTAGTAGCCGTTGAGGGTCGGCGTCCCGAAGCAGTATCAAGGAAATCTGCCTCAAATCCGAAAAATAGTTTAAACTCATCTGGTTGTCGGGTAATGAAATAACTCATTCCTTTTTTGACTGAAACTGCTGGAAACTGAAATTCCATTCCATCTGTTCCTCCTCCATTATTTGCACAACCCAATGAGTAGCTACTCAAATCTGAAATATCTGACAATGCTACAATCTCAACCAAATTCGGATTTGTAGCTTGACCGCCAACATTTAAAATCCCTGCTAATTTAACTTTACGAGTAACAGAAGCATCAGATCCGTCTACATTAATTATAAATTCCAAAGTATCATTAGATAAATCAGCATTCGTGGGATTCTTAAGTACGAACCATATATTTTCTTCTGATTCAATTAGGGTATCATCTATAAGAGTTACTGTAAAAGGCAGCACCTCATCTACGTTACCACTAAAAGAAATGGTTGTAGGAGAAGTAAATATTACGTCAGTTGCAAGGTCTCCAGTTCCGTTAAACGCTTGAACTTCTACTGAAGAAGCGCTACCATTCGTATTGTCAATATATACATCAAATGTTACAGCTCCGTCATTTTCGTCATTGAAAGCGCTGCGAAATAATACCTGAATTATTGGAGTAGAGCTGCAGGTTGTATTCATTACTCCAGGAGTACCGTAAACTTTACGTCTATTGAATGTAGCAAAATAATTTGTCGCTCGTATCCAGCTTGAAGCAATGGCATTGTCCGATGTTGGATCACATAATTCTATAGAACAACCTTGACCAGCAGCCAGTGTAGGCCAAGGAGCAATATCGTCATAGCTTACAGAGTCTTGCATATTTCCGAAGGAATCTCGTAATTCCAAACTGTAACCCCCATTAAGAATGTATCCAGTATACTCTCTAGCGGATGTATTGTACACACTCTGAAATCCTAAAGAATCGTTTGAAAGTAAAAGATATTCACCTGCATTAATAGTTACGTTTCCAAAGGTGTAAGCGATACCATTGTTCGCTGTTTGTGGTATCTGCCAACCAACAAGATTGACGGACGCAATTCCGTCGTTATACAATTCTAAATATTCGACTCCGCCTAGTTTTCCTGGACTATTGGGAGTAATTGCATTGTAACTAATTTCATTGATTACAATTTGAGATAATACATCATTAGTGATAAAAGTCATTAATGGTAAAATGAGTAAGTAGACTGTTTTTTTCATGTTTATTTGAGTTTAAAGCTTAAATGTACCTAAAAAAGTACTTCATGTGTAAAATTGATTTTAATAAAACTATCGAACTATTTCTTCTAAAGAAAGGTTTCCTTTACTTGACTTTAAATCTTGAGTAACATTTGCTATTAAATCATTTACATAGCTCACTTTATCAGGAACAGCCGTATCATCTTTACCCACTAAGGATTCAATAACAAATGCAATTGTTAATTGACCTTTATCTCTTGCGGGTTGATATACCGTTTGATTGTTTTCTTCTTTAGTAACCACTAAATCTAATTCAACCAAATCCTCAATAATTGAATTTATCCTTTGTTGGGTTAGTTCAGTTGCTTCAGCGAGTTCTTTGACAGATCGAAAGGGTTTTGCATCTTCGTAGTGTTTAACAAGTTCTGACAAAATAATAATTGAGATCTTTAAACGCTCATAAGGCGAAGGTTCCTTTTTACGGTGTTCCATTAACAACTCCTCCATACTGCTGTATGCAAAACTGAGTTCTCCACCAAATAATACCAAGGTCCAACTAATTTGTAACCATACCAAGAATAGCGGCAGTGCTGCAAATGATCCGTAAATAGCATTGTATTTAGAAACGCCTACTTGAAAAGTAATGTACGCCCACTCAAAACCGTAGTAGGTTGTACCCATAACTACAGCAGCGAACAAAGCACCTTTAAAATTAACTTTTTTATTAGGCATTATCATGTAAATAGAAAGGAACAATAACCAGATCACAAACAAAGGCGCTAGTTGCAATCCAAAATCTAAAACTGGACCTATAACAGTATCAACTCCAGTTTTCTCTGCAACTGATTTCAAGTTAGTAGACAAAAAAACCGTTATGCTACTGCTAAAAATCAACATAAACGGAGCAAGCAGCATCATAGATAAATAGTCGGTAAACTTGCGCAGTATTGTTCTTGCTTGCTTTACGCGCCAAATTGCATTAAAAGAGTCCTCTATCAAAGAAAGCGTATTGAGGATAGTATATAACAAGACGATTATTCCAATTCCTGCAACGAGACCTCCTTTGGCATTTTCAAGCGTTTTTTCTGCAAAATCAAAGAGGTATAAAAACATCTCTTGATTTTGACTCGTGGATTCCATTATGTTTTGACGCAGGTTTTCATGTAAACCAAATCCTTTAGCAATTCCAAAAAACAAGGCTAAAATCGGTACTAAAGAAAGTACAGAATAGAACGTTAAAGCTGATGCTCTTAAAGAGCATTTATCTTCAATAAAATCTTGTCCAGATACTATAAAAACTCGTAGAACCTTTAGTAACCAACCCAAAAAACCACCGATATGGCTTCCTATACTCCAAATTTCAACTTCAAAAAAACTTTGAATTTTTTTAATCATATGCCAAAGCTATTAAATAGTATGAATGCTGTTTAATTTAGCACCAAAACAAAGCTATGTCCAAAATAATTGAAGATTATATCAAGAATAACCAGTTCGGAAAACATTTAGATATGGAGTTCAAAATTTTAGCCCCTGGTCATATTGAATATTACTTGACTACTAAAAATAATTTAGAAGCTATTGAAGGAATGACTCATGGAGGAGCTATTGCCGGTTTTATGGACGGAATCCTTGGAGTGGCAGCATTGAGTGAAGTTGAGAACGAGAATAAATTAGTTGCAACTATCGAATTTAAAATCAACTACATGAAGCCAATTTTTACCAATGAACAATTAACTGGAACTGGTAAAGTGCTGCAACGCGGAAAATCTACGTTAGTAGTTGAAGGGAAAATAATGTGTGGTGACGAATTAAAAGTTTGTGCGTTAGGAACGTTTAAGGCTTATTCGAATTCAAATTGATGTTTATCATTGTAAGCCTTGATGTATTTCATTAACGTAGCATAATTCCTTTTTTCATTCTGATATTTATTGTACAAATCCTGATCACGTTGTACTATTTCTTCTAAGTTTACTCTTGTTTTTCTTACTATTTCTTTAGCTTCAAAATCAACTATTTCTTCAATATACTCAGATGCCTCGCGTGGCTCATTGTACAAGGTTCCTGCTGAAACGGAAAATGGATCTGCAATACGGCGATAATACTGAACGTAGCTAATGACGCCTTGCAGAGTTACTTTGATAAAGTTCTCATTCATCGATTCTGACAAGTTTAGATAAGGCGTGCCTAAAACGGTAATAGCGAATACTTCATCCAGGCTTACAAATCGCTCTTTACCTGTTGAGTCAACACCATAAGCAAAGCGAGTTTTTATTCTAATATTTCCGTTATAATAATCTGGGATGCTTATGCCAACTAGGATTCTTCTACGTTCAAGTGAGTCTTTTTTTCGCCAATTGTCTTCTGAAAAGTCTGCCCATAGTAAGTCGGGAGAATTACTGAAAAATGAACTGTCACTCAAATAGATTCCAGCATTGAGCCATATACTAGAGGTATCATCTTCCTTCACCCATTGAGCATTTAAGCTAGTCGGTAAGAAAGCTAATCCGAGTGTAAAAATAAAAATTGAAGCTAGAAAACGCATTACCCCAAAGATGAACAGAAAATCTAAACTTCTTTTTCAATAAAATAAAAAGTGCGTTAATTAATTAGAGCGTCGAATTATGTCTTGTAACTATGACTTAATACTAGTAATCTAATAACTGCTGCAACTTCTCTTTAACCTTCTCAGCATTTGGTATCATAGCAATCTCTAAAACTGAATTCAATGGAATTGCTGGCATATTTTCAGAACCAATCGCCATAACAGGAGCATCTAATTGCTCAAAACATTCATTTTGAATTGCTCCAACTAAACTCATTGCAAAACTATTTTTCAACGGCTCTTCAGTTACTACTAAACACTTACTGTGTTTTTTAACAGTTTCAAAAACTAATTTTTCATCCAATGGATAAAGCGTTCTCAAGTCAATGATTTCAACCTGATCAGCAATATCTTTTGAAGCCTCTAATGACCAATAGACGCCCATTCCATAGGTAATAATTGCACATGTGTTCTTGCCTTCATCAGCCGACTGCACTACTCTACCCTTACCAAATGGAATAACATAATCTGAATCTGGCTCAATCGTTTTTGCTCCTTCAGTTCCTTTAATTTTTGACCAATACAAACCCTTGTGTTCTAGCATTACCACAGGATTAGGATCGTAATAAGCTGCCTTCATTAATCCTTTTAAATCTGCACCTGTACTTGGATATGCTATTTTAATTCCTCGAATACTCGTTAAAATTGACTCTACTGAAGAAGAATGATACGGACCACCACTTCCATAAGCTCCAATTGGAACTCTAAGAATAGCGCTCACCGGCCATTTTCCGTTCGATAAATAATAACTACGACTAACTTCTGTAAACAACTGATTTAGCCCAGGCCATATATAATCTGCAAATTGAACCTCAACGATTGGCTTTAGTCCAACAGCAGACATTCCAACGGTAGAACCAACTATAAAAGCTTCTTGAATAGGAGTATTAAACACTCTATCGTCACCAAATTTTTGAGCTAAAGTTGCTGCTTCCCTAAATACTCCTCCCAATCTACCTCCAACATCTTGACCATATAACATGCACTTTTTATCTGCCGTCATCAGTTCTTGAATGGCAAATAATGCACTATCAACCATTACGGTTGCTTCTTTACCTTCTGGCTCACGAATACCTTTTTCTTCGGTAATTGGAGTCGGGGCAAAATCATAATCGAACAAATCAGAAGGCTCAGGATCTGGAGCGTTTTTTGCTGCTTCAAACTCCTTATCAACTTTAGTTGAAATTTCCGTTTGGACTTTATCTAAATCTGTTTGAGCAAACCCTAAATCCAGCATTTGCTTATGCAATTTTGGAAGTGGATCACGTGTTTTGTGCTCTTCCAGGTCGTCTCTGTACCACTCACGCCGAACACCTGAAGTATGGTGTCCTAACAATGGAACCTTAGCATGCAAAAGAAAGGGTCTTCGTTCTTTACGCATTGTTCCTATAATTTCTTGCAAGGTTGAATAAGATTCTTCGAAATTACTGCCATCGATTGATCGAACTTCAATTCCAATAAATCCTTTAGCGTATTCTGCGGCATTCTGAGCTCTAGTTTCTTCTGCATTTGCAGAAATATCCCATTCATTATCTTGAACAAAAAACAAAACAGGAAACTGTTTTAAAGCCGCCATTTGCAAAGCCTCTGAGTATTCCCCCTCGGTAGTTGCGGCATCGCCAATTGAACAAACAGCAATTGGTTTATCGGCTCCAACATCTTCTGCAATACCCAGCTTTTCTTTGTATTGCATTCCCATCGCTACACCAGTTATTGGGATAGCTTGCATACCTGTAGCTGATGACTGGTGAGGTATCTTTGGCATATCATCACGATTCAAGCTTGGATGACAGTAATAAGTTCTTCCTCCAGAAAAAGGATCGTCTTTTTTTGCAAAAAGCTGAAGCATTAACTCATAAGGAGACATTCCTATTCCCAACAAAATAGAATCATCTCTGTAATATGGAGCTACAAAATCTTGAGGCAGCAATTGCATTCCCAAAGCTAACTGAACCGCTTCGTGTCCTCTAGAGGTAGCATGAACGTATTTAGCAGTAAGCTTTGCATTGTCTTCATACTTGTCGCTCAATGTTCGAGCGGTAAGCATTAGACGATATGCTTTTTCAAAAACCGTTTTCTCAACCAATGGAACGGGAACTGTCTTGCCTACTTCTGCCATTACTTTTCTCCTTCTACTTCTTCAATTACTGCTACATTTTTAGCCTCTTCCGCCTTTTTTGCAGCATTAATTTCAATATTCAATTGTTTCATTCTTCCTTCTAATCCTTCTCTTTTAGAAACAGCAACTGCGTGATCAGCCTTTGCTTTTTTAATCAATGGATTACTATCGCTACCAGAAAAGAACCCTAAGTTATTTGCTAACTGAAGTTCTTCGTCTTTCGCTTTGTTAATGTTCTGCCGAACTGAAATCCGCTCATATTCAAGAGATTTTAGGCTGTTTTTACCTGACTTCAATTGTTCGACGCGCTGGCTAAACAATAATTCTTCTTTTTGTTCTTTGGAAACTCCAGCGACCTTATAAGCATTTTCAACAGCCTTTTCAAAAGCTTTTTCTTGTTTCTCTTTTTGCTTGAAAGGGATAAAGCCAACTGCGTTATATTTTACAGTTAACTCATCAATAGATTTCAAAGAATCTTCCTGAGTTTTTCCTGCTTTATAAGATTTTAAATCAGCAATAACTTCATCTTTCAGTTTCAAATTTTGCCCTTCAGCATCACGCTGACTTTTATTTTGTTGATCTTTTACTTCAAAAAACTCATCACATGTTTTTCTGAATTTAGACCATAATTTTTGTTCATCTTGACGAATTGCAGAACCCGCATTTTTCCATTCCCTTTGAAGTGAAATAATGTTTTTAGTTGCATTCGGCCAGTCTTCTTCTGCGTCTTCTTTAACTGAAGCTACAAGTTGCTCAGCTTTGGTGATTAGGTCTTTCTTAACTTTCGTTATTCCCTTTTGCTGTTCCTTAACTTCTCCAAAGAATTCCTTTTTTTTCGCAAAAAGCTCATTACCTGCACTTCTGAACTCATTCCAAACCTTTTGGTTAAATGCAGCAGGGACAAATCCAATTTTCTTCCATTCTTCTTGAAGTTCCTTAATTGTATTGGAAGCACTTTGCCATTGCTTGTTGGTTTTCAAATCCTCACTTAACAACGTTTTTACTTTTTCAATTAAAGCTCTTTTCTTGTTTAGATTTTCTTTTTGCTCTTCTCGTATCTGTTTGTAGTGCGTTTTTATTTTGTCATTAAGCTCATGATAAGTCCCATAAAAGTCAGTCTTAATCTCTTCCCACTTTTCTTTGAATGTAGGGCCTACAGTATCCCATTCAACTAACAAGGCCCGCATCAGCACCTCTAATTCCTTAATGTTATCTTCCTTCAAAAGCATTTTTAACCGAGCAATTACATCTTGTTTTTGCTCAAAGTTCTTTTTAAGATCATTTTGCTGTAACTCTTTGTAAATCTGAATTTTGTAATAAAACTCCTCCGTCAATAATCGGAATTCATGCTGCATTTCTTTGACATGATTTTGGGGGATGTTTCCAACATTTGCCCAACGTTCCTTTATGCCATTAAAGGAATCATATGCCGCACTTATTATCTCTTCATTTTCAACTAAATGCTTTAACTCGGAAAGCAAAAGTTGTTTTATGTCGTAATGCTTTTTCTCTGCAGCCTTTTTTGATTCTATAGCATTTTTCAGCTTCTCCTTGAACTGGCCCTTGTATGCCTCCAACTCATGATCACTATCATCTTTCGGCATAGAAAAGAACTCCGGTTTGTCTCCATCAGAGACAAACACAGCTAATTTTTCTGCAGTTTCTTTTTCAAAAATGGAATCATATTCTCTAAAGAATGATTCTATTTCTTTTTTAACTTCAAGTATATTGTCAGACTTAATTAAAGTCTTTATTTCTTTTACAAGCTCTTCTTTACGCTCCATTTCAGGCAATTTTTTGGGTCATCAAAAATACACTTATTAGCCAGCTTATATTAGCCAGCTTATAGAGAGCCAGAACAATCAATTGGAATGTTAAATTACCCTCAATGTTAACCCTATATTAATTTTTACTTAACTTTGGTTTAACATTAACTTAATGATAAGGATACTTTTAATACTTGCTCTCGTTATTCCAACCCTCTGCATAGGGCGTTCGGTGACTGAATATAAGTATTACCGTAACGGAAACATTAAGTACGAATATTTCAAACAAAAAAACCAGACCATAAGAGTTACTCAATACTATAAAAGTGGTGCAATAAAGTCAATAAGTCATTTTAAAAATGGCCATAAACACGGGTTGTGGCAGGACTTTACTGAGGAAGGTCAACAAATTACAAACGCATTTTTCAATAAAAATAAAAAAGATGGTTTTTGGACATTCTACAATATAGAGGGAGATGCGCATTGTTCTCTTTATTACAGAGGAAACAAAATAGTTAAGGTGATTCAAGCACCTCAAGTAGCCGCCAGATAAGGACTACTCGAAATCAGAATAAAGCAAATACTTCTTTCTTATTTTTTTAAACTCTACCAGCCCTTCTTGCCAAGATTCTCGTATTTCATCTTCTTTCAAACCACTTTCAATTTGCATTCTCAGCTTATCTGTTCCAGCAAGGAGATCAAAAAAACCATTTTCTAAAAAGAAAGGAGTTTCTTCAGAGTTTATCTCCTTGTACATATTTAATAGCCAAAACAGATAGAGTTGCTTTCTCACTGGTAGAATCGACTCCCCAAAACTTTTCAAATGATACCCTGTACATTTTTGGCTTATTAGTTTTGGCGATTTGGCTCCAGGTCGACTCGTTGGAGTAAATTCTAGGTCACCATCCTTTAAGTTTGGATGTCCAATAATTTGAAATGGTGTTTCAGTACCTCGTCCAACACTTACAACCGTTCCCTCAAACAAAGCTAGAGATGGATATAAAAAAACAGATGCTGAATTGGGTAAATTAGGCGAAGGTTTAATAGACAACTTGTAGTAATCATTATGATCGTAATTTAGGCAAGGTATCACCGTAAGGTCACATTTAACTCCGTTTCCTAGCCACCCTTCCTCATTTATCATTTTGGCATATTCCCCTATTGTCATACCATGAACAAGCGGAACCCTATGCATCCCAACAAAAGATTGAAAATCAGGTTCTAATATTGGACCATCGACATAAAATCCATTTGGGTTTGGGCGATCCAATACAACTACTTTAATTTTCATTTCCGCACACGCAATCATTACATAATGCATAGTAGATATGTAAGTATAAAAACGTACACCCACATCTTGCAAATCCAAGACAACTACATTTACATCAGCCAAATGATCATAGGACGGTTTTTTACTTTTCCCATATAGACTTATCAATTTTAATCCCGTTTTTGCATCACGCTGATCTTTGATGTGTGCTCCGGCATCAGCCTTTCCCCTAAATCCATGTTCCGGAGAAAATACTCGCAGAATATTTATATCCTTTTCTAATAAAAAATCAACTAAATGAAGGCTTTCGTTTATGACTGAACTTTGGTTAGCGACAATAGCTACATTCTCTTCTCTAAGAATATTTTCATATTCATTAAATCGCTCAGCTCCGTTTATAACAGTAGCATTCGTTTTGAAAAAAACGGTCGAATCTTGCGCTGAAATCGATTGGCTTAAGAGTGCAAAAGCAAAGAAAATGTTGAAAACCTTAAAACACATAGCTTATAGCATTCAAATGTTGTTCCTTTTTGTATTCCTTTGCCCAAAAAAGAGGGATTCTGTGAACTTTGAATTGTTTATAGCAAAACGAATTATTCGGTCTAAAACTACTGACGATTCTATTAACCAAGGAACTAGGGTAATTCTTCGATTCTCTATTCTTGGCGTTGCTTTAGGTATTTTCTTAATGCTACTATCGCTAGCGGTGGTAAAAGGGTTTCAAGGAGAAATTAGAAGTAAGGTAATTGGATTTGGGTCTCACATTCAAATTACTGAATTCAATTATGAAAATCCATTGAACTTTAAACCGATGGATAAGAATCAACCTTTTTACCCGTCATTAGAGGATGAAGAGGGAGTCGTATCTATCCAGATGTATGCGCTCAAGGAGGGGATTATTAAAACCAATGATGAAATTGCAGGAGTAATAGCTAAAGGAATCAGTACTGATTTTAATTGGAAATTCTTTTCACAAAACTTGGTAGAAGGCTCTATTCTTAAAATTGAAGACTCTATCAAATCAAATTCTGTAATCATCTCCAGACACCTATCCAAACAACTCAAGCTTAAGTTAAATGATAAACTGCTCATTTATTTTATCCAAAATGGGAAAAGTAGACCCCGAAAACTAACGGTAACAGGCATATATAATACAGGTATGCAACAATTTGACAAAGCATATATCCTGATGGACATCAAGCATATACAGCGGCTAAATGAATGGGATGAACATCAAATAAGCGGTTTTGAAGTTCTATTGAACCGTTACGAGGACTTGTTTAGAATGGATAAAATACTTTATAAGAAAATACCAAATCGATTAAACACAACAACCATTACACAGCAATATCCCGAAATTTTTAGTTGGCTAGAATTACAGGATCTCAATGTCATCGTAATTGTTACTCTGCTTACATTGGTCTGTGGCATTAATATGATTACCGCTCTACTAATTCTCATTCTTGAAAAAACGAATATGATTGGTATAATGAAAGCCGTTGGAGCGACTAACAAGCAGGTTCGTAAAATCTTCATTTATATGGCTGCTTATCTTGTTCTTGCTGGGTTATTTTGGGGAAACCTATTCGGACTTAGCTTCATTTATCTGCAAGACAAGTTTCACGTTATAGGGCTCGATAAGTCCTCCTATTACATGGACTATGTTCCCGTTGATTTAGGAATATTCGAATGGGGGATTTTAAACTTGTGCACATTTATTTTATGTGTTTTAATGCTTCTTCTTCCCGCATTTGTTATTAGCAATATTTCACCTTCAAAATCCATTCGCTTTAATTAGATACAAGTACTTTTGCATAAATATTTAATATGAAATATTACAACAACATTCTTGAGACTATTGGCAATACCCCTTTAGTAAAATTGAATCGCCTAACTACAGACATAAGTGCATTAGTACTTGCGAAGGTTGAAACAACCAATCCAGGAAACTCGGTTAAAGATAGAATGGCGTTGCAGATGATGGAAGACGCTGAAGCTGATGGTTTGATTAAACCAGGAGGAACGGTTATCGAAGGAACTAGTGGAAATACTGGAATGGGCCTAGCACTTGCCTGCATAGAGAAAGGATATAAATTAATCTGCACTCTTGCTGATAAACAAAGCAAGGAGAAAATGGATATTCTTCGTGCCATGGGCGCTGAAGTAATAGTTACACCTACTAATGTTGAGCCAGATGACCCTAGGTCTTATTATTCAGTTGCAAAACGATTGGCAAAAGAAATCCCAAATTCATTTTATGTAAACCAATACGATAACCCAGCTAATACTAAAGCGCATTACTTGAGCACAGGGCCGGAAATTTGGGAGCAAACTGAAGGTAAAATCACACATTTTGTTGTAGGAGTTGGAACTGGAGGCACTATCTCCGGAGTCGGGAAATACCTGAAAGAAAAAAATCCAAACGTTAAGATTATTGGAATCGATACATACGGGTCTGTGTTTAAAAAATATCATGAAACTGGTGAGTTTGACGAAAATGAAATTTATCCTTATGTAACTGAAGGAATTGGTGAAGATATTCTTCCAAAAAATGTAGACTTCAGTATAATTGATCATTTTGAAAAAGTAACTGATAAAGACGCAGCATTGTTTACACGGCACCTCGCACGCAAGGAAGGGATTTTTGTAGGAAATTCAGCTGGTGCAGCTATTTCAGGGATTCTTCAGCTGAAAGATATGTTCAAACCAGAAGATGTTGTTGTTGTTCTATTTCACGATCATGGCAGTAGATATGTTGGTAAAATGTTCAATGATGATTGGATGAAAGATCGTGGTTTTTTAGAATCTGAACCTAACGCTCTAGGACTTATCGAAAATCACAAAGAGCATGAGTTAGTAACAGCTGAAGTAAACGAAAAAATTTCTTCTGTAGTTCAAAAAATGCAACAATTTGGAATTTCTCAAATTCCAGTATTTGATAACGGAAAGAATGCGGGATCCCTTACAGAGTCTATAATTTTTTCAAAATTGACGGAAAATACCGATATCCTAAATAGTGATGCGGATTCAATAATGACAGCGCCTTTTGAATATGTTGAGGCGAATGCTAGTACTGAAGAAATTTCAAAAAAGATCAATAAAGAACAGCCTGCAGTATTGGTTAAAGATATGATAGGCAGTACTCATATCATTACTCAGTATGATATCATTAATGCAATAAAATAATGGATATAAAAGCAGTAGATCAATTAAACAATGAACTGCTGTTTTCTTCCTTTCCTAAAAGAATAATTTCCCTTGTTCCTTCAATAAGTGAATTAATCGCCCATTATGAACCTCATATTGAGTTAATTGGAGTTACGAAGTTTTGTGAACACCCTCAAAACTTAAGGACTTCAAAAAATATAATTGGAGGGACTAAAGATCCTAATCTTGAAAAAATTATTGCACTAAAACCAGACCTTATAATTGCCAACAAAGAAGAAAACAGAAAAGAAGATATTGACTTTCTAAAGCAGTCCATTCCTGTTTGGGTGAGTGATGTTGCTAACTTGGCAGATGCGTCTCAAATGATTGAGCGACTGGAAAAGCTTTTGCAAATTCCTAGTATAAATCAAGTATCTCAAATAGTACAGAAGCACATAAAAAAATCTCCAGGCACGATTAAAGGAACAGTTGCTTACGTCATTTGGAAAAATCCAATTATGATTGCTGGAAACGATACGTTTATTTCAAGTTGGTTAAATCACATTGGGCTAAAAAATATAACAGATACAACACGATATCCAGAAGTGACTGTAGAATGGTTATCCGACCATCGTCCAGACTATATATTTCTGTCATCTGAACCATACCCGTTCAAAGAAAAAAACCAATTAGAAATTCAATCAATCTGCAAAGACTCAAAAGTTATTTTGGTTGATGGACGCATATTCAGCTGGTACGGGCGAGCCATTATTGATGCACAGCCATATTTATCAAAACTAATATCAACTTTGACAGCATAGCGCGTATTCTGTACATTTGTATATCGTGAAACTTTTCATTCAAACCTTTCAACTTCTAATATTTTCCAGTTTCTTTTTGAGCTCGGCTGTTTACGCTCAAAGTGTAGGTCTAGTTTTAAGTGGCGGTGGTGCAAATGGTATTGCCCATGTTGGTGTAATAAAGGCACTTGAAGAATATAACATTCCAATCGATTATATCACAGGAACAAGCTCCGGAGCTTTTGTTGGTGCAATGTATGCTGCTGGTTTCACCCCCAAAGAAATGGAGGCCTTCTTCACCTCAGAGCAATTTCAAAGAATGACTAAAGGAGAAATAGAACCTAAAGATCGTTTTTTCTTTAAAGAACACGATGATGGAGCTGGAATGGTTAAACTAAGATTTTCTAAAAATTTATCTATCCCACTTTCACTTCCTACTAATTTCGTGACTCCCTCAGCAGTGGATTATCAATTAATGCAAATTTTTGCTGGTGCCAATGCTGCTGCAAAAGGCAATTTTGACAGTCTCCTAGTTCCTTTTCGATGCGTTGCTGCTGATATAGACAGGAAGGAAGAATATGTTTTCAGAAACGGAGACCTATCGACTGCAGTTAGAGCATCGTTTACCTATCCTTTTTATCTTAAACCTATTCAAGTTGATGGTCGAATTTTGTTTGATGGAGGTTTGTATAATAATTTCCCACACGATCAAATGACTGACAATTTCAATCCTGATTTTATAATTGGAATTAAAGTAACTAGTAATGAAGATCCTTCCAATGAAGATGACTTATTGAGTCAAATCAAAAATATGCTCATTAGCAAAACAGATTTTAATTTGAAATCAGACGGTATTATTATTGAGCCAGAAACAAATCATGGAACTTTTGAATTTAAAAATATTCAAGATATAATTGACTCTGGCTACGCAATTACAGTCAGAAAAATTGTTGAAATACGATTGTCCGTTCCTAGGAAAGTTTCTTTCGATAAAATAAACCAGGAACGAGAAAACTTTAATTCTAAAAAACCTCCATTAATCATTAATAAAATTAATTTACATGGAGTGGGATCACAAAAAGTTAAGTATTTAGATAATAATCTGTGGCAGAAAAACCAAAAAAAAGCAGTCAAAAATATACGGAAAAGTTATTTTAGAACTGCCACAGATCCATTTATATCATCAATGTATCCTACCGCAGTATTCAATCCAATTACTAATTTATATGACCTTGATATTGAAGCGAAAAGTGAGAAACCATTTTCATTAGAATTTGGTGGTAATATTTCGAGCAGGCCCATAAGCACTGGATATGTAGGACTCAAATTAATGCAATACGGGAAAGTTGGTTGGCGATTTAGAGCTAACACCTACTTTGGACGTTTTTACAACTCAGGTTTAGTAGGTTTTAGCGTTGATATTCCCTCTTTATTATTACTAGAATTGGAAGGGAATCTGATTCTAAATAATTGGAATTACTTTAAAAGCAAAGCGTTTTTCTTTGATGATAAAAAGCCATCATACCTCATACAATCAGAAACATTTGCTGAGATAAGGTTAAATATGCCAATTGGAAACAATTCAAAAATGGGGTTGATTTATTCATTTGCAGAATTGAATGATGATTATTATCAATTAAAAGAATTTACCTCTGAGGACGTACCTGACAACACAAGAATGAACACGAGTTCTTTAGGACTCCAATATGAGTTCAATACTCAGAATAGAAAAATTTATGCAAGTGCTGGAACATTTCTTAAATTTACGTATCGATATAGTTCTGGTGAGGAACAAACAAGTCCAGGTACGACAGCTGAAAGCGGCTCTGTAATAACAAAGACACTTCATGATTGGCACAATGCAAACCTTAAAATAGACTATTTCTATAAAAAAAGAGGGGTAGTAAGAATGGGGATTTACTCAGATATAAATTACAATACACAGTCATTGTTTTCTAATTATACTGCCAGTATACTCCGTTCCCCAACATTTCAACCAACACCAGAAAGCAAAACACTTTTCTTAGAGTCATTTCGAGCTTATGATTACGCCTCTGTTGGCCAAAAATTCATAGTAACACCGCTGAATAATTTTGATATTCGTATTGGCGCCTATTTCATGTCACCATACAGAAGAGTAATTAAAAATGACGATGGAACACAAAGCGAAAAACTAGGATTTGAATCCTTATTCTCGATTGCCACAGGAACCTTAGTCTATAGCTCTCCAGTTGGTCCAATAAGTATTGGATTAAACTATTACTACAACGTTCCTGAAATAGCACCTGAAAACACGACACCACTTACCTTCCTATTTCACTTTGGTTATATTCTGTTTAATAAAAAGGCATTGTTTTAAGCCTGTCCTGCAGGACCACCAAAGTTCAAAGGAACAGAAGGAGGTGTATTTGCACCTGTATCTCTTATTTCTCCGTGCATTGCCTCATACTTATTGATATTATCTGCCAATGCACCACTAAGTCGTTTAGCATGCTCAGGAGTAAGTACAATCCTTGCCTTTACCTTAGATTTAGGCGTCCCAGGCATTATATTGATGAAGTCAACTATAAATTCAGAATTACTATGCGTAATAATAGCAAGATTAGAATAGATGCCTTCTGCAATCTCTTCTGTCAATTCAATATTAATCTGTCCTTCTTTTTGTTCTTTATTCTCTTCCATTCTTCAAATCTAATAAACAAAAAAGGCCTCACTAGGAGGCCTTTTTTGAATTATGATAATATTAATCTAAAATAACACTGTCCTCTTTAGTTTCGAGCAACTTATTGTACTCTTCTTTGGAACCAACAATGTAATCGTCATATTCTCTAAGCCCTGTTCCTGCTGGAATTTTATGTCCAACAATAACATTCTCTTTCAAACCTTTCAAATAATCTCTCTTACCTCTTACAGCTGCCTCATTCAAGACTTTTGTTGTCTCTTGGAACGATGCTGCAGATATGAAACTATCCGTTTGAAGTGATGCTCTTGTTATACCTTGAAGAATTGTTTTACCAATTGCTGGCTTAGCTTCTCTACCTTGAAGTAGTGCCAACTCTTTTCTTCCAAGCATATTGTTTTCATCACTAAAGTTCACTTTAGAAATGATTTGACCTGCAACAAACTTTTCAGAACCACCAGCATCTTCAATAATCATTTTGCCAATGATTTGATCATTTTCTTCGATAAAATCAGTCTTATTAACCAATTGCTTCTCTAAGAATTTCGTATCAGCAGAATTCATAATTTCAACCTTACGCATCATTTGACGAACTATTACCTCAAAGTGCTTATCGTTAATTTTCACCCCTTGAAGTCGATAAACTTCTTGAACTTCATTTACGATATACTCTTGAACCGCTGTAGGACCTTTGATATTCAAAATATCATTAGGTGTAATTGCTCCATCGCTTAATGGCGTACCAGCTTTAACGAAATCATTTTCTTGAACCAAAATGTGCTTAGATAAAGAAACCAAATATTTCTTAATCATTCCATTTCTTGCCTCAACAATAACCTCGCGATTACCTCTTTTGATTTTTCCAAAAGAAACAATACCATCAATTTCAGAGACAACAGCAGGGTTTGAAGGGTTACGTGCTTCAAAAAGCTCAGTAACTCTTGGCAGACCCCCAGTAATATCACCAGACTTTCCACTCTGACGTGGTATTTTAACTAAAATAGTTCCTCCAGTCACTTTATCACCTTCATTGATAATAATATGTGCTCCGACAGGTATGTTATAAAATCTAAGAGATTCACCTTTCTTATCCAAAATGTGGATAGTAGGATTCTTCTTCTTATCTCTATTTTCAATGATTACTTTTTCAGTAAATCCAGTTTGCTCATCAGATTCCTCTTTATAAGTAACACCTTTTTCAATGTTTTCAAACTCAACTTTACCATCAAATTCCGTAAGAATTACAGCATTATATGGATCCCACTTACAAATCTCATCGTCCTTTTTAACCTTATCACCACTCTTATTAAAGATTTCAGAGCCATAAGGTATAATACCCGTCATAAGAACGTTTCCTTTACTGTCAACTATTCTCATTTCAGCTGAACGACCAATAACCCATTCGATTGAATTTCCTTTGTCATCTTTTTTGACAACAGTTCTCAATTCATCAATCTCAAGCTTACCAGATGCTTTAGCAATAATCTTAGACTCAGCAGCAATGTTAGAGGCTGTACCCCCAACGTGGAATGTACGAAGCGTAAGCTGAGTACCCGGCTCCCCAATTGATTGAGCAGCAATTACACCAACAGCTTCTCCTTTTTGAACGTCAAATCCTGAAGATAAACTTCTACCGTAACACTTAGCACAAGCTCCACGACGTGTTTCACAAGTAAGAGCAGATCTTATTTCTACTTCCTCAATACCAGCTGCTTGGATTTTCTTTGCAATGATATCAGTGATAACACCTCCAGCTTCGATAATTATAGTATCACTTTCTGGCTCATAAACATCTGCCAGTGCAGATCTACCTTCAATTCTATCAGATAAAGGTTCAACGATCTCATCGTTATTTTTAAGTGCGGTAGCTGTAAGACCTCTAAGAGTTCCGCAATCGTATTCTGTAATAACAACATCCTGTGAAACATCAACCAAACGACGTGTTAAGTAACCAGCATCCGCCGTTTTTAGGGCAGTATCAGCAAGACCTTTACGTGCACCGTGAGTAGATATAAAGTACTCAAGAATAGAAAGTCCTTCTTTAAAGTTAGACAGAATTGGATTTTCAATAATATCTTGACCACCTGAATTTCCAGATTTCTTAGGCTTAGCCATAAGACCCCTCATTCCACTCAACTGACGAATTTGTTCTTTAGAACCCCTTGCGCCAGAATCAAACATCATATATACCGAGTTGAAACCTTGATTGTCATTTTTCAATCGAGTCATCAACGCATTAGTCAATTTAGAATTCGTATGCGTCCAAATATCAATAATCTGATTGTAACGCTCATTATTTGTGATAAGTCCCATGTTGTAATTAGACAACACACCTTCTACTTCCACATTTGCAGCATTCAATAAAATTTCCTTTTCTGGAGGAACCATTACGTCATTTAGGTTAAAGGATAATCCCCCTCTAAATGCCATGAAATATCCCATTGACTTAATTTCATCTAGAAACGCTGCTGTTTTAGCAAATCCAGTAACCTTAAGAACTCTACCGATAATATCTCTAAGTGACTTTTTAGTCAACAATTCATCTATGTAACCTACTTCTGCAGGAACAACCTTGTTAAATAAAACACGACCACAAGTAGTATCAATCATGTGTTGAACAGGTTCGCCATCCACTACATCATTAACTTTAACTTTGATTATCGCATGCAAGTCAAGTTTCTTTTCATTGTATGCAACTGTTACTTCCTCAGGTGAGTAGAACATCATTCCTTCACCTTTAACAGGAACCTCTTTAGTATTAGTCCTGTGTTTGGTCATGTAATATAGACCAAGAACCATATCTTGAGAAGGTACCGCTATCGGAGCTCCATTTGCAGGGTTAAGAATGTTGTGAGAAGCTAACATTAACAATTGTGCTTCTAACACAGCAGCATTTCCTAAAGGAAGGTGAACCGCCATCTGATCACCATCAAAATCCGCATTAAACGCAGTACAAACTAATGGATGCAACTGAATCGCTTTACCTTCGATCAATTTAGGTTGAAATGCTTGTATACCTAAACGGTGAAGAGTAGGGGCCCTGTTCAATAGAACTGGATGACCTTTCAATACATTTTCAAGAATATCCCAAACAACAGGTTCCTTACGATCAACAATTTTCTTTGCAGATTTGACCGTTTTCACAATACCTCTTTCAATCATCTTGCGAATAATGAAAGGCTTGTAAAGTTCAGCAGCCATTCCTTTCGGAATACCACACTCATGCAATTTTAATTCAGGACCAACAACGATTACCGAACGAGCTGAATAGTCAACCCTTTTACCCAAAAGGTTTTGACGGAAACGTCCTTGCTTACCTTTCAATGAATCAGAAAGAGATTTTAAAGCTCTATTAGATTCAGTTTTAACTGCAGAAGATTTTCTGGAGTTATCAAACAATGAATCAACAGCTTCTTGAAGCATACGTTTCTCATTTCTAAGAATTACTTCAGGAGCCTTAATTTCTAGTAGACGTTTAAGACGATTGTTTCTGATAATAACACGACGATAAAGATCATTTAAATCAGAAGTTGCAAAACGACCTCCATCCAAAGGAACCAATGGACGTAATTCTGGTGGAATTACAGGCACCACTTTTACAATCATCCACTCTGGCCTATTGTCCATGTGTGATTGTGCTTCTCTGAATGCTTCAACAACTTGAAGTCTTTTCAACGCTTCATTCTTACGTTGCTGAGAAGTTTCAGTGTTTGCCTTGTGTCTTAGTTCATAAGATAACTTATCCAAATCAGCATTTCTCAACAAATCATAAAGCGCTTCCGCGCCCATTTTTGCGATAAACTTGTTCGGATCAGTATCGTCTAGATACTGGTTATCATTTGGAATTTTGTCTAAAATATCAAGGTATTCTTCTTCTGTTAAGAAATCCAATACATTCAATTCTTCACCTTCTGCGCTTGTTCCTAATCCAGCTTGGATTACGACGTAACGTTCGTAGTAAATAATAGTATCTAACTTCTTACTTGGAAGACCTAGTAAGTAACCGATTTTATTAGGTAGCGATTTGAAGTACCAGATATGAGCGACAGGCACAACAAGTGCAATATGTCCCATTCTTTCTCTTCGAACTTTCTTCTCTGTAACTTCAACACCACAACGGTCACAAATAATACCCTTGTAACGGATACGTTTGTATTTGCCACAATGACATTCGTAATCTTTTACAGGACCGAAAATTCTTTCACAAAATAACCCGTCACGCTCTGGCTTGTAGGTACGATAATTAATCGTCTCTGGCTTGAGCACTTCACCTCTTGACTGCTCCAGAATAAGCTCTGGAGAGGCAAGACTTATGGTAATTCTGTTGAATTCGCTGTTAACTTTATTTTCTTTTCTTAAAGCCATCTTTTATTCTAGTTTGAAACTGGATAATTCTTTAATTAATCTAAAGTGATATTTAAACACAAACCTCTCATTTCGTGCAATAACACGTTGAATGATTCCGGAATTCCCGGTGTTGGCATATTCTCACCTTTCACAATTTTCTCATAAGTTTTTGCCCTTCCGATAACATCATCGGACTTAACCGTAAGAATTTCCTGTAGAATGTTTGCTGCACCAAATGCCTCAAGTGCCCATACTTCCATCTCTCCAAAACGCTGACCCCCAAATTGAGCTTTACCACCCAATGGTTGTTGCGTAATTAATGAATATGGTCCTATTGAACGTGCATGCATTTTATCATCAACTAAATGATGAAGTTTCAGCATGTAGATAACACCAACTGTTGCGGGCTGATCAAAATTCTCACCTGTTCCTCCATCATACAATTGTGTTCTTCCCATTTCTGGAATTCCTGCTTTTTGAGAATACTCATGAATCTGCTGAAGAGTAGCCCCATCAAAAATTGGAGTTGCGAATTTCACACCCAATCTCAATCCAGCCCATCCTAATACAGTTTCATAAATCTGTCCAAGGTTCATTCTTGAAGGCACACCCAACGGATTCAATACGATATCCACCGGAGTTCCATCTTCCATAAATGGCATATCTTCTTGACGAACAATTTTAGCAACAATACCTTTGTTACCATGACGTCCAGCCATTTTATCACCAACCTTAAGTTTTCTCTTCTTAGCCAAGAAAACTTTTGCTAATTGAACGATTCCTGGAGGCAATTCATCACCGATAGAAATTTTGAATTTCGCACGCTTCATTATACCCACAAACTCGCTAGCTTTAACGTGGAAGTTGTGTAGTAATCTTTTTATCAAGTCATTTTTAGATTCGTCAGTAGTCCATCCTGAAGCACTGATATCACTATAATCAACTGTATTTAAAAGCTTAAGAGTGAATTTTGTTCCTTTAGGAATAATTTCCTCCTTGTAGTTATTCAAAACTCCTTGAGAAGTCTTACCGCTAACAATGCTGAATAGTTTGTCAACCAATGCAGACTTAAGAGTCTCCAATTCTTTATTGTAACTTCCTTCAACTTCTTCAAGCTGAGTCTTCTCTTCAGCCTTAGCTTTTCTATCTTTTATTTTTCTAGAGAATAATTTCTTCTCTACTACAACACCTTGAACAGAAGGAGATACTTTCAATGATGCATCTTTTACATCACCGGCCTTATCACCAAATATTGCTCGAAGTAATTTTTCCTCTGGAGTTGGATCTGTTTCTCCTTTAGGAGTAATTTTTCCAATGAGAATATCGCCCTCCTTAACGTGAGTTCCAACTCTAACCAATCCATTTTCGTCAAGGTTTCTTGTAGCTTCCTCACTTACATTAGGAATATCAGCTGTTAATTCTTCAAGACCCAATTTTGTATCTCTTACTTCTAAAGAATACTCTTCAATATGAACCGAAGTGTAGATATCGTCTTTTACAACGTTTTCAGAAATAACAATTGCATCTTCAAAGTTGTAACCTTTCCAAGGCATAAAAGCTACCATTAGGTTTCGACCCAATGCTAATTCGCCATCTTGAGTTGCATAACCTTCAACCAATACTTGTCCTTTGTATACTCTCTCACCTGGCTTTACGATAGGCTTGTGATTTATACTGGTAGTTTGATTTGTTTTTGCAAACTTGATCAAGTTATATGACTCAACCCCATCACCAAATGAAACTAATTCATCTTCAGCAGTACGGTCGTACTTGATAGTAATTTTTCTACCATCAACATACTGAATTGTTCCTTCTGCTTCTGCAGCTAAAAGAACTCTTGAATCTTCTGCAACAGGTTGCTCAAGTCCGGTGCCTACAATTGGAGACTCTGCACGCAATAAAGGTACAGCTTGTCTCTGCATGTTAGACCCCATCAATGCACGGTTTGCATCATCATGTTCCAAGAATGGAATAAGTGAAGCCGCAATTGAAGCAATCTGATTTGGAGCTACGTCCATTAAAGTAATCTCTTTCGGAGTTACTACAGGGAAGTCACCTTCATAACGTGCTTTAACTTTTTCTGATTGAAATTCTCCTTTATCTGTAATAACAGCATTAGCCTGAGCAATGGTGTGACCATTTTCTTCTTCAGCAGCTAAATAAGTTACATTAGAATTTAAATCTACTACACCATCAGTTACCGCACGGTAAGGTGTCTCGATAAACCCCAATTTATTCACTTTGGCATAAACACACATTGAAGAAATCAAACCAATATTTGGTCCTTCAGGTGTTTCAATTGTACACAATCGACCGTAGTGAGTGTAATGGACATCACGAACTTCAAAACCAGCTCGCTCTCTAGAAAGACCTCCAGGCCCTAGGGCTGACATTCTTCTTTTGTGAGTGACCTCAGACAGTGGATTCGTTTGATCCATAAACTGGGACAACTGGTTTGTTCCAAAAAATGAATTTATTACAGAAGAAAGTGTTTTTGCATTAATCAAGTCAATAGGAGTAAAAACCTCGTTGTCTCGAACATTCATTCTTTCACGAATCGTTCTAGCCATACGCGCTAAACCAACACCAAATTGATTAAACAATTGTTCCCCAACTGTTCTTACTCTTCTATTTGATAAGTGATCAATATCATCAACATCAGTCTTAGCGTTGATTAATTTGATTAAATATTTTATGATTTCAATGATATCTTGTTTGGACAATATTTTAGTGTCCATGTCAATATCAAGACCTAGTTTTTTGTTGATCCTGTAACGTCCAACTTCACCTAAATCATAACGCTTGTCAGAGAAAAACAACTTGTCGATTATTCCACGAGCTGTTTCTTCATCAGGCGGTTCAGCGTTTCTAAGCACACGGTAAACATGCTCTACTGCTTCAATTTCAGAATTTGAAGGATCTTTTTGCAACGTATTATAGATAATTGTATAATCTGCTGCATTCGTATCTTCTTTATGAAGAAGAATAGTCTTTGAACCTGAGTCCATGATGATGTCAACGTGCTCATCCTCAAGAATGGTTTCACGATCAACAATTACTTCGTTTCTTTCAATTGATACAACTTCACCTGTATCCTCATCAACGAAATCTTCGAACCAAGTTTTAAGTACACGGGCTGCTAACTTGCGACCTTTTACTTTTTTTAGTTGGGTTTTATTTACTTTAACTTCATCGGCTAAATCAAAAATCTCAAGGATATCCTTGTCACTTTCGTAGCCAATTGCTCTTAATAAAGTAGTAACAGGCAATTTTTTCTTTCTGTCAATGTATGCATACATTACAGAATTTATGTCAGTTGCAAATTCTATCCAAGAACCTTTAAATGGAATAACCCGAGCAGAATACAATTTAGTACCGTTCGCGTGAAAGCTATGACCAAAAAATACACCAGGGGAACGATGTAATTGAGAAACTACAACACGTTCAGCACCATTAATGATAAAAGCACCTTTTGGAGACATGTAAGGAATAGTTCCCAAATACACATCTTGAACGATAGTTTCAAAATCCTCATGTTCCGGATCGGTACAATAAAGTTTCAGCTTTGCTTTAAGAGGAACACTGTACGTTAATCCTCTTTCTATAGTTTCTTGTATCGAGTAACGTGGAGGATCGATAAAGTAATCTAAGAATTCTAATACGAAGTTATTTCTAGCATCCGTAATAGGGAAATTCTCACTAAATACTTTAAAGAGACCTTCCTGCTCTCTGTTTTCAGGAGTAGTTTCAAGTTGAAAATAATCTTGAAATGACTTTATTTGAATATCCAGAAAATCTGGGTATTCCAATCGGTTCTTCGTGGTCCCGAAATTTATCCTTTTACTGTTTGTTTCCTGCTGAATCATGGAACTTAAAGGCAATTAATTAGACAAAAAAAATGAGTTACTACTATAAACACCAAAGGGTTTAGACCCGCATGGGGTCTAAACCTTTAGTATAAATTATTGTTGAAAGTTACTTAAGCTCAACCTCAGCTCCAACTTCTTCCAATTGAGCTTTAAGTGCTTCAGCTTCATCTTTGGGAACTCCTTCTTTAATTGCTTCAGGAGCACCGTCTACGAGCGCTTTAGCTTCTTTCAGCCCTTGACCAGTAAGTTCCTTAACCAACTTAACTACTTTAAGTTTGTTTGGACCACCAGCTTTAAGGATTACATCGAATTCAGTCTGTTCCTCAGCAGCTTCAGCGTCTCCGCCTCCACCTGCAGGTGCAGCAGCCACTGCGGCAGCAGCAGGCTCAATACCGTATTCTTCTTTTAAGATTTCTGCAAGCTCGCTAACTTCTTTTACCGTTAGGTTAACTAGTTGCTCAGCAAACGCTTTTAAATCAGCCATTTTATTGAATTTTAATTGTGTACTTAATAAATTATTTAATCAAATTATTCAGATCGCTCTGAAAGAGTTTTAACGATTCCAGAAAGCGTGTTTCCACCTGAACTAAGAGCCGAAATAACGTTTTTAGCAGGAGATTGCAACAACATTATAACATCTGCAATAAGCTCATTTTTAGATTTGAGACTTGCTAATGTATCTAACTGCGCATTACCTATATAAACCGATTCTTCAACCCATGCACCTTTTAACAAAGGTAGTTCTCCTTTCTTTCTGAATTCCTTAATCAACTTTGCCGGAACATTGCCCATTTCAGCAGTCATTAACGCAGTATTTCCTTTCAATACTCCGAATAACTCTGAATAGTCACGTCCATCAACATTTTCCATTGCTCTTTTTAGAAGTGTATTCTTTACAACTTGAAGCTGAACTTCTTTAGTTGTACACATTCTTCTGAGTTTAGAAGTTGATTCTGCATTCATACCAGCAGTATCTGCGAGGTATATAACGCCAGCACTAGTTAATCTTTCTGAGAGACCCTCTACGATTTGTGACTTTTCTTCTCTTGTCATAATTGTTTTTTAAAGAGATTCACTCTCCGCCTACGCGGAGATTGTTTTTGGATCCACCGCTACACTTGGACTCATAGTGCTACTAATAAAAATGCTTTTCATATAAACACCTTTAGACGAAGCAGGTTTTAGTTTTACCAAGGTTTGCAACAATTCTTGAGCGTTCTCATCTAGCTTTTCTACATCAAATGATGCTTTACCGAATGAAGCATGTATAATACCGTATTTATCAACTTTAAAATCGATTTTTCCAGCTTTAACTTCAGTTACAGCTTTTGCTATATCCATAGTAACAGTTCCTGTTTTTGGGTTTGGCATAAGACCACGAGGACCTAATATTCTACCCAAAGCACCAACCTTACCCATAACCGAAGGCATAGTGATAATGACGTCAACGTCAGTCCATCCACCTTTGATTTTTTCAACGTACTCATCAAGACCAACAAAATCAGCTCCAGCTTCTTTCGCTTCTTCCTCCTTGTCAGGAGTACAAAGGACCAAAACTTTTGTGTCTTTACCAGTTCCATGAGGCAAGGTCACTGTACCTCTTACCATTTGATTTGCCTTTCGAGGATCAACCCCTAAACGCACAGCGATATCCACAGTAGCATCGAATTTCGTTAATGAAATCTCTTTAATAGTGCTTACAGCATCTTTTACAGAGTATAGTTTTTCACTATCTACTTTCGCAATTGCTTCTTTCTTCTTTTTTGTTAATGTAGCCATTACTTGTTTTATTTAAGACTCAATTACTTCTTTACAGTCACACCCATGCTTCGAGCAGTTCCTGCCACCATCTTCATAGCAGACTCAACTGTGAAACAGTTTAAATCAGGCATTTTGTCTTCGGCAATTCTCCTAACGTCATCCAATTTAATTTCAGCAACTTTCTTTCTATTTGGTTCAGGTGAACCAGACTTCAATTTTAAAGTTTCTTTAATTTGAACGGCAATAGGAGGAGTTTTAATAACAAATTCAAAAGATTTGTCAGAATAAACGGTAATGATAACTGGAAGCACTTTACCGGCTTTATCCTGAGTTCGCCCATTGAACTGTTTACAGAACTCCATAATATTCACACCTTTCGCACCTAATGCAGGCCCTACCGGTGGTGAAGGGTTTGCAGCTCCGCCCTTAATCTGTAACTTGATCAGGCCACTTACTTCTTTCGCCATGTTTTTAAAATTTACCTATTCAGTTCTTACGAACTATTTATAATTATCGCTTGGAAGCAGACATTACTCTTTCTCGACTTGCATGTAGCTTAATTCAAGTGGAGTTTTTCTTCCGAAAATCTTCACCATTACTTTAAGCTTTTTCTTCTCTTCGTTAATCTCTTCGATTGTACCCGAGAATGAATTGAACGGCCCATCTATTACTTTCACTGTTTCACCAATGATAAATGGTATGTTCATTTCTTGATCACTTTCTGCAAGCTCGTCAACTTTTCCTAAAATTCTATTTACTTCAGTTTGTCTTAATGGCATTGGCTCTCCGCCTTTTTCTCCACCAAGAAAACCGATAACATTCGGCACGTTTTTAATAACGTGAGGAACTTCTCCTAAGAGACATGCCTCAATAAGAACATAACCAGGGAAAAAGTTCCTTTCCTTGGATACTTTTTTACCGTTTCTAATTTGAAAAACTTTTTCGGTAGGGATTAAAATTTGAGCTACATAGTCCGTCATTTTCATGCGATCTACTTCCATCTCAATATATTCCTTTACCTTTTTTTCTTTTCCGCTGATTGCGCGAACAACATACCAACGTTTTTTAATTTCTTGTGCCATGCAAAGACCTGTAGTTTAGTTAAAAATTTTGGTATAAATCAAATCCATCAATTGACCAAAACCTAGATCCATTATATAGATCACAACAGCGAATATGAACGTTGCAAAAAGAACCACAACAGCACTATTCTGCAAGTTCTTCCACGTTGGCCAACTTACCTTATGAACCATCTCGTCATAAGTCTCTTTCATATATGCCCTTACATCTGCCATTTCTTTACTTCTTTTTACTTGCACGGGTGGTAGGGATCGAACCTACGACCTTTGGTTTTGGAGACCACTGCTCTACCAGCTGAGCCACACCCGTAGATAAGCGTTAACCGATAATTTCATCCTAGAACACCATTGTTCTAACCTTCAAAATCTGAAGGCGCAACACCCACATTAATTAAACAAATGAAAAGTATCCCGAAAAATCGGGACACCTTTCTCTGTATTCTATATCTATAAAGAACGAATTATTATTCAATAATATCAGTAACTTGACCTGCACCTACCGTTCTACCACCTTCTCGAATTGCAAACTTCAATCCTTTATTAACAGCTACTGCTGCGATAAGATTTACTTCAATAGTAAGGTTATCTCCAGGAAGAACCATTTCGCGATCCTTAGGAAGTACTATTTCTCCAGTAACATCTGTTGTTCTCAAATAAAACTGAGGACGGTAGTTGTTATGAAATGGAGTATGTCGTCCACCTTCTTCTTTTTTCAACACATAAATCTCTGCTTTGAATTTAGTGTGAGGAGTAACTGACCCTGGCTTAACGATAACCATTCCACGCTTGATAGCTTCTTTTTCGATACCTCTTAAAAGAAGACCCACGTTATCTCCAGCTTCGCCTCTATCCAAAATCTTACGGAACATTTCAACACCAGTAACAACTGATTTTAATTTTTCTGCTCCAAATCCAATAATATCAACTTCTTCTCCAGAGTTAATAATACCAGTCTCAATTCTTCCTGTAGCCACAGTTCCACGACCAGTAATAGAGAAAACATCCTCAACTGGCATTAGAAAATCCTTATCCACTTCACGCGGTGGTTGCTCGATCCAAGTATCAACAGCACCCATAAGTTCCATGACTTTTTCTTGCCATTCTTCTTTACCTTCTAAAGCACCCAAAGCAGAACCTTGAATGATTGGCGTATTATCTCCGTCGTAATCATAAAAATCAAGTAATTCTCTGATTTCCATTTCAACTAACTCAAGAAGTTCATCGTCATCAACCATATCCACTTTATTCATGAATACAACCAATCTTGGAACACCTACCTGACGAGCTAGAAGAATATGCTCACGAGTCTGAGGCATAGGTCCATCAGTAGAAGCAACTACTAAAATAGCACCGTCCATTTGAGCGGCACCAGTAACCATGTTCTTAACGTAATCTGCGTGACCTGGACAATCTACGTGCGCGTAATGTCTGTTTTCAGTTTGGTATTCAACATGCGAAGTATTAATAGTAATACCTCTTTCTTTTTCTTCAGGAGC
>CAJVZZ010000030.1 GCA_913020435.1 uncultured Flavobacteriales bacterium | reverse complement strand
TGGAGAATTTAGTAAGATTAGCACAAATGACTTTAGCAATTTCTGTTGCTTATGTTTGGATTTTCAGATTTCACAATGTCCTTAAAGAATTTGACCAATTCGGATTAAGCCATCTAATCCGAAATTTAATAGGAGCGACAAAAATATCTTTAGCTACATTGCTTGTTGTAGGTATTTGGCATTCATCATTAGTTCTTATTCCAACTGTTCTCATGGGGCTTTTAATGATAGGCGCTCAATATTTTCATTTCAAAATAAAGAATTCGTTTATTAAACGTTTACCCTCTTTAATTCTTTTACTCTTATGTGCTTTTATAGCATTATTTTCAATTTAATAATCAAACATGGATATCGATAAAATATGCATTTTAATATCAAGCTTATCCTTTTTTGCTTATGCTCTTTCCTACTTCATATCCCCGCATATGAAAAAAGAATTTAAACGGTTTGGATTAGAAAAAATTGGTTTACTAACAATAATATTAGAGTTTATTGGAGCTACAGGCTTAATAGTAGGACTTAAGTTTAATCCGATTTTAACGATTTCATCCTTTGGTCTTGCATTGCTTATGTTTTCTGGCCTTATAGTCAGAATAAAATTAAAAGATAGTATTTGGATTTCTTTGCCGGCTTTGTTTTATATGGGGTTAAACACTTATATATTCTTTGCATCAATAAATTAAACGACCATTAAAAGTTGCTACAGATAAAACAAAAAGCGCTTCTGATTATACTGTAAAACAGTAAACTACTAAAAGCAGCCAATCATATATAAGCGGCATTAAAACGACGGACTATACCAAACGAATCAAAACCTTGTTAGACACAGATAGTTTAGATTAAACCTCGAGACTTTGGCATGCCTCAAATGAATTCTGGCGTATTTGGCGTTTTTAATAATTTATCGGTTAAAAAAACAAACAACATTAACAGTTGAGCTCGAAACCCTGAAATAGTATTATCAACTTCGGATAAACCTATTTCTAAGTTGTGGAGTTATTAAAAGCCTGGTAATACGCACTCTAACATTTTGAAAGTCTCTTAACTCAGGATTTTCTCTTTCTCGACATAACCACCTAACGTTGGTCACTCGAAATGACAAAATCAAATCCCTAATTACTTATTCAATATCTCACCAATATTCGGCTTAAAATATTGATCGCTCTTCATCACCTTTCCATCTTCTCTATAAATCGGATTTCCTTCAGCATCTAGTTTACTCATGTTGCTGCGCTGAATTTCTTCAAAAACTTCTTCAATTTTATGCTGCATTCCGTGAGAAATGATGGTTCCACACAAAATATAAAGCATATCTCCTAATGCATCTGCCACTTCAACTAAATCACCCGCTTGCGCTGCTTCAAGGTATTCTTCATTCTCTTCTTGCATAAGGTTATGCCGCAATACTATTAACTCAGGGGCGATATTCGCGATCGGTTTATTCTCAAAAGGAACCTTAAAAGCCTCGTGGAATTCCTTGACGTAATTAATGGTTTTTTGTAAACTCAATTTTTCGTTATCCATTTTCGTTTTTTTTAACAACAGAAAGCCCGAAAATAGGGCGTTTTAGCGCATTTTGCACGTCCGTTAGCTTAACTTGTATTAACAGGCATGCCCTTCTGAGTGTCGCGTGGTTGTTACAGTTTTGCATTGGAAAATACAACGTGTTTATAACTACATCAATTAAAAAATGGAATTAGAAACGAATACTCCTCAAACTGATACCGGATCATCGGACATTAGAGCGTTGAATGAAAAAATACAAAAGGAAAGTGCCTTTGTAGAATTACTCAACCTTGAAATGGGAAAAGTAATTGTTGGTCAACACCACATGGTAGAGTCTCTACTTATTGGAATGCTGAGCGATGGCCATATTCTGTTAGAAGGTGTTCCTGGATTAGCTAAAACCTTAGCAATTACTACACTTTCACAAGCAATTAGCGCTGATTTTAGTCGAGTTCAGTTTACTCCAGACTTGTTACCTGCCGATGTTGTGGGTACCATGATCTATAGCCAAAAGAAGGAAGAATTCAGTGTCAAAAAAGGGCCGATTTTCGCCAACTTCGTATTGGCAGATGAAATTAACCGTGCTCCCGCCAAAGTGCAATCGGCTCTATTAGAGGCTATGCAAGAAAAGCAGGTTACCATTGGCGAAACCACCTTTGAATTACCTAAACCATTTTTAGTAATGGCTACTCAAAACCCAATAGAACAAGAAGGAACTTACCCACTTCCAGAGGCACAGGTTGATCGGTTTATGTTGAAGGTTGTTTTGGATTACCCAACAAAAGAAGAGGAAAAACTGATTATACGAAGTAATATTTCTAAAAAAGGATTTCCTAAAATCAATGCTGTCATTAGCCCTGCTGACATAGTAAAGGTGAAAGAGATTGTAAAAGAGGTTTACCTTGATGAGAAGATTGAGCAATATATAGTGGACATTGTTTACGCTACTCGAACTCCCAAAGAATATGGACTTGGAGATTTTGCAAACCTTATTGATTTTGGCGCTTCGCCAAGAGCAAGTATTAGTTTAGCTAAAGCAGCAAAAGCTTATGCCTTTATTAAACGAAGAGGTTATGTAATTCCGGAAGATGTTCGTGCGGTTTGCAAAGATGTGTTGCGTCACAGAATTGGATTAAGCTACGAAGCAGAAGCCGAAAACGTAACTACCGTTGATATTATTACTGAGATTCTAAACCGTGTAGAAATTCCATAGATTTTAAATGGATACTTCGGATTTACTAAAGAAAGTACGTAAGATTGAGATTAAGACAAGAGGCTTGTCTAATCAACTCTTTGCAGGTGAATACCATTCGGCATTTAAAGGCTCAGGTATGACTTTCAATGAAGTCCGTGATTACCACCCTGGCGATGAAATTCGAAAAATAGATTGGAATGTTACCGCACGATTTAATAGTCCTTTTGTAAAGGTTTTTGAAGAGGAACGGGAAATGACGGTTATGCTTTTGGTCGATACCAGTGCTTCGGAATTCTTTGGAACTAGAGTTCAATTAAAGAAAGAACTAATTACAGAAATCTGTGCCGTTCTTTCATTTTCGGCGATTCAAAATAACGACAAGATTGGCGTTATTTTCTTCGGAAATGAAGTCGAGAAATTCATTCCACCTAAAAAAGGAAAGTCTCATATTCTAAGAATAATTCGAGAGCTTATTTCTTTTGAACCTAAAACTCAAGGCACCAATATTGGAGAAGCATTACGCTACTTAACAAATGCAATTAAGAAAAAAAGTACTGCCTTTTTATTGTCTGATTTTCTTGACGACAAAAACTACGAAAGCGCACTTAAAGTGGCCAATAAAAAACACGATTTAATTGGTTTAAGAATTTACGACCGACTGCAAGAAGACCTTCCCAATATTGGATTAGTTCCTTTTTATGACGCTGAATCTGGATCAACCATTTTAGTGGACACTTCCAGCAAATCTGTTCGTACTGATTACAATTTGAACTCAAGAAAACAACGAGAGGGTTTGTTTGATCAATTCAAAAAAGCTGGGATTGATTATGCTAACATTTCTACACAAGACAATTATGTGCGTCCACTAATGAATCTCTTTAAAAAACGTGAAAGAAGACGATGATTAAAAAGTGGTTCATATCAATAATAGTTGGTTTGCTGTGTTTAACAAGCAACACTGCCAGTGCTCAGGAAATAGGAATTACTGCTTTCCCTGACACTAATATCATTTTAATTGGTCAGCAAATTGAACTTACCGTTTCGATTACAGCAAAAGACAAAGATATTGTTCGGTTTCCTGTTCTACTTGATTCTGTTGCCAGTAAGGTTGAAATTGTGCGGCAAACGGAATGGGACACTGCTTCAATAAATGGTTTTTTCAAGTTTACTAAAACGCTAAAAATCACCAGTTGGGATTCAGGATATCATGCCATTCCTCCTATTCCTGCAATGATAAACAGCGATACTTTTGCTACACGTGCATTTATGATTGGGGTTGCCACTATGACTTTAGACACAACCAATGCAATAGCAGATATTAAAACTATTGCAACCGATCCATTAACATGGCAAGATTACTTCAATGCTTACTGGCCATATGGTGCTTGGCCTTTATCAGCGTTTATTCTTGCTGCTCTAGGCGTGTACTTATACAATCGTTTCAAGAAAAAGCCAGAACCTGTGGTAGAAATTATTCCAGTAATACCTGCACATGTAATTGCTTTTGGGAAATTAAAAGCACTCGAAGTCGAAAAGCTCTGGCAGAATAACCAGATCAAACAATACCACGTTCAACTCTCAGAAATTACTAGAGAATACATTGAAAATCGGTTTAATATTTTCGCACTTGAACAAACTACCGAAGAGATCATGCATTACATGAGACTTTCGGAACTAAACGAAGATCAAAAGCGAGTTTTAAGAAAACTACTTATGCTCACTGATTTAGTCAAGTTTGCAAAAGAATCTCCGCTTGCTAATGAAAACGAGCAGGTAATGAAGGATGCTTACGATTTGGTAGAGAGCACAAAAAAAATAGAAGTCGAATCCACTCAAAATTCCAATTCATAATGCTGCAAGGAATTGAATTTTTAAATATTGAATGGTTGTGGGCATTGCTGGTTATTCCGGCCATGCTTGCCTTTTATGTTTATAGATATAATTCGAATCGAGCCAATATAAAGTTACCCTCTACATCCCTATTTACATCAAATAAAACTTCAATAAAAACCTATCTTTATCGAGGTTTAGTTGGCTTTAGAATGCTCGCGATTGCATTGATAATCGTTGCAATGGCTCGACCTCAAAGTTCATCTTCTTGGCAAGACATTAATACCGAAGGAATTGACATCGTAGTTGCCTTAGATATTTCAGGAAGTATGCTGGCAGAAGATTTAAAGCCAAACCGTTTAGAAGCTTCTAAAAACGTAGCAGTCGATTTTATCATGAAACGTCCTACCGATAGAATTGGACTCGTAGTTTATGCAGGCGAAAGTTTTACTCAATGTCCACTCACAACAGATCATGATGTACTTAAAAATCTATTTCTTGAGATTAAGCATGGAATGATAGAAGACGGAACTGCTATTGGAATGGGATTAGCCAATGCAGTTAATCGTTTGAAAAATTCTGAAGCAAAAAGCAAGGTTGTTATTCTATTGACAGATGGCTCGAATACTACAGGTGCTATACCCCCTCTAACTGCAGCCGATATTGCCAAAACATTTGGAATTCGCGTTTATACCGTTGGAGTTGGAACAAATGGAATGGCTCCTTATCCAATGCAGACTCCATTTGGGGTTCAATACCAGCAAATGGAGGTAAAGATTGATGAAACTACACTAAAGAAAATAGCAAAGACTACCGATGGAAAATATTTTAGAGCAACAGACAATGAAAAACTGAAAGAGATTTACATTGAAATAGACAAACTAGAAAAGTCAAAAATTGAGGTAACCGAATACAAAAACAAAACTGAGGAATTTTTTCCGTGGTTATTGGCTGGAATCGCCTTGTTAGGATTGGAGTTGTTATTAAGAAATACTTGGTTTAGAGCAATTGTTTAGTCATGTATAGATTAGAAAATCCTGAAATATTATATGCCCTATTTAGCCTACCTGTTATTTGGATGCTTTACTTTTTATATCGCAACTGGAGATTAAAAAAGTTAATTGAATTTTCCGATTTAGCCTTACTAGACAGTAACATACCCAATAAAGCTACCTATAAGCTTTTGGTTAAATCAATTTTAATGAGCCTTGCTTTTACCTGCTTTATTCTAGGCTTAGCAAACCCTCAGATTGGGTCGAAATTGGAAGAAGTAAAGCGTGAGGGAATTGATATCATGATTGCTCTGGATTTGAGCAACAGTATGCTTGCTGAAGATTTAAAACCCAATCGACTGGAGAAGTCTAAACGTGCAATTTCAAAATTGGTAGAACGATTGCATTCTGACCGAATTGGTATTGTGGTATTTGGTGGAGAAGCATACACTCAATTGCCATTAACGTCGGACCTATCTGCTGCAAAGTTGTTTTTAAGAACTGTAAGCACCGATATTATCCCAACTCAAGGAACCAACATAGGTGCTGCGATAAAGCGATGCGTAAAATCTTTTGACCAACAGAGCGCTGCTGGAAAAGCAATTATTATAATTACAGATGGTGAAAACCATGAGAAAAATGCTGTGGAAGAAGCAAAGTTGGCGGCAGAAGTTGGAATTCAAATTTATACGGTTGGTATGGCAACCACTCAAGGTGTACCTATTCCACTTTTTCAGAATGGCAGAAAAATGGGATATCGAAAAGACCGGGAAGGAAACAGTGTTGTAACAAAACTGAATGAGAGTATGCTTAAAGAATTGGCTGCTGAAGGCAATGGTTTTTATATCCGTGCTACAAGTTCTGATGCAGGGTTAAATCAAATTTTAGATGAATTAGAACAATTAGACAAGGCCGAAATTGGCACTCAGTTATTTACGGATTACGAAGATCGTTTTCAATATTTTGTTGCTCTAGGATTACTCTTTTTGATTTTAGAGTTTTTTGTGACTGAAAGAAAAAACAAATTCATTAGTAATCTTAAATTGTTCGAAGCAAAATCAAAAGTATGATTGGTATTTCCTGCATTTTAAAACATTCTACAGCTCTTGCGCTTTTCGCCTTAGGGGTTAACGTTTGTTTGGCGCAATCTGCCAAATTTGACCTATCGAGTGGAAATGAGGCATATGAGAAAAAAGAATATGAAACTGCCTTAAAAAAGTATAGTGATGCTTTGGCTTTAGATCCAAACTATGCTCCTGCAGAATTCAATACCGCAAATACCTATTATCGACAAGAGAAAATGGATGAAGCTATTCGAGAATTTAGAAGAATAGCTAAAACATCGGAAATCGAAGAAACTCAAGCTAAAGCCTATCACAACCTAGGTAATGCCTATTTGCAAAATAGTAAGCTAAAAGAAGCTATAGAAGCCTATAAAAATTCGTTACGAATAAATCCTGATGATCATGAAACGAGATACAATTTGGCATTTGCACAGCGCATGTTAAAACAAAATCCACAGCAGCAAGAACAAGAAAAAGATCAGAAACAAGACGAAGAAAAACAAGATAAAGAAGACGAAGAGAAACAAGACGAAAGCAAGGAAGATAAAAAAGACGGAGAGGAACCTTCAGATAACAATGAAGAAGGCGATAAAGATAAGGATGAACAAGAACAGCCTGTTGGAGAGCCTAAAGAAGATGAAATGTCGAAAGAAGATGCTGAGCGTTTACTTCAAATGTTAGAAGATGAAGAAAAAGAAACACAAGAAGACCTAATGAAGAAAAAGGTAAAAGTGAAAAAAGTAAACATCGAAAAGGACTGGTAAACTAAGAATGCGTCAACTTATTCTCATATCAATTCTTTTAGCCACAACTGCTCACATATTTGGTCAAAAAGTATCGTGTACTGTAAATCGTAATCAGGTTGGTGTAGGAGAGCATTTCAAAATTACCTATACAATTGAGGGACAAGCAGGAACTTTTGTTCCACCTGCTTTTAATAACTTCAGAGTGCTGAGTGGGCCAAACCAGTCCCAAAGTACGAGCATCGTAAACGGAACTGTTACAAATAGTAGCACGGTGAGTTATGTCTTGCGTCCTGTTAAAGCAGGGACTTATACTATCGCTGGAGCTAAGGCGCAGATCGGTGGCAAAAACATAAGTTCAAATCCAGTTACAATTACAATAGTCAAAGGGTCTCCAAAGAAAAATCAGCAGCAAGGGAAACCAAAACAGCCAGGAAATGATATTAAGGACAATGTTTTTATTAAACTCCTAGTAAGTAAGAGAAAGAGTTATGTTGGAGAGCAAATCATCGCAACTTACAAGATATACACTCGACTTAGTATAGTCGATAACGCAATTGAGAAACTACCTTCATTCAATGGCTTTTATAGCCAAGATATTGATCAAACAGGACAAGGGAACTTAAAACCTGAAATTATAAACGGGGTTCAATTTAATACTGCTATTATAAAGCAAGTAGTGATTTCCCCTCAAAGATCAGGTGATCTTATCCTTGAACCACTTTCAATGGATTTAGTGCTAAGGATTCAGGATACTAAAAGAGCGCGATCGGTTTTCGATCAGTTCTTTGGTTCTTACAAAGACGTAAGACATAAAGCTGTAAGTAATTCGGTAACTATTAAGGTTCAAAAACTGCCAAAAACTGCAAAACCATTGAGTTTTGATGGAGCCGTTGGCGTGTTTAATATTCAATCAAGCATCGATAAACAAGAAGTCAAAACCAACGAAGCTATCAATCTAAAAATCGTGCTCAAAGGAAAAGGTAATGTGAAGTTACTCAAAGATCCAAAACTCGACTTTCCACCCGATTTTGAAGTGTACGATCCAAAAGAAAACACCAACATAACCACAAGCCCAGCTGGAGTTGAGGGAATTAAAACTTTCGAATATTTGATTATTCCAAGACACTCAGGCGAATTTATAATTCCAGCTTACTCCTTTTCCTACTATAATCCCATTCGAAAAAAATACGTAACGTCATCTACACCTGAATACAAAATCAACGTATTGAGAGGAGAAAACGAACCAGCAAATGCAGCTAATAATGGCTCTAGAATAGTGAGCAAAAAAGATGTAGCACTTATTGGCTCAGACATTCGATACATTAAACCAAATGGATTCAATTTAAAAGAAACTAATAGTTTCTATTTAGGTTCAGTTCTGTTCTGGATATTAATGACTGTACCCTTTTTAGTTCTGTGTCTGCTGCTATTGGTGAGAAAAAGAATATTGGCAGCGCAGAAAGACGTTGTCGGTATGCGCAAAAGAAAGGCAAGAAAACTAGCTTCCAAACATTTAAAGGCGGCAGAAATACATTTACAAAATAACGAAAGTTCCAAGTTTTATGAGGAAGTTTTCCGATCTGTTTATGGCTTTTTATCCAATAAATTCAACATTACTGTTGCAGAATTGAAAAAGGAAAGAATTGAACAAGAACTTAAAAAAATTGGAGTAAGTGAAGCAAAAATTAAGGATTTGATTTCGATATTGAACGCTTGTGAAATGGCCAGATATGCGCCCGTTTCTGATTTGAGCGAACAACAAGTATACGATCAAGTTGAAGGGTTAATTGAAACTATAGAAGGAAGTACTAAATGAAAAAGCAACTGATTCTACTTTTGTTTTTCACCACTTTAGTGTTGGATTCAGAAGCAAAGGACAACGAGTATTATTATAGCCTAGCATTGCAAGGGAATGAGCAGTATACAGCTGGAAATTACGATAGTGCATTAACCCTCTATTCTAAAGTGGTCAATTCTGACTTTGCTTCAGCTAACTTATTTTACAATTTGGGAAGTACTTATTTTAAGCTTAATCAATTGGCACCTTCTATATATTACTTGGAAAAAGCGCAAAAACTTGCACCGTTTGATAAAGACATAGCTTTCAATTTATCAATGGCCAATGACCAAATATCGGATAGAATTAAAGATGTTCCACCCCCTATACTAGGAAAATCTGCCGCATTCATTCGCAATTTATTAAGTATTGACGCATGGGCCATTTTAGGAACTCTCTCATTTATGTTGTTCATTTCATTAATAGGTTTCTACTTACTATCTAACAGTATATCTTTGAAAAAAATGGCATTTTTCCTTTCTATTGGGTTTTTATTAGCTACAATTGGAACGCTAACATTAGGGTTTAGTGCTTTGAATTATGTGCAGTCTGAGAATCAAGCAATTGTTTTTTCCGGTTCGTTATCAGTAAAATCTGAACCTAAGCAAAGTTCTTCAGATTTATTTATCGTTCACGAAGGAACTCGAGTAAATGTTTTAGAAGAGGTAAACAATTGGGTTAGAATTAGTTTGCCTGATGGAAACGAAGGTTGGGCACCTCTAGAAGAATTAAAGCGCTATTGATATCATTTTTTAGCTTTTCATTTCTCAGTTAATTATGTTATTTTGGGCCATAAAAGAAGTTTAATGATTAGTGAAGACTTAGATATAAAAATTACGACAGTCGCGAAATCCAAACTAGATGCCGCGGAAGAAATAGAATTACAATTCGGTAAAACCTTTACCGATCACATGTTTGTTGCCGATTATGAAAATGGGGAATGGACGAACCTTGAAATCAAACCATTTCAAAATATTGAAATGAGTCCTGCAACTAGCTTCATTCACTATGGACAATCGATTTTTGAAGGACTAAAAGCACACGCTACCGATGAAGGGGATATATTAATTTTCAGGCCTCAAGCTAATGCTGCGCGATTAAATGCTTCAGCTAGAAGACTTTGTATGGCTGAATTGCCAGAGGCCATTTTTATTAATTCCATAAAATCTCTTGTTGACTTAGATAGAAAATGGATGCCAAAAGGTGAATCTAGTTCACTTTACATTCGACCATTTATGTTTGGAACTGAGGAATTCCTAGGGGTTAAACCTTCTGGCAGATATCGTTTCATGGTCATTCTTTCTCCCTCTGGAGCTTATTACTCCAAGCCGGTTCGAGTGAAAATTGAGACTAAGTACTCAAGAGCGATGGAAGGTGGTGTCGGATCTGCAAAAACTAGTGGAAATTACGCAGCATCTTTATTGCCCGCGCGAGAAGGGTTTAAAGCTGGTTATGATCAATTACTTTGGACTGATGCCAACACACACACTCGTATCGAAGAATCAGGGACCATGAATGCAATGTTTATTCTCAATGGCAAATTGATTACACCAAAGACTTCAACTTCAATTTTATCTGGTATAACTAGAGATAGCATTCTAACTATTGCTCGAGATTGGGGATATGATGTTGAAGAACGTGATGTCATGGTTTCAGAACTTAAAGCTGGATTAGAAAAAGGAATATTGACAGAAGCTTTTGGGGTTGGAACTGCTGCGACTATTGCTCATATTTCAGAAATTGGAATTGACGGCGAGGATTATATCCTTCCTTCAGTGAAGGATCGAGAATTCAGTAATAAAATGGCAAATTTTCTGAACAACTTGAAAAGAGGTCGGGAAGAAGATCCAAATCATTGGTTATTTAAGGTTTAACATCTTCAAAAACAATATCTCAAACAGAATGTCGTTCGTGAGCTTTATACAAGCATAATTCTACTTTTGCTGGCCAATGAGCTTTAAGCATTTATTCATATTTATTCCATTTATACTTTTAGGTTTTTCTAAAAACCTTGCAGCACAAAAAACGGCTGTAGTAAAAGGTAAAGTGACTGATAACACTGGCAATTTGATGCCAGCTGTGAGTATAGCTATTCTGGGGACTGCTAAAGGAATCAGCTCAAAAAATGATGGAAGCTTTAGAATTACGATACCAGCTGATAGCGCCGTAACTGTTGCTTTTTCTTTTATTGGTTTTGGAACTCAAAAATTTTTAATGAATCTTTCTCCAAACCAAGAGAAATCCGTTGAAATAAAAATGGAGAGAACGACTAAAGAAATAAAAGTCTTTACAGTCGAAGAAGAACGAACTAGAACATCCACATTAATTAAAATTGATCCAAGATCCTTAGAGCGGCTCCCCTCTCCTACCGGAAATTTCGAAAGTATTTTATTTACTATGCCGGGTGTTGCCTCAAATAATGAATTAAGTAGCACCTACAATGTACGCGGGGGAAATTTTGATGAAAACTTGATTTATGTTAATGATATGGAAGTTTATCGTCCATTTTTAGTGCGTTCTGGTCAGCAAGAGGGTTTGAGTTTTATCAATCCAGATTTAGTAGATAGAGTGCTATTCTCTGCCGGAGGGTTTGATGCAAAATATGGAGATAAAATGTCATCGGTTTTGGATATCCAATACAAACGCCCTTCGAAACCAGAAGGCTCTGCCTCTGTGAGCTTATTAGGTGCAACAGCACATTATGGAGATGCCAGCGAAGATTATCGATTTACTCAAATCCATGGAGTTCGATACAGAACCAATCAATACGTTCTGCAGGGCTTACAAACGCAAGCAGAGTACCAGCCTAGATTTATTGACTATCAAGGATACTTTACCTATCAGATTAACACTGAATTGGAATTAGGCTTACTTTTAAATGTGTCTCAAAATCAATATTTATTTAAACCAGAATCACGAGAAACCGAATTTGGGAATGTAAATGAAGCGTTGCAACTCAGCATCTTTTTTGATGGCCAAGAAGTAGATGCTTACTCAACTGGAACAGCTGCTCTGAGTGCGACATATACACCAACTAAAAAAACGAAATTGAGATTTATTTCATCCTTCTTTAGAACTGTAGAAAGTGAAACTTTTGATATTGAAGGAGCATATAGGTTAGATGAGTTGGACAGAGATTTAGGCAGTGACAATTTTGGTGATGTTAAATTCAATCGCGGAGTAGGTGGTTTTATAAATCATGCTCGGAATTACTTGGAAGCCAATGTTGCAAATTTGCAACACAAAGGAACACACTACGGCAATTTTGCACAGATCGACTGGGGTGTTCGTTATCAAATTGAACAAATTAAGGATGAATTAAAAGAGTGGGAATATCAAGATTCGACAAGCTATTCTACCCCTCAAGGAAACGATAATATTGAGTGGATTTATTTAAATGGAGATACTTTAAATCCTGTTCCCCGAAGCCCAAGAAGAACCATCGAATTAAAACGTTCAGTAAGGTCAAACAATGATGTCTTTTCTCAACGATTAATGGGTTATGTACAAGCCAAAAAGACGCTTGATTTAGACTCTAATGAACTTTCATTTACTGCTGGAATTCGTGCAAATTATTGGGACTTTAATCAACAAACGGTTATTAGTCCTAGAGCTGCTATTTCAGTGAAACCAAATTGGAAACAAGATTGGCTATTTCGTCTTTCTTGGGGATTTTATCATCAACCTCCATTCTATCGTGAAATGCGAAACGTTGATGGAATCATTAATCCAAACATTCGCGCTCAAGAGAGTATTCATTATGTAATAGGTTCTGATTATAATTTTCAAATGTTTGATAGACCATTTAAAATTACAACCGAGGCGTATTACAAGAAGTACAACGATCTAATTCCTTACGAAATTGACAATGTAAGAATCCGATATTATGCAGAGAATTCCTCTGAAGGATATGCTGGAGGAGTTGATGTTCGTGTGTTTGGTGAATTCGTTAAAGGCATTGACAGTTGGATAACCCTAGGAGTTATGAAAACAGAAGAAAACTTAAAGAACGATTCGTACTGGGAACGGTATAATCAAGATGGCGAAGTCATTATTCCTGGTTATACTTTCGATCAGTCGGCAATTGATAGTACTCAGTTTTTCCCTGGGTTTATTCCCCGTCCCACAGATCAGCGTTTTCGATTTGGAATTTTCTTCCAGGATTATGTTCCGAAAATTCCGGATCTTAAAGTAAATCTCAATTTCATTTTTGCGACTGGATTGCCTTTTGGTCCTCCTTCATTCAATAGATATCAAGACACCTTACGAATGCCACCTTACCGAAGAGTTGATGTTGGGTTTTCATATGACATTGTAAAACCAAACCGTGAAAGAAAAAAAGCAGGTCTATTTAAATATATGGACAGGGCCTGGGTTTCGATTGAAGTATTTAATATGTTTGGCATAAACAACACTATTTCATATTTATGGGTAAGAGATATCAGTGATCGTGTTTACGGGGTCCCCAACTTCCTTACCAATAGACGATTAAATGTTAAAATAGCAGCGAGATTTTGAGACATTTCAGTTACTTAATCGTTATGGCCATTTATCTACTGTGCAGTTGTTCGGCAGAGCAAAAAACTGAGCTTAATCCATTTCAACAACACCAAAAAGAAAAACATGATTTTATGTTGTCAGAAAACTCTCCTTTGGAAAAAGTGGACAAGAAAAATTTTATTGCATTAAATTATTTCAGTCAAGATAGTAGCTTCGTTTTTAAAGCTAAATACGAGAGTGTGTTTAATGGTTATATAGTTGAGTTTAATACAAACACAGATAGGAAGCCTATTTATATTCATACCGGGAACATTAAATTCAATTTAGACAAATCTCAATTCACGTTAAAAGCATACCAAGTTCAAAACTCAAGTGACTCTAGTTTGTTCTTACCCTTCAATGACTTTACCAATGGGGTTGAAACTTATAAATCAGGTCGTTACCTAGATTTAATAATTCCAGAATATGATACTATAATTATAGATTTTAATCTAGCCTATAATCCATATTGTGCATACAATAAAGAATATTCATGCCCAATCCCACCTTCAGAAAATCGATTAAAAATTAAGATTAAGGCAGGAGAAAAAACTTACCACTAGTAATGCTAAAAACCAAGTATTAAGATTCGGGTACCATCTTAAATTTTATTTTAGCTTTACGCGCTCCAATTTTAGGTCAATTTAATGCTGCTAAAAAACACTCTACACACCGCACTTGCTCTTATTATTACGTTATTTTCTGTTCAAGTTTTTGGACAGGTAGTAAACTTTATGCAATACGGGGTTGAACACGGACTCCCGCAAAGCCAAGTAAATACCATTACCCAGGATAATGAAGGAAACTTATGGGTAGGAACCGTCTCTGGATTAGCATCATGGAATGGAATTGAATTTACTTCTTATGGAATAAACGACTCTGTTGCAGAAGAATGGGTCACCGCTTCTTTTAAAGCAAATAATGGCGATATTTATTTTGGACATTGGGGCGGAAGTATCACAAGGTATGATGCCGTTACCAAGTTATTTGAAAGTATTCATATTGAAAAATTCAACTCATATCAAGAAGTAACAGATTTTGAAGAAGATACTTTGCACAACAAAATTTTATTTTCTACGCAAGGATCAGGTTTGTTCGTTTACGATACAGAAACCCAGAAGGTAAAGCGTTACGAAATTGCTTCAACAGTTGAAGGATCAAGATTAATTACTTGTTTGCATCTAGATGACGATGAAAGAATGTGGATTGGTACCGAAAACGCTGGCGTCTTTGTTCTTAATTTAAAAACATTCTATAGCGATAGTAATGCTACAGTAAAACATTTTAATACTGACAACGGCCTATCGAATGATCAGATTTCAGAAATTATAAAATACGATAACGAAATGTGGTTTGGTACAAAAAGAGGTGCTAACTATATTAAAATGGAAGAACTTGATGGTTTCTTAAACGGAAATGCAAGTGCCCGCGTTAATGTTCTGGACGAATCTTCCGAATTAAACGCAAATGATATTACTGCTCTAGAAGCAGATATTAATGGAAATTTATGGATTGGTACTTCAAATCATGGTGCTGTAAAAGGAATTAAAGAAAATGGTAAATATCGATTTAGACACTATTCTGTTGCCCAAGGCCTCAGCTTTTATGATGTCAAAGATATTTTCGTTGATCGTGAAAAAACTGTCTGGATTGGAACCGATGTTGGTCTAAACCAATATATCTCTGATTATTTTACGCTATATGACGAAAGCTTGGGTATAAGCAGTAATGTCATCTGGTCTATTACTCCTGATGCTGATGGCAATATTTGGCTTGGAACAAATCAAGGAGTTTCTCAGTTGATGAATGCTGATAATATCAATAATGATTCCTTAAGTGTTGGTAAATACGATATAAAGGGACTTTCTGATGCACCTGTTATGGCAGTCTATTATGATAGTCTAGGAACGGTTTGGATGGCCACTGCTGATGGTATGTTATTCAAACGCACACTTCGAGGTAAATATGAAAAAATAAATATAGAAGCTCACATTCATGATGTAATCTACAGTATTTGTGAAGACAATCTTGGCAATATTTGGCTTGGCACAAGAAGCGGAGCAGCTCGAATTAATAAAGAAACCCACGAAATGTCTGTTTTTACAGAAGAAGATGGTCTTGGTGGAAATAATATCTACAAAATAATTAAGGATACGGAAGGAACTATGTGGTTTGCTGTGCTTGGTGGTAAACTTTCGAGCTACAAAAATGAAAACTTTCGTGTCTATGGTGAAGAAGATGGATTAGCTCATCAACTAGTACTTTCTTTAGCACCTGATAGTAAAGGAAACATATGGATAGGCTGTTATACGGGTGGATTGTATAAATATGATGGTAAAACTTTCCACAACTATAACAAAACGCATGGAATGAAATCTGAGACACCATACTCTATTATTGCTGATGATAAAGATCACATATGGTTTGGGACAACTTATGGTATTGAAAAATTCAATACCAGCGACTCAACATTTGAGCATTATGGAAAAGCCGAAGGATTTTTAGGTGTTCAAGTAAATCCAAATGCAACTTGCTTGGATAAAAATGGAAACATTTGGTTTGGGACAATTCTAGGTGCAGTAAAGTACAATCCCAATGTGCACTTCTCTAATGATGTTAAACCTCTTGTCAGTATAAACAATATAGAGGTGAACAATGAAAAAGCTAAATTTCCTTTCAATAATGAGTTCCTAGCACAAGACAATAACTTAACCTTCAAGTTTACAGGTGTTGCACTAAATATGCCCAGTAAACTCAAATATGAATATCGTTTAAAAGGTACCAAAAACGAAAACTGGAAAGAAACTAAAGTTAGAAGCGCTCCATTCACTAATCTCAAAGCGAAAGAGTACCAATTTGAGGTAAAAGCCGTAAATTCTGATAATACTGAAAGTCTTCTTGCCGTTTATGCTTTTAAAATTGAAGTTCCTTGGTATGAAAGCTACTGGTTCTACTTATTCCAGATTATATTAATTGGAGCAATGCTTTTTTTAGCCGTATTTTTTGGCAGAAAGACGGGTGGCTCTCGAACAGCAACGATTTTAGCTACGATTGCGATCATTATCGTCTTCGAATATGGTGTTAACTATGTTGAAGATAATATTGAAGATGAAATTGGAAGTATTGCATTTATAAAGGTTGGCTTGAACGCCATGCTAGGTATTATCTTATTCCCTATTGAAGAGGTAATTAAGGGTAAGCTTATTGGGACTGCAAAGAGAAAAGAAGAAGACGAGAAAGTTTAAACTTTTAATTTCTCGATAAACCTTGGCACAATTTTAAGCAGTGTTTGCTCACCAATACCAGCGTTTGCAATTATATCTTCTATGTTGGCTACCTCTAAATTATCTGGATCGCATAAGTCGGTAACAATAGAAATTGCTACACAGGGCAGCTTCATGTGATTCGCTGCTATTACCTCAGGTACAGTGCTCATTCCAACCAAATCAGCTCCAATAGTTTTTAAGAACCTGTACTCGGCTCTAGTCTCTAAATTTGGTCCAGTAACTGATGCATATATACCTTTCTCAAGATTGTATTGTAAACCTTTTGCGCAATCCGTTAAAAGTGCATTTGCAACTTTGTCATATGGAGTGCTCATGTCCGGAAATCGATCGCCGAGTTGATCAATATTTTTTCCTAAGAGAGGGTTATCAGGTAATAGGTCAATATGATCATCCAACAAAATTAGTTGCCCTTTTTCGTAAGATAGATTTATACCTCCCGCAGCATTTGTAAGCATGATTAATTTAATTCCTAACATTTTCATTGCTCGAATTGGAAAAACTACCTCATTAGCAGAATAACCTTCATACATGTGACACCTCCCTTGCATAGCCAGAATTTTCTTGCCACCTAGTTCGCCGTAATGCAATTTTCCTGAATGGAATTCAACTGTGCTTAAGGGGAAATTAGGAATGTCAGAATAATTAATTGACTTCTCAATTTCAATTAACTCAGTCAATTTCCCCAAACCAGTTCCGAGTACGATACCAATATCAGGAGCATTAACACCTTGATTTTTCAGATATTCAACCGCCTGTTGAAGCTTTTTATACTCTTCCATTTTCTAAATAGTTTTTCAATTTTATTTTTATTACCTCTGAATCCAATCCCAACCAATACGCTAAATGAACCATTGAAAATGCAAATTGCAATTTATAATACCCATACTTAGCATATGCACGTGATGATGTTTTCATTCTACTTCGTAAAATTTCAAATTTAGATTTCTTAACTCCTCTTCTTATAATATCAATGTCTTCCATGATAAAAAGTGACTTATCAAATCCTCCAATTTCTTTATAAAAACTTGCAGAAATAAATAAGCCTTGATCTCCTCCTCTGCATATTAACCAAGGCAAGCCTACGAATATTTCGAAAAATTTCAGAAACTTGTGCGAAGGAGAGAATTTTAATCTAAAACAACCCATTTTACTACCTGAAGAAACAGATGCCAGAATATCGTTATAAAAATTTTTTGGAGGAACAGAATCTGCATGCATAAATAGCAGCATATCACCTGTTGCTAACTTTGCTCCAGTATCCATCTGAATAGACCTGCGAGCTATTGAAGAGTCGAAAACCAATGCTCCATATTCCAATGCAATAGATTTAGTGCTATCGTTAGAAAAAGCATCCACAACAATCAATTCAACCGGATTGCCACAAAAGGATTTAATATGGGATAATAAAGCTGGTAATAATTCTGCTTCGTTAATGCACGGAATTATGATACTTAGTTTCATTGATCAGTCATACCAACTTTTAGTTCTTTGGGAAGGTCATCTATTGTGTCAACATCATTGAGCGTTTCTAATAATTCATAGGATAAACCTAATTCCTTAGTAGACAAAAGAGTATCTAATAATACATTAGAGCTTCCCCACTCTTTGTTTTCAAAAATTGTAGGATTCGATGAATTCATACCAATTAAATAGTACCCACCATCCTTTGCTGGTCCGAGCACAGCATCTTTGAATTTTAAAGCCTCGAATGCCGATTGAATAATTGTTGAAGTCAAATCATAACAATCACTTCCGATAATCACCACACGCTCTGCACCCTCCTCAAAACTAGAAGTAATAGCATTGTTCATTCTCTGCCCTAGATCCTCTCCATACTGCTCATCTTTGTAAAAATATGTTGGATCAAAAAGATCGTTAAAATCTACAAAATCAGAATAGCAAACTACTCTAAAACAACTGACCTTTAGGGCTATATCTTTAGTCTTTCGCAATAAATGATGATAAATTTCTAGGGCTTTTTTCTCTCCTATAGATTTAGCCAGTCTAGTTTTTACCTTTCCCAACTCAGGATTCCTTGCAAAAACCAACAGATAATTTCCGGAATTTACAGGCCCAATCATGTTATCGAAAAATTAAATATAAATAAATAGATTGTTACTTTTTATGCAGTGTCAGCATAGGAACATGACTATGGTATGCGACTTTTTTAGCTACACTTTTAGTGAAGATCTTTTCAAAGAAATTTTTCTTTCTGGGAACCATCACCAATATATCGGCTTGCTTGTGCTTCTTAATGTATTCGTTAACTCCTTCAACAGTATCCTCGTTGACTAGAGTTTCGTATTCAACATCAACATCAACATCTTCAAAGTATTTAATTAACAATTTCTTTTGTTCATTTCTATCCTCAACTTTAACTCTACTAATTGATTTTTCAACATGAAATATTGAGAGAGTAGCTGATTGTCTGATCAAAAGATTTTTTAAAAAATCTAACAATTTAATGTTATCAATCTTATTGAGATCAGTGGCAAATACTACTGATTTTACCGTTTTGTAAACAGCATTAAATGGGACCGTTAACACGGGCACTGGCGATTCTTGTATGATTTCTGCCGCTTTACTACCGACAAAAAACTCTTTAAGGCCACTCGCACCAGTTGTACCTACAACTATGGTATATGCTTGCTTTTTCTTAACAACTGCTCGAATACATTGAGAAAAAGCACCTGTCATATGAATCGCCTCAATAGTATTTCCTTCATTCAACTTTTTTTCTGCAATCCAATCAAGATCATTTTGCAAACCAGCTTTTGAATCATCAATAACCATTTGACTTAGATTCATCATCATTCCAGTACCGGAAGCTGCTTTTGGTTCAACGGTGTTCAACAGAACAAAATGATAACCTCTTCCTGCATACAACTTCAAGCCATATTCGATAGCATTTCTTGATGAATCTGAAAAATCAGTAGGTAAAAGTATTGTCCTATGTTTCATTATTATATTATTTCGTTATCGCTCACCAGCATTTCCAATCGCAATCGCAGCGGAAGTGCAGGCCAACACCATTACTAAAGCAAAAAGATTTACGTAACGAGAGCCGCCTTCAAAATTCATAAACCCCCAATAAAATGCTATAAACGCAGTTGATGCGAGCACTAGAGCGATAATTTTATTTTTATTCATTATAATAAATTTTAAGATTCAAAAGTATCTAAATCGTTGAATTAATAAAAGCCATTTAAAGAATAATTACTCCTGTAAAGCCTCTAAAACTGTTAGATTAAATTGGCCACTTTCTTTAATTTTTCTTTGTTTTTAATTAATATTTTCCTGCCCTGTGTTTCTATAAGTTGCTCATATTTAAAGTCATGCAATAACCTTATAAGAGTTTCGGTAGCAGTTCCTACCATATTAGCCAGGTCTTCTCGAGTAAGATTAATTCCATTAGACACACCTTTACTTTCGTCTATATCATAGGTGTCTATTAGCACCATTAATGCTCCAGCAAGCCTTTCTCTGACTGGCTTTTGAGCTAAAACCGTAATAGAATCAGCCATATTGGTCAAGTCCTTACTTAGACTTTTAATCACCTCTTTAGTTAAATCTGAGTTAGAGCTCATAGCTCCTATAAAATCTTTTTTTGGAATAAAACACAACGTAGTTTCCTCAAGAGTTTCAGCACTAACAGGGTATTGTTCTTCACTAAGCATAGCGCGGTAACCCATTAAATCACCACTTTTTAATATCTGAATAATCTGATCTTTTCCTTCAACTCCAGTTTTATAAATTTTAATCCTTCCCGATGTAATACTGTAAACACCCAGCGGTCGAGTACCTTCTAGAAAAATAATCTGATTCTTCTTAAGTTTTTTCTGAGTAGAGTTTTTATGTATTTCCTCAATTCTGGAAAGATCAATTCCACCGAAAAGAATTTCTTCAATTTCTGAATTTTGCATAGTTTCTGAATGAGATGTTTTACGCTTCATGGAAAGACTTTATCTACTTTAACAAATTTAACCGATTACCATTTTTAATCATTACTATTTTTAAATTCTTTTAGAAGTATTTAGAGAAGTTTACCCCGTATCAAATTATTATTTTTGCAGTCTTAAACAATAGCAAATGGCGAATGTAGAGTTGATACTTCCAAAAATGGGAGAAAGTGTTGCTGAAGCAACAATTACATCTTGGATGAAAGCAGAAGGTGATACAATAGAAGCCGAAGAGTCTGTAGTAGAAATTGCTACCGACAAAGTGGATAGTGAAGTTCCTTCTCCTGCTGACGGAGTAATTTCAAAAATCTTAGTTGCTGAAGGTGAAGTAGCCCAGGTTGGACAAGTCATTGCTATAATTTCAACAGGTGGTGATACCCCCGCTCCAGAAGTAGAGCCAGTAAAAACTGAAGCAATTCCTGCTGCGGTTTCCACTCAACCGGCTCCTACTGCTCCTCAAGAGAATTTAACAACAGCAACTAATCCAGATTTTAGCTCAAGTGACCGCTTTTATTCTCCGTTGGTTAAAAATATTGCACAACAAGAAGGAATCTCAATTTCCGAATTGGATCTAATTATTGGAAGCGGTCAAGGAGGTAGAGTTACAAAAAACGATATTTTAAAACACATTTCAACCCGAGGAGAACAACAAACTACTGCAAGTGCTCCTCAATCAACAAAAGAGAAACAAACAGTTGTAACTAAACCCGCGGTTGATAACTCTAATAAAGATTTTGGAGGTGAAGTTGAGATTATTGAAATGGATAGAATGAGGAAACTCATTGCTGGCCATATGCTCAACTCCAAAGCTACAAGCCCTCATGTTACTTCATTCGTTGAAGCAGACGTTACCAACATAGTAAACTGGAGAAATAAAAACAAAAAAGCTTACGAGCAAAGAGAAGGTGAAAAATTAACATATACTCCAATCTTTATTGAAGCAATTGTTAAAGCGATTAAAGACTTTCCAATGATCAATATTGTTGTCGATGGAGATAGAATTATTCGCAAAAAATTCATTAATATAGGAATGGCCACTGCGCTTCCTTCAGGTAATTTGATAGTGCCTGTTATTAAAAATGCTGACTCCTTAAACCTTGTGGGGCTCTCTAAATCTGTTAATGGATTAGCTAACAAGGCCAGAAGTAATAAGCTAGCTCCTGATGACATTTCTGGTGGCACTTACACTATAACTAATGTCGGTTCATTTGGCAACATAATGGGAACTCCAATTATCAATCAACCTCAAGTAGCAATAATGGCTGTTGGTGCCATTACAAAAAAACCTGCTGTTCTAGAAACAGAATACGGCGACGTAATTGCTATTAGACATAAAATGTTCTTATCTCATTCATACGATCATAGAGTTGTTGATGGTGCTCTCGGAGGAATGTTTGTTCGAAGAGTAGCAGATTACCTCGAGCAATTTGATATTACCAGAGAAGTTTAACTAATCAATAAACAGATATTAGCGATACGTTACTCAACTTCAAAAATATTTGAATACCGTGCTAATATTTGTATCATTGTGTAACGTGCGTTCGCACTTTTGATACTTGAATCATGACGTCAAAATTTTTAAAAGCTTTTGCTTACGCTGTTTTAGCAGCATTTCTTTTCCTTCCAAATTTGGGCGAAGCCAAGGATAAAATTAAGCTATCTAAGTCTCAGAAACTTCAACACAAAAGAGCTTTTAATCTATTGGATTTAGAGCTTTATGATGAAGCAATCATAGAATATGGCAAACTCTTGGAAATGCGTGGAGATTATGATCAATTCCTTTTTGAAACAGGTATTGCCTACCTAAGATCTCCCAAAAGTTTTGACCAAGCACAAAAATATTTTGAAAGAGCGTTGAAATACAGTGGTTCAGATACTATAGCCGAATTGTATTATTACTTGGCGAAAGCTTATCAAGTCAATCATAATTTTACTGAAGCAAAAAAAGCTTATTCAGAATTCGCTCCAAATATTAAGCAGAACAAGAAAGGTCAAGAACTTACAAGTGTGATTCAATGGGATATAAAAACCTGTCAACATGGAGAATATCATGTAAAATTAAACACAAAAAATCCGCTAGAGAATAAGCGGAAACCTCTTAATAACGTAAAAAAATATTTTATAAACGCTACTGACTTTATTGTTCTTCAAAACATGGGCGAAAAAATAAATTCTGTTTATGACGATGAGGCTGCGGTATTCTTAAAAAATGAGTCCGAAATATTTTATACGAGTAAAAGAAATCCATTTGGAACAACTACGAGACTTTCCTCGAGTGTTGACTATACTTATGAGCATGTATATAGTTCTGAAAAAATATCAGGAGATTGGAAAACCCCTTATCTACTGAGTAATGCGCATTTATTCTCTAATGAATTTGAAATAGAACCTGAGACACACATTTCAATTGTATCCATAAATAAAGCTGAAAATCTAATGTTTCTTTATACGTCTGGAAAACTTTATGAAAGTACACTTCAGGGTATGTCTTGGACAATTCCGGTAGAATTACCAGAACATATTAATCTTAAAAAGTCTCATGAACCATCAGTTTGCATTTCTGAAAATGGAAATATGATAATTGTAGTCTCTGACAAAAAAGGTGGATATGGTGGCCGTGATCTCTACACCTCAACAAGAATTGATGGTGGATCGTGGGGGCCACTAGAAAATATGGGAGCTGTTGTTAATACTGAACAAGATGAAGATACCCCATATTTAAGAGGCAATGATTTATTGTATTTCTCTTCAAAAGGACATTCTTCAATCGGTGGATATGATATTTTCTTTACAGAACTGAAAAATGAAAAATGGAAAAATCCTGTAAGCTTAGGAATTCCAATAAATACTCCAGGAGATGAAATGTCTTACATACGGTCAAAATTGAATAATGAAGTAGCTTATTATTCATCTTCCAGATTAAATGGATACGGTTATTTAGACATTTATCAAGTAACAGCGCACCTTGAAAAACGCCGCGATTTATTACCAGCAATACTATTAGCTGATTTAATGACCGACGAATTGGCGGCAATAGAAATCGTTAAGGACACTGCAATTGTTGCAATAGTTGAAGATGTTATAGCTGAAGTTGTGGAAGAAAAGTTAGTAGAAGAGATTAAAGAAAAAGAGATAGTAAAAATTAAAGAAGACAAGAAACCCCTTCCCCTTGCTCCAGAAGATTTGTTTAGAGACATTTTATTCAAATTCAACAAAATGGAAATTGCAGACGAATCAAAAGAACAAGTCCGTAAAATTTCTGAGTATATGAAAGCTAATCCAAATTATGTCGTAAATCTTAGTGGACATGCAGATTACCTTGGCTCAGATGACGTAAACGAAGAAGTGTCTAAACAAAGAGCATTGGTTGTTTTAAACGAATTAGTTAAAGATGGTGCTGATCCTTACCGAGTGCATTACGATTACTTTGGAGAAACTAAGCCGAAAGCAGATGGTAAAAATGCAGATGGTTCAGATAACCCTGAGAATCGTTCAAAAAACAGACGGGTTGATTTTGGTTTAGAACAACTTAACATGTTCCGCTTCATTACTTATAATTCTGGAGGTTCTTCAGTGGAAGAAAAAGCTAGAAAAGTATTGGATGAGATAATAGCATATACTAAAGCAAATCCGGGAGTTAAAGTTGATTTAAGAGGTTTCTCTGATCCTTCGGGTCCTTCTGTTGCGAACATGATATTGTCAGAAAAAAGAACACAAGCTGCAGTTGATTATTTAGTTGCAAACGGTGTTTCTAAATCGCTCATTATTAGTAAAGCATATGGAGAAACTATTCCAACTCCACCTAATATGCCTGCTGAATATGGCAGAAGAGTTGAAATAAGAATTCAATAATAACATTCTTAATAAAATTTACTAAGCCCTCCTGATTTCTATCGAGAGGGCTTTTACTTTTATACCATGAAATTAAAACTTGAAAAGCCAATTGCTTTCTTCGATTTAGAAACAACTGGAATAGATGTAGCTACCGATAGAATAGTCGAAATTGCAGTTCTTAAAATAAGACCTGACGGTCAACGAGACATGAAAGTAAGAAGGGTAAACCCTCAAATGCCTATTCCTAAAGAGTCGAGCGATATTCACGGTATAACTGACGAAGATGTAAAGGACGCGCCCACTTTCGATAAACTGGCTAAATCGCTTTACATAATGCTTCAAGATTGTGATTTAGGCGGATATAACTCCAATCGATTTGATGTTCCGTTATTGGCTGAAGAATTCCTAAGAGCTGGAGTAGACTTTTCTATTGAAGGAAGGCGTCTAATTGACGTTCAAGGTATATTCTTTAAAAAAGAAAAAAGAACGCTGGAGGCAGCACTTCAATTCTATTGCGATAAACCACTTGACGCTGCGCATTCCGCGGAAGCTGATATTAGTGCTACTCATGAAATTCTGGAAGCGCAATTAGATCGATATTCGGACTTAGAAAATGACATTGATTTCTTAGCTGAATATTCTCGTCAACAAAATTTTGCCGATTTAGCTGGACGCTTCGTTTACAATGCAGAAAATGAAATAGTGTTTAATTTCGGGAAACATAAAAATATTCCGGTAGCCACAGTATTAAAAAAAGAGCCTGGTTATTATGGTTGGATGATGGGAGGAGATTTTCCTTTGTACACTAAGAAAATTTTAAAGAAAATCAAAGAAGCTATCTAATGAAGATTATTTGCATTGGAAGAAACTATGCCGATCATGCAAAAGAACTCAATAATGCAGTTCCAACTAGTCCGTTATTTTTCTTGAAACCCGATACATCATTACTTAGAAATAATGCGCCCTTCTTTATTCCAAATCACTCAAATGATGTGCATCATGAATTGGAATTGGTTATTAAAATAAATAGACTGGGAAAGCACATAGAAGAACGATTCGCTCACAAGTATTATTCTGAAATGACCATGGGATTGGATTTTACAGCGCGTGATGTGCAGCAGAATTGTAAGAAAAATGGTCTTCCCTGGGAAATTGCCAAAGCATTTGATGGTTCAGCTCCACTGGGAAAATTTGTTTCAGCAGAACCCCTAAAAAATGGCGATTTGAAGTTTGAACTCTTGAAAAACGGAAATTTGCAGCAGTCTGGTGACACACGTGATATGATTTTTAGTATTCATCAAATCATATCTTACATAAGTAAGTTTATGACGCTTAAAATAGGTGACCTCATCTACACAGGTACTCCAGCTGGTGTAAGCAAAGTTGAAAAAGGTGATATTTTGGTAGGGAAATTGGATAGACAAGAGTTATTGAGTTGTAAAGTATTGTAATTTTAAAAAATGATCTCTAAACTGATTTCCACCTTTATTATAATGACCTTTTCGTTTGTTCTTGTAGCTCAAATAGATGCTACAAAAGCAGCAAATCTTACCGATGCAAACGGCCTTAAACAAGGCCATTGGCAAGGGCTGCATTCAAATGGAAATATCAGGTATTCTGGGTCATTTAAAAACAATCAGCCAATAGGAGTCTTTAACTATTACGACAACTATGGAAATTTGAGTACAGTAATCGACAACTCCACCGACAGCGCCGATGTTGTCTTTTACCATCTTAACAAAGTTAAAATGGCGGAAGGAAAGTATTACAATCAGCAGCGCTCAGGAAAATGGAAGTTTTATGATTCTGACGGTACTATTTCAGCTCAGAAATATTTTGAAAATGGAAAAGAAAATGGTCCAGCTAGAATCTATTACAAAGACGGCAGAGTTGCTCGAGATTATGTGAATAGAAATGGAGTAAAACACGGTCAACTCCAAGATCTTTTTCCAGAAGGAAAACCGAAGTTCCAAGCAAATTTTGTAGATGGAAATCCCGATGGAAAAGTGAAACACTTTCACACAAACGGTGCAATTAAAATTATTGGCAGTTACAAAATGGCTGTTCAAGAAGGCACTTGGACGTACTTTGGTTCAGACGGAAAAGTACAACGTTACGAGGTTTACAGAAATGGCTTCTTAAAGAAGGCTTTTACACCTGAGGAAGCAAAAGCTATGCAAGAAGCAAAACAAAACCAACAAGACTCAATTAAAGTAACTATTCCCCAAACCATCATAAAGGAAGATTAATTGAGAACTCTGATCTTCATATTTGTTTGCACATTTATGTTGTTTGGTTGTAAAAAATCAGAAACAGAAATTGTGGACATTGGATTGAAGTACTACCAAACTTCAGCTGACTTTTACAGAATATTCCAGGTGGACAGTATTGTTTTTAATGATTTCACTGAGCGTGTTGATACTTTTCAGTATTTCATAAAAGAAACTATTCTTGGTAATTATCAAGTTGAAAATGAAACTCGAACAAGCGTTTTAGATCAAAAAAAACTAAAACTTGTTGATCCTTTTTGGCTAGATAACCTGTTGTGGTCATTCCAAAAAGACAATTTTACCGTTGAAGAAAATAAAAATAACGTACCCAAAATTATCCTTATATTTCCAATAAAAACTGGTATAAGCTGGAATAGCAATACACGTAATTCATTGGACCAAGAAGAATACACCATAACAAATTTGAAGTCTGAAACTATCTTAGGTAATACCTTCAATAATGTTATTACCATAGAAAAGTTCAATGAAACTGATCCGCTGCAATTAAACACCGAAATAGGCGAAGAGAAATACGCTCAAGATGTTGGTTTAATATATTTATACGAAAAGCGTGTTAAACGCTTTACTACTGGAGAAGTAACTGATATACCCTTAGATAGTGGATTTGTGCTTACAAAAAAAATTATTGAATATGGTCAGCAATAGACTTGGACTGATCCTAATCGTACTTTTATTTAGCCTATTCTTTAGAGATATTTCTGCACAGGAAAATGATTCCTATTACTTTTTTGTAGCGTTTGAAGAAAAGGAAAAGAATAACGAGATAACCAATCCACTCAGCTTCTTAAGTCAGAAATCTATGGACCGGAGAGCTAAATCCAACCTTGCCATTACATCGGAGGATATCCCCATTTCAAAAAAATGGATTCAAAGCATTAGTCAAATTGGCAATACGCATTTTCATTATGCACTTAAATGGCAAAACGGAATAGTCGTTTCGTCTTCAGATATTTCAGTTAAAGACAACTACTTAGCATTCGATTTCGTTAAGCTTGTCAAAATCATTAAAACTCCTGCTGAAGCAAGCAGGCGGTCTGTTCCACTGAACATTATTAATCAATACAATTATGGATTAGCTAGCCAACAAACCGAACTCATTAATATTCCGATACTTCATGAGTTTGGGTTTAGGGGAAAAGGAATTACAATGGCCATTTTTGACAATGGATTTAAGCACGTTGACACCTTCCCTATTTTTAGTCATTTATGGAATGAAAGACGGATTCTCGGTCAGTTTGATATTGTGGAGGGCGATGACAACGCAATTCCTCATGGTGGGCATGGAATGGCTGTATTAAGTACTATCGCAGCATTAAGCAAAGATACTATGACTGGTACAGCACCAGAAGCTTCATTTTACTTATTCAGAACGGAAGACAATGCTTCTGAAACAGAACTAGAAGAATACAATTGGGCTAGAGCTGCTGAAATTGCAGATAGTGTTGGAGTAGATATTATAAACTCATCCCTAGGATATTCTTTATTTGATGACTCGACTACTTCACATACTTATGCCGACTTAGACGGAAAAACAACAGTAGTAACTCGCGCTGCGAATGCTGCATTCCGAAAAGGTATTTTAGTAGTAAACAGTGCAGGAAATTCTGGAACACGGCCTTGGAGATACATAATTGCCCCAGCCGACGGAATGTATGTTTTGGCAATTGGTGCAACTGATAGCATTGGAAATATTGCCGCTTTCTCTAGTCGTGGGCCCAATGCAGCTGGACAATTAAAGCCAAACGTTAGCGCTGTAGGTGCTGGAGTTGTTGTTGGTGATGGAACTGGTGCTGCAGGTAAAAGTAATGGAACCTCCTTCTCTGCTCCTACTATAGCTGGTGCTGCCGCCTGTTTAGTTCAGGCCTTTCCAAAAGCTTCTAACAATGCTATTTTTAGGGCAATTGAAGCTTCATCTGATCGATATGATAATCCTGATTTTGATTATGGAAATGGAATACCAGACTTTAAAAAAGCATATGAAATCTTAGCGGAAAAATACCTTCCTCAGCAATTCGATCAAAAATTGATTCGCGATTTTCGATTTTATCCAAATCCAGCAAATGACTTTATTTACATAGAATTCCTTGAGTTACAATCGACACCTATTTCAGTTTCGATTTTTAATTATTCAGGAATTGAACTGTTATCGCAAGATTTTGGATTTCAAACTGGAAACGTTTCAGTACGAGTGAATAATCTAAAATTGAGTGCAGGATTTTATGTTCTTGAACTTACTCGGGGCGATTATCTGCAGCGTAAGATTTTTGTGAAGTATTAGTTTTTATTTCCTTCCTGCTGGAATGAGAATTCAACGCAATTAGTCAATTTTCAGAGAATATTATTTAGATTATTTCTTCGCCACATGCCGTTTTCTCCTCGTCTCCCCCCTAGCTCAGTCTGCTATAATAGATTGTCCTCTATTGACCAAAGCTCTGAAAGGAAATAACTTAGCAAAGCCTTCTCACCAAACTTGTGGAGGTAAAAAAGCTTTTAGTAAAAATAAGACAGCCCTGCAATGCAAAACATCGCAAGGAGCGCAACTATACTGGTAAAACAAAGAACTTGCCTCGTTCTTTGGCTGAATTTTAATTTCCTATTTCAATAGCTATTGCTGGAAGTAATAAACCTCACTAATTAACCCTAAACAATAAAATTAGGGTCCTTCCTGTATATGCGGGAATCTAAAATAGTTAGACAGATTCCCGCATGCGCGAGAGAGTGAAGGATAAGGTGGTCGGCCGAACTTCGCTTTTTCGAAGAGCGTTTACCTCCTTTCAGTCGCTGAGAAGGATTCGCAAAGTGATACACTTTGTGTTAAGACAAAGTAAAATACCTGTGGATTGAGAAAAAAGAAATAATTACATACTTGCCATTATGAAAAGTACCTAAGAAAGAAGGGAATATAATCCTACTTCTTGTGCTCCGAAAAAGTCTTTTTAATAATCTCAGTACACTCTAACAATTGATCTTTTGTAATTACCAATGGAGGTGCAAATCGAATGATATTTCCATGAGTTGGTTTTGCCAACAAACCATTGTCCCGCAAAGCCATACAAACATCCCATGCTGTGCTGCTATTTTCTGTATCGTTAATAATAACCGCATTCAAAAGTCCTTTACCTCTTACCGATGTAACCAAATCACATGTCTCCGCAAATGTTGTTAATTCAGACCTGAACAACTTACCCAATTCCATTGCATTAGCTGCCAAATTCTCATCAGCCACAACTTGCAATGCAGCCGTTGCAACAGCACATGCTAGTGGATTACCACCAAATGTAGAGCCATGCTCTCCAGGCTGAATACAAAGCATAATTTCATCATCAGCTAATACGGCTGAAACAGGAAAAACTCCTCCAGAAATAGCTTTTCCAAGAATTAATAAATCTGGTCGAGCATCTTCATAATCACAGGCAAGCATCTTACCAGTACGGGCAATACCAGTTTGGACTTCATCAGCAATAAATAAAACATTATATTTATCACACAATTTCCTTACACCTG
>CAJVZZ010000029.1 GCA_913020435.1 uncultured Flavobacteriales bacterium | reverse complement strand
GTACCCTTTTGAGGTACGCTTATTTAGCAAACAAGTCCTTTCGGCCACTCAGGCATCTCTCCGTAATTCTATAAACACTTTGTAGAACGAGGTGCAAAAGTATAATTAAAACTATTTTGACCAACATAAAGTTCAGTTAAAATGGCTGTTCCTTTTGCTTTAGTATAGATAATGATAAAGTTTTTATAATCAACTGTTTGTGGCTTATTAAGGCTACTTTTTCGCCCAAAAGTCAAACTCAATTTTCATTTTTTTATGAGCAAGTCCAGCTGAATTCGTTATAGCGGTTGGCACGATGTCTCCAAAAGTATCAGATAGTACTTCCCTGCATTTTGGGAATTGCTCTGGTTCACTAAAATACAAGTAATCTTTGTGACTTCCATTAATTTGCAGCGGGTTTAGGATAGAGTAAGTTCAATGTTATCAATTCTCGGTTATGCTTGTGGCAATGTGTCCTTATAAATTTGCGCTGAGGATTAGTAATCTCCTATTGTTCCGGAGACTGTAAAGAATGATCAAGCTAAAGCGTTCGACTTTATCCAATTTGCGTTTTAAAACTGCAGCTATAGCTACTATTTCTGCGTGCCATTCTTAACCTTTTGGATATTCTACTCTAACGTGATAGATGTTCAAGAGCATTTTCTTAAAAATACTTTTGATGGTAGTAATATCTTTAAATGTAATATCAGCGTTTGCAAATTGACCTTCTTTCGCTTGCCCATCGATTATTCCATCAATTAGTTTGTTTACAGACTCAGCAGTATAGGTTTTTAAACTTCTACTTGCCGCCTCACATGAATCTGCCATCATAAGCACAGCTGTTTCTTTGCTAAACGGAATAGGACCAGGGTAGGAGAAATTAGAAGCATCTATTTCCTGGTGTGGGTTTTCTTCTTTTTCTTTAAACAGAAAGTATTTAACTTGACTTGTTCCATGGTGTGTTCGAATAAAGTCAATAAGAACTTCAGGAAGGTTATGTTTTTTAGCCAATTCAACTCCTTTGATAACATGATTGATTATAATTCGTGCACTTTCTCTAGGTTCCAAATCATCATGGGGGTTGAATCCGCTTACCTGATTTTCTATAAAAAATTGAGGGGCTTCTAATTTCCCAATATCATGATACAGTGCGCCTGTTCTAACCAAAAGCGGGTTTCCTCCAATCTTTTGGATGGCGATTTCTGCTAAATTAGCTACCTGCATACTGTGTTGAAATGTGCCTGGAGTTTTAGTTGCTAAGTTTCTAAGCAAAGTGGAATTAGTGTCGGAAAGCTCCATTAATGTAACATCCGATAAAAACCCGAATATCTTTTCGAAAACATAAATCAACGGATAGGAGAGTAATGTTAAGGTTGCTGCTCCTCCAAATGCGTATAAATTGTTGAGTTCAATATTATGCCATGTACCTTCCTGCATAATCATTATAGACAAGTGCGCTGTACAATAGGTAACAAAGATGATTCCTGCTGTTCCTAAAAGTTGTGATCGCTTTTTGAGATTTACTAAACTAAACACTGCAATCAAACCTGCAAGGATTTCAATATACACAAACTCAAACGCATTTGGGACAGAAAACCCAATGAGAATCATTGCAAGGATGTAAATGAAAGCTGCCATTATTTCATCATAGAAAGCTTTAATCACTATTGGTAAAATACAAAAGGGGAGTAGATAAATATTTAGATCTTCAATGTATAAAGGTGCTATACCCATCAGTACTACCGAGGTAAAAGTGATTAAGATAAAAACTACTCGATTGTTAACATTCAATATGTTCTGACGAAATACTCCAAGAAATAAAACGAGAACAAAGAAGATTAGGGATACGAATATTACTTTCCCAACTGTGACAAAATAAATCGAAGAATCGTCTCCTTTTGAGTGTTCGAATTCTTGTTTTAATGATGTTAACTTCCAATATATTTCTTCATTTATTAACTCTCCTTTTGCCACAATAAGTTCAGATCGCTCAATTTTACCATGCGTATTAATTATGTTCTCAAGTTTAGATTGTTTTACAGCTCCAGTTTTATTAGCATCATAAAAAACATTGTGCTGAATAGCGTTTATTAATTCGTTTTGAATATTTGACGGACTTTGAGAGTTACTACTAACACTATCTAACTGCAATTCTAAAATTGCTTCTTTGATGGATAATAGGTCACCAAATTCAATTTCTTCAAAATGACCGTTTCGTTGGATCACAATTAATTGATTTGTATGGACGTCATTCTTTAACTCTATGGTTTGAACGATGCCCGCAGAATATATAGCTTTTACTTTTTTAAGAGAATAGTTTCTTTTTTCTAAGCTCAGGATTATGTCTGAACCTATACTATCCTCTAAAGATTTCCGTAAGTTGCTAATCGCTAATCCCGAGATGGAATCAAATTGATTGAAATATAGTGAACTATTATTTTCAATCTCAGCTTTCTCGTTTAATAAATTCTCATTTGATTTCAATACTGCAAAATCAAATGGAGCATATAAGTTTTCATGCAACCAAGGTTTCCCCTGTTGAAAGTCATATTTAAACTTACCTTCTTTAGGTAAAGCATATATAATTAATGCTGCGCAAACCGCGAGCAGTAAAGCTTTGAAAATTACATCAAGGCTATTCTGAATTTTGAGAAAAAGATTTTTCATTGTGTTGTAACGAATGTAAAATTTACAATTAAAACAGCGTTCATTATTTCGGCAAGACTATTGTTTACAAACGATTCAGAATAATCTTTTTCTAGGTTTTTATTCAATGCAGATAACAGTATTTTTGTTTTATTATGAGTGTATACCGAATAATTTTAACAGTCCTGATATTAACGGTTTGCAGCGTTTTTTCTTCATATGGGCAAGGAGTTCTAAAAATAGGAGTTGAATCAGAAGTTGCTGTTGATACCAACCTGCTGATTGATGCTCAAGTTTTGGAAAACGGCAAGCCTATCGCAAATGTCTTTGTGCATGTAATCCATAAGGGTGTTGTTATTAGAGAAGCTGAAACTGAAAAAAATGGTTTTTTTCAATTGAAGATAGGTTTTGATACTCTAGTTACGTTGGAGTTTTCTAAAGTTGACTATTTAACCAAGCTTATTGAAATTGATACACGAAATATGCCTGAAGAAGATAGATTTAGAGGTTATGATGCGGGGTTATTTAAATTGAATATGATTAAATTTAATTATGAAATACCAATTGCACTTTATAAAAACCCAGTTGCTAGATTTGTTTTTGATCCAGCGTCAGTAAACTTTGCTATGGATAGAAAATATAAAAAAGAAGTAAAAAATAATTTTAAAAAGGCCGACGTTCAGTTAGATATAATTAAGTTCTAGATATGTACAATCAATTGAAATCTTTGATCCCCATTTTTACATTTGTTTTCTTCGTTTGCGGAGTTCAAGCTCAAGATGAAAAAGCTAAGAAGGAAAAGCAATCACCAATTTCTGCAAGACTATGGGGTCGTTATGACAGTAATGTAATAGAAAAAAACCTAGTAATAAAAGATGCTTTCGTTACCGAAGGAGATCGAACGATTGCAGGAGTCTCAGTTGAAGTAGAATTAAATAAGATGAATATCGATTCTATGCTAACCGATAAAACGGGTGGATTCAAAACAGATCTAAGATTTGATTATAAGTATATATTGAAATTTTCTAAAACAGGATTTGTTACAAAACTAGTTGAGATTGATTTAACTAATATACCAGCCGAATATAAAAATCAAGGTTATGATCTTGGTCGTTTCCAGCTGGGAATGATTAGGTTTACTGAAGGAATGGATATTCAGGAATATAAAATACCGGTAGCTAAATATTATTTTGATCAAAGAACGCGCATGGTGACTTTAGATCGAGAATATTTGAAGAATAGGAAACAAAAAATTGAACAGCAGAAAGAAGGGAACCAGGCAGTGATTGCAAGTGTTGAAGAAGAGAAGGATGAGTTGCAAGAAGAATACAATATCTTAATTCGAGATGCTGACATTGAGTTTGAAGCTAAAGACTATCAGTTGGCCAAATCATACTATAAAGAAGCTATGTGGCTAAAGCCCTTGGCAGAATATCCAAGAACTCAAATAAAAATAATCGATGGTATGCTTGACGGTAAGCTCGCTGATGTTGAAAAATATAAGGCGCTTATTGCACAAGCAAACGAAGCTTACGAGTTGAATGAGTATAGTGAAGCAAAGGAAATGTACTTGGCGGCAATTAAAGTAAACACTACGGATGCTTATCCTCGGGAACAAATAAAAAAAATCGCTGCTCTTTTAGCCAAAAAAAATGCTGAAGATAATTCTCCTAAAGAAGAGAATATGGAACTAACCCTTAAAGGCGTTGAAATTTCAAGTGATCGTGCTGCGTTTTGTTCGGAATTGGCAAAAAAATATGCGCAAGGGTTAACTGTAGAGAAATATATGGAAGGCAGTAAATCAATCACAAGAAGGATCATTGTGGAAGGTGAAGTAGGTGTCGAATACAAACATGTGGTGCACAATTGGGGAGGTAATTACTTCTTTAAAAATGGTAAACCAACAACACGATTTACCTGGCAAAAAGAGGCAATGCAAAATTAATTTATGCTACGAGATCTTTATCTCATATTCGGTCTGTTATTACTGAATTTTTTTGTTGTGGGACAAGAAGATTCGGGCGTAAAATTCAGTATTACTGTCAAGCACAAATCAAATGCATACCCCAGTGCGTTGATTAAGGTATATAGAAGCAACTCTTTTCTCGACCAAACCAATGTAGATCAGGACGGAGAATTTTCTTATTTATTACCTTATGGCTTTGTTTATCAATTGCATTTTACAGGCGATGAGATGGCAACTAAGATCATTGAGTTAGATTTAATCTCTAATATTCCAGAGTCAGAAAAAAGTATAGTTCACGATTGGAGTATAGGAGAAATAGAACTTTTCAAATCCTACAAAGAGATTGATTTATCCAAGTTAGCGCAGCCAGTGGCTAAAATTCACTATGAATCTGATATGTTGGAGTTTTCCATAGATTACAAGTTCACGGGAAAGCGGAAAAAGGAATTAGCGGGAGTTGAAGCTCAAGTAGAAAAACTTGAAAAGAGAGAAGCTGCTATTGAAAAGGAAAATAAAAAAGAATATGAAGATTTGGTTGTAAAAGGCAATCAGGCATTGAATAGTATGCAGTTTAAATCTGCGCGAGGTTATTTTGAAAAGGCAATAGTTCTTAATGCCGAAGGTGAAGCAAAGCAAAAGTTAAACGCTATTAATAAGGTGCTCCAAAAACAAGAAAAGTACGATAAGTTGCTGGCAGAGGGTAATGCACTCTTTGAAAAAGGAGAGTTGCAGCAGGCTTCTGAAAGTTATATTTCCGCTTCCGCATTAAATCCTACAGCTGAATTTCCGAAACAACAAATTGTTGTGATTTCTCAAAAAATTAAGCAAGAAGAAAAACAAGCAAATGCATTCAATAATTATATGGCAGTTGCAAACCGAGCTTATTCAGATGGAAATTATATTGCAGCTTCGGCGGGCTATAAAAAAGCACTGAATATAAACCCTGAAGCATTATTAGCAACCAAAAAATTAGAATTTAGCGAAACTAAGGTCAAGCAAAAAGAAGTTGAAGAGGCAATCGATCAGAAATTCAATAATTTAATAGTTGAGGCAAAGAATGCTCGAGTTAAAGGAGACTTGACTGCGGCCGAAAGTTTTTTAGCTCAAGCAGAAGGTGTTAAGCCAGAAAACGAAACATTGGCTGCTGAAAAGTTAACATTAGCCTCACTTAAAGTTGAGGTCAAGCAAAAAGAAAATGAAGAGGCAATCGATCAGAAATTCAATAATTTAATAGTTGAAGCAAAGAACGCTCGAGTTAAGGGAGATTTGGCTTCGGCCGAAAGCCTTTTAGCTCAAGCCGAGGAAGTGAAGCCAAACAATGAAATTCTAACTAATGAAAAGTCTGCTCTAGCCACTATTCTTGAAGAAAAGAAAAGTAAAGAAGCGACTGCTCAGCTTTTATTGATTGCCGAAAAAGAAAAAGAAGAGCAATTCTCTAAATATATCTCTCTAGCTGAAAACTCTGAAGGTTCTGGAAGTGAAAAAGAGGCAATTTTCTTTTATAAAAAGGCTCAAGAAATTAATCCTGAATCTGCAAAGGTGAATTCTGCCCTTTCTGCTTTGAATGAGACTCTCGAAAAATCAGTTACTTCTTCAGTTAAATTACCAGCAACAGATCCAAATATTGATACGGGTAAAATGGATAAGAAAAGTTCAGAGTTTCGCTCAAAGCTGGCAACTCTTTACCCAGAAGGGAAAACAGTGAATAAGAGTTCTAAAGGAAATAAAGCCATAACTCAAGTTATATTGGTCAGTGAGGGTCGAGGAATAGAATATCAAGAAATAAAATACAATTGGGGTGGGGTTTATTACTTCAGAAACGGCGACCCGATTACCAAATTGATATTTGATAAAGAGACAAAATAAAAAAACCGCAAAGAGTCGAGCTCCTTGCGGTTTTCAATATTGAATATTTTTTATTAGTTTTTACTTAATGCTAGCTTAGGTATTTTTAATTCGGCTAAATAAAACCCACCGAATAATATTCCACTAAAAAATAAGTCACCAGCTATACTATTCATAAAATAAGGTATGCCTGCGATATAATTCCCAATTAAACCAGCAAAGGTTAATGGAAAGTCAAATCCCGTTGTCCAATCGCCGAAGTTTGAGATGATAAAGAAAACCAAGGAGGCACTTAAACTTCCAAGTACTACCTGCTTTACAGAAAGCTTATTTATAATCATAGGAGCTAACAAGGCAATTGAACCAATCGCAACATAAGTCCAAATTGCACCAGGGTAAAATACGGTAAATCCTTCGTTGAATTGAGCAAATACAGTGTTATTAATAATTATATCAGTTATTAAAAGTACCACTAAAGGAAGGGCAACTCTTAAAATTTTACTACTTAATGCAGCACCACCAAACAAAGCCACAGCCCCTAGGGCAGTAAAATTAGGTGGATGTGGAAGTAACCTAGATAATCCAGCGATTACTATTAATGTGAAAATAAAAATCCAATTTCCTTTTTTCATAACTCTTAATTTGTGGCAAAAATAACAATAAGGCTTTTTAAAATCAGCCTATTTGATCAATGTTTTTACCGAGCTATAAATGTATCGACTATGGTGTTTGACAAAAGAGTATAACTCTCTTTATACTGAACCATTAATTAAGTAAGATTGTTCTATTTTTAAACTTTGCGTAACGCACTGTTATAAATTTAATATTAAGAATGGATTTACACGCCGCTCTAAAGAAACACTTTGGTTTTGATGCCTTTAAAGGCGATCAAGAAGAGATTATCAAAAGTGTTATCGAAGGGAAAGACACATTTGTAATAATGCCAACAGGTGGAGGAAAGTCCCTCTGTTATCAATTACCTGCATTATTACTTGAGGGAACTGCGATTATCGTTTCCCCGCTAATTGCTTTGATGAAAAATCAAGTAGATAGCATCCGAGGGCATTCAGAAGAAGATCATGTTGCTCACTTTCTGAATTCTTCGCTTAACAAAGCTGAACAATTAATTGTGAAAGATGATTTAAGAGCTGGTTTTACAAAACTTTTGTTTGTTGCTCCTGAAACATTAAATAAAAAAGAGACAATTGAGTTTTTTAGAGAACTCACGATTAGTTTCGTTGCGGTAGATGAAGCGCATTGTATATCTGAATGGGGACATGATTTTAGACCAGAATATCGTCGAATTAAAGAGATGATAAAGGGGATTAATGATCAAATTCCAGTAATGGCTTTAACCGCCACTGCAACGCCAAAAGTGCAAGGAGATATTCAGAAAAATCTAGGAATGTCCGATGCTATGGTTTACAAAGCATCGTTTAATCGTCCCAATTTATTTTACGAAGTACGTCCAAAAGTTGAACTTGTTAAACAACTAATTCGATTTGTAAAAGAACGGCAAGGAAAGTCAGGAATAGTTTACTGTTTGAGTAGAAAGAAAGTTGAGGAAATTGCTGAAGCGTTACAAGTAAATGGAATAAAAGCATTGCCATATCATGCTGGTTTTGACTCGGGAACTCGAGCAAGAAACCAAGATATGTTTTTGAACGAAGATGTCGATGTTATTGTAGCTACGATTGCATTTGGTATGGGAATCGATAAGCCAGACGTTCGATTTGTAATTCATCACGATATGCCGAAAAGTTTAGAGGGCTATTATCAAGAAACTGGTCGTGGTGGTCGAGATGGAGGTGAAGGTCACTGTTTAGCGTTTTATGATTATAAAGACATTGAGAAACTAGAAAAATTTATGCAAGGCAAGCCTATTGCCGAGCAGGAAGTTGGAAGGATTTTACTCGAAGAAGTTGTTGCATATGCAGAAACTGCGATGAGTCGAAGAAAGTTCTTATTACATTATTTCGGAGAAGAATTTGATGAAGTGAACGGTGCTGGCGCTAACATGGATGATAATGCCGTTAATCCTAGACCAAGAGAAGAGGGGTCAAAATGGGTGAAACTACTTTTAGATTGCATTGCAGAATTAAAAGAAACCGCAAAGGCAAAGTATGTCATTGAAATTCTAACCGGTAGAGGAAATTCTCAAATCAAGTCCTTTGGACATGATAGAGTTTCAACTTTCGGAGCAGGAAAAGAAAGAGATCCGAAATTCTGGATGGCGGTTATTCGTCAAACAACTGTTTCTAAGTTATTAAATAAGGATATTGAAACTTATGGAGTTCTCAAGTTAACACCTGCCGGTAAAGCATTTATTGAAAATCCAAAATCTTTTACCGTAATCCTTGATCACGATTATATTGAAAGAGCGGAGGATGATAATCTTATCCTAAATACCAAAGCTCAAGGCAGCGCAATGGATGAGAAGCTATATCAATTGCTTAAAGAGCTAACTCGTTCTGTTGCCAAGGATAGCAATGTGCCTCCATTTGTTGTATTTCAGGAGCCTTCACTAATGGATATGGCAAATCAATATCCTATTACATTAGATGAATTAGCTAATATTCAGGGAGTAGGTCAGGGAAAGGCAAAGAAATATGGTGCGGCCTTTATTGAAACGATTGGAGGATACGTTGAAGAAAACGAAATAGAAAGAGCACAAGATATTATTGTTAAATCGGTCATTAATAAGTCAGGTACAAAGGTTTATATCATTCAAAATATTGATAGAAAAAGACCACTAGATGAGATTGCAAAAGCGAGAGATATGTCCATAGAAGACGTTCTTACCGAAATTGAAAATATTGTAGACTCAGGAACTAAGGTGAATCTTGATTATTACATTAACGACGCAATTGATGAAGATAAGCAGGATGAACTTTACGACTATTTCATGGAAGATGCTGAAACAGGAACTGTCGAAGAAGCTATGAAAGAAATGGATGACGAAGATTATTCTGAAGAAGAAATTCGTTTAATGCGCATTAAGTTTATGAGCGAGGTTGCTAACTAGCTGTTGTTTCATTTCCAAATTTAAATGTCAGAGAATCTAAACAAACACTCCACAATGGGGACAATGCCTGTTTTTATGACAGCATTGAGCACTATTCTGGGAGCTATTCTATTCTTAAGATTTGGATATGCTGTTGGACATGTTGGGCTTTTAGGAACGCTTGGAATCGTCTTGTTAGGGCATTTGGTTACTATTCCTACAGCAATGGCTGTTGCTGAAATAGCCACAAACAGCAAAGTAGAGGGCGGTGGTGCGTACTACATGATTTCCAGATCGTTTGGATTGAATATCGGAGCAGCTATTGGTATTGCATTGTTTCTTTCTCAAGCTATTAGTGTTGCATTTTATGTAATTGCATTTGCAGTTTCTTTTGAACCCCTCGCAGATATTATTTATAATCACTATGGAGTTTATGTAGATAATAGAGTGGCGGGTCTAATATTTATGGCCTTACTTGCGATGTTGATGTTGAGTAAGGGTGCCGATATTGGAGTAAAAGCGCTTTATGTAGTTGTTGCAATATTACTTGTCTCGTTGGGTTTGTTTTTTATGGGAGGGGTATATTCACCCTCTTCAGGAGATATGACTGCTCATATTGAAAATCCCGATAACTTCTTCTATGTTTTTACAATAATATTTCCTGCATTCACTGGAATCGCAGCTGGTTTAGGACTAAGTGGTGATCTTAAAGATCCAAAAAAGTCAATACCCGCAGGTACAATGTGGGCCACATTAGTGGGTATCATAGTTTACATAGCCGTAGTTTTTAAACTTTTTCTTTCTGCAAGTGCTGAAGACCTTGCAAATACAGATGTACTAGTCATGGGGAAAATTGCCATTTGGGAACCAATAATTCCAATTGGACTAGGTTGTGCCGCAATTTCTTCTGCCTTAGGAAGTATGATGATTGCTCCAAGAACCCTACAAGCTTTGGGAGTGGATAAAGTATTCCCAATGCAATTAAGTCTTTGGTTTGCAAAAGGTAAAGGAATGAGGTTAGAGCCATTTAATGCCGCTATAGTAACAAGTGTATTTGGTTTTTTCTTTGTGGCTATCGGTGATATAAATTTTGTGGCTCAAATAATTTCCATGTTTTTTATGGTGACCTACGGTGCTATTTGTTTGATTTCTTTTCTGGAACACTTTGCAGCTGACCCAAGCTATCGACCAACCTTCAGGTCACGCTGGTATTTTTCATTAATTGGGGCTATACTTTGTTTCTACCTCATGTTTAAAATGAATACCGCATATGCTTTTTTGTCAATTGCAATAATGGCTGGAATATATCGCTGGGCAATATCTGTTGGTAACACTGAACGAGACGTTGCAAAATTACTACGAGGAGTGCTTTTTCAAATGAATAGAAGGCTTTCAGTTTACATTCAAAAGAAGGCAAGTGCTAACGAACAAGGTTGGAGGCCTTTTATTATTTGCTTATCTGCTGATACCTTTAAACGAACAACCTCTTTGGACTTAGTGCGCTGGCTTTCACATAAATATGGTTTTGGGACTTACATCCATTTTATGAAAGGTTTTCTTGATAATAAGGCTTATAAAGAGTCTCGGAAAACTAAACTTAGGCTTATCGCACTTATCAAAGGTACCAGCAGTCGAGTTTATCTGGATACTATTGTATCACCTTCTTATACCTCTGCAATTGCTCAAAGTATTCAGTTGAGTGGTGTTTCGGGAAGTGGTAATAACTTGATTCTTTTCGAGTATAGTGACGAGGATAGAACAAAGCTTAAAGAGGTAATTGATAATTACGGCTTGCTTCATGCAACCAATTTCGATGTATGCATTCTGCGCAGCACCTACAAAGGGTTTGGGTACAAAAAGTCAATTCATGTTTGGATTTCTGCTAAGGATTATGAGAATTCAAATCTCATGATTTTATTGGCATACATTCTTACGGGTCATCCAGATTGGAAGCAAGCAGAAATCAAAATATTTAGTGGATACTCTAAAGGTGAGTACGAAAGTAAACGTCAGGCACTTATTAATTTAATTGCCACAGGAAGATTGCCCATTTCGCCTAAGAACATAGAGCTAATTCCTCAACAAGGGGAGTTGATTTCTAAGATTATTGAGCAGAAATCTGGAGATGCAGATCTTACGATTCTTGGATATACAAGCAATGCTCTTGATGAGCGCGGTGCTGAATTGTTTAACGATTTACCGAATTTAGGAAATACATTATTTGTAAGTGCATTTAATGATAAAGCTATTGAATAACATGGAGCTACAGTTTAGAAACAATAGAATAACAAGAGAAAGAATATTGGGCTCGATTGAAGGATTAACTTTTGATCAGCTTACAAAAACTCCTGAAGGATACAATAATAATGTCCTTTGGAACTTTTGTCACGTTGCAGTAACGCAGCATTTGTTGTGCTTTAAATTGGCTGGAAGAGATCCCATAATTCCAGCGACCTTAATAGAGGTTTATCGAAAGGGAACAGGAAGCGCCGATATTAAAACGCCTATAGAGGATTTTGAATATTTTAAGTCAAATTATTTTAAATTAATTGACTTAACTGAAGAGGAATATAAAGCTGGAAAACTTAATGAATTCAATGAATATCCTACAAGTTATGGAGTGGTGCTAAACAATATTGAAGCAGCAATCTGTTTCAATAATATTCATGAAGGACTTCATTTGGGGTATGTAATGGCCCAGAAGAAGTTAATTTAATGATTTCATGAACAATTTAGTGCATGAAACTTTCTGATTATTTACTGGTTTTACTTTTCATTATTATTTGTTTAATCGCAGTTCTTCCCCCGATTGTATCGTATGATTATAATGAATTTTTTAGTTCTATTTTTTTATTAGTGGGAACTGTGTTGTTTGCAATTAAAGGTTGGAAACATGAAAATTTTTATCGATTTATAAGGAATGATTCTAAGCTTCCATTCTTTGAATATTTTGAATTGGAAATTGATCGTTCGTATCGAATTAAGCCAGATTTTAAAATATTTTTATTTCTATTGAAACAAACAAAATGAGAATGCTAAAGAAATAAAAAAACAGAAATAAACGCATTGACCTTTTTAGTGTATTCTTTTTTTACCGTTGCAATATTGCTAGGATTAGGCTTGTATGACTATTTAAACAGTATAATCATATGGTAATATGAGCGTAATGTTGATAATTCAAATCCTATTCGTTAAAAACTAAAACAGGAAACATTCTATTCCAGAACGGCAAAAGTCTTTTATTTGCCTTGATACAAACACAGTGAAATACGGCATATCCATATTAAGCGTAGTTCCCGGAAGGGAAGAGGCTAGCGATAAGGCAGAGATGGTGACTCAGCTGCTTTTTGGCGACCATTATAAAATCATTGACGAACGCGTAAATTGGGTTAAAATTCGCGTTGCATTTGATAAATACGAATGTTGGATCGATCGTAAGCAGGCTTTTGAAGTAAACAAAGAGATTTATGAAGAGGTGGAAACCTCTAGAGAATGGAACAGTTGTACGGATCTTGTAAATATCATTCAAAATGCTAAAAATAATGAACTACAGCCTATTGCGATGGGAAGCGTGCTTCCGTTTTTCGAGGATAATTTAATAACTATCGGTTCAGAGAATTTTGCATTCGAAGGAACTGCAGTTCACAGTAAGGAAGCGCTTTCTCGATCAAAGATTCTTGAAAATGCATTGTTGTACATCAATTCACCTTACCTATGGGGAGGGAAATCTCCTTTTGGTATAGATTGTTCGGGATTAACCCAAATGGTTTATAAAATAGCAGGAAAGAAGCTACCGCGTGATGCCTATCAGCAGGCAGAGATCGGAACTACTCTAAGTTTTGTTGAAGAAGCAGAAGATGGGGATTTAGCATTTTTCGACAACGAAGAAGGAAGTATCATACATGTCGGGATTCTAATGAATGAAAACGAAATTATTCACGCAAGTGGAAAAGTTCGAATTGATAAAATTGACCACCAAGGCATTTTCAATGTCGATACCAATACCTATTCACACAAACTAAGGCTGATAAAGCAAATTATCTGATTAACAGATAGTTGTATTTTTTTTGAAATTTCTTATGGAATTTTTAGGGTTTCTGCATCCTATAATCAGAAGCTACCTCGTGTTGAGGATTAAAACTAAAGATTATGAAACTGAAAGAAATTGGAATTGGAGTTTTACTCGTGATTGCTGGCTTTACAGCAAACGCATTAGGAAATGGGGCAATTAAAGGAAAAGTGTTAGATCCAGAAGGTCAGCCAGTTATAGGCGCTTACGTATCTATCTATGTTGGTTCAAATATGAGAGGAGCTGTTACAAACCTCGATGGATATTTTACAATAAGACCCTTACCGGCTGGAACCTATGACTTAACCATAACTAGTAGTTCTTTCGATACAATAAAACTTGCTGGAATTAAAGTGAAAGGTGATGGGCTGGTTTTTTTGAAGAACCAGCAAATGGCTTACAGAAGTCTGGGTCTTGTTACAATTACACATTATATAAAACCTCTAATAAATAAAATGGAACCGAGTGTAATTGATGTACTCCCCGCAACTTTTACTAAATCCGCAACAAAAACAAGTCTAGGTTCAATGATTGCAGCCCAAAGTTCAGAGATATTTCAAGCCGATGAAGGACAGCCTATGTACTTCCGTGGGGCAAGGGCAGGCTCTGTAGTTTACTTGATAGATGGCGTGAAATCCTTCGCTGCTAATGATAACTTTCCTTCTTCATCAATTGGTTCAATGCGAATTTATACTGGAGGAGTTCCAGCTCAATACGGGGATTTACTGGGAGGAATAGTAGTAATTGAAACTAAAAGTTACTTGGATATGTATAAGCATTAAGAGGAAAGATGAACGCGAATTACAAACATATTGATGATGAAGAATTGTTGAAGCGATTTCAGCAATACAATGACAAAATGGCTTTTGGTATTCTCTACAAGAGATACTTGCCTTTGTTGTTGGGTACTTGTAAACGTTACTTGAAGTCTCCAGAAGATGCTGAAGATTTGGTAATGGAGCTTTATGAAAAATGTTCAGACATTCTTAAGTCGTCTAACGAAATTAAATTCCTTAAAACTTACCTGTTTGTTATTGCTAAAAACGCAGCCCTTGGCAAACTAAGATCTAAACAAATTTTGATAGAATACCATGATTTAGTTAAGCTTGAAAAAGAGGTTGAGGTTGATAATCAATTAATAATCAATAATCAAAAAGAAATTGATTTGCTCAACGGAATGAAATTTCTAACCGAAGAGCAACGTCTTTGTATTGATCATTTTTATTTTAAAAAAATGAGGTACAAACAAGTTGCTGAAATTTCAGGAATGGACGTAAAGAGTGTGAAAACTCATCTTCAAAATGGAAAGCGCATGCTAAAAATATACTTACTGAAAATTGGAAATTATGAAAACTAATAAGCTCAAAGACATATTTCAATCGGATTTTTTAGTTAACGAATCGGTTAGCGATAACTGGCATACATTAGAATCGGATGCTTTAGAACTTGGATTTTTGGATAATGCACTCGATTTAGTTTCGGATAAAGATGTTGCTAGATTAGAGGAACGTATTAATAGTAAGATAGCGTTAAAATCAGATCTTTTTTTAAATTATTATCTATCAATTATGCTATTAATAGTATTAGGGCTCTTGAGCTACCTAGTCTTTTCTTTTCAAGATAGAAAGCTGGTTGAGCATAAGCAAGTATCCCTAGCTTCAAATGCTATTTATTCACATCAAATTATTGCAAAGAAGTCCAGTTATTCAAGCTCCGTAAAGAGCAGTGAAATGAGTGGAGTAGTTAATGTGAGTAAAGAGTTCAGGGATATCAATGCCAAGAGTTACCCCGAAATGCATTTGTGCATGCTGTCTGAGGTTCCAATAATTGAAAAACCTACTCAGATAACTAAGCTTAAACGTCATTTTGACTATCGTTATTTGAGAAATTTCAAGGTGTTGAACTTTCAAGCTAAAAAGACTAAGGACGAATTTCGGTTTTTAAGTGGGACGCCAGTATATACTGGAACTGTAGAGCTAGATCGAGATCAAGAACAAAAGATTGAGTTGCATTACTATCGGAAATTGGATCGGGCTTTATATCTTATGTCGAAAGGTAAATATGAAAGAAGTTTAACGCTATTCGCTGCACTTAAATACTTGTTTCCAAAAGATCAAAACATATTGTTTTACAGTGGATTAGTGCATTTTAAAAACGAAGATTACGGATATGCAATGCATCGTTGGGAGAGGCTACTTCATATTGAGTGTGGCTTTTTCCAAGAGGAAGCTAGCTGGTACCAAGCTCTTGCTTTGTGCAACTTAAATCAGTTTGATAAAGCTAAAAGTGTACTGGCAAATGTTGTTGAAGAGGATGGTTTCTATAAAAAACAAGCAACTTTAAAACTATCAGAAATTGAGTAGAATAAACCTGTATATGGCGATTGGTATAGTGCTTATAAGTGTTCAGTTAAGAGCGCAAATTAGTATCAGGGTGATTGATCAAACTTCTGTAAGCCCGATTCAAGGTGTTCACATATTGGTCGAAAATAGTAATATTAGCTTTGTTTCTGATGCTCAAGGAATGGTCAGCCTTTCTTCATGGTCCTTAAGGCAAACTCTAATATTTACTCATGTAAGTTACGATACGCTGCGTATTTCCGGAAAGAGTTTACTTTCAAAATATAGCGTCGCCTTAAAGCCACGATTATATGAACTAAATACATTTAGCCTAAATTCTGAAAATGTAGAAACCGTTTTCCATTCTAACTATCATTACGTTCATGATTATGAAATAATTGAAAATAAATTGGTTTTGATAACCTTCAATCGAAGTTTGAAAAAGGATGCTGCAATTACCTTTTGTACATTGGATCAAGAGATCTTATTTGAATTTAAAATAGGGGAGGAGCCTATTGAATTAATTAAGGATTATAAGGATGAATTATTCTTAAAAACCAAGCTTTCCTTATTTCGGCTTCCGATTTTGGGCGATTCTATCGGTTTTGAAAAAGTAAACGCAAAAGATTACCAATTCAGAATTAATAATTGTGTTGACTCAGTAAGTAATCATGTGGTTTTTAATGATTATCTAGCGTATTTACCTCGTATGAATTACTTTGCTTTTGATACTCGAGATTCCGGATTTTTTAAGTTTAAATATATTGAAAATGAGGTGGTTAATAAAATGCACCGCTGGGAATATTACGAGCTCCCTCTAGAGGAAAAAAGGAGAGCACGAGAGTTGTCTGAATTCATTCCGAATATGGATAAAAAGGATGTTGCTGCGATGTTTACTGGATTTCATAAAACTATGTATTATGAACCAGTAAGTGCCCCTTTGTTTGTTTTCAGCGATTCACTTTTCATTTTTGATCACTCTAATTCAATGCTTTATAAGTTTAAAAATTTTCAAATCATAGATAGCGTTGAGATTACTTACCATAAAAGTGAGCGATTTTTTAGATGGAAAGATGAAGTGCTATTCGATGAGGCTTCCCTCGATTTTTACGGTGTTTTCCTTAAAAACGGATATTACTATCTGAAGGAGATATGCACTAAAATGGGAGGGGTTATAAGTGAATTTAAAGTTGAAAAGCAATTCGTTGAAAACCTAAAAGTGCAAAATGGATACGCTTATTATTTGTACAAAAAAACATCAAGTCCAGAAAAGCCTTTTTTGTACCGTGAATTACTTTCTCAAAGCCAATAACAATCTAGATTTGCTCAATGAAAAAACAAGAACGTGTAGTAGTAATTGGTGCTTCAATAAATCCAGAGAGGTATTCATATAGAGCTACAATTGCTTTGAAAAACGCGGGACATATTCCAATTCCAGTTGGTTTGCGCGCTGGGGAGATTAGTGGGGTAGAAATACTGACAGGAACTCCAAGTATTCCTGCTGTGGATTCTGTTACATTATATCTTGGGGAAGCCAGGCAGCCAGTTATATATGATTACATTTTAAGATTAATGCCTAAAAGGATAATATTTAATCCAGGGACTGAGAATGAGGAGCTTAAGGATTTGGCTGCTGCGAAAGGGATAGAGTCTATTGAGGCTTGCACATTAGTTATGTTATCGGTTGGAAATTTCTAATTTCAATTCTTAAATTGATGCTATAAATGTTCAAGGAGAATTACAGTAATAATTAGGGTTTGATTTTGGCCAAATAATTACTTTAGTCCGCCACAATAAGCAGCAATGGCAAAAAAAGGTAAACAGCAACTGTCTGAACAGAAAAAAGGCGGTGAATGGAAAGTTGATAAACGTTCAAAAATCAACGTAATTGTACTGAATACCAGCCAAGAGCAAACTCAAAATTTACTCGATAGCTACTCCAAAATTGGAAATGGAGATCAAGAGCGCGTTTCTTTATCATTTTTTTGTACTGAGATGGGGCTTGATGCACCTGCCAATGTCAAAAAATACGATGTAGCATCTGTTTCTGATGCCATTAAAATTAGTAAACCGGAAAGCGACGCTAAATTTATAATGGTTTTGGACGGTAATAAGCTTTCAAAAAAGTTTGAACTTCAAGACTTAGTGAAGTTGAATGTTGAGAATGCTTCCCTTTATCAAGTCCGTTATGTGGGGCAAGAAGGTCTGGATACTAAAAATAATATAGGATTTGAGGTAGTTGATGCGGAAGTATTGAGCTATGCTGCTGAAATATTACCTGACAACACAGAATTAGACGGTTTAGTAGCTTTTGTTGTGAAAAAGCTATCACTTAAAGCTGAGCTCATAGAACTGCGAAAAAACAGCCCTTTTGCTGCTCGAGTTGCAATTGGTCTTCTTCAAAAAGTAAAACGCTGGTTGTGGTGGTATCTAGTTTTACCGCTTAAAGAGTTTAAAAGCAGTCCAATTGATAGATATTCGTTTTTGGTAGAAGAGTCTTTTTACCGAATGAAATTTATGATTTTTGCATTAATACTGCTAATTGGAATGCCTATAGCAGCCTATAATTCAGGTATATCTGGTGATGAGTTTGTTCAATACAAACAAGGAAAAGCCGTACTAGATTGGTTCCTGAATTTTGGTGAGGTTACAGATCAGAATAGGACTGCAATCGAAGACCCTAAGACATTATTGCACTTATATGGGAGTTCATTTGACGTTGTCACTGCCGCGTTTAATCGGATTTTTAATATTGAAAACGAATACGAATGGCGGCATGTTTTAAATTCCTTGACGGGTTGGTTGTTGATTGTTTTTTGTGGTTTACTTGCGGTAAAAATTAAGGGGTGGAGAGCAGGTTTGTTGGCTATGTTTTTAGTCTTTGTTTCTCCTCGAATTCTAGGTCACTCTTGGAATAATCCGAAGGATATTCCATTTGCTATGAGTTATATAATTGGCCTCTACTATATTCTTAAATATTTACGAAACCTGCATCAAATCAAATTCAAGCATGTTTTGCTAGTGGCTATGGCAATTGGTGTTTCTATTGGTATTCGAATTGGCGGACTATTGTTGTTTGCTTATCTGTTTCTATTTACCGGACTTTATTATCTCATTCTTAGTCGCGGAATTTTAAAAGCCTTCGCAAGTGAAAACTTGAAGTATTTAAAGCCAATTTTTATATCGTTGGGTGGAATAGTTGTACTTGGATATATTGCTGGAATTGTGCTTTGGCCTTATGCGTTAATCGACCCATTAGCCAATCCAAAAGAGTCACTAGAAGTAATGACAAGTTACGGAACTTCTATTCGGCAACTATTTGAAGGTCATATAGTTTGGAGTGATTACTTGCCGTGGTACTATATATCGAAATATATATTGATAACCACTCCTATTGTAGTTTGGCTTGGTGTAATACTTTTCTTTGTATTCTACTTTAAGTATCGAGATCGATTGGAACTTTTTTGGAAGTTTACAGTGTTCTTTGCCTTCGCTTTTCCAATTGCATATATCATTTACAAGAGCAGTAACGTTTATGGGGGCTGGAGACATGCTTTATTTGTTTATCCGCCTGTCGCCGTTTGTGCAGCAATTGGATACGATCAGTTAGCTTCGATGTTTAAAAATAAATGGATTCAGCGAATCGCGGTCATTGGTGTTGTAGTAATTGCATTTCACCCATTAAAGCACACCTTTTCAAATCATCCTTTCCAATACCAATACTTTAACGAAGTTGTGGGTGGTATTGATGCTGCTGCATCGAAATACGAAACCGATTATTACTATCACAGTACAAGAGAAGCATATTTGTGGTTAACCGATAATGTAGATTGGTCAAAGTATTCTAAAGAAAATAAACTTAAAGTTGCTACAAATGGGTTGTTCTCTGTTCGATATTTTGCCAGACACGATCTTAAAGAAAAAGTTCAACTCAGCTATTCCCGATATTACGCAAGAGGAACGAGTGATTGGGATTATTATATCTGCGTAAATAGCTATATAAATCCTGGTCAGTTAAAAAGAGGTCTTTGGCCTCCAAAGAATACGGCTTATTCGGTGAAAGTTGATAATACTCCTCTTTGCGCAGTCATCGAAAGAAAGACAAGAAAGGATTTATTAGGCAGCAAAGCGCTAGAAATGGGAGACAATTTCAAGGCTATACAGTTATTGACTGAGGCTATTGAAGAAAATCCCATGTCTGAGATTGCGTACTTAAATTTAGCTCAGGCGTATTTGAATATTAAGCAATACGACAAAGGTTTGAAGGTAACTCAAGATATAATGAAGGTTTATCCAAATTACGACAAAGCTTTATACACTAGATCGGTAATTTACTTGAATAGCGGAAAGCTGAAAGAGTCGATAGAAACGTCGAAAGAAGTGCTGAAAGAGAACCCTAAATACGATAATTCATATTACATTATGGCATTGGCATATCTTACTGCCGGAGATGTAAATTCTGCAAAAACTAATCTAAACAAATGTATTGATGGAATGCCAAACTTTAAGCCTGCTTACGAGTTGATGGTTCAGATCTATCAGCGAGAAGGTAACCAAGAAATGGCTCAGCGGTTTCAAGGATATGTTAATCAACTCTAGCTATAATATTTCAGAAAGATCGAATCCTTTGTCGAATCTTGGACCTCTTTCTGTCTGAATAAGTTTTCCACATTCGTGAACAGCATCATGCTCAAACATTAATGTGTAATCGTTGGTTATTGCCTGTTTAAAAAAGTGTTCTTTTTCGCTTAACGTTAATAGCGGTCTTGTATCATAGCCCATTACCCAAGGCAAAGGCACGTGAGCATGAGAGGGCAGTAGATCTGCCATAAAGACTATCGTTTGATTTTTGTAGGTAATATGTGGAATCATTTGTGATTCAGTATGACCGTTCACCAAAAGAGCTTTAAATCCCGGGAAGATTTCTTCTGTGAAATCACCATTACTGGATATAAATTTCAACTGACCGCTTTCTTCAATTGGCATTATATTCTCTTTTAAAAACGAAGCCTTTTCTCTTGCATTAGGCTCAGTAGCCCATTTCCAGTGGTCTTGGTGACTCCAATAAGTAGCGTTCTTGAAAGCAGGTCGATAACCATTCTTGTTAGTGTTCCATTCAATTGCACCGCCACAATGATCAAAGTGAAGGTGGGTCAGAAAAACATCTGTAATATCATTGCGATGAAAGCCGTGTTTCGCCAAACTATTATCCAAAGTGCTATCTCCATGCAGGAAATAATGACCAAAAAACTTTTCAGATTGTTTGTTTCCAATACCAGTATCCACCAATACCAATTTGCCGCTGTATTCTACTAATAAACAGCGCATTGCCCATGTGCACAAGTTATTGCTGTCAGATTCGTAACGTTTGCTCCATAATGATTTAGGAACTACGCCGAACATTGCTCCTCCGTCTAGTTTAAAAAGTCCGGTTTCAATAGAGTATAAATTCATGATTACTTCTTTTTTGACTGCATACGATCTTTAAGATACTTGGAAGTATAAGACTTTTTGTTCTTGGTTAAATCTTCAGGAGTTCCTTCGAAAATAACATATCCACCAGCGTTACCTCCTTCTGGACCAAGATCGATAATCCAATCGGCACATTTTATAACATCGATATTGTGCTCAACTACTATTATCGAATGTCCAAGTTCTACTAATGCATTCAGAGCCTTTAAGAGCTTTTTGATATCGTGAAAATGCAGTCCGGTTGTAGGCTCATCAAAAATGAATAAGGTTCTGTCGTTACTGGATTTCGCTTGACCTTTCAAAAGAAATGTAGCTAGTTTAATTCTCTGTGCCTCGCCGCCACTTAAAGTATTTGATGCTTGTCCCAGCTGAACATAACCCAATCCTACTTCATGCAAAGGAGCGAGCTTATCTGCAATTTTCTGAGAAACACGTTCTTCACCTTCAGCGAAAAAGGTGATTGCATCATCAATGGTTAAAGACAGCACATCAGATACGTTTTTGCCTCTGTATTTTACTTCAAGAATATCTTCTGTAAATCGCTTTCCACTGCATACGTCGCATTTCAACTGAATGTCTGGCATAAACTGCATTTCAACTGTGATAGAGCCATCGCCTTTACATTTTTCACACCTACCGCCTTCAACATTAAACGAAAATGAAGCGGGTTTGTAGCCACGCATTTTCGCTAATCCTTGATTTGAAAATAACGTTCGAATATCATCAAAAGCCTTGATGTATGTGACAGGATTTGATCTGGAGGATTTTCCAATAGGGTTCTGGTCAACGTACTCGACGTTTCCAATGGATTTGATATCTCCTTCAATTGATGCGTGTTTGCCGCTGGCTTGCGCGATTCCACCGTGAATCTTTTTAAGAACAGGATAAAGTATCTTATTCATTAAAGTACTTTTCCCCGAACCACTGACTCCTGTGATTACGGTCATGGTATTCAGTGGAAACTCGACATCAATCGATTTAAGGTTGTTTTCGGCTGCTCCTGTGAGTCTTATAGACTTTTTCCAACTTCGACGCATTTCAGGTGTTGAAATTTCCTCTTTTCCTGTTAGATAGCGCGCGGTGAGACTTTCAGTTTCATTGATCAAATCTTTTTGAGAACCTTGAAACATAAGTTTTCCGCCTTCGGTTCCTGCTAGGGGGCCCAAATCGATAATCATATCTGCTTCTCGAATTACTTCTTCTTCATGTTCAACAACAATTACTGTATTCCCTAATTCCTGGAGAGATCTAAGGACAGAAACCAATTGCTCTGTATCTCTAGGGTGTAATCCAATGCTTGGCTCGTCTAATATGTACATGCTACCAACTAAACTGCTACCCAAAGAAGTAGCTAGGTTTATACGCTGTGTTTCACCCCCTGAAAGAGTAGAGGCTAAACGGTTTAATTGGAGATAGCCCAATCCAACTCGGTTTAGAAATCCAATTCGTGTTTTAATTTCAGTAAGAATTCGTTTTGAGATTTCTACATCAATGCGAGATAATTTTACGTTTTCGAAGAATTCTGGTAAATCTTTAATCTCTGTAAGAATAATGTCTGTAATAGATTTCCCTCCGATTTTAACATAATTGGCGTCTTTTCGTAATCGAGTTCCTTTGCATTCTGGGCAAGTGGTTTTACCTCTGTATCTCGAAAGCATTACACGATATTGAATTTTATAAGAGTTTTCTTCCAGCATTCTAAAGAAGTCATTTATTCCTGAAAAATGCTCGTTTCCAGTCCATAACACTTTAGCTTGCTCTTTAGTTAGTTCTGATATTGATTTGTAAATCGGGAAATCGAACTTGTGAGATACTTTTATAAGCTCATCTTTCCAACGACTCATTTTTTCACCTTTCCAACAAACGATTCCTCCATCAAAAACAGAACGGGATTTATCTGGAATTACTAAATCAGGATCAATGCCAATGGTACTGCCAAGTCCTTCGCACTTTTTGCAAGCTCCCACGGGGTTGTTAAAGCTAAAAAAGTAATCTGAGGGGACTTCAAATTGAATTCCATCTAATTCAAATCGATTAGAAAAAGTTTTTATCTCTGTTTTGTCTTTTCCTACAATATGCAAATGGCACTCGTTATTCCCTTCGAAATAGGCAAGTTCGATAGAATCAGCAATTCTACTCTGGTTGTTGTCGTCTTCTTTTTTGACTGCGAATCGGTCAATTAGAATCTTAATATCTTTATTTTTTGTTGGTTTTTTTGTTATCAGGTCCTCAATTTTAATGGGTTCGTTTTTAAATAAAACCCTTGAAAATCCTTGTTGCTGCAATATTTGTAGCCGAACTACAACGGTTTCTTTTTCGCGCAGAACCAATTGCGAAGACAGCATTATTTTGGCACCTTCTTCTAAATCATGAATGAAATTGAAAACGTCTTTTGGCGAATTACGTTTTACTTCTTTACCAGAAATAGGAGATATGGTCTTTCCAATTCTTGCAAAAAGAAGTTTTAAGTAGTCGTAGATTTCTGTTGAAGTGCCAACAGTAGATCTAGATGAGTTAGATCCAGTCTTCTGCTCAATAGCAACTGCAGGGGAAATACCTTTAATGTAATCAACTGCTGGTTTATCAATTTTACCCAGAAATTGACGAGCATAGGAAGAAAGACTTTCAACATATCTTCTTTGTCCTTCAGCATATAAGGTGTCAAAGGCCAATGAAGATTTCCCACTACCCGACAAGCCTGTGATAACCACAAACTTATCACGAGGAATAGCGACATCAATATTCCGTAAATTGTGTTCTTTCGCTCCTTTAACAAGGATATAGTCCTGTGGACTTAGCTTGTCAATATTAATTTCTTTTTTAGCCATAATTTAGAAGTACAAAAGTATTCGGCAGCAATAAAATTTTGGGGTTTGTGGAAATTTTAATCATATTTGCCAAACTAACGCACAATTAATGCGTTAACACGGTATAACAAAAAATAAAAACGCCTATAGGATACACTTTACTCTTAACAATTAAAACCGCCTTTCCGCACAACCAAAGATTAATTAATTGTTGAATTCGCTCGCGAGAGCAAAACAGAGTAAGTGTATGAAAATCACAAAAATTGATGATAGTGTCCTCATTAGGGGCTATTTAGAAGGAGACGAGAAGTCGTTAGAAAAACTTATTTTAAAACATAAAGACCGTGTTTTTGGCTATGTGTATCTCATTGTAAAAGATCGTGATATCGCCAATGATATTTTTCAGGATACCTTTATGAAGGTTGTAAATACCATGAAAAAAGGTAAGTACAACGAAGAGGGTAAATTCATTCAATGGGTGTTAAGAATAGCTCATAACCTTGCTATCGATCATTTTAGGTTTAAGAAAAGAATGCCTACAACTTCAGGTGGAGATGATTACGATATCTTCGATTTAATAGGTCTGGAAGACGATAACATGGAAGAAAAGTTGATTTCTGATCAAATCAAATCAGATGTTGTCAAATTGATGGAGCATTTACCAAAAGATCAGCTGGAAGTATTGAAAATGCGTTTGTTTTTCGAAATGTCTTTTAAGGATATTGCTGAAGAAACAAATGTTAGCATCAACACTGCTTTAGGGAGAATGCGTTATGCTTTAATGAACTTAAGAAAGCTAGTTAAAGAAAGAAACATTGAATTAAGTTGCTAAAAAATAAATTCAGGATACAATAAATAGATTTGAGGGCGTTAGTTTCAAAATTAAATGCCTATGCAACATATTTATTCTCCTGAAGAATATCTAAAATTTGAAGAAATACAAGAAGAACTGAAAGAGTTGGAATTAACTCAAACTTTAGATAATACATTAAGACCTAATGTTCATTCAATAAATACAATATTGAATTATTCAAAGTCACTTGAGATACGAAAATCGAAGTGGTTAGGTCAAATTGAAAACATCAACAATTAATTAATAAATCCCGTTCTGAAAGAGCGGGATTTTTTTATGAACAACTTTCCAAATCTGCTATTCTAAAAAGCTAAATTCTTTAGTTTTAACCCAGCCCTTTTTTTATTGCATTTTATTTGCATTACATTGAAAATAAGTCGAATAGCTCATTATGTATTTAATATTTGATACTGAAACAACTGGTTTACCCAAGAATTATAATGCTCCAGTTTCCGATTCTGAGAATTGGCCAAGAATGGTTCAGTTGGCATGGCAAATTCATGATAAGGAAGGACAGCTGGTTGAGGTTCAGAATTTCATAATTAAACCCATTGGTTATACCATTCCATTTAACGCTTCTCAAATTCATGGAATTTCAACAAAAAGAGCGCAAGATCAGGGTGTTGACTTAGAATATGTTCTTGAAGAATTTAATAAAGCCCTGGCTAAAGTAGAATACGTTGTTGGGCACAACATTGAATTTGATGTTAACATAGCAGGGGCTGAGTTCTTCCGAAAGGAAGTTGAAACTAACCTTTCCACAATCAAACCATTTGATACTAAGTCCGAAGCAACGGCAACTTTTGTCGGGATTGCAGGAGGAAGAGGTGGCAAATTCAAATGGCCGACACTAACGGAACTGCACGAAAAACTGTTTCACGAAAAATTTGGAGAAGCACACAATGCTTCTGCTGATGTTGAGGCAACAGCAAGATGTTTTTTAGAGATTGTACGTCAGGGAATTGTGGAACCTGAATCTGTTTCATTGGCAGATGATGAGTATGCAGCATTCTTGCTTTCAAATCCAGATGCTATTGCTTTAATAGGATTAAACATCGAACCATATAATCCTAATGAGCTAAAGGGGCAAGCCAAGGAAGCTGCTAAATCGGAAGTAATTAAGGGTGTTGCGGATACGCCTAGTGTTGAAGTTGGTGACTTACAGTTTTGTCATTTGCACAATCATACACAATACTCTGTACTGCAAGCTACGAGTAATATTTATGCTATGGTCAAAAAGGCTAAAGCTGATGGAATGTCTGCTGTAGCAATAACTGACAGGGGTAATATGTACGGTGCATTCGCATTTACTGAAGCGTGTATAGCCGAGGGCATTAAACCAATTATAGGTTGTGAAGTTTTTGTTGCTGAAGATTATCAAAGGCATAAGTTTACTAAAGATGATCCCGATCGAAAGTATCCAATGGTGCTTTTGGCAAAAGATATTAAAGCATACCATAACCTTACGAAAATTGTTTCTGAAGGATTTATTAATGGTTTTTATGCGGGTAACCCAAGGGTAAGTCGTGAAGTTATTTCTAAATATAAAGAAGGTTTGATTTGCCTATCAGGCGGCATTCATAGTGAAGTTTCTGGTACCATATTGAATATTGGCGAAGAACAAGGAGAAGCCGCTGCTACCTATTGGCACTCAGTTTTTGGTGAGGATTATTACTTAGAATTAGTTAATCACCAATTGGATGAAGAGGTTCATTTAAATCAGGTCTTAATTGATATATCAGAAAAGCATGGAATAAAAACCGTTGCAGCAAATAATACTTTTTATCTTAATCAAGAGGATGCGAATGCGCATGATATTTTGATTTGCGTAAAAGAAGGAGCCCTGCAAAGCACGCCTATTGGAAGAGGTCGAGGCTTTCGGCCTGGTATGAAGAACAAAGAATATTTCTTCAAAACTCAGCAGGAAATGCGGATAATCTTTAGAGATTATCCAGAAGCACTCGCTAACACCCATCGAATTGCAGAAAGTGTAACTCCATACCAACTTAAAAAAGATCCGCTATTACCGGAGTTTGCTTTGCCCGAAGGTTTTACTGAGCAGAATGATTTTCTTCGACATATTGCATACGAAGGAGCAAAAGAACGCTACGAAGAAATAACCGATGAAATCAAAGAAAGGCTGGATTATGAGTTGAAGATTATTAAGGAAATGGGTTTCCCCGGTTACTTCCTAATTGTACAAGATTTTACTTCCCAAGCACGTAAAATGGGAGTTTCCGTTGGCCCTGGTAGGGGTTCAGCAGCGGGTTCTGCGATTGCTTATTGTGTTGGGATTACCAATATTGACCCAATTAAATACAAACTACTTTTTGAACGATTCTTGAATCCGGAAAGAGTTTCAATGCCTGATATTGATATTGATTTTGATGACGAGGGGAGAAGCTCAATAATAGACTGGGTGGTGGCTAAATACGGTTACAAACAAGTTGCGCAAATTGTTACCTATGGAACAATGGCAGCTAAATCTGCATTGCGTGATGTTGGGCGGGTACTGGATATGCCTTTAACTGAAGTAAATACAATTTGTAAGGCGTTTCCAGACCATTTAAGCGCATCCTTAAAGAAAGTATTGGCCGATGGTGGAATAGATAAAAAGTTAGAATCTAAATTCAATGGCGAGCAGAAACAGCAAGCTCAAGAGTTTCGAAAGCTATGGGAAGGTGACGATTTTACAGGTCAATTAATCAAACAAGCTAAAATTTTAGAAGGTTCTATTCGAAATACAGGCACTCATGCATGCGGAGTAATTATCGCACCAGATGATTTGACCAATTACATTCCTGTAAGCACTAGTAAGGATTCTGATTTACTGATAACCCAATTCGATAATAAGGTTGTTGAAGATGCTGGGTTATTAAAAATGGATTTCTTAGGTCTTAAAACCCTCACCGTTATTAAGCATGCCATTCGATTGGTTAAAGAGAAATATGGAATTGAGATTGATATTGATGAAATACCGCTTGATGATACAACGACTTTTGAACTTTATCAAAGGGGAGAGACTAACGGAACTTTTCAGTTTGAGTCCGGTGGGATGCAAAAACATTTGCGCAAACTAAAGCCAACCGACATAGAAGACCTTATTGCGATGAATGCCTTGTATCGTCCTGGTCCAATGCAGTTTATCGATTCCTTTATTGAGCGGAAACACGGTAGGGAAGAAGTAAAGTATCCCCACCCTCTATTACGTGATATACTTAAAGATACCAATGGTATTATGGTATACCAAGAGCAGATTATGCAGACTGCTCAGATCATTGGAGGTTTTTCATTAGGTGGCGCCGATCTTTTGAGGCGAGCCATGGGTAAGAAGAAAATGGACGTTATGCAACAGCAAAAAGCTGTTTTTGCGGAAGGAGCTAAACGTTTACACGATATCGATGAGTCTGTTGCTGTAGAAATTTTCGAGGTAATGGAAAAGTTTGCGGAGTATGGTTTTAACCGTTCTCATTCTGCTGCATATTCATTGATTTCCTACCAGACTGCCTACTTAAAAGCGCATTATCCAGCTGAATTTATGGCAGCTGTTCTTACAAACAGTATGAACGACATAAAGAAGGTCACCTTCTTTATGGACGAGTGTCGCCGAATGGGAATGTCAGTTCTTGGTCCTGATGTCAACGAATCGAAATATCGTTTTGCGGTAAATGATGAAGGCCAAATTCGATTTGGAATGGGTGCTATAAAAGGAGTAGGTGAGAGTGCCGTTGAAGCAATTATTAATGAGAGAGAAAACGGTAATTACACTTCCATTTTTGATTTTACTAAACGGGTAGATCTTCGCGCATGTAATAAAAGAACCTTGGAAAGTATGGCATTAGCGGGTGGGTTTGATTCTTTTAAAGGAACACATCGAGCTCAATACATGCATATTGAAGGTAACTCTACTTTCTTGGAAAAGGCTATTAAGTTTGGTTACTCTCATCAAGAAAGTGAAAATTCTGCTCAAGTTTCCTTATTTGGAGAAGCGAGTGACGTCAGTATTCCTGAACCTCAGCCTCCGGTTTGTGAAGAATGGGGAACCTTAGAGCAATTATCAAAAGAAAGAGATTTAGTTGGTGTCTTTATATCTGGACATCCGCTAGATGATTACAAATTAGAAATAGGGCATTTCTGTACTAAGAATTTTCATATTGGGCTATTTGCTGATAATATGGAGGCTCTGATGGGTAAAGGAGATCTAAAGTTTTCAGGTATTGTTACTGAAGCACTCCATTTGCAAACTAAAAAAGGGAAACCCTGGGGAAAATTTAAGTTAGAAGATTACAAAGGAGATTTTGAATTCGTTCTTTTTGGCGATGATTATTTGAATAATCAGCAGTTCTTAAATCCGAATTATTTTTTGTTTGTTTCAGGAAAAGTAGTGATGAGTCGATATCGAAATGAACCTGAATTTAAGGTCACCAAGATTACTTTATTGAGTGATTTGCGCGAAAAAATTGCCAAAGAGATCAACCTTACAGTTAATCTTGAACAAGTAACCGACAGTTTTATTGAAGAATTGGATACTTTGATTACTGAGAATGAAGGAAACTGTAGAATAGTGATGAAGTTTTTACATAAAGGTGAGCAGCTGCATGCCAATGGTTTACTGAAGGGAAAGAAGGTTTTTATTACTGATCCACTCATTGAAACCTTAGATAAAATGGACATTCAGTACGCCTTAAATTAATTCAAAAAAAAACATTTAAAAAAGTCAATTTGATGCTTGGGAAGATAGTAAGAAATACTACTTTCGCAGCGGAGAATTGGCAGAGTGGTCGAATGCACTAGTCTTGAAAACTAGCGTACCGCAAGGTACCGAGAGTTCGAATCTCTCATTCTCCGCCAAAGTTTTCTTAACACAGCTAAAAGCCCTTGATCATAAGGGCTTTGCTGTTTCTGGTAGTTGAGCTTTCTCGACAGATACCCAACAATTGTAGGTTTCACTCAAAATGTGCTGCTGTCAGTTTCAGTTTTTGGAGGTCAGTTAAGGGGGGCCAAACGTCAATGAACTCAATGAAATATTGGAGTTGACGACGTTTAAGAATCATACCCGATTTGTGTCGTACCTGCACCTAATCGATTTATTTAAACATGTGAAATAATATCTAGTATGAAAATCATAACAATAACAATTTGTCTATTAGGTTCTATTCTTTTGCAAGGACAGGACTATTATAAAGCTGCTTTTAATCATTCTGGTGATTCATTAAAATTCAGGCTAAATCAAATAATTAAAAATCACACTGAGTTTCCCTATACCTCTTCTTCAACTGATGTGTGGGATATTCTAAAGGAGACCGATAGGGATGAAAATGACTCTAATAATGTTATCCTTATTTATTCAGGAAGAAGCATAAATGCAGCTCAGGAATACAATAGTGCTAAAGGCTGGTCTAGAGAACATGTATGGGCTAAATCAAGGGGTGATTTTGGAACAGATGAAGGAGCAGGGACAGATGTGCACCATTTACGACCTTGCGATGTCGGCGTAAATTCAACAAGAAACAATAGAAATTTTGATGATTGTATTACCTGCAGAGAAGTAATAGATGGTGGTTTTAATACAGGGTCTAATACGGATAGAAACCTTTGGACATTTGAACCGCCTGATGAGGTTAAAGGCGATGTAGCTAGAATGATATTTTACATGGTTATTCGCTATGAAGGAGAAGGTATGGAACCTGATTTGGAACTTACGGAAATACTACTCGATAATACGGATAAAAGTCATCTACAAGGGGTTAAATCCACGTTATTGAAATGGCACAGAAATGATGCTGTTAGTGATTGGGAAAGAAACCGAAATGATATTATTTATAAGGACTATCAAAAGAATCGCAATCCATTTATTGACTATCCCGAACTCGCTGAATATCTATGGGGTGGCAGTATTGGAAAATGGAAAGCACCGTTGATTATTTCTTCAGTTGTTGAATTAAAAAATCAGCCCATTTCAGTCTACCCTAACCCGACAGATGTCAAGCTCAATATTGATGCTAAAAACTTTGAGAGCGTTGAGGTATATGATATCTCAGGACGCTTAATTATTCAGTCAGCATTAAAGACGATTGACCTTGAAGAGCAGCCTAAAGGACTTTACCTTCTGAAAATAAAAGCTAATGGTGAAATCCAAGAGTTTAAGGTTTTTAAAGAGTGAGTATAACGTTCAATGAGATTTTCTCTTCAAGATTATCAGAATTGATATTATCCAAATATGAGGGTAGTATTATTCCACAGTAAAAAGCTTTTCGGTGCTTCCAAAATCATACGAATAAATTAATAGTGTATTGGGTTAAAAAGTGCTTTCAATAATCATTAATATTAAACATTTTGATGAAGGTTTTAGCTGCGATGTATTCGTTTACACCGGGATTAGAAAAAGAATAATTGTTGGTACAGTTTTCACTGAAAGAAGCTTATGAGTAAATATTTATCTAATTAGTAGTTGATCCCAAATTGGAAACTAGCAATCTTAACATTTACTTAGGAGATTTTTTTTAAAGTAATTTCGTATTTTAATTAATCAATTCTAACAATCAATTCTAATAATTAATTAAATGCTGAATTAGTTAAAATATTAGGAAAAAAATTCGAAATTTTTAATCAAAAATTAAAGCTGATTTCTAAACAAGAATGTCAATTTTAAACAAACATATCTTGCACTTCTTGTACAATACAACAAATCAATTATACCCAAATTCGATTTATAAATAGCTAGTAATTAGTACTATTAGCTTTGGGCTATGCAATAATTGAAAGATTCAAATCGGGAAGTAAATATCCTCTGGAAACAAAATT
>CAJVZZ010000028.1 GCA_913020435.1 uncultured Flavobacteriales bacterium | reverse complement strand
AGGGGCTTTTTTTGCTCTATACTTTTTGAGTACAGTAAGTGTTAAATTACTTAATTCCAAGAAGATCTGTCCTGGAGCAGTCATGGGGTGTAGCATCATCTAGCTACAGAATTGTTCGGGTAGATATTTTCCTAACATTAGTAGCAATGTTATCAGGAAGGCAAATGGTGGCTTTTAGAATGCCTATATCTTCTCCAACTAATAGATATTCAAAGACTGTTCAAATGGATTGCAACTAGCAATTCCAATTTACTCAATTACAATTGGATAACTAAATCTTCTGTTATCCTCTTTAATATTTATCCAATAAGTACCTCTGGGTAATTCAGAGACGTCTAATTCGTTAACTTTAAATGTTACAACTCTTTTTCCCTCAATACTGATCAAGAAAGCAGAGATTGTCTTGTTTGACCGAATATAGATTCTGTCTTTTACAGGATTAGGATAGGCTGTTAATTCTTTGTTTTGAATGTTCTATAATGTTTAAAGAGGAATTGGCTATAATTGTCTTAATGCTATCGTATTCTATGATAAAGTAAATATCACTTGTACCAGAAATATCGTTCCATTCAACAGGTGACCTAGTAGGGTTTTTCCTGAAGGCCAACCAGCGAGACCTATTGCTCCATGGTTCTGTTTATGCCAAAATTATCAGGTCTGTTCTGGCTTGATTTTGATTTTGCTCCCCAGTTTTGATATGCGCTATTTAACGAGGTTCCGGATTTTCCACCTGACCAGAATTGATAACCTGTTCCGTCATCGTTGTTGTCCCATTTCCAATCTCCTTCCAAAGTTTGGTGTGTTGCACCTATTCATATATAGGTAATTGCTCTTCCATTCGAAACTGAAGTATAGTTTTAGAAATATTAGCTCCATTGATTATTTCATGATATATCTTGGTTTGCTTTGATGAATTCTTAATTTGAACAAAATAGCCTCCTCGTTCAACTGTACAAGTTGCTGCGGCCTTTCAAGTTTTCTTTTCTTTTACAATTTCATAGTTCTTTCCTAGGTAAGTGAATTTGTAGATGGTATTTGTATCGGCCCATTGTGAATAGGCACCCACAGAAAATATAGTTAACAAGACGACGGAACACAGTTTCATAATAATTCCTTTGTTGTGAAATTAGCTTTGAAAAGGATTTTATTTCACCAGATTGAAAACAGTAATGAATATAGGAAAGTGAATAAACTAGGTTCACTCCCTATTTTTTCTGAAAAGTGAGTAGAATTTACTCATTCTGTTATTTAAATAATCAGAGTGCGGTATTGGAGTAACGCAAAACTGTTGGCCAATTTTAGAAATAATTGATGTGCGATTGCAGCTAATTAATAAAACTTATATTCATATTGAATAATCTTAATACTTCTTGCGGATTCATCCTTGCTCAATTGTGCACTGAGAAATAAGGTTTGGGGGTCGTAAAGAAACTCTTGGGTGTAGGATAGCTTTCCGTTGGTATATATTTTACTGTTGTACAAATTACCATACTCGTCGTACTCATAGGTGTTTGTGATCGTGCGTTGGCTCCCTAAATTTGAGTAATCAATAATTTTAATTAGCCTTCCTACCGGATCGTATTTGTAGGTAATTAAATTTCGTTTTTTAGTTAGATAGTAAGTGGTGTTCTCTGATTGTTTTTGCCCTATCACATTTAAAATTATGGTCCTTTCTTTGTATGGTCTTTCAGCGGAATTATAATACACCACATTCTGAGTAGTATCATTTAGTTGCTGCCATTCGTAACGTTCCTGTTTAACAATAGTCTCTGAGCCTTTGTCAAATCCATATTTATATTGATTGTTATTGGCTCCTCGCACTACCATTTCGGAAGTGATTTCATTCTTATTATTGTAAGAATACCTTATGGCATCATATGCCTTTACGTAAAATTGTGCTTTCTGAACTAATTGATTATTCTGGCTATAACTAAACGAACTCTGAGTAGTATCAATTCTTCCACCTCTTAATGACATAGTCTTAATTTGTTCAGAAAGTCTGCCTATACGATCAAAAGAATATCTAACGATAAGCCCTTTGTTTGATATAGGTTGCATGTCCTTTTTTACTGAGATTTTTCCGGTTATAGTCTTTATTTTATTATCCATTATAAACCGCTCATTGAACTGACAATCATTATTGTAAAGCTTGCCTTGGTATACGTCTAAAATCTGAGCATGACTTTTATGCAATCCAAATACAGTAAATAGTAATATCAGCAATGTTAGATAGATGGTTAAACGCATAGTTGCCTATTGTTTAAGTTGTTTAACAGCTTCACTTACCTCGGTTACTGGTAATTGGCAAGACTTGTTAACACAAACATATATATAGGTATCTCCTTCAACATGTTTATTTTCTAGTAATGGTAATTCACTAGATTTTTTCGAGCCAATTAGAAGTTTGTTAGCAACATAAGTCCTGTTCAATTCAGATGATTTTTCTATTGCATTGTCTCCAACAATTGCAATTTCATAAAATGGAAATACTTGGTTTAAATACAATTGTCCCCAATTAGAATAACCTGATCCATAATTAGACATGTAAGGTTGTATGTTATTCAGCATTGTTTCAGACATATTTAGATAGGCTTTATTATCAAAATAATGGCCTAAAACATTAAGTGATTTTGCCATGCTGGAATTAGATGCAGGAATAACATTATCGTTCAATTCCATTTTTCTTGCTACTAAACCGGTTGCATTTTTCGATGTAAAATAAAACATACCTCGTTTAGTATCATAGAAATTCTCAATACTAATGTCTAATAAATCTTTCGCTCTTTCCAACCAAATTTGCTCAAATGTAGCCTGATATAAGTCCGTGTAAGCTTCAATTACAAAACAATAATCTTCCAGAAAACCATTTAATTTAGAAGTGCCGTTTTTATAGCTGTGTAATAGATTCCCTTCTTTTGTTGTTTGCTCTGAAACAATGAAATTTGCATTTTTAATAGCAACATTTAGGAACTTTTTTTCCGAAAAAACTTGGCCAGCTTTTGTAAGCCCTGAAATCATTAAAGCGTTCCACGAGGTGAGTGTTTTGTCATCTAGCCCTGGTCGAATTCTTTCAGCACGAACTTTTAAAAGCTTGTTATTTATTGCTTTTATTGCAGGTTGTACCTGCTCAACTGGTAGATCCAGCTTTTCGGCAACTTGTTCATCAGTTTTATCCCTAAGTAGAATATTATTGCCGTGTTCCCAAAGCGCTTTTTTACCAATATTATAATAGACCTCAGTGAGGTTATACTCACTTTCAGAAAGAGCTGACTTTAACTCTTCCTCTTTCCAAACGTAAAATTTACCTTCCTCACCTTCACTATCTGCATCTAGAGCGGAATAGAAAGCACCGTTTTTTGTGGTCATTTCACGTTGTAAAAAGTCAAATGTTTGATAGACAATGTCTTTGTACAAATCATCGCCATAATATTGATAAGCCTCAGCATACAAATTCATTAATTGTGCATTGTCATAAAGCATTTTTTCAAAGTGAGGTGCCTTCCAAAGAATGTCGGTTGAATAGCGCGCAAAGCCTCCTCCAATTTGATCATAAATCCCTCCATATGCCATTTTATCCAGAGTTAGTTTTACATGATTAAGAACTTCTTGGTCATTATTCAGAACACCATAACGCAACAGGAATTGATAGTTATTCGGAATAGGGAATTTTGGTGCTCGGCTGGGGCCGCCTTCTTTGCTATCAAAACTGGTCTTCCATTTACTAACCATATCCACCAGAGTGTCGTTGCTGAATTGGGCAGGTGAATTGTTTAGTGGAAGAAGGTCAGAGTTCTTTATCCCCTCTGTTAGGTTCTCTGCATATTCATAAAACTTTTCCTTGTCTTTATCATAATCCTTTGCTAAGCTTTGAAGGATATTTACCCATTGACTTTTCTGGAAATAGGTACCTCCATAAACGGGCCTTCCGTCAGGCAATGCAAAACAGTTTAATGGCCAGCCACCCTGCTTTGTAATGAGTTGAACAGCATTCATATATATCTGATCAATATCTGGACGTTCTTCTCTATCTACTTTGATACAAACAAAATTGTCATTCATGATTTTGGCCACCACTGAATCTTCAAACGATTCACGTTCCATAACATGGCACCAGTGACACGCAGAATAACCAATACTCACTAAGATTAACTTGTCCTCTGCTTTTGCTTTATTAAGAGCCTCGTCGCCCCAAGGGTACCAATTTACGGGATTGTGGGCGTGTTGGAGCAAGTAAGGACTTGTTTCATTAATTAGTGCATTGGTATGTTTGTGTTCTGTCTGATCGTGCATTTTTTCAGCGGTATTTGAGTTGTTTTGGCAGCTTTGAACAGCAGTTAATACAATCGAAAATATGAGTAGGAGTCTCATGTTATAAAATTTTATCAAAGGTAGCAGTGCATAATAGGACAGGGGCCACATCGATAACTAGTTATTACAGAAATGTGTTAAGAATTTGGAATTCGATTTAAATAGAGATCGATTCAGTAAAATCGATAGGAACAGTTTTAGAAATACCTTTTGCTTTACCAATAATTTCACCTTTAATACCCAAGGTTATTTTTCCACCACTCATGAGCATTATCATTCCTAAATCAATATTTCCATCAGCAGGTAAGCTAACGACAATGCCCGTTTTATATGTTTCAGTGTTTTCTTTAGTTAGCTCCATTTGTTCAGTAAGTCGAGCTTTTCCGATTTCTTTTCCGTTAATGAAAAATGTAAGGTCTTTAGTTTCAATCTTGATTTTATAATCATTCGGGTTCTTGATTTTTAACCACAGGTCGGCTTCAATTCCACTGGGAGAAATTTTGTTTAAAGTAGCATTTTCAAGAGAGAGAAACTCTACATTTTTATAGTCAACACAAGCTGTAAAGGCCAATAACAGTGCAAAAGCTAAAATTCTATTTATCATCTATTTTTAGTTTAATCGTAAAAGTAGAACCTTTTCCAAATTTAGATTCCAAGAAGATTTCACCTCCCATAAGTTCTGCTAGTTGTTTAACAATATACAAGCCAAGTCCTGTTCCTTTCGTCGTTCGGGTTTCTTCGTTTTGAATTCTGAAAAACCGAGCAAAGACTTTTTGTTTCGAATCTGGAGGAATTCCAATTCCGTGATCCTCAATATGAATAAAAACAAATCCATTTTCTATTTTAGATGTAACGGTAATGGGATTATCCTGACGATTATACTTTATCGCATTTTCCAATAAATTTTTGATTACCGATTCAAACGCGAGCTGATCTACTAAAGCATATATGTCAGGATGGAAATCGCTTATGTTAATTGTTGTATTTGAGGACTTAAAATCGACTAAAATTTTAGGAAGAAGTTCAGAAATATTCGTCGGTTGAATATTCAATTGCAATACGTTTTCTTCTAGTCTTGTTGAAGTTAGAATGTTGTCGACTAGATTCTTTAATCTCCCATTTTGTTGTAAGGCATTACTTATCAGTTGATTTCTAGTTTTTGAATCAAGGTCTCTGTTGAGGGTAGTTTCTAAATTCAATTGAACGCCAGCAATGGGAGAGTTTAATTCATGAGTAACAGACAATAAAAAATTGCGTTGTTTCTTGGCTGCATCTAATTCTCTTTTTAGCGCTTTTTTTACTTGAATAAAACCTAAAGTAAGTAGCACTATAAAAACAGAACCTTCCCCAATGATCATTGCAATTTTTCGTTGAACAAAGTCATCCGTTGTTCCTTGCGATTGCAGGGAATTGGCAATATGGTAATTAACTTTAAGCAGATAAACTTGTTGGTTTAAATCGATCAACATCCAAGTCCACCACAAAAACTGAAGTAAAATATAAACGCCCAATACATAGAGCCAGAAACTTGAATTTACTGATTTCATGATTTGTCAAAAATAATGTTTAATCATGCATTTAGTCGATTGTAAAACAACATTCTAACCCTGTTTTTATAGTTGATTTTTTATGGGGAAATTAGAGCTAAAGGATTTGCCAATTTAGCTAACGTGTTACTCTTACAAATGCTTTCCTTTGCCCCCGAATGGCAAATGCAGTAATTAATACAATTGAAGAGCAAACCAATTTCTTTTTTGGAAATAAAAAGCTTGAAACTTGTAATTCCACTTTACAAAAAGGCCTTGATGAATTAAAGGATTTGGAAAAAGTAAGTCTAACACAAAATCAAGCGTTTCCATTATTAGTTTGGTCGGTAATTGATCTATTATCAAGGTATCACTCCGGCCAATTAGAAAACCAAGGTAGCATGGTTCGTATAAAGAAATTCTTAAAAGCATTTTTGAAACACGACCGAAGAGATACACAAACTCTTCTGCTGTTTAGAAATGCAGTTGCACACTCTGTTTCTTTATTTGCTTTTGATGCCAGCTCGAAAAGAGAAGTGCGATTTCGATTAACCGATCAGGGGCCATTAGTTTTGCAAGAAACTCCGGTACGATTTGCAATTAATACAATTGAATTTCACGCTCGATTATACGAATCAATCGAAGCTTATCACAAAGAGGTAATGACCTCAAATGAATTACAAAAACGCTTTCAAAAGGTGTTTAAAAAATTAGGATATATCCAATAATGAATTATTTATCTATTGAATCCATCTCGAAGCGTTTTGCCGATCGAGAAATATTAAGCAATCTAACTTTTGGAATGGCTGCTGGTGATAAGGTCGCTCTGGTTGCTCAAAACGGAACCGGTAAATCTACGCTGATGAAAATTATTGCTGGATTAGAAGAGCCTGATGAGGGACGAGTAGTATTTCGAAAGGGGATTAAAGTCCGATACTTGATGCAAGATCCTAAAATCAACCCTGACCTAACAATTTGGGATGCGGTATTTGAAACCGATAATCCTGTACTGATGGCTATTCGTGAATATGAAAGGTGCTTGGAAGTAGAAGAAACTGGGGATGCTTTTCAAAAAGCTATGGATACTTTGGAGGAGCTGAATGGTTGGGATCAAGAGGTGAAGGTAAAGAGTATTTTATCTGAATTAAGCATCAATCAATTAGACGCTAAAGTTGGCTCCATGTCGGGAGGGCAACTGAAACGATTGGCATTGGCCAAAGTGTTGATTGACGAGCCAGATTTTTTGATGTTGGATGAGCCAACTAACCATTTGGATTTAGAAATGATCGAATGGTTAGAGAAATTCTTAAAAACAGAGAATATCACTTTGTTGATGGTGACTCATGACCGGTATTTTTTAGAAAACGTATGTAATACGATTCTCGAAATGGATGATTTCGGATTGTACACCTATAAAGGCAACTATTCCTTCTTTTTGGAAAGAAGAGAAGAACGGAAATCGTCAGATCAAGCAACTATAGAAAAAGCTAAAAACCTTTTTAGGACTGAGGTTGAATGGATGCGAAGACAGCCCAAGGCTCGAACAACAAAGAGCAAGGCAAGAATTGATTCTTTCCATGATCTTAAGCAAGTTGCAAAACAACGAATTGATAACAAGCAAGTTGAGCTGGAAATCAATATGGAGAGAATGGGAAGTAAGATTCTTGAATTTCATAATGTTGGAAAAGGCTTTGCCGATAAACAACTATTTGAAGGCTTTAGTTACAAATTCAAGCGTGCTGAGAAGGTCGGAATTATTGGCCCTAATGGAACAGGGAAATCAACTTTGCTAAATATTATTACGGAGAAGGTTCAACCTGATTCTGGCAAGGTAGTGGTCGGTGAAACCATAAAAGTTGGTTACTTCAATCAAGAGGGAATGAAGTTTAAAACAAACGAACGAGTTTTTGAAGTAGTCAAAAAAGTAGCGGAATTCATACCATTAGCTAAAGGTAAGAAGCTTTCGGCCTCTCAGTTGCTCGAGCGTTTCTTGTTTCCGAAGAATATGCACTACAATATGATTGAGAAATTAAGTGGTGGTGAAAAACGAAGGTTACATCTATTGACGGTTTTGATGAAAAATCCCAACTTCTTAATTCTTGATGAGCCTACCAATGATTTGGATATCATGACCTTGAATATTCTTGAGGACTTTCTTTTAGATTTTCCCGGTTGTGTAATTATCGTTAGTCATGATAGGTATTTCATGGATAAGTTGGTAGACCATCTATTCGTTTTAGAAAAAGACAAGCTTAGTATTAAAGATTTTCCGGGCAACTACTCTCAATGGAGAGATTGGAAGAAAGCTGGTGGAGATAAAATAGAAGAAGTTGTTGTGAAGAAGGAAGTTGAGAAGAAATCGAAGCCTAAGAATGTTTCTAATGACAAATCTCAAAAGCTGTCTTACAATGAAAAACGGGAGTTTGGAATCTTAGAAGTTGACATTGAAAAACTGGAGAAACGCAAGGAAGAAATCAATAAAAAGTTTGAAGAAGGGATTGAAGATTCTGATGAAATGATGAAATTATCTGATGAACTTGGGGCAGCCATAAAGGACCTAGAAACTAAATCGGATCGTTGGCTAGAGTTGAGTGACAAAGAGGCTTAATCTACAATTACTGAACTCTCATTTACTCTTCTCAATGCAGCAACCAGCTTAGCTGCAGATTTCTTATCGTGATTCACGAATTCTGAGTGATTCACTGTATTGTGCTTTTCGAGTTCAGTCAGACTAAGATTATTGTGCAACGGACCTCAAATGTAATTGGAGTTCAACCCAACATATTCCGATTTTATTCACTTTTCAGATTTAAGGATTCATTTTGCTTTTCAAGTTCAATTTGGTAATGCACCAAATCATTGATTTCAAGTCTGATACCTTTTATTTCAACAACTGCTCAATTAACAATCTAAGGTCTAACTCGGATGAAGAATTATCAGTAAGGTAGTTTTTTATCGATACGCAATTGGAAATTGAATTTAGGATTCTGTCTATCTATACCAACTATGTTTAGAGCATTGAGTACTTTATCGGAGTATTCAGGATGTATTTGTTTTAACACCCAAGAGATCTGCGGAGGTGTCTCGATGCAATCCGCTCCCCAAGTTTGGAGGCTCCTTCGCTCTATTGATTTTCAAGTATTTCAGGATATCCCCACCAGCTTCCTATTCCTCCAATTAGCTCAGCATGTTTCAAAGTTTATGTTGTTTAAAAAGCAATACTTTTATTCTTTTCTGTAGTATTAGTAAAACTACCTAGTTCTAGGAAATAAAGATTATCAGCTTTTCAACATATTGCCAATCAAACTCAACTTCCTTTATGCTACTCTTGCTCTTTAACCGTCGTTGAATTTTTTTAGATTGCTTTTTGTTTTAATATTTCATAAGCTTCTATTTATTCTTTTTTTGTAGTTTTTAGCAACTAATGCTTCAAATCTAAAACCTTCTGGGATTTCTGTCTTACCAAATAATTGAAGCTTGGGTTTTTGAGAAAATTTTAGAGGAATCGCAAAGTAGTATGGTTGGTTGGTTGGTTGGTCGGCGAGTTGCTCAAAATTTGAAAAATGAAAAAATCGATAACTCATTGAAATTCAGATGTGTTAATGTTAATTTTTGATTCGATGTTAGCTCAAGGTTAGGGAGGATTATCAGGGTTGCCGTTTAAACTCGTGAATTATAATTAATTCGATAATATAGGTTGTGAATTCAAGGCTGAAAACTTCCTTATTAAATTGACATTATTTCTTGCCAGAATCAATCTAGAACATGAGCTTTGGACTGGATGAAATTATGTATTGCCGAGAAACCCAGTGTCGCTAAAGACATAGCCCAAATTATTGGAGCAACAAATCGAAATGATGGCTATTGGGAGGGTAATGGTTATTGGGTTTCTTGGACATTTGGACATTTGTGTACGTTAAAAGAACCGGCGGATTATACTCCAGATTGGAAACAATGGGACATAAACACGTTGCCTATGATTCCTGAAAATTTTGGAATTAAGCTCATTGAAAACGGAGGCGTAAAAAAGCAATTTGACACCATTGCTCATTTAGTTCAAAACTGCGATGAAGTAATAAACTGCGGTGATGCTGGCCAAGAAGGAGAACTGATTCAACGCTGGGTATTATCGAAAGCCAAAAACAAAAAACCAATAAAAAGACTTTGGATTTCTTCGTTGACCAAAGAAGCAATTCAAGAAGGATTTGAAAACCTAAAAGAAGGAAGTAAGTACGATAATTTGTATGCTGCAGGAACAGCAAGGGCAATTGGAGATTGGTTGTTGGGAATGAATGCAACACGATTGTACACATTGAAGTTCGGAGCTTTCAAACAGGTTTTTTCTGTAGGTAGAGTACAAACCCCAACCTTGGCATTAATTGTAGAGCGCCAAAAGGAAATAGACGCATTTATATCAGAAACATACTTTGATTTAAAAACCATTTATCGTGATGTAGAATTTGCAGGAACCAAAGGAAAGTTAAAGGAGAAAGAGAAGGGAGAAGAATTCATTAACTCTATAAAAGAGGTTGATTTCGAGATAAAATCCTACACCCAAAAAGAAGGAAAAGAATTGGCTCCTTCGTTATTCGATTTAACGTCGATACAAGTAGAATGCAACAAGAAGTTTGGCTACACAGCTGAAGAAACTTTGACTTACGTGCAGTATTTGTACGAACAAAAACTAGTTACTTACCCTAGGGTGGATACGGCCTATTTGCCAAATGATGTTTACCCTAAAATTGCTAGAATTCTTAAGAATTTGATTGCATATGCCAAGTTTACGGAGCCGTTGTTGGGTAAGAAAATCAGAAAATCGACCAAGGTTTTTAACGACAAAAAAGTAACGGATCACCATGCCATAATTCCTACAGGAGAAGATCCTTCTAAAGTTGGATTAAGTTTGGAGCAGAAGAAAACCTACGATTTGATAACAAGACGGTTTATTGCGGTTTTTCATCCCGATTGTATTGTGAGCAATACAACCGTTTTAGGGATGGCTTTGAAGCATGAGTTTCGTGCTGCAGGAAAACAAATTCTGGAACCGGGTTGGAGAGTCTTGTTTGAATCAAAAAGTAAGGACACTAAATCTCAAAATGAAGAGCAGGTAATGCCTGTTTTTGAAAAAGGAGAAAAAGGACCGCACGAACCTGAATTGGTTGAAAAACAGACTAAAGCTCCTAGTTATTTTACTGAGGCGACTTTATTGAGAGCCATGGAGTCTGCAGGCAAACAAGTAGACGATGATGAGCTGCGTGACTTGATGAAAGATAACGGAATCGGCCGGCCGTCTACACGAGCAAACATTATTGAAAAACTATTTTCTCGGAAATACTTGGTGCGCCAAAAGAAGCGTATAATGGCCACTGCTACTGGTAAAGAATTGATTGATTTGATTGAAACCGATCTTTTAAAATCTGCTGAGCTAACGGGGGTTTGGGAAAAGAAAATAAGAGATATTGAACGTGGCGAATTTGATATCAAACAATTCAAAGAAGAATTGAATCAGATGGTTCGAGAACTAACCGAGCAAGTCAAAAGCCAGCAATACAAGGAAAAACAAACAAGTTGCCCGAAGTGTGAAATAGGTCATTTGATCAGAGGAAAGACTGCTTGGGGATGTTCGGATTGGAAAAAAGGGTGCAAGTTCACTTTACCGTTTGAATACAAGGGAATCACAATAAGTGATAGCGAGCTACAGGAATTATTGCAAAAAGGAGTATCTAAATACAATTATATTTTCAACAAAAAGAAACCAAAAGAATTAAAGAAAATGCTATTGGACGATAAATTGAAGTTAGGGGTAGGGAAAACTATTTGATGCAAAACCTACTTTTATTATACAGGATTAGTTTATTTACAGATAATCAGTTTTTCGTTTGCAATTATAGTCTTGTCTAGATAGACTGAAATAAAATAAACACCAGAGGTTAAACTAGAAACGTTCAATGTTTTAGTTACTTGATAATTTACTGATTTAACCTGTTGCTCGTTCAATTTGGTAATACTAACACCGTATTCATTATAGGAAAACGTTAACCGAGTCTCCGAGTCCTATAATTGAATCAATATCTGATTTTAAATAAAGGATACTACCACCGTCTAAAACAGTTTCATAATTAGTTTTAGAAGTGTTAAACTCATCCTTGTGGTAATTGTAAGTCGACTGAACCGTCTGTTGGGAAGCGTTAAAGACTGCTTTTGTACAAGCGAATATATTACTGAAGAGGCAAGATAGGGTTGTTGAGTGCCCTACTTGACAACTTATCGCGAACACATTGGTGGCGCTAAATCAATCAGGGGTAAAAGGTCTTCTGCTTGCTTCAAAATGATGAGTGTAACTTATTTTCGTCTTTAAAACGGGATAAACTTCAATAGCGCTTGTTGAATAAGTGCGAGTATGGCTTAAGAAATTCCCGGTTGGTATCGCAGTTGGATTGGGCTGCATCGATAGGGACACAAAGCCCTTGGACCTTATCAATAGTTCCCTCTCTAACAAACAAGTCGTATACTTCTATTGTGTTGTGTTCAAACTCATTGCATTTGTAGGTTAGACCTTGGTTGGAGTAGAGTGTTTTTCCTTCAGAGAAGATGCCATAATCTACTTCTTCAAAATGGTTTGTTTTGCGCATTGGTAGTATCGTTAGCACTATTCTGGTGCACGTAATGTATAGCAACCCGTATTGTTCTTGGAGGATATAAATCAGGTATCAGCTGATCGTAGGTTGGTGTTGAGCAACTCTGCGAATATCCTTGATGTTACAACCCAAAAAGCACCACAACAATTAATAATAAATTGACTTTGAAAAAATTTTAAAATTTCATAATAGTTGGATTATGGGCCAAGGTGCTGATAATAAAAAGGTTGATATAGATGAATCAGGTATTTAATTATGCCTAATTGGCATATTTTATAGAATTATTGCAGAATTTGGAAAAGCGAATTAGTGAACTACACGAAATATTCAGAAAGTCTATTTTGGATTAAACTCGTTCTTTTCCAAATTTATAAAAACTGTTGAATCATAACCAACGAATTAATAACTTGCGTGTACATAGTACTAGAACAATATTAAATTTTGATTAAACAAGACATACCTACGCACAAGTACGGCCTTTCAAGAGCCTATATTTCTTCGAGAAGAATAAAAGTTGATGTCCGATATTCTGAGGTAGCGCATCGTCACAATTTCTTTCAAGTTCTTTTTATTGAAGAAGGTTCAGGAGCACATGAGATAGATTTTGTGAAATATAAAACCATTCCGAATTCCTTTCATTTTGTAGGAAAAGGAAGAGTGCATAGAGTAGATTTTGGAGAAGAGACGAAAGGCGATGTTTTTACTTTTCCAGAAGAGTTGTTTAGTGGAAGTGAAACGGAAATGCAATTATTAAATTCACTATCGTTTTTTAGAACTGGAGCCGACCCTATATTGAAACCAGCAACTGCAGATTTAGCTGATTTGAACGAAATGCTAATTCAAGTGCGGAAATCTTTAAAAACGAAATCTCTCGATATAAGTAAGTTTCTGTTTTTGGCATTCTTGGCAAGACTTCGCGAAGCTTATTCTAAAAAAGTAACTCAGCCAACTAGCACAGTATCTTCAGAATTTAATGCTTTTAGAAATACTATTAAATTGATTGGTTTAGAAGCTAATAATATTGATGAAATAGCTTCTTCTTTGAAAATTCAAGTTACTCGACTCAATCAAATTTGCAAAAAGGAAACGGGCAAAACTGCATTGCAATTATTACACGAAAGAAAGGTCTTGGGGGCAAAACGAATGTTGGTTTATACTTCAAAACAGATCAAAGAAGTTAGCTTAGAATGTGGGTTTGTAGATGTGGCTTATTTTAATCGATTTTTCAAAAAGCACACAGGTTTATCACCGAGTCAATTCAAAGCCGAATATAAAAGTGCAAGCGATTAGTAGAACAGTGCAAGTGTTCGGAAGTATTAATAGGCTTCTTTGCTAAGTAATTTAATTCCGAAGTATGAAAACTGAAAACACACGTAGAAAATTTCTAAAAAATACTACTCTAAGTGCTTTGGCGCTTGGTGTTTTACCACTAACAGTTTTATCCAAAGAAGGAGTATCGGAAGAAATACAAGATTGTAATGAAACTACATTAGATAGATATGGTCAAGGACCTTTTTATACCGCGAACCCGCCATCGATAGACAATAAAGCACTTGCCAGAAATGCTGAGGCTGGAACCCGGATCATAATTTCTGGTCGTGTGATGGACTTGGACTGTAATCCAATTCCCGACACGTTGGTTGATGTTTGGCATGCTGATGATTCAGGAGCTTATGATAGTGTCGGTTATAATTTGCGTGGAACAACGAAATCTAATGCTCAAGGTTTCTATGAATTTGAAACCATAAAGCCTGGTAAGTATTTAAATGGAACTAAATATCGACCTTCTCATATTCATTTTAGAATCACACCACCAGGAAAGCCAACTGTAATTACGCAGTTGTATTTTCAAGGAGACACCGATATTCCAGGCGATGCAGCGGCTTCCATTGCATCGGGTACATACGATGCTACTCATCGCATAATTCAATTAGTGGATAGAGGTAACGGGGTTTTTGTTGGAACTTGGGATATTGCAGTCGAAGGAGATGGTGTAACAGTTGACGGAGGAACAGGTAATGGAGAAAAAACAGGAATCTATAGTATTTATCAAGACAAAGGAATGCTGTACGGATTAGCTCCAAATCCATTTCAAGATCAAGTTAAAATTGAATTTGGCGTATTTAACTCTGCTCAAGCCAGTGTTGTGGTTTTTGATATGTTGGGAAATCAAGTAGCCAACTTAAAAGAAGAGCATTTTGAAGCTGGAAAATACTCGGTATCGTGGAATGTTCCTGCCGACTTACCAACGGGAAGTTATTTTATCGCATTGAAAATTAACGAATTACAAGTGCATTATTTGAAAGGAATAAAAATGTAGTTGAATAATTTGAATTGTCGATTTTTGTGGCAATGTTATTTGAATACGAATCTCTTAAGCCTTCGTTTCTTCTGAAAAGTGGAAACCTGAATACAATTCTAACCAATCAGAAAAGAATTGTAGCCGACGTTAGTTACAATCGGGAAAGAGTTATCACTTCCGATGGTGATTTTATAGATCTTGATTTTTCGAAAGTTGGAAGTAAAAAAATAATGCTTCTATTGCATGGTTTAGAAGGTAATTCGAATAAACAATATGCAAAAGGAATGGTTAAAATCTTTAACCAAAACGGATTCGATGCAGTTGTCTTGAATTTTCGGAGTTGTTCAGGAGAAATAAACAAAAAACCGACCACATATCATTCTGGGAAAACAGATGATTTGGATTTTGTAATTGAATTTATTCAAGCCGATTACGAAGAAATTGTACCGATTGGATTTAGTTTGGGCGGGAATGTATTGGTTAAATATCTTGGAGAAAAGAGTGTTGATATTTCTACTAAGCTGAAAAAAGCGGTTGCTTTTTCGGTTCCTTTTCAATTAGCCGATTCGGCCAAGGAGCTGGCAAAAAGAAAGAATTGGATTTACATGCGCCGATTTCTTAAGTCACTAAAATCAAAGACCAAAAGAAAAATTGATCAATTTCCCGAGCTAGGCATTTCCGAAGAGCAAGTCAATCAATGTAAGTCTTTTATTGATTTTGATAATTTGTATACTGCTCCAATTCACGGATTTAAGGATGCAAACGAATACTGGGAGCGATGCAGCTCAAAGCAATTTATAAAAGGAGTCAGCATTCCAACGCTAGCGGTTAATGCGTTGGATGATCCTTTTCTTGGAGTAGAATGTTACCCTTATAAAGAAGCAGAATTAAATCCAAACGTTACATTCTTAGCTTTAAAGTATGGAGGCCATGTAGGATTTGGTGCAAGTTTTGATTTTTCAAAACCGCTTTGGTCCGAGCGTTTAGCACTTCGATTTGTAATGGCTGATAAGTAAAATAAAAAGCGGTTCTTTGCATGAAGAATTAACGGCATGGAATCACTTACTTTTTCTGATTTAAATTTATCTAAACAGCTGCAAAATGCAGTAACTGATTTAGGCTTTACGGAACCTACACCTATTCAAGTAATGGCCTTTTCTGTAATTCGTTCAGGGAAGGATATGGTAGGGGTTTCACAAACTGGTACTGGAAAAACTCTGGCGTACAGCTTGCCTATTCTGCAAGAATTAAAGTATTCCGAACAAATTCATCCTCGGGTATTGATTTTAGTCCCTACACGAGAACTTGTTGTCCAGGTTACGGAACAACTGCAATCGTATGCTAAGTATATGAATTGTAGGATTATCGGTGTATATGGCGGTGTAAATATCAATACGCAAAAGATCGCCGTATCTCATGGAATGGATATTTTGGTTGCTACTCCAGGTAGATTGTATGACTTGGTGCTTACGCGTTCTATTCAATTGAAAAACATTACTAAATTGGTAATTGATGAGGTGGATGTAATGCTCGATTTAGGTTTCCGATTTCAATTGACAAACTTGTTCGAGCTTATGCCTGATAAGCGTCAAAACACGATGTTTTCGGCTACAATGACCAATGACATTAGTATTTTGATTGATGATTTTTTTACGAAACCAGAAAAAGTTACAATTGAAATTAGTGGAACTCCACTAGAGAATATTGAACAATGTAGTTATCCAGTTCCTAATTTTTATACAAAGGCAAACTTGCTTATGCATTTGTTGCGAGATACTGAGCAATTCTCAAAAGTTTTAGTGTTTTTGTCGAGCAAACGTCAAGCCGATAGATTATACGAAACTATGGAAGAGTTCATGGGCTCTGAACTGTCAATAGTACATTCAAATAAATCGCAGAATTTTAGATTGCGTTCTGTAAAGCAGTTTGAAGAAGGCGAGAAGCGTATTCTGATCTCTACGGACGTAATGGCCCGAGGGCTAGACATAGAGAATACCTCTCACGTTATCAATTTTGATACGCCCGATTTTCCAGAGAACTATATGCACCGTATTGGAAGGACAGGTCGTGCCGGAAATGAGGGAAAAACCATATTGTTTTTTACTGAAAAAGAAATTTTATTTAAAGAACAGATAGAGGGTTTAATGGATTTGAAAATTCCAGTTTTAGATTTTCCTAAAGCGGTAGAAGTTTCAAAAGAATTGACTCCAGAAGAAAAACATAAGGTTCGCGAGATTTCGATTATTTCAAAACAAGATGGCACAGCTGGTGCAGGAACTCACGAGAAAAAAGCAAAAAACCAAAAGCTTAATTTAGGTAGTAAATATAAACGACATGGGCCAAAATACAAGAAACCACAATCGAGAGGGGATAAGGGTTTCAATCAACGATTTAAGAAAAATTAAATAAAAATGGGAGTATATACTTATTCAGAACGCTTCATTATTCATAAATAAACACACATTTATCAGCAAAAAAAGGACTCGCTTGCGGGTTCTTTTTTTGTTTTAACACCTATGAAAAAGAAGTATATACCTGCATATTTATTGACCTTTGTTAATGTACTTGGATTTAGTATTCTAATGCCAGTATTGCCATTTATTGTTGCAAAGTATGGCGCACCGCAATGGGTATATGGGTTATTAATCACGTTGTATTCTACTTTCCAATTTATTGGAGCACCAATTTTAGGCTCAATGTCCGACCAAAAAGGACGTAAACCAATATTACTTATAAGCCAAGCGGGCACACTTTTGAGCTGGATAATATTCTTAATCGCTCTTTATATTCCTAATATCTATGTGTTAGGAGTCTCTGTACCCATTATGGTTATTGCCTTTGCAAGAATCTTTGATGGAGTAACGGGTGGGAATAATTCGGTTACCCATGCTTACGTTGCTGATGTTACAACTCGACAAGAAAAATCATACATATTTGGATATCTAGGAGGAATAGCTGGACTAGGAATGATAATAGGGCCAGGATTAGGTGGATTGGCAGCTTCTAGTTCTTTGGAATATACAGGAACAGTGATTGTCGCATTGTTGGTTTCATCGGTGACTTTAATTTCAATTTATGCATGGCTAAAGGAGTCTCATGTGCCTGCTACTTCTGCTAAAAAACAGACCTATTCATTGAAGAAAACCTTTCTGATTGTTTCTCGAATTAGAGAAGCAAATCCTGGCGATAAAATAAAACTACTCTTTCTTCTGAAGGTAATTTTTGCAACTATGATGGCATTCTATATTGGAAGCATTGCTTTGTTTCTTATAGACCTATTCGATTTCAACGAAAAAGAATTGGGCATGTTCATGTTTGTGGTGGGGATCTTTCTATCCTTCAATCAGGCATTTGTATCCAAACGAGTTATTGCTAAAATTGGAGAATTCAATACATTGAAAATTGGGTTAGCTTGTTCATTCATTGGACTGCTTTGTATAACCTTTACCGACAATCTTTATCTATTTATTGCTTTCTACTATATCATGAATCTCGGTTTGTCACTTTCATTTCCAACATTCAATAGCCTCATTTCTATTCATGCAGACCCTAGCAAACAAGGAGAAATAATGGGAATAAGCGAATCGTTGAATTCTCTAGCCATGGCTTTATTTCCAGTAGTTGCTGCAGCTACTTATGGTTTAATCCAGTTTAATCTGTATTACTTGATAAGTGCAATGCCTTTGTTGGCGTTTGTAATTGCTGTAATGAAAGGTAAGAAAGTGGGATTATAGTTGTTGTGAAATTGTATTTTAGAAAAACAAAGGCGATGCAATCGCACACGAGCAATAAGAAAAACAAAAGCCCCGATAAATCGAGGCTTTTAAATCATTGAATATTTTAGTTGAAAGACTAAATCTTTCCTGTTCCCAGTTTATGCAACAACGTGAAATGACTTTTTAAAGCATCCAAAAAGGTAGTATGTTGGTGATAAGGCAAGTTGTATTCTAAAGCAGTTTTCTTTACAATTTTAGATACTTCTTTAAAGTGAACGTGACAAATGTTTGGAAACAAATGATGTTCAATTTGATAATTCAGACCACCGATGAACCAAGAAAAGAATCCACTTTTATTTGCGTAATTAGCTGTTGTATGCAATTGGTGAATTGCCCAATTATTTTCAACGCTATTGTTTTCGTCTGGCTCGTAAAAGTTAGTTTCTTCAATAACGTGAGCTGTCTGAAAAATAAGTGCTAGAATTAACCCACTCATAAAGTGCATGATTAAAAAACCGGTCAGTATCTGCCACCAAGGCAAATCGATTACAATTAAAGGAAGAACGATAGTTAAGCTAATATACCACAACTTGTGAAAAATAATTTCAGCTAAAGCACGACCAAATGTTAGGCCCTGGCTCTGCAGTAAACCCATTCTATTGTATCGAACCAATTGCTCGAAGTCTTTGCCGATAAACCAATATATGGTTAAGATTCCATAAAGAAGAGGCGCGTAAAGTACTTGAAATTTAAAGATCGCTTTTTTCGGCTGATTTGGAGAAAAACGAACAATTCCTTGCTTTTCGATATCTTCATCATGTCCATCAATATTGGTAAAAGAATGATGTAATACGTTGTGCTGTATTCTCCAATTTGCTGGATAACCACCAACAAAATTGAGTAAAAAACTCATTGCTGAATTCAATGTTTTGTTTTTAGAATAAGCTCCGTGATTAGCATCATGCATAATTGCTAATCCAATACCAGATATTCCAAATCCCATTAAAATCCACATTGCAGTTACACCTGCAAAAGAAGACACAACACCTGAAAGCATTAATACCAAAGGCAAAGTGTATAGGACAATCATTACTGCGGATTTTACTAGCATACGCGTATTTCCGTATTTACTAATGTCATTTTCCTTGAAATGTTGATTGACTCTTTTACGAAGTTCTTTAAAAAATTCAGGTCTATCCTGTACGTTAAATTTTACTGTGCTTACGCTCATATAATTTCCTATTGTAATACTAACTTTAAAACTGCAAGAAAAAAAGACTTTGGATGCTGTGCTTTTTAGCTACTGTAACAAGAGACAAATTTAACCATAATAAGGTTGAAACTTGAGTGATTTTGGTCATAACTCAACATAAAACTGTGAGTGCCAAACCTAAGTTAGGTTTGCTTTATTACTATTTGTAGTATTGTCTTATGCAGGCTATACTGTTTTTTGCGTTGATATTCACTGTACTCATACTGCCAGTTTCTGCTCCAATGGCTCTAGTGACAGGAGTGCTTTTTTCTTCAATTCTTATTCATCCGTATCCTGAAAAAAATAAGACTTGGTCAAATTGGTTATTAAAAGTATCAGTTTTAGGGTTAGGCTTTGGTATGAATGTAGCTCAGGTGATTGATTCTAGTTTGATTGGAATCGAAATTATGATTGCCAGTTTTGTTTTTGTACTAGTTGTTGGATATCTATTGGTTCGCGTTATGGGGTTGTCAAAAAATATTGGACATTTAATTTCCACTGGAACTGCTATTTGTGGGGGGAGCGCAATAGCAGCTATATCCCCTTTGATAAAGGCTACTGAAAAACAAATAAGTATATCATTAGCTGTAGTGTTTTTATTGAATGCAATTGCACTTTTTTTGTTTCCTCCAATAGGTACTTATTTTGATATGTCACAGCAACAATTTGGTCTGTGGGCGGCAATTGCTATTCACGATACATCTTCGGTAGTAGGGGCGGCAATGAGTTATGGAAATGAAGCATTGCAAGTTGCAACATCAGTAAAGTTGTCGCGAGTGCTTTGGATAATCCCTATGTCCTTAATAACCCTTGTGTTATTTAAAACCAAAGAAGGGAAAGTGAAAATCCCATGGTTTATTCTTGTTTTTATTGGGATCGTTTGTCTCAATAGTTTGGTGTCAATTCCGACTATTATTGGTGAAAATATTGTAGTGGTTTCAAAGAAGTTTTTGATTGTTTCTCTCTTTTTAGTAGGCTCAGGATTACCCTTAAAAAACTTAAAAAGTTTAGGTTGGAAACCTTTAATCTTTGGTTTGGTGCTCTGGATCGGTGTTTCTACAATAAGCCTTACCTTAATCTTATTTTAGGCTTTTAAAGTAATTGATAACGAAGAGCATTAACTCTGTTCAGGTTTGCTAGAAAATAGTGAGGTGATGTACGAAACAATCATTACAATAGCGCAACCAATAACATTGAACCACAAATAACCAACAGCCTCATAATAGAAGAGTACAAATACGGTTAATTGGCCTACAACTATCCCAATCAAAACCGCCCTTGATCCGACCTTTTTAAGAAAAAATGCTGTGAGGAATACGCCTAAAATGGTCCCGTAAAATACTGATCCTAATATATTTACTGCTTCAATGAGGTTTTCGACTAATTGCGCCGAAAGAGCGAAAATGATTGCTAAAATTCCCCAGCCTAGAGTCAACCATTTACTAAGGTTTACAGATTGAGTATCGCTTTTTTTGGTCTTTGAAAATCGTTGGTAAAAGTCAACCATAGTTGTAGAAGACAAAGCGTTTATTTCTCCGGCAGTAGAACTCATGGCTGCAGAAATAATCACAGCGATTAATAAGCCGACCAATCCTTGGGGTAGATAATTCAGAATAAAGGTTAGAAATACATAATCACTATCTCTGCTGCTTTGGTCAGGGTCAGCTTTTAGCACAACTTCTCTGGCTTGGTCTCTAACTGATTTTGCTTTTTTGTCTAGAGCAAGCAGCGTTTCTTTCTTTGCATCTGTAGGTTGTTTGGCATAATCTAAATAAGCTGCTTTCTTTTCTTCATGAAATTGTTGGTGCTGGTTTTCAATATCTTGAAATTCAGCTTTATATTTTGATTCTTGAGCGGTCTGAACTGCTGCTTTATTAAACAGAACTGGATGTGCTTCAAACTGATAAAACACGAATACCAAAACACCAGTAAGCAGTATCATGAATTGCATTGGAATTTTCAAAAGTGCATTGAATAAAAGTCCCAGTCGACTTTCTTTAATTGATTTCCCCGAGAGGTAGCGCTGGACTTGACTTTGATCTGTTCCAAAGTAAGAAAGCGCCAAGAAGAGACCTCCTGTAATACCACTCCAGAAGGTATACCGTTTGCTGAAGTCAAATGAAAAGTCAACCACATTCATTCTTCCAGAGGCTCCTGCTAAATCCAACGCACCTAAAAAGCTTACTTCTTCAGGCATGCGGTTCAATAGAATTCCAAACGCAATTCCCATCCCCAAAAGAATAACCGTCATTTGCCATTTTTGAGTCAAACTAACTGCTTTTGTACCTCCGGAAACGGTATACACAATTACTAGAATACCTACTAATAGAATCGTTAATTCCAAAGACCACCCTAGCATTACACTTATGATAATTGCGGGAGCATATATAGTGATTCCGGCAGCTAATCCTCGGGAAAGCATAAAAAGTGAAGCGGTTATTAATCGAATTCTAACATCAAATCGTTGTTCTAGATATTCATATGCGGTGTATACTTTGAGTCGGTAATAAATCGGAATAAAAACAACACATACAATAAGAATAGCGATAGGAAGTCCAAAGTAGTTTTGAATGAACTCCATTCCATTTTCATAAGCCAAACCAGGAGTAGAAATAAAGGTAATGGCAGAAGCTTGAGTTGCCATTACAGACAAACCAATGGTCAACCATTTCATATCTGAACCACCTTTCAAATAACCCTCAAGTCCATCGCTTTTTCGAGTCATATAGGTTCCGTAACCTACAATTAGTCCTAAAGTTCCAAGAAGTACGGCCCAATCAATTCCACTCATGAGAAAAATTCAGTTAGCCAAGCATAAAACCCAACTTGAATTGCGAAAAACAGAATAACGAAACCATACCAAGCTTTCCAATTGGTATTATCCTCAGTTTCTTTTGCTTTATTTTCTTCCATAAGAAAGAATATTAGCAAACAATTTGTATGCTCCTGGCACGCCTGCTGGTAATTGTCTAAAGAAAGATATTCCTGTAAAAACAAAGTGACCTTCTCCATATTGAGTAGCCAAAAGTGCTCCTGAACTAGGATCTTCTCCAGGATCATTCCAACTTAGTAATGCATCATATTTTGGGTCCCATTCGTTGGCGAAATACAAGCCTCTTTCTTGCACCCAATTGTCAAAATCAGCATTGGTTATTGGGTTTGGAGAAGTCAAAATCGGATGATTTTTATCTAGAATAGTAGCAGTAGCAAATTCATCAGTTACACGATCTCTAGATAGTTTTAAAGGATAAGGACCGAAATTTTCAGTTTTTAAACCTCGATTCGTGTTGTACTGCACGATCATCAGACCACCTTTATTTACATAATCCATTAGTACTTGCTGATAACTTCCTAATGCTTTTTGGGTGTTGTATGCTCTAATCCCAATAACAACGACGTCGTATACTGAAAGATCTGCTGCAGCTAAAGTATTAGGGTTAACGATGGTTACATTTCCACCTAGCTGAGTAATAGCCTCTGGAACATTATCGCCGGCGCCCATTACATAACCAATATTTTTACTGGTAATCGTTAAATCACCTGTAACTAGTTTTCCTTGAGTTTTAGGAAATAGGGTTTGTTTGTGGATATGCGGATATTCGATCATTACTAAAGAGCGGTCAAATATTTTTTCACCTGATTTACATTGGACAGAAAAATCACCACTTTTTGCATCAGCTCCTGCAGTAATATCGAAGGTGAACACTTTAGCAGCTTCCTTCTTGTTTAAGGTAACGATATGCGATTCTGGGCTGCAGTTCCAACCTTCAGGAAGGTTAAGTGTTAACTTACCCGTAATTCCGGCTTTATCTTCCATTACAGTAACTGTTACCGTTCGCTTTTCTCCTTTTGGAACAACATATACAGTATTATCCAAATTCAAGGTCATATCGGGTCGGATAGAAAAATCTTGAATATTTTCTCCTGATACACGATCTCTAAACTTATACTGAACAGGAATGCTGTAGTCGAAGCTCACACCATATACAGTTATTTGAAAAGTTACTTCATATGCCGGTTCGTTTTCGGGTAACCCCCTCAATAGAATATCTTCAACATTAAACATGTTTTGATAATCCTGCATTAACCAGTAGGGATGCGTAATTGATTTTTCCTCCGCTACCTTTAATTGTAATTTCATTTTCTCCCACTTGTTAAGAGCTAATACTGTGAAAATAGTGGTGTCTTTTCCATTTAGTGAGGCTTTTTCAATGGCTATAGAATTGACTTGACCTGCATTTATAGCACTAACTTCAACTTTGATTTCTTCGCCGCGAACTGCATATTCATTTTCTGTTACGGCCTCAAACCAAAGTCCAGTAGCATCTACTATAATATTTTCAAGTTCTTTCTTTTTCCATTTTATCCACTGACTGGGTTCTGGGAATTCCTCCATAGTACGATATAAATCAACCAGATCAATAACTGAAGCAGCAGGATTATCAGCTCTAAAATTTTCGATAATTGTATTTAGTTTGGTTTGAATCATCTCGGACTTGGGAACTCGTCCCCAAGTTATATCGATATTGTCGAAAAGCGATTTATCCGCTTTATCTCCTTTTACATAGGTGAGGTATTCGAATTGTTCGCCGCGCAAAATACTAGCACCAAAGCCTTGACTTTTATGCTGACTGCGACTTTCCATGGCAATTTGGTTGTTCCACTTTCCAGTAATAGGATTAAATTTTCCGGCATCAATCCGAATCATGTCTGGATCAGTTTTATAGGTTTCCTCAATCTCCTTATTCCACCAAGAGCTTGTGTTATGGTAGAGCCTTTTTGTGCGCCAAGCGGTGAGGTGTTTTAATTGATCAGGAAAGACACTTGGGTCTGATGCCATTTCAAAAGCTTTTTCAGCTAAAACTGCAGAAGCAGAATGATGCCCATGTCCCGCATATTTACTGGGAGGAAATCGAGTAACAATCACATCGGGTCTGAACTTTCGAATTACCCAAACTATATCCCAAAGGACTTCTCGCTCGTTCCATTTTTCGAGTGTTTCTTCGGTAGTTTTTGAATATCCAAAATCAACTGCTCGGGTAAAAAACTGCATACCACCATCAATTTTACGTGCTTCTAGTAATTCTTGAGTTCGAAGTACACCAATCAATTCACCCTTTTCAGTTCCGATCAAATTTTGTCCACCATCTCCTCTAGTAAGCGATAGGTATCCTGTTCTTACTTTTTGATCGTTAGCTAGCCAAGAAATCAAACGTGTGTTTTCATCATCGGGGTGAGCTGCTAAGTACAAAACTGAACCCAACGTGTTGAGTTTTGTAATAGCATCTATTATTTCTGAGGCAGAAGCTGGAGCAGGATGGTCGCCCCCTTTAGGCAAGGCAAAAGATATGAAGCTAATAAATAATACTAGGGTAATAAGAGAAAGTGTTTTCATAGAGTGTTTATTGAACTTTAGTAACAGCTTAAGGCCATGTTTTGTTTGTAATGTAATCGCGAGACTCCCTGACAAGTTGTTGCAATACACACTTATCTGTATCGACTAATTTTTGAATGTAAAGACAAGATTTTCCATTTTTAAACTTACCTAATTTAGGAGTCAGGTTAGGGGAGTTTTCAATGCCTCCCATTATATAAAGAGAATGTTTTGCTTCTCTCGGTGAGAATCCAGTAGCTATAAAATCATCTTCCTGACCATTTTCATATTTATAAGGATATTGCCCAAAACCAATTATACTCGACCCCCACATTTTGGGTTCTTGACCGGTTATCTTTTTCATTAAATCACTGATTTCAAAGGCATCCAAGCGTTTTTGTTCGGATTCTACTTTATTCAGAAACTCATTGACATTTACGTCGGTAACTTTTGTTTTCAATTCGTATTTAGCCATACGAATTTGATTTTTTGCTTCTAGCTAAAAAATAAGTTCCTATTAAAACAAACGGAATGCTAAGCCATTGACCCATATTAAGAGCCATTGAGTCTTCAAAACTTACTTGGTTTTCTTTCATAAATTCAATACAGAATCTAAAACCAAAAAGAAGGATTAAGAAAAGTCCAAATATTCCCCCTTGACGCTTACTCCAATCTTTTTTCCAAAAAAGGAAAGCAAGAATTATAAAAATTGTTAGGTAAGCTAAAGCTTCGTATACTTGGGTAGGATGACGAGGCAGACCATCAACATATTTAAATACAAACGCCCATGCAACGGTTGTAGGTTCTCCAATAATTTCAGAATTCATAAGATTACCCATCCTGATAAAGAAAGCACCTGATGCAACCGCAACAACAACTCTATCAAGAATCCATAGAATATTCTTTTTACTGACTTTACGAGACCATATAAATAAGGCGATGATGATTCCGATTGCAGCGCCATGGCTTGCAAGACCTTGAAATCCAGTAAAATGAAGTTCTGGTTCAAAAGCAACAGGTAAAAATATTTCTAAGATGTGGTCTTTGAAATAAGCCCAATCGTAAAATAAACAGTGACCAATACGTGCGCCGGCGACTGTACCAATAATGGTGTGCATCAAAACGCTATCTAACCATTCACTAGGAACGTCATCTTGCTTGAACATCCTTTGGAGTAAATAATAACCCGCAATAAATGCTGATGCGAAGAGCATTCCGTAGTAACGAATTGAAATTGGAGAGCTGATGATTTCGGGATCAATATCCCAAATGATATAAGAAAGTGTTGACATTCAAATGCTTTTGACAAAAGTAGTTTTTGCAGCTTTGGTCTGAAAGCACAAATACCGCAATATGCTGTAATTAGTTAATTAGGTTTCATCTTTTTTAAGATGGAAAAGTGGCTTAATGGGTTTGTATTGATGCATTAGGTTAAATAACTCGTTCAATTCTGTCGAGAATACTAGGCCATTTCTATGTTCTTGTTTTAATAGGCCCTCGATAACCATGCTGTCCAATTGCTTTTCTAATAAACTATAGTAGCCGTTAACGTTCAGAATCCCGACAGGTTTTTGATAAAGTCCTAATTGAATCCAAGTAAGGATTTCAAATAATTCTTCAAAAGTGCCAAAACCACCTGGAAGTGTAACCACAGCATCAGACAATTCGTGCATTTGCAGTTTTCGTTCGTGCATCGATTCAACCACTATAAGCTCTGTTAAACCAGTATGTCCGATTTCTTTTTCCATCATAAAGTCAGGAATAATTCCAGTGACTTTAGCGTCAGCATCTATTGCTGAATCAGCTAGGGCTCCCATAAGTCCTACTTTTCCTCCGCCATAAATGAGGGACATGTTTTGTTTGCCAAGATGTGAACCTAGTTCACGAGCTGAATTGATATATATGGGATTGTTCCCTGAAGACGAGGCGCAAAAAACGCAAACTTTAGAAAAATTATGCATGTTGACGAAGATATCAATTTCATAAAGCTTGATAATCAAAAATCAAATTCTTCGTAGCTGAATAAAGCTATTGTACATTTGTTTTAAATTGAAATTAAGATGAACAGAAGACCACGTAGAAATAGAGCTACAGCGATATCTAGAGGCTTTTTGAAAGAGACTCATTTGTCTATATCAAATTTGGTTCAGCCTATTTTTTTAGTTGATGGAAATGGAATTCGAGATGAGGTGGCAAGTATGCCTGGAAATTTCAGAATGTCTACCGATGAAGCGATAAAAGAGATTCAATCTTGTATAGATATAGGGATTGGTTCATTTATCTTATTTCCGGCTGTTAACGATGAACTAAAAGACACAAAAGCTACTTATAGCAAGAATGCTAATAATTTCTACCTCAAAGCATTTGAAGCTATTAAAGTGGAATTTGGAGAAACGGTGCAGATAATTACAGACGTTGCAATGGACCCTTATTCGTCAGATGGACATGATGGTTTTGTAGAGGGAGATAAAATATTAAATGATGCGTCATTGCCTATTTTGGGCGAGATGGCGTTAGCGCAAGCCAGAGCCGGGGCAGATATTATAGGGCCTAGCGATATGATGGATGGCAGAGTAGGGTATATCCGTGAAGTATTAGATGAAAATGGATTTACAGAGGTTGGAATATTGAGTTACACTGCAAAGTATGCATCAGCGTTTTATGGTCCATTTAGAGATGCATTGGATTCAGAACCTAAAAAAGGTGACAAAAAATCGTATCAAATGGACCCTGCAAATAAACGCGAGGCATTATTAGAAGCCGATTTGGATTTTGCCGAAGGTGCTGATATCATGATGGTAAAACCAGCATTACCTTATTTAGACATTATACATATTCTGAAAGAAAACTACGATATTCCTATTGCAGCGTATAATGTTAGTGGAGAATGCAGTATGCTAACTGCTGCTTGTCAAAACGGTTGGTTGGATTTTGAAAAGGCTATGCCTGAAATGCTTATGTCCATAAGAAGAGCAGGAGCTGATATTATAATTACCTATTTCGCAAAGGCATATGCAGAAATGGTGAGAGACGGTAAGATTTAATTTAAATGTCAAAACAGGAACTCTTAAAAATTGCGACAGATAATCACCTTGTTGCAGTGTTTATAGCAATTGTAGTTGCATTAATTCTTTCCTATACACTCCGGAAATTTCTAACGAATTTTATTGCTGACAGAAGTGATTCATTAAATATCGATCCAACGCGGTATAATTTTATGAAAAATGCAAGTACAGCGCTTATTATTGGTGCAGCTTTAGCGTTTACTTTTTATGCCATACCTTCTTTAAGGTCTATTGGAACTACATTGTTTGCTGGTGCGGGTATTGCAGCTGCGGCAATAGCATTTGCTTCACAGCAAGCGCTTTCGAATATAATAGGGGGGGTGTTTTTAGTGATTTTCAGACCTTTTAGAGTAGGTGACATAATTCATGTTGCTACTTATAGCGGCGAAGTTGAAGATATTACCTTAAGACACACAGTAATCAAGAGTTTTGAAAACCGTAGAATTATTATTCCTAATGCAGTAATGAGCAATGAAACCATTGTGAATAGTACGATAAAAGAGGAAAAAATGTGTCGTTTTATTGAATTTGGAATTTCATATGATAGTAATGTAGACTTAGCAAAAAAGTTAATATCAGAAGAGGCACTAAAACATCCTGATTATTTGGATGGAAGGACGGAAGAAGAAAAAAAGAAAGAGGAAAATACTCCTAAAATTCGAATGATAAGTCATGGTGACTTTGCTATAACTCTTAGAACTTATTTTTGGTGTGGAGGACCTATTAAAGCCATGAATGCGCATTGGGATTTGTTAGAATCTGTAAAAAAACGTTTTGATGCCGAGGGTATAGAAATTCCTTTTCCATACCGCACAATCGTATATAAAAATGATATTGATGGTGAGCTTAAGAAAGACATCAAGAATTAGTTTTCTTTAGTTTTTCATATTCGTTCATTCTTATTTTTAACTAAAGAAATACAATACAAACGAAATTAAATATGAAAATGAATATAGGATTAGAAGGCCCAGTTGCAAAAAAAGTTGCGAAAAAACTTTCAATTCATGGAGACACGCGCATCGATAATTATTTTTGGATGAATCAACGGGAGGATAAAGAAGTAATCGAATATCTGAAGGCTGAAAACACACATACAGAAAAGGTAATGGAACCTTTGAAAGGGTTTCGTGAATCTCTATTTGAAGAGATGAAAGGACGTATCAAGGAAACCGATATGAGTGTTCCTTATAGGAAGGACGGTTGGTTCTATTATGTGCGTCAAGAAGAAGGAAAGGAATATCCTATTTATTGCAGAAAAGAAGGCAGCTTAGAGGCCGGCGAGGATATAATAATGGATGTAAATCCTATGGCCGAGGGACATGACTATTACAGCGCTTCGGGATTATCCCTAAGTCCCAATAAAATGGTGCTTGCATATGGTGAAGACACGGTGAGTCGTCGGATTTATACTATTAAGTTCAAGGACATGGTAAGCGGAGAAACGCTTCCGTTTACTATTGAAAATACTACCGGTGGCTCTGTTTGGGCTTCAGATAGTAAAACCATATTTTTTACCAAAAAAGATGAAACGCTTAGAGCTTTTCAGGTTTGGAAATATGAACTAGGTAAAGAAACGAGCACAGCAGAATTAGTTTATGAAGAGAATGACGAGACCTTTAATTGTTTTGTGTACAAATCAAAATCGGATAAATACATTTTTATCGGATCGGGAAGCACCTTGTCTTCAGAATATCGTTTTATTTCAGCGGATAATCCAAATGGTGCGTTCAAAATAATTCAGGAACGTGAACCAGATTTTGAATATGGTATTGGCCATATTGGCGATAAATTTTATGTGCATACGAATTGGAATGCAAAAAACTTTCGATTAATGGAAACCTTGGTTGAAAAACCGGGAAAAGAGAATTGGAAGGAGGTAATTCCTGCGCGAGAAGGAATTCTTTTGGAGGACATAGAAATGTTCGATGATTATTTGATATTAGAAGAACGTATTGCCGGTATTGTGAACCTTAGAGTGATTAATCAGAAAGATAATACTGAACATTATGTTGATTTTGGAGAAGAGGCCTATTCGGCGTATGCTTCAAGTAATTATGAATTCGAAAGTGATATCATGAGAATTGGTTACTCCTCCATGAGCACTCCTGGTTCTGTTTATGATTATCACATGAAGACAAAGGAGTTTACCTTGTTGAAAGAACAAGAGGTAATTGGTGATTTTGACAAGGCGAATTATCGTTCAGAACGCATGATGATTCCCACTAGAGATGGAGTTAAAGTGCCAATGTCAGTCGTATATCATAAGGATACAAAAAAGGATGGAACCGCGCCTTTGTTACTTTATGCATATGGTAGCTATGGTCATAGTATCGATCCTTATTTCTCCACAACGCGTCTCAGTTTGCTGGATAGAGGCTTTATATATGTTATTGCCCATATTCGAGGTTCTGAAACGCTTGGAAGAGGTTGGTATGAAGACGGTAAAATGCTCAATAAGAAAAACACATTCAATGATTTTATAGATTGTGGAAAATGGTTGGTAAACAATAACTATGCTGCTCCAGATAATCTATTTGCTATGGGCGGAAGCGCGGGTGGCTTGCTTATGGGGGCAATAATAAACATGGAGCCAAGCATGTGGAAGGGTGTCGTTGCTCAAGTTCCATTTGTAGATGTTGTAACTACTATGTTAGACGAATCTATTCCACTTACTACTGGTGAGTTTGATGAATGGGGGAACCCTAAAGAAAAACAATATTACGATTATATAAAATCGTATTCTCCTTACGATAATGTTGAAGCTAAGGATTATCCAAATATGTTGGTGACGACTGGATTACACGATTCTCAAGTGCAATATTGGGAGCCTGCAAAATGGGTTGCTAAATTGAGAGAACTAAAAACTGATGATAATTTATTGCTACTGCAAACTGAAATGGAATTTGGACATAGTGGAGCAAGTGGAAGGTTTGAGTCCTTGAAAGAAGTAGCTCAGGAGTTCGCTTTTATCATTGATTTGGCTGGTAAGTAGGAATCAAGTTTTGTAATATAAAAAAGGCTCTTCAATTAATTTTGAAGAGCCTTTTTTGCTTTTAGTCTTTCAGACGAATACGAATCAACTATTTAATGATTTTCTGATCCAGGTGATTTAGTACCTTCTTTCATTTGCATTAATTCTTCTTCTGTAATTTTTTCTATTGTAGGATGTACACTTTGTGACTTGTCTTTACCGTAAACTTCAGGATGCAAGTACTTGCCTCTTTTCGAGTTAGATTTTTCTTGCTCCACTACAATCCTGTTTACTTTAGCATAAGGATCATTTCTGATTCCAGTCACTTGCCAGCTCACTTTGACATTAGGTTTGTCTGTTTGAATAATGAACTTGTCTCCGTTTACTTCTTCTTTAACTATACACTGCGCAAATTTACCAATAGGAGTTAATTGATACCTGAAGTCTTTATTAGAAACTTGAACATATTGAGGTAATTCCACTGTAGCCAATCCATTAGCATCGGTTGTAATATTGCCATTATATACATTCATCATGTCAGGGCTTTCTACAAAACTGTGCACTAGGTATTTGTTTTCCGGATCTAGTGGATGATCAATCTTAAAAGTTCCTGAACCTTTAGAAAGTGCACCAGTTATATTTAAATCCCCTGTTATAGTAACATCTCCTTCAAAGAAACCTGCTTTGTTACCAGCTGTTGCTCCGGCAGTTCCATAGATTGCATAGTTTGTACCTGTAGAACTATTTTCTACAGTACCAAAGACTCCGATATTTGTTGTTGCGTTATCTGCATACCCATATGTCCCAATATTTCTTTTTCCTACTCCAGTTGCAGCGCCGTAAGCGTAAGATGCGCTGCCATAATTAGTTACTCCAGTTGCTACAACTAGAGCGAGAAAGCCAAAGTTAGCTGTAACATTTCCTGAAGCATCTGCTACAACTCCTGCATTATGTCCAAAAGCAACGCTGTTGATACCAGTTGCAGTACCATAGACTCCTTGATTAAATTTAGAAGTAGTTGACTCGCTTCGGCCTTCTACACCTCTGCTTCTACCAGTAGATCCATTATTAGATAACCCAAATACACCACAACTCTCCAACCCAGAACCGTAACTAGAACTGTAAACACCATAATGGTTTCCTGTTCCTGTTCCTGCTGCGGTTGTTAGAACGCCAAACTGGCCATTAGAATTAGTTCCTCCGCTTTCTACATTTGCAGATAGTCCCCTATTTGATCCAGTAGTTGTAGCAAAAGAAACAATTGCACTGCCGTTTGTTCCACTTCTTATGTCCAATTTACCAGTGGGCGCTGCAATTCCAATTCCAACTCTTCCAGTACCCGAATAGTTTATTCCAGTTGCGATTTCACTCCACAAAATACCTGCACGAATTGCAGAAGCAGTATCAGAAAGAGCAGAATGGAGAACTGTGCTATCAGAAATTGCCTTTGTTACCGCTGAGTTCAAACGAATACTGTCATTAACGATACGCGTAGCTAAACCAGAAGAAATTAAGCCGGTTACAGATAAATCCCCTGTTATAGTAACATCTCCCTTAAAGTAACCTGCTTTGTTAGCAGCTAATGAGCCTGCATCGGCATAGATTGCATAGTTTGTGCCTGAAGTAGTTCCGGATACATCAGCATAAAGTCCGTAATTTGTTGTTGCGTTATCTGCATACGCAAGTACCCCGAAATTTGTTTTTGCTCCTGACGCAACGCCGGTAGAGTAAAATGCGCCACCATAATTATTTGTTCCGGTTCCCTCTCCTAAACCGAGAAAGGCATAGTTGAGAGAAACATGTTCTTTAACTTGTCCCACAACTCCTGCACTATATCCGCCAGCGTTGTTGACCCCTGAAGCGCTCCCATAGATTCCTTGACTAAATGTAGAAGTAGTTGACTCGCTTCGGCCATCCAAACCTCTGCTTCTACCAGTAGATCCATTATTAGATAACCCAAATACACCACAACTC
>CAJVZZ010000027.1 GCA_913020435.1 uncultured Flavobacteriales bacterium | reverse complement strand
ATAATAGTCTTGTCCTTGCAAAAGGATAGAACATAATAGACATATTGTAATTGTTGTTATTTTCATATTAGGCCTTATTTTAGAAGCTTAGACACATCAATTAAGTCAAGATATGGTTCAAAATGAGGACGGCTATTAAACGTCTTTATGTCGATTATTTCATTGAGTTCATTGCTATAGATTACTTCAAAAAAAAACTAGAAAGGGAATATAAATTAGATGCGGCATTGGTGGTTTTATTTGAAAATATAAATTCACCTAAATTTCATAATAATTGAGCTTATTCATCAATCGACAGAAGGTTGTATTCGTATACCCCGATTATTGGATGAAAGTAAACATTTGTTTTAGTTGTGCTTTTCGTGCAATAAGCAACCATAAACCTAAATCCAGAAACTTCAACGAAAACAAGGTTTTTTGGAGGTCAACAAGCGGGCATGAGGCAAAACCTACCGCAAACAAAAGCAATTGTTGACAGTCACTCGCGTAAGTTCGTGAATTAATAAATTGAATTTTTATTTTATTGAACCCCTATAAACAGTGCCTCTTAATTGATCTGTGTGTTACAATTTAAAACCAAAAAGGGGGCTGCATTGCTGCAGCCCCCTTTGTTATTGCTCCTCCTCTTGGACTCGAACCAAGGACCCTCTGATTAACAGTCAGATGCTCTAACCAACTGAGCTAAGGAGGAATTTTCTGAGCGGCAAAAGTAATGGTTTTTATATATCGACAAATCTTTTTTAAAAAAAATGCGTTTGCTTTTTCAAGCTTTCTAGCAAGCGGTATATTTGCAGCCGTATTTAACCCTAAAAAAAAGTTGATTGGAGTTTATTAATTGTTGATTCGTTTTGATGATACCATTGATAAAAATTAATGCACTCGTAAATTATTGAAGAATGAGCAAGAAGTATAATGTGTTTGGAATAGGCAACGCCTTAGTGGATATCGTAACTGAAGTTGATGATCAATTTTTAGAGGATCACAATATTGAAAAAGGGTTGATGACACTTGTGGATGAAGAAAATCAAATTCGAATTTCAAATGCTATAAATATGGGTTCGAGCAACATGAAATGTGGTGGTTCGGCCGCCAATTCAATTATTGGTGTTGCACAATTCGGCGGATCTAGTTACTATTCCTGTAAAGTTGCAAATGATGAATTGGGAGATTTCTATAGAAAAGACTTAAAATCGAACGGAGTTCATTCCAATCTTGATCACCAAGAGTTGGAGTCAGGTATTACAGGGAAATGTTTGGTTATGACTTCTACAGATGCTTCTAGAACGATGAATACTTTTTTAGGGATTACATCTGATTATTCTAGATCTGAGATTGCCGAGGAAGCACTTAAAGATAGCCAGTATCTATATATCGAGGGCTACCTTGTAACGTCTGAAAATGGTCAAGATGCAATGAGATATGCCAAGAAATTAGCAGAAGAAAATGGTGTAAAGACAGCATTAACATTCTCTGACCCGTCTATGGTTAAGTATTTCAGGGACCAAATGGAATCTGTTGTTGGTGCAGGCGTTGATCTTTTGTTTTGTAATGAAGAAGAAGCGTTGCTATATACTGGAACAGATAATCTTGAAGAAGCGCGAGAAGCATTAAAAAGAGATGCAAAGCGCTTCGTTATAACACAGGGTGAAAACGGAGCGATGATTTATGACGGTGACACCTTTATCGATATTGAACCTTATAAAGTAAGTGCTAAAGACACAAACGGAGCAGGCGATCTATTTGCAGGGGCTTTCCTCTACGGAATTACCAATGGAAGAAGTTACGCTGATGCGGGAAGGTTAGCCTCCCTAGCGTCCTCTAAGGTAGTTTCTCAGTTTGGCCCTAGGTTGGAATCGCAGCAAGCTCAAGATATTGTAAATCAATTGCAACCTGCTCAATAGAGCGTGGTGTAATTGCCATTATTGGAAGAGTATCCGCTGATAACGCCACGTAGATTATCAAAAGGGTTACCTAAACCTTTATCATTCAGAAAAAGGTAATTTTGAGTATTTTATTTCTAGAATTTAAGCACCGATGGTGTGCTTCTTTTTGAATTAAGAATTTTAGTGCGGAAAGTCGTTAGATGGCTCAATTAGGCCTATTTGGATAAATTTCTAGAAGAATTTATTTTTATAGCTCGGTGTAATATTGCCTTAGAAAGCTAAAGTAATGTAGGCGCTTCTGCTTCGTAACCTACGTCAGCCGGAAGATTTTCCAATAATGCTGCTGTAACCGCAAGTTCATCACAGCGTTCATTTTCAGGAATATTTGCATGACCTTTTACCCAAACGAATTTTACGTTGTGTGCTGGATAGATTCTAAGAAAACGTCTCCACAAATCGACATTTTTCTTTTGTTTGAATCCTTTTTTTTGCCAATTCCAGACCCATTTTTTTTCAACTGCGTCAACCACATATTTTGAATCTGAATAGACTGTAACATCATGCAGTTCACCTTTTAGTGATTCTAGCGCAATAATAACCCCCAATAGTTCCATTCGATTATTGGTGGTATGCCGGAATCCACCAGAGATTTCTCGACGATGTGTTCCTGACAATAGAACAACACCATAACCACCATTTCCGGGGTTTCCTTTGGCGGCTCCGTCTGTATATACTGTAATTGTTGCGATAACTTTAGCTTAGCCCGCTAAAGTATGTGCTTTTTTGGATAGAAGTGCTTCTGCAGATTCTACCATTGCCTGAGCATCATAATTACACTCACGGTAAAGTTCTTTTTGTGTACCATGTTCTACAATACGATCTGGGATTCCTAGTCTTTTGATTTTAGAAAAATAACCGTGATCTGCCATAAATTCAACTATAGCACTGCCAATTCCACCGTCAAGACAACCATCCTCAACAGTAATAATTTTATTGAACTTTCCAAATACCTCATGCAGCATAACCTCATCCAAAGGTTTTGCAAATCGCATATCATAATGCGCTGTAGAGATTCCTTTTTCTTCTAGTGTTTTACACGCGTCAGATGCTAAATTTCCAATTGGGCCAAAAGATAAGATGGCTAAGTCTTCGCCAGATTTAACTTTTCTTCCAGTTCCAACCTTTATTTCTTTAAGTGGTTTTTTCCAATCAGTCATAACACCATTTCCTCTTGGGTAACGAATTACCCATGGAGCAGCGTTTTTATCCAATTGACCAGTATACATAAGATTTCGTAATTCCACTTCATTCATGGGAGAGGATACAATCATATTTGGAATACAACGCATAAATGGAATATCATAGTTTCCGTGGTGCGTAGGACCATCTGCACCAACTAAACCCGCTCTATCTAAACAAAAGACAACGTGTAAATCTTGAATAGCGACATCATGAACGACAGAATCGTATGCACGCTGCATGAATGAACTGTAGATGTTGCAAAACGGAATTAAGCCTTGAGTTGCCATTCCTGCTGAAAATGTAACCGCATGTTGCTCAGCGATACCTACATCAAATGCTCTATCAGGCATTGCTTCCATCATAAACTTGAGTGATGACCCTGAAGGCATAGCAGGAGTAACTCCCATTATTTTATCGTTTTTTTCTGCCAACTCAATAATCGTATGGCCAAAAACGTCTTGGTATTTTGGTGGCTGCGGGTTTTTAGGAACCACTTTTACAATTTCACCGGTCTCTTTATTGAATAATCCCGGAGCATGCCATGTAGTTGGACTTCCTTCTTCTGCAGGCACGTACCCTTTCCCTTTGGTGGTTAGGCAATGTAAAATTTTCGGGCCTGGTATATCTTTTAAATCTTCTAAAACCTTTTTTACTCTTATCGTATCATGGCCATCAATTGGGCCAAAATACCGCCATTTGAGTGACTCGAAGTAATTAGAGTTCTCTAATAATGAATGCTTTACAGCATTTTCTACTCTAGCGGCAATTTCCTGTGCATTAGGGCCGAACTTGGAGATTTTCCCTAGTAAATGCCATAATTCATCTTTTACTTTATTGTAAGTATGAGAAGTACTTATATCGGTTAAGTATTCTTTTAGAGCACCAACATTTGGATCGATCGACATACAGTTATCGTTCAACACCACAATCATATTGGTGTTAGCAACTCCACCATGATTCAGACCTTCAAATGCTAAACCTGCAGTCATGGCTCCATCGCCAATGACAGCAATGTGCTGAGTATCTAACTCTCCTTTATGCTTGTTAGCAACTGCCATTCCCAAAGCGGCCGAAATAGATGTACTAGAGTGCCCAACACCCATTGCATCATAATTACTTTCTTTTCTTTTAGGGAATCCGCTCAAACCGTTATAAATTCGGTTAGTATGAAAAGTTTCTCTTCGACCAGTTAGGATTTTATGGCCATAAGCTTGGTGTCCAACATCCCAAACCAGTTGATCTTTGGGCGTATTAAAAACGTAGTGCAGTGCAACAGTTAATTCAACAACCCCTAAGCTAGCACCAAAGTGACCACCTCGCTTTGATACTAAATCAATTATGTAATCTCTTAATTCAAACGCAATTTGAGGAAGTTCTTCCTCTTTGAATTTCTTTAGGTCGTCAGGAGAATTAATCTGACTCAGAAGTGGGCCTGGTATTGTTTCCATAGTATCTAGAGTATTCGTCAATGCAAATATACGATTTAGACTTCCATTGGAATATAATAACAATTCGATACAAGCTTTAGTTCAATTGTTGGAAACTAAACCTTACAACTTGAGAAGGAAGTTTTAAAATAGAATTTAGATGTTGCCTGACTTCTACAAATGTTTTCTTATCCTTTTCACGTTTTTCAAAAAGCACTATGCTTTATATAGACTCGTGTGGTTCAAGATACAATTCATTTATTTATCATTGCTTTAATGCTAATATTTTTAATCATATTCAACCTTACACTCTTTTTTGCAACAATATATGGTCAGAAATTAGTGGAAACTGAAATACAAGCGACAACTAATTTAACCTATAAAATTTCCTTTATTCAGGGTGAATCTCCAATTGTAAAATAAGGAGCATTCTCTCAAATTTACATGGATAAGGTTTTGGTTGAAGGGAACTTTCATGCAAATAGAAAACATGGACTCTGGGTTAGATATTATAGCACCGGAAAGCCACATATTGTTGCCACCTACCTTATGGATGTATCTCATGGTAAATGAATCTTTTACCATCGTAATGGCGCTAGAATGTTAAAAATATATTTTGAAAGAGGTAAAAGAGTAAATACATGGAGGGGTTTTTATCCTAATGGCAATTTATGCAGCGAATATATTTATGAAGCAGATACCTTAATTGAGCAAAGCGTTTATTATCCATTTGGAAGTGATTCTATCCCAGCCATATTAATTGAACGAATCCAGTATCAACTTTCTGGTGCGGATACGATACATAGAGTGAATATATACTATGAAAACGGAAATCCATTTTTTGTAACTAAGTTGGTGAACGAACAAAGAGATAGTAATGAGGTGATTTGGTACAAAAACGGTGACTTATGGTCTAACATGTTATACCAGAGTGATACACTCCTTAAAATAGCAGCCTATAATGGTAGTACAGGTGCGCAGCAGGATAACGGTAACTTTAAAGAAGGAAATGGAGAACTATTCTCTTTATGATTTTGATGGTAAGCTTAAATCAATGGTTAATTATAAAAATGGACTCGTACATGGACCTGCAGTTTATTATAATGAGCAATTCAAATGGGCCGAAGGTGGTTTTCTAAAAGGTAAGAGATACGGTAAATGGGTATATTTCAATTCAAAAATCAATAAACCTAAACCTCAAATTGAATATGAGTTCAAATCAGATTCAGTAGTAAAAATGGTCTACCATGGTTCAAATAATTCGAGAAAGTGGGAGGGGTATTTTCTGCACGAAAAAAAAGAACGAAATTGGGTTCTATTTAATGTTTACGACCAAAAGATAGCGGAGCATAATTATAATTATGGTTTTCGAAATGGGTTATCGATAACCCACAGGTCAGTAGGAGCTCTAGAATCAAAAGGTTACTATACAGCTGGTATTAAAACGGGTAATTGGAATTATTACAACAACAATAATAAAGTGGTTTATACCGAAAGTTATTCAGAGAACATTTTGGTAAATGATAATTATCTAGAGCAAGTATCTGAAATTGGTGCTGCACACGAACAAGCATACTATAATGATGATTCTAAGTTGGGAACAGCAGGGTTATCAATGCATTACAATTTACTTGGACGTAGTTTTTATTCGTACAAAAAAACAGACCAACGAAGTCTTTTGCCAATACCTTCGGTCGAGACAGAATATCGTTTTCAACAACACAAAAGTAAAGCTAAAGTAGGATTCAACGATATACCTGAAGAGTTTGAGTTATCGGCAGCCGCGTTTTTAACCAGTAGTATGTGGAGACGAAAAGGCGACCCAGAAATCTTTTTGCCAGGTGTGTATTTATTGCGCATGGAACTTGGGTGTTTTGATGAGTTAATTTCAAATGAGCTGATACGGAAGTTAGGTACGGAACAAGATCGCTAAATGGAACTGATTCCAATAACGTATAGTTTTTTTAACCCTGCGATGGAAAACTATCTGCCAATTGCAAAGTCTGATCTTTTTAAGATTGTCGCCAAGGTGCATTATCTAAGAAAATGACCCTATTTGTTTAATTATTTCATCTTTCTGTAAAACTCCCGACTGCCTCCAAACTGACTTTCCGTCTTTGAAAAGCATCATTGTTGGTACTCCTTGAATTTGAAACTTATCCGCTAAAGTGGCGTTTTTATCCACGTCAATTTTTATCACTCGCACTTTACCATCGAATGCTTTCGCAACTTCTTGAATAATGGGCGAGAGCACTCTACAAGGTCCACACCAATCTGCGTGAAAGTCAATTAATACAGGCTTATCTCCATTTATTATTTCAGTAAAAGACGCCATAATTACTTGAGTTTATAGGTGCTGAATTTCACAGCCGATAGTCTGCGCAAGTCATTCAATTTATAATTAATGACTTTATCCATTAGGTCTGAGTTTATTGTAATAAGTGCTTTTTTCGCTTTTACCATTAACTTATTAAGCTGCTTTTCTCCTTGCTTAGTTTGTTAAGAGGGTTTCTCTTTTTCAGTGAAACACGCTGAACAGAGACATTATTGACCGCAGCAACAGCACTGTCTATGCCTTTGACGGAAAATTGAGTATTTAGTTAATTTGAAAGTGATCCAAAACCGGATTTTATAACTGACTCCTCTATTTAAGATGCCGATAATCCATTAGTTCCGGAAATTAAAGGAAGTAGGTTTTCTTTATCGTTTCCGCAACTCAAAATCATGAAAATAAGGATCACGATTAAATCACGACTCATTACTTTTCTACTGGATAGCCAGCATCTTTCCAACTGTCGAATCCGCCCATCATATTATAGACTTTAGTAAATCCGGCTTTTGCAAGTTTTTCAGATGCATTTGCGCTGCGGCCACCTTTTTTGCAGTAAACATAGACAGGGTCATCTTTATCGAGAGACTTTATTTTTTCTAAAAAATCCGGTTGAGTAATGTCAATATTTTGAGCACCCTTTATAAAACCTTCTCTAACTTCATCTGCTGTTCTAACGTCTAAAAGTACTCCAGACTGATCAGCTATCAGCTGTTTCATTTGTTCAGTTTCAACATCATTAATCCGTTTTTGGTTTTGGCTTTGATTGTTTCCGCAAGCAATAAAAAATAAGCTGCTCATTAATAAAGTAAATACAGTTTTCATAAAGTTTTTTATTTAATGCAATTGTACGAATTATAGCTTTTGAAAATGAGTAACGAGGGTCACAAAGCTTAGTATATGGTCATAATATCCGAAAGATCTTTGCGTTTAATGAGTGGCATTAAAGTTTCTTTGGCTGGATATCCTATTGGTATAAGAAGATATGCTCACTTGTTTTTTGGTCGGTTGAGCAATTCAGCTAGAAAGTTCATTGGACTTGGTGTATGAGTTAACGAAACTAAACCCGCAGCAGTGATAACGTTTAGAAGTATTCCTGCAGCAATTTCTAAAAAGGGCTTTATGTGATTGGCACCAAATTTTTTAAGATCATCTAATTAAGCTACGCTCATTCTGCCATGGTAATTTTCGTATTCTCCCTTTTCTGCTGCTGCTCTAATCTTTGATTTTATTGAAGAGCTTTTAATCGCACAAAAATGCTAAGGTTGTTTGTGTGCGCCGCTAGGCGCAGTGCCTGCGGTTTTAATAATCGCCTCCACTATTTTTTGCGGAACCTCTTTGTTCGAAAATGTCCTAACCGATCTTCTACTATTGCAAAGCTCAAAAAAGTCATTGAGGGCACTTTCAAACTCATCTTTGCTCAATTCTTTGTGTTGAAGAGGTATAAAGGATTTGGATTGTTGCATTTTTGTAGGTAAAATAAGCACTAATTCATTATATGAAAAGGATTGCCGTTTTTGCATCAGGGGGCGGTAGTAATGCCCAAAAAATCCTGCAATATTTTAGGGGTCATAAAACAATTGAGGTTGGATTGGTTCTAAGCAACAAAGTAAATGCGGGTGTTTTTGAGCATGCTAAAAACTTTCAAGTACACAGTATATTACTATCGAAATCCCAAATTATAAACCCTACTGAAATCTTAGAATTACTAGACGAAAACAACATCGACGTAATTGTTTTGGCAGGATATTTAAAAAAGATTCCTCTAGAGCTAATTCAAACTTATCCAGATAGAATCTTAAACATCCACCCCTCTTTATTACCAAAATATGGAGGAAAAGGAATGTATGGGATAACTGTTCATAAGGCTGTTAAGCTGAATAAAGATTTAATTAGCGGTCCGACCATTCATTTGGTAAGTGAAGAGTACGATAAAGGTCGAATACTTTTTCAGAAAAAGATACCAATAACAATTAGCCATACAACAGAACAAATTGCAGCAGAGGTTCTTAAGGTAGAGCATGAGGAATATGCAAATGTGATCGAAGGTTACATCAATCAATACTATGAGAGGCTTGATTAATTGATATACGAATTACCGAAAAGCTATACGCGCATATTAAAGGCAGGACATTTATAAAAAGGAATAAATAAAACTATGGATTTAAACTTATCTAACCTTTCGGATACCATTTATGAAATGGGAATTCAATTCGGAACTAAAATAGTGGCCTGCGCTGCGGTGCTTGTGATTGGCTTTTGGCTAGTTGGAAGTATGATGAAAGTGATTAAAAAAGGCTTTGATAAAAGAGGTATTGATGAGTCTTTAAATCCTTTTTTACTTGGAATTATTAGTTCATTATTAAAGGTGCTTATAGTTATCAGTGCGCTGGGTGTTTTGGGAATTGAAATGACTTCATTTATTGCTATTCTTGGAGCAGCTGGTTTGGCCGTGGGAATGGCTCTATCTGGTACGTTGAGCAATTTTGCCGGCGGTGTTATGATTTTAATTTTTCATCCATTTAAAGTTGGCGATTATATAGAAGCTCAAGGATATTCAGGATCGGTCAAGGAAATAGGTGTTTTTAATACCATTATGAACACTCCTGATAATAAAACGATTGTTGTTCCTAACGGTGGATTATCCTCAGGTTCAATGGTGAATTATTCAACGGAACCTACACGAAGGGTTGATTGGATAGTTGGTATTGGGTATGGAGACGATTACGATAAAGCAAAAGCAGTATTAGATAAATTTATTGCTGAAGATGCTAGAATCTTAAAAGACCCGACCCACTTTATTGCGCTGCATACACTAGCGGAGAGCTCTGTAAACATTACAGTAAGAGCTTGGGTAAATGCTCCAGATTATTGGGGTGTATATTTCCAAATGAATGAAAAAATATACAAGAATTTTGGCATTGAAGGTCTAAACATTCCTTTTCCACAAATAGACGTTCACGTTCACAATTCATAAAAAATTCAACTTAAGAACATGAAAAAACTATTATTAGCAATTGTTATATTTTCTTTTGCATTTACTTTAAACGCTCAAGATGAAACAGCACCAGCAGCTGAAACTGCTGCTGACGAAATAAGTCCTTGGATAAGAGAGGGATTATTTAACATTTCTATCTCTCAAACAGCATTAATCAACTGGGCTGCTGGGGGACAAAATTCATATTCTGGAAATGCTTTATTGAAGTATTCGGCGAACTATAAAAAAGGACTTTGGAAATGGAAAAATGACATCATGTTGGGTTATGGTGGATTGGCACAAGGAGATATTCCGTGGCAAAAAACGGATGATAGATTAGAACTTAATTCTAAAGTCATTAGAAATAGTGCTGAAGAAAGTGATTGGGCTTATTCAGCTTTTTTGAACTTTAGAACTCAGTTTATGGACGGACTTAAGCTTCCTAATGATTCAAATATTATATCAACATGGATGGCTCCGGGGTACTTAACTTTTGGTCTAGGTATGGATTATTCACCAAACGAGTTTTTCTCGGCAAACATTTCACCAGTTGCAGGGAAATTCACTTTTGTGTCTAACACTAATTTAGCAAATGCTGGTGCTTTTGGAGTTACTGCAGCTGTCTATGATGAGTTTACAGGTGAAAAAATCAGTAATGGAGAGTCTTCTCGTTTTGAGTTAGGAGGGCACATCAGCATGCAATTTAAAAAAGAGATTGTTAAAAACGTTGAGTTGGATACTAAGCTGAATCTTTTCTCAAACTACTTAGAGGAGCCGGGAAATATTGATGTAAACTGGGATTTGCTATTAAACATGAAAGTGAATGAGTGGTTAAGTGCAAGCTTAATTTGTAATTTAATTTACGATCATGATATTGATATAGCGGTAGATGATAATAATGATGGCGTGATAGAAGGATCTGGACCAAGAACTCAATTTAAAGAGGTTTTAGGTGTTGGCATCAACATGAAGTTTTAGGATTACATTTGGTGCTCTTATGGGCATTAAATCATATATAGCAAAACATTATGCAGCCTTCTTGGTTAATAAATCTAAGAAGACTGTTTTGCATCCTATTGATGCCCAGCTAAGGGTCTTTAATGATTTGATTTCAAGAGCTCTTGATACTAAATTTGGCAAAGACCACCAATTTAGTTTGATTTCAGATTACGAATCTTTCAAGAAAAACGTTCCATTGCGTGAATATGAAGATTTTAAAATTTACATAGACGCAATGATGAATGAAGAAGAGAACGTGCTTTGGCCTGGTTTTCCAATTTATATATGTAAAACATCAGGTACAACCTCTGGTGCTAAGTTTATTCCTATTTCAAAAGAGTCCATTAGCAATCATATAAATTCAGCGAAACTTGCTCTTTTGTATTACATCCATAGTACAGGTAAATCTGATTTTGTGGATGGAAAAATGATCTTTCTTCAGGGTAGTCCCTTATTGGATATTAAAGGAAAAATTAAGCTTGGTCGGTTAAGTGGAATTGTAGCGAATCACGTACCTAAATACTTGCAAAAGAATCGACTTCCAAGTATGAAAACTAATTGCATTGAAGATTGGGAAACCAAAGTTGATGAAATTGTAAAGGAAACGAAAGCGGAAGACTTGAGACTCATTAGTGGAATTCCCTCATGGGTTCAAATGTATTTTGAGCGATTAATTAAGAGTGCAGATCAGCCAAATATCAAATCTATTTTTCCGAATTTTTCATTGTTTGTTTATGGCGGCGTAAACTTTGAACCATACCGGCCCGTATTCCAGAAATTAATTGGAAAAAGCATCCCATCTGTAGAAACCTATCCTGCTTCAGAAGGATTTATTGCATTTCAGGACGAGCAAAATTCAGAAGGATTATTGCTTGTTGTTAATGACGGTATTTTCTTTGAGTTTATCCCGACAAGTGAATACGGCTCAGAAAATCCAACTCGACTAAGTTTAGCACAAGTGAAACTAGGTGTAAACTATGCTATTGTACTAAACACCAATGCTGGACTATGGGGCTATGTAATTGGTGACACCGTCAAGTTTGTTTCTAAACAGCCCTATCGAATTGTTGTTTCAGGAAGAATCAAACATTTTACTTCTGCATTTGGGGAACACGTAATTGGCGAAGAGGTAGAAAAGGCTCTTAAGGTGGGAATGCAAAAACAAGGGGGATCGATCAAAGAGTTTCACGTCGCGCCTCAAATAAAGCCTTTTGATGGGTTACCCTATCACGAATGGTTTATTGAGTTTGAAGAGCAACCAAAAGATATAATTCAATTTGCTAATGAAATAGATCATGCATTGCAAGATCAGAATGTTTATTACAAAGATTTAATTACCGGAAAAGTGCTTCGGCCACTGGTGATAAATGAATTAAATAAAGAAGCATTTATGAATGCAATGAAGTCAAAAGGAAAATTAGGCGGGCAGAATAAAATTCCGAGATTAGCTAATGACCGTCAATTTGCTCAAGAACTGGAAAAATATAAAAAGTAGCTTTCCATTTGTGGTTGCTTTGATTCCTTCTACTTTTGCAGCCTACAAAAACTTACAGAATGCTTAATCGAATTATAAAATTTACTCTTATTGCAATTGTTTCTGCAGCAATGGTTTACGAGTTTTTTCAAGTAAACATTGGCAATGGAATTATGTACCTTCTTTTGGATGGCATAATTGTTCTTTTACTTTTTAAACACGAAATAAACTTGCTTGCATTTTTACAGATTCGAAGAAGCAAGTTCGATAGCGCAAGAAAAATAATGAGTTGGGTTAAAAAGCCAGAACAAATGCCAATAAAGCAACAAGCGTATTTTTATTTTTTGAATGGATTGATTGAGAGCCAAAACAATTCAATGACGAAATCTGAAAAACACTTCAAAAAAGCTTTAAATACGGGTCTAAGCATGGATCACGACAAAGCAATGGCTAACCTTAATTTGGCTGGAATAGCAATGGCAAGAAGACGTAAGCGAGAGGCAATGAACTACATGGCTCAAGCTAAGAAATTCGATAAGGCTAAACTGTTAAGTGACCAAATAAAAATGCTCAAAGGGCAAATGGGAAGAATTTAGTCCCGATAAACATTACCTAGTGAATATTATATTATTCAACTGCAGTGGTTTAATCGATTTATAAGCTAGATTTGAGTACCGCTCAAAAAAGAGGTATGATGGCAGAGTATCCCAACGTAAGAGTTTTACTTGTAGAAAGTGATGAGATAAGCATTTTTGTCATGGAGAAGATTTTAGGCAAGAAGTTTCATTTAACTGTTGCAAGAAATGGAGTTGAAGCGCTTCATCTTGCAAAGCGCGAAATTTTTGATGCGGTGCTTATAGAGATTCGATTGAGCCATAATATGGATGGAATCGAGGTAATGGAAGAATTAAGAAAAGATTCTATTTACCATTTAGCCCAAATTTGGGCGTTCACAGGAGTAGCATTTGGTAAAGATGAACCTTATTTTAAAGAATTAGGATTTGATCGATTCTTCAAAAAGCCAATAAATTATACAGAATTGGTAAACTTAATTCTAGAAGCACTTCCAGAAAGAGTAAATTCTATTAAGGTTTAGAAAGGAGAAATTGTAAATCCTATTGAGTAAGGAATTATTTCATGGCCTTTATTCGCTTCGAACAACTGAGTTAATCCGCAATAACCCATTAGACCCAATCGCCCATAGCCAAATCTAGCAGTGATACCGTATCGAGTCTTGGTAAGGTTGGGTTGAATAAAATCACTAAAACGTCCAGCTTCTGTTCTTGTAGTAGTATAAGATCCTATCCTAAAACCAACTTTAAATCCAAGAGAGGCCTTCCAACTATGTCCTTTTTCATTTGGTGTTGATCTGAATCTTAATTCAAAAGGAATGTCAAAATAATTCGTGGTGTAGGAGTTTCTTTTAAAAGATGAATCTGCCTTTACTGAATTAATAGTTTGGAAAGTTGAGTAATCGGCTCCAGATGCAGTATCAGTATGAGTAATGAATCCGTCAGTAAAGTATTTTGAATGTGAATATCCCAAACCTATAGCACCACTCAAAACCTTTGCTTTAAATTGGTGATCGTAGAATAGTTGAATATTATTTCCATACCCATATTTAAAGCTTACTCCATTTGGTGCATTAGCTAAATTGTCAAAGGAAATATCTATCAAAAAATTGTCTTTTTTTATTGGACGATTTTTAGATTTAGAAAGTTCAGTATCTATTTCTTGAGAAAAAAGAAAACAGTTTACAAAACCTATAAAAAATAAGGATAGAATTAAGCTTTTTGTCATAATCAGGCAGCAAAAGTAACGTTTTTATGATGTGTCTTAATGACTTAACGAATTGAAAGATTGAATTGGTAAATGGAAGCAACCTTTCCTTAGTCTAAAACGTTACAACCTCAGTATAAGACGTTACTTTTGAGTAACTTGTAATTACTTTCCCATGAAGACAATATATTTTTTAATTTTCACAATAGGCTATCTCACAAGCTTTGGTCAATACCTAGATCCAATGTCTTTTGGCCGTTATGATTCCATTCAAGTTGAGGCATTTGGAAAAAATTATAAGTTTCCCTGGGTAGGAGGGTTTAATACACCGCAATTTTCAACAATGGATTTGAATGGTGATAATATCAAAGATCTTTTTGTTTTTGATCGCGATGGTTATGTTGTAAAAACTTTCTTAAACCAAGGAACCCCAAACACTATTGATTACACTTATAATGCAGAATATGAGAGCGCCTTCCCACTTATGAAGGATTATGCTCTAGGTTATGACTATGATAATGATGGAAAAACAGATGTTTTTACCTCATTTAATGGTGACTTTATGGTTTATAAAAATGTTTCGACTGGGCCAGAACCAGAAGACCAGGCGTTTAAATTACAGAAATATAAAAGTCCATTTGATTCTACTAAATATGTGGACTTCCTTTCGCATAAATATTATTTAAGTGCCAATCGATACATTTATACTAACGTGTTTAATACAAATGCAGATATTCCGGGTTTAGTTGATATTGATGATGATGGCGATATGGATATTCTTGCTTTTGGAAACAATGCTAATAGTATTTCCTTGTACAGAAACATGTCACAAGAAACTTATGGGCGACCAGATAGTCTTGATTTCAGGTGGGAGGACGGCTGTTGGGGGCATTTTGCAGAAGATAATAACTCGTTTCGTTTGTATTTTGGATCATGTAAATCTAGCGGCAGTTCAGTAACTGCTTCAAATCCGGTTACCCGCCAAAGAGGTAGTCGTCACACTGGATCCACTATTTTAGTTCATGATTTTGATGATAATGGATTAAAAGACCTGGTATTAGGAGATGTTTCATTCAATAGCTTGTTGCTGGCATTTAACAACGGAACCAAGGCAGATGCAAGAATGACGGCACAAGACACCGCTTTCCCTCGTTATAATAAGCCAGTTGATGTTCAAATGTTTCCCGCTGCGTTCTATTTCGATTTTAATAATGATGGAAAAAAAGATTTTGTTGCTGCCCCCAATTCGACAGAATTATTCTCCAACATAGATCAGGTTCATTATTATGAGAATACAAATAAAAATACCGCACCTGTTTTAGATTTTAAAGGCAATGATTTTCTTGTGAATGATATGATTGATTTAGGTTCAGATGCTCATCCGCTTTTGATAGATATTGATGGCGATACACTTTTAGACCTTATTGTAGGCAATCGCGGTGTATTCTCTTCCATTGGAATTTATGAAAGTCGAATAGCTTATTATAAGAATGTAGGAACGAAAACAAACCCTTCTTTCAAATTAATTACAAGAGACTTTCTTAACCTGCCTAATGCAGTTGATACAGGCCTATACCCTACTGCTGGTGACTTGGATAATGATGGTGATTTAGATTTGCTAGTGGGGACTGAAAAAGGGCACTTGTATTTTTATGAAAATATTGCGGCATCATCAGCAGATTCTTGCCAGTTTGTAATTCGAACGACTTCATTTAGCAATTTAATATTTGGAAAGTCGCTTAAACCAACTTTGTATGATGTTAATAGAGACGGAATGCTAGATGTTGTTTGCGGAGACCAAACGGCTGAGTTGACCTACTACGAAAATGTTGGAACAACCTCAACCCCAGATTTTTTACCTTCTACTGCTCTTTACAATTATGGTGGAATATCGTCAAAAGACCTTTGGGGAACAGGAAACCTATCACCATATATGGCAAAATTGGACAGCAATGGCAAGTTTGATTCAAACGGAAAGGAGTATTTGTTTGTTGGAACAGGAACGGGTTATATATATGTTCTGAGTGATATTGATTCAACTACCAGAACCACTTCAACTATTATAGACAGTTTTTACGTTTATACAAGAAATGTTAGCATCGCTGGAGGGGATTTAACTGGAGATGCTAAATTAGACTTCACTTTTGGGCATAAGACAGGCGGATTGTCTGTTTTACTGAAAGATGGTGGTAATATCATTGTTCAGCCTCCCGTAAAGGCAAAAGAGGATACGTTATCAGTTCAAATAATTAAAGATGAGATCGGAAACATTCAGATTTATCCAAACCCAACAAATAACTCATTTACGATTCATGGAATAAGAGGTGATAACAATTCAGCTCAACTTCAACTTTTTGGAATAAATGGTAGGTTGGAGATAGAAGCTGAAGTTGTAAATAATACTGAGGTTTCCATAGAAAACCTATCTAATGGAATCTACTTTCTTCAAGTAAAATCAGAAGCTGGAATTGAGATGATAAAAATTGTCAAGCAATAAAGGGAAATAAGTTTTATTATTTCTTTCCGCTAAACCTAAAGGCTTCTATTAGTGTCTACTTTTGTAAGATACCATGTGGAAGACAGAAAAAAACAGACCGTATTTAATTACCGGTCCCTGCAGTGCAGAAAGCGAAGAACAGCTTAATACGATTGCCAATCAATTGGTTGAAGACCACCTAGTGGATATGCTCCGAGCGGGAATATGGAAACCTAGAACTAGACCCGGCTCTTTTGAAGGTTTAGGCGAAAAAGCGCTACCTTGGTTAAGCGCAATTTCAACAAGGTTAAACCTTCCAGTTTGTATTGAAGTAGCTAATTCTTCTCATGTTGAGTTGGCGCTAAAAAACAACATTACCAATTTTTGGATAGGAGCAAGGACAACCGTAAACCCATTTTATGTGCAAGAAATTGCAGATGCACTTGTCGGCACAAATGCTTCAGTTTTAGTCAAGAATCCTATTCATCCAGATATAGAACTCTGGACAGGAGCCGTTGAGCGATTTCAAAAAGTTAGTGGTGAAGAGGTCGGTGCTATACACCGTGGTTTTTCTTCGCTTCAAACATCAAAGTATCGTAACATTCCTAGATGGGAGATTCCTATAGAACTAAAAAGGCGTTTTCCAGAATTATTTATTATGTGTGATGCTAGTCACATTGCAGGAGACAGGAACCTGATTGCTGAGGTTGCTCAAAAATCTATCGACCTAGGTATTACGGGCTTAATGATTGAAACACACCCAAACCCCGATCAGGCTTTAAGTGATGCAAAACAACAAGTTACTTCACAGAGTCTAGGGTTGATTATAAAGCAACTGGTTTTAAAGTCTAGTTCTGCTGGAAGCCAAGTATTTATTGATCAACTGGAAGAATTAAGAGCTCAGATAGATAAAATCGATGAAGATATTCTACAAGCAATTTCCTCTAGGCTAGAGCTAACCAAAGAAATTGGATCGTATAAAAAAGACAATAACGTAACCGTTTTTCAATTAGAAAGATGGAACGAAATTCTTCAAACTCGAGGCCTAACAGGAGATAGATTACATCTTCGAAAAGAGTTTATTCATAGATTATACGAAACGATTCATTCAGAATCGATTCGTATTCAAACAGAAGTAATAGAAAATGATTTAGCGAGCTAAGCTCATAATCATTTTGTACAAATCAGTTTCTAAATATCCTTCAGAAATTGTTGCAGTAAAACCATGTTTTTCAATCGCCTCAGAAGTTTTATCGCCAATGGCTAGACAAATTGTATCCGGTCTAATTTCGTGAGTTTGAATGTAAGAGTCAACATTACTTGGACTCGTAAACAATATCAAATCAAAGTCAGTTGGAGCAACCCAATTGTTTGGAAGTGTATTGTAAAACTCAACTTCAGTTACTTGCTTTTTTTCATCTGCCTTCTTAAGTGTTCCAAGTGTTTGACTTCCACAAGGAATAAGCACATTGTCTCCGTTAGCAACAATTGAAAGAAAGTCTAGACTGATGTCTTCAGTTTTAAGGCTACTTGATCCAGTGTAATCAACACGATTAGTCCACTTTTTTACTTCTTTCGAAGTTCCAGTGCTCAAACCTGCGAATTTATAGTCGTCTAAACTTAAATCTATGTACGTCTGAAAAAACAATTTCGCGCTTTTAGGCGAATTGAAAAAGATCCAGTCTGTTTTTGGCATACTTGGTAAAGGCTCAATTGCCTCTAACATAATTTGGGATGATGCAACAACATCAAAGCCTTCAGCCAATAAACTTCTTACCAGCCATCCACATTCAATCGGTTCTCGTGTTATAAGTATACTCTTCATAGCGGCTAAATTAAATGATTCAAAACTTTTTGAACCAATTTATCAGGGTTTGTGTCAAAAAAATGAGATTGATTTGGTGATTCCTTAACAGTTTTTGCGAAAGAGACCCAAACATTGAACCCTTTTCCTTCTTTTTCGGCATAAGCACCAAGAGGAAGTTGACACCCACCGTTGCATCCTTTTAAGATATTTCGTTCAATAGAAATTGCATTGGCAACTTCCGGGTGATTGATTTTTTGTAAAATCTTTTTCAGTTCATGGTCACCTTCTCTAATTTGAAGGGCAAGAACGCCTTGGGCTGGAGCAGGGATAAATTCTTTAATATCCATTTCTACTAACTCGAGGTCAGAAACATCAAGCTTCAACCTTGAAATACCAGCATAAGCTAGGATTATCGCATCAAAATCACCATTTCGTAATTTCTGAATTCGAGTTGGAACATTTCCACGTATATCTTTAATTGATAAGTCAGGTCTAAAATGCGTTAGCTGCACATGCCGTCTAGCTGAGCTAGTTCCTACAATGGAATTCTGACTCAACTTAAATTTCTTACTTGCATCAGACCGCTCTTTGCGCACTAATATTACATCAGCAGGATTTGCTCGATGAGAAACAGCTCCAATCGCGAGTCCTTCAGGTTGTGTGGTTTCTAAATCTTTGTGAGAGTGAACGGCTAAATCAACAGTATTTTTTAGAAGTTGTTCTTCAATTTCTTTTGTAAAAAACCCTTTTCCTTCAATTTTGTCAAAGCTCAAGTGCTGAATTGCGTCTCCCTTGGTTGTTATTATGGTTATTGAAACTTGATGACCCAGTTTCTCTAATTCATTTTTTACAAAGTTGGCTTGCCACAATGCTAAGTCACTTCCACGTGAGCCGATTCTAATTATTGACATTAATAAGCAGTTATCGAATGTTTTCGTTAAGCAGAATTTCTTTTGCCATTAGCATGGGTGTACTGATATATTTTTTTTCTAGATACAACATCACCTTATCCAAGACTTCCTTTGAATCGCTGTCTAGAGCTTCTATGTCTTTTGCAAAAATCTCTTCTACGGCTTTCCGCCTTATTTCTTTTACCTGTTCAGGTACTTTTCGCATAGCAATCTCTACCTGGCGAGTTTTATAAAGAACAGCAAAATTATTCACTTGCGTGGCAATAATTTCTTCACATTGAGAAAGATGTGCCCGTCTCTTTTCCATGTTTTTTGCTGCTACATCTCTTAGGCCATCTACTGATATGTAATGAATCGGATAGTTCTCTCTTGTTTCTTTAGAAACATCATTAGGAATAGCTAAATCTACTACTACTGTAGGCTCCTCAATATTGATTTTAATTTTTTCGTAGGTTAGGTGGTCAATAATGTGACTATCAGAACCTGTACATGTGATTAGTACATTAAATTCAATTTCACTACTACCCAAGTCTTTTAGATCGAAAGCCTTACCGCCAAAATTTTCAGCTAGGGTTTGTGCTTTAGTCAGAGTTCTATTAAAGATAGTAAAGTCCGTTGCACCGTGTTTCTTCATTTTTCTGATTAGGGCCGTATTCGTTTTTCCAGCCCCTATAACTAGAATTTTGCTCTTTTTGAGGTTAGTTAATGCTTCTAATTTTTTATAGGCAAGGTTAACAACCGAAACAGGATTATTAGCAATTTCAGTTTCCGTATAAATCAGTTTCCCAGTTTCGATGGTCTTCTTCATCAAAATGCGCATAAAATCGCCATTAAGCTTATAACCTTTGCAAAGGTTATAAGCATTCCGCATTTGACCCAAAATCTCACGCTCACCAATAACAAGCGAATCTAAAGAGCTTGAAACTCTAAACCAATGAAGGACAGCTTCTATATTTGAAAAAGTACTTGCGTTATTAACTGCTAGGTCTAACTTATCGTAACCTAATTTTGGATAAACACACTGGAATATTTTAGTCAGAAAATCCTTAGAAAGCTCTTTGTTGGAACGAATTAACAGCTCAACACGGTTGCAAGTTGTAAGAAAGATCAGCTCATCAATACCCAATGATTTTAAAGGAGTAAGCCTTGAGGCTTGAAATTCTTCTGAAATATGGAATTCACCCAACTGATCAACACCAATATTGTGATGCGTTAAGGCTATAGAGTGTAATAATTCCAATTCTAACTTATAAAAGTAATTTACTTTGCAAAAGTGCTTCTTGTAAGTAAGGTTTTTGTCACAGTTTTGTCACAATAATAAATGATATTCTGCATTTTTAAGGGAATGGCTGTGCGACTATTCCAATGTAAAAATTTAAGGTTCAAGAATAAGATTCACTATATTCGTTTATTGAATTTAAAAATTGGCCCTGAAATTAGGCTTAACTAAAAAAAAACTTGATTATGAAAAAAGTAATGTTTTTAATCCTCGCGGGCTCATTGGTGCTAGGAAGCTGTAAAAAAGAAGGCTGTACTGATGCTGCCGCTACTAATTATGACGATAAAGCAAAGGATAATGATGGTTCTTGTGTTTATCCAGCGATAGTAGTTCCAGCAGATACGGAGGCACCAACAGTGGTTATAACAATGCCTATGGATTTTACAGTGATAGCAGGCGAAAGTCTTGACATCACGGCGACTATTTCAGACAATACAGCAGCAACGTCTTGGGAGTTTTCTTACAAAGGCGAATCTGGAGTTGTATATGGGTTAACAGTTGCTAACATCAGTGGTGGTTTAATTCAAGATGTAGCTGCAAGTACAGTGATTGCTACAACTGTTGCTGCGGGGAGTTATATACTAACAATAGCAGCAACTGATGCCGCTGGAAATGCAAGTACAGCTGCTACATTAGCATTCACTATTGATGCGGCTGCTCCTACTGACACTGAAAAACCAGAAATTACTGAGCCGGATGTTACTTTTCCTACCGGTGGAACAATGAGCAGTGGAACCGGTGGTACTGATGGCGTTAAAGTAACTCTTGTAGTTTCTGATGAGGTAGAGTTGTCATGGGTTAAAGCATACCTATACGATACAGATAACAGTGTTGCTATAGATAGTTTGGTTGAAACTGGAATTACCGGACAATCATGGAGTAAAACGAATCATAAGTTTACTTACCCTAGAACAGAAGCAAATAGTCAAAACGGAGCAATTAAAATTGTTTGTCAAGACAAGGCTGGCAATGAGTCTACTGTAACTGGAAGTAAAGTATTAACTTTTGGTTTATAATTTTAGAAAAATTTAAAAAAAACACTTCATTTTGAGGTGTTTTTTTTACTCAAAAATCAGACTTTATCTATTTTAAATGTATTTATATCAGTTAAAATTGTCGTCAAAAAATTAAAACTGAAATTATTTTAAAATCGATAACATTAAACAATCGAATTCTAAACTAAAAACAATTATTTAAGAAAAAATATGAGAATAACAAACTATACAATAATAGTTGCATTGGTTTTTTTAACCGTAAGCGCAGCAACAACCTCTTGCAAAAAAGGGTGCACAGATGAAATGGCTAGCAACTATAGTCAAAAAGCGAAGAAAGATAATGGAACGTGTTTGTTAATTGCTGAGCCGCTGCCTGCTGGATTAAAGTACAATAGGATAATGCCCTTAGGCGCATCGAGGGTAGAGGGAGATCGTCCAAATTTTGAAAGTTTTAGATATGAACTTTGGAAAGATTTAAAAGAAAATAATTTAGTTTTTGATTTTGTTGGAATGGAATCTGATCCCGCATCTTACCCTCTTTTTAATGGCCTTGATTTTGATACTGATCATGAAGGAAATAGTGGCTGGACAAGCGCTGAAATACTTAATGGGATTGCAACTTCATTAAGTCAGATAAACTCGCCTGACATTATTTTATTTAGTTCACCAGGAGGAAATGATGCTCTGAAAAACTATCCTATTGATGAAACTATTTCAAATATTAATTCCATCATAGATGTGCTTCAATCAAATAATCCAAATGTGAAGATTTTAATAGAGCAAATGGCGCCTGCTCGATCTGATATTATGACTGCAACACTTACGGACTACATTAACAGTTTGCATGGCGAAGTATTAATTATCGCGGCAAATAAATCTACGTCGACATCTCAAATTATTCCTGTAGATATGTATACTGGTTTCACAGATGACTTTTTGGCAGATGATGTGCACTATAATGAATTAGGTGCTGATTTTTTAGCGAGTCGGTATTATGCAGTATTAGAAAACATATTAGAACAAAATTTGGATTAGACTATTTAATTATTGCAAGAATGGTGGTCATTTCCTGTTATTTCACTGTTTTTAAATTGTGTTATCGATTGTTACGATGAATTCTTTGGCCCGAGTATTAGAATTGAACTTTTATTTTGTTCAGTTTTATTTTAGGAAAACAAATAAAAATGAACTTCTTAGAACTAAACGAGATTAATCTCCGACTTAAATCAATATTTACTAGAAATAAAAAACCCCTAATTCGTTATGAATTAAGGGTTTGATAAAATTGTTTTGTTGTCCCACTAGGGCTCGAACCTAGACTCTTCTGTACCAAAAACAGACGTGTTGCCAATTACACTATGGGACAGGAACAAATGCCTTTTTTCAGGCGCGGCAAAACTAAAAAAAAATGAAGTAAAACAAACATTTTTATTCTTGTAGTCCACTTTACTTAAATTCGCGGCAAATTATGAATAACATGAATTTTAAAACCTTAGATATCGCAGGTGGTTGGATAGCTTTTATTATCGCAACGTTTACCTATGTCTCAACCATGGAACCCACTGTTAGTTTTTGGGATTGTGGCGAATTTATTGCTTGTGCATACAAGCTTCAAGTAGGGCATCCCCCTGGGGCACCATTATTTTTAATGATTGGTCGCTTTTTCTCTATGTGGACAGCACCTGATCAAGCAGCATACATGGTGAATTTAATTTCAGCACTATCGTCGTCTTTTACTATTTTGTTTTTATTCTGGACTATTTCTGCTTTGGCAAGAAAAATATTGAATAAAACAAATTCTGAATGGAATATGGGTAAAACCATAGCCGTAGTCGGCAGTTCTATGGTAGGAGCTTTGGCTTACACATTCAGTGATACGTTCTGGTTTTCGGCTGTAGAAGCTGAGGTTTATGCAATGTCCTCTTTGTTTACAGCTATCGTTTTTTGGGCGATACTTCGATGGGAAAGAGTTTCAGAGGAACCGGGTGCAGACCGCTGGTTGATTTTTATCGCTTATTTGATGGGTCTTTCAATTGGGGTTCACCTTCTTAACTTACTTGCTATACCAGCAATTGCTTTCGTTTTCTACTTTAAAAAATTCAAACCAACACCAAAAGGTATTGGTGTAACCGCTGCTGCGTCTATTCTAATTTTAGGATTTGTACAAAAAGGAGTTATTCCAGGTCTCGTTACAATGTCTGGGAAATTTGAATTGTTATTTGTCAATAGCTTTGGATTACCATTTAATACAGGTGCTTTTATCCACGTAATATTATTATTAGCTGCAGTTGTTTACGGAATAATGTTAACACACCAATCAGGTGATAGAAAATGGAAATTAATGGGGATTTTGGTTGTAATCGCTCTATTGGTTGCTTCCTTCTCTACGTTAGGGTTAGTTGTAGCAGGAGTTATAGTTGGAATTTTTGTTATGGTTCCAAATGTTTCAGATCGTGCTGTTAATACAGGATTGCTTTGTATTTCTGTTATTCTTATTGGGTATTCTTCTTACACCTTGGTTTTGGTTAGGTCAAACGCCAATCCACCGATGGATGAGAATAATCCAGAAAACATGTTTTCACTGCTGAGTTACTTGAATCGTGAACAATACGGTTCTCAACCAATTGCATACGGACAGTATTTTAATACTCCACTGGATAATAAGAACCCATATACTGATGGTTCTCCAACTTATTTTCAAGAGTTTGATAAAGGCGAGTATAAAAAATCTACCCACCATAAAAAAACACAACCGAATTACGCTTCTGAATTTATGACGGTATTTCCACGCATGTGGAGTCAAGAAGCACGACATATTAAAGCTTATAAAACATGGTCAGACTTTAAAGGAAAACCAATGCGTTATAAGGTATATGGCGGTAAAATGGAAACTATTTATAAGCCAACTTTTGGCGAAAACATTCAGTTCTTTGTCAAACATCAAGTCATGTGGATGTACTGGAGGTATTTTCTTTGGAATTTTGCAGGAAGACAAAATGATGTTCAAGGACATAATGGGATCGTTGATGGAAACTGGTTAAGTGGAATTGATGCAATTGATAACTTGCGCTTAGGCGATCAGTCCAATCTGCCACCAAGTATTGGGGATCACAAAGCAAGAAATACATATTTCTTTCTTCCTTTAATATTAGGATTGATTGGAATTTTCTTTCAATTCAACTCTTCAAAAAGAGACTTTGCCTTAGTTACCATGTTATTCGTATTTACCGGTTTGGCAATTATTGTTTACTTGAATCAGTATCCTTTCCAACCGCGTGAGCGAGATTACGCCTATGCAGGTTCATTTTATGCTTTTACAATTTGGATAGGGCTGGGAGTGCTCGGGATTATTGATTTATTGGCGAATAAAGTAAAAATAAATCGAGCAGTAGCAGGAGGCCTGGCAACTGTTATATGCCTTGCTGCAGTTCCTGGAATTATGGCAAAAGAGGGCTGGGACGATCACAACAGATCAAATAGATACACAGCATTACATTTTGCTAAAATGTATTTAGATTCTTGCGATCCAGATGCAGTATTGTTTACCAACGGTGATAACGATACATTCCCGCTATGGTATGTGCAAGAAGTTGAGGGTTACAGAACCGATGTTCGCGTAGTGAATTTAAGTTTACTAAACACGGATTGGTACATTGATCAAATGAGTAGAGCCGCTTATGACAGTAAGCCAACACCATTCACATTGAAGCCACATCAATATCGTCAAGGAACGCGAGATTATATTCCGGTTATTGATAGAAATAAAACGGAAAAGTATTTAGATGTTAAGCAGATAGTAGAGTTTTTCTCTGACGATAAAAACCAAGCTTCTATGGGGAATAATCGTAAAATGAACTATTCTCCTACTAAACTTTACAGTTTACCAGTTGATACGGCTAAAGTATTGGCTAATGGAACTGTTCCCCCGGAAAAAGCGGGCGAAGTTTTAAGTGAAATCAAATGGAAAGTTGGTAAAAATTACCTTTTGAAAAAGGATATTATGATGCTGGATTTATTAGCTCATTTCAATTGGGATCGACCAATTTATTTTGCGATTACAACAGGAGCTGATGCTTATATCGGTTTGCAAGGTCACTTTCAGTTGGAGGGTCTTACTTACCGTTTAGTGCCATTTAAAGGTTCTAGCCCAGATGGTCAGACAGGTTACGTTAATGCAGATAAAATGTATGACAACCTGATGAATAAGTTTAGCTATGGAAACGTAAAAGAGGACAATGTTTATGTGGATCACAACATTTTAAGAATGTGTATGAACCTAAGAAACAATTTTGCTCGCTGTGCTGATGAAATGTTACGAAGAAATGAAATAGATAAAGCAGTAGCCTTGTTGGATAAGGCAGTATTGGAAATGCCAGACCATCAAGTTCCATTTAATTATTTCATGTTGCCATTAATTGAGTTGTATTACAAAACAGGTAATTCAGAAAAAGGCGAAGCAATTGCTAAGGTAATGTTGGATAAATATGAATCGGAATTGGATTATTACCTAGGTCTTAAAACAGGTTTCTATAAGAGACTGGGTCAAACGCCACAGCAAAACATAAGTATCATTTATCAAATCAACACAATGATTAATAAATACAATCCAAACGGCGAAATGAATACTTATTCTAAAGAAGTGTTTGAGCGCCTAGAAAGAGAGTTCACAGCTAAATCATAAATTTAAAGTCTCGTCCCGATAGCTTTTGGGATGAGACCTTTTTTATTTGATAGTTTCATTACCAGATAGCGCCCAAAAGCTTTTTCCTGGAGTTGTTTTTTCAGGAGACAGAACCATTAATAAAGTTTATCTAACTTTTGACGACGGGCCTATTCCTGAGGTTACTCTTCCTATTCTTGATTTGCTTAAAAAACATAAGGCAGTTGCGACCTTTTTTGAGGTAGGAGAGAATGTTTTAAAGAATCCAACAGTTCATCAACGAATTCTGGACGAAGGACATATGGTGGCAAACCATACTTACAACCATTTGAGTGGCTGGAAAACGAAATCAAAAGAGTATTTAAGTAATATCGAGACGGCTAATGGGCTAATCAAGAGCGCATATTTTAGACCTCCATATGGCAGAATGACCCCGAAGCAATTTAAGCGCTTAAAAGTGGCGGGTTATAAGGTTGTCTACTGGGACATTTTGAGCAAGGATTACGACAAGACCGTTACTCCAGAAGAGTGCCTAGATAATGTCGTAAACAATCTTCAAAAGGGTAGTATTATTTTAATGCACGACAGTTTGAAGGCAGAAAAAAATGTTTTGATGGCACTGCCAAAAGTTTTGGAAACGATTAAACAGAAAGGTTTCGAGTTTGGTAGGATAGATGAAATCTAATTCCCGTCCGCAAAATCTATCAATTCAAAGTCCAAACGTTTGCGAACTAAATCAGCTTCCTTTACCTTAATAATCAGTTTTTGCCCTAGATTGATTATCGTTTTTGTGTTGTTGCCCACCACTTGGTAATTTTCTTCATCATAAGTAAAATAGTCGCCGCTAATGTCACGCAACCGGATCATTCCTTCGCACTTACTTTCCTCTAATTCAACATACATACCCCACTCACTCATCCCACTAACAATGCCTGTGAATTCCTGACCTTCGGTGCCTTGCATAAACAATACTTGAAAATACTTTGTAGATTCTCGTTCAGCATTAGTGGCTAGCTGCTCCATCTCGCTAGAATGTTTACAAAGACCTTCCAACCACTCTTGGTCTACTTCATTTTGACCTGCTAAATATTGAGTTAATAATCGGTGAACCATCATATCTGGGTATCGCCTAATTGGAGATGTAAAGTGACTATAATGAGAAAATCCTAATCCGTAATGGCCTATATTTTCAGTTGTATATACGGCCTTTGCCATGGTTCGAATAGCGAGGTTTTCAATTGTATTTTCTTCGCCTTTTCCTTGAACTTCTTGTAATAAAGCATTTAGGTTTTGAGCAACATTGCCTTCCCCAAAGGCATAATCATATCCAAAACGTTTGATAAAATGAGAGAACGTTTTAAGTTTTTCTGGATCAGGAGTATCGTGTATACGGTATACAAAAGTTCTTGGTTTTTGGAATTTCTCTTTTGGATTACCAATATCAGAAGCAACTGTTTTATTAGCTAATAACATGAACTCCTCAATTAGTTTGTGCGCATCTTTTTGCACTTTCAGCAGCACTCCAACCGGCTTCTTTTCTTCGTCTAAGTTAAATCGAACCTCCACCTTGTCAAAGGCAATTGAACCTTCTTTAAGCCTAATTGCGCGCTTTTCTTTTGCAATAGTGTTCAGTGTATGGAGTTCTTTTTCAAAGTCACCGACTTTTCCTTCCAAAATTTCTTGAACATCTTCGTAAGTAAATCGACGGTCAGAATGAATTACACTTCGCGTAATTCTATGATTTATGATTTTATGATTCTTATCGAAAGTAAAGATGCAACTGTAGCAAAGTTTGTCTTCGTTAGGACGAAGGCTACACACCCCATTTGATAAAACCTCAGGTAGCATTGGGATAACCCTATCCACCAAATAAACTGAAGTTGCTCTTGAAACAGCTTCTTTTTCAATAATTGATTTTGGCTGTACATAATGCGTTACATCAGCAATATGAACTCCAATTTCTAATTTATCATTTTCTAAATTTCTTATAGAAAGCGCATCGTCAAAGTCTTTTGCATCATGCGGATCGATAGTAAAGGTGGTTACTTTTCTAAAGTCTTCACGTTTAGCGATCTCTTCCTCCGTAATAGTAGTATCAATTTTCGACGCAGCTTCTTCTACTCGTTCTGGAAAGTTTAATGGGAAACCATAGTCTGCAAGAATACTGTTCATTTCAGTATCATTTTCTCCAGGGTTCCCGAGTATTTCAACCACTTCTCCAAACGGAGAATTTGCTCCAACTGGCCATTCGGTCAACTTTACAACGACTTTTTGTCGGTGTGTTGCATTGTTTAATTTATTTTTAGGAATGAAAATATCCTGATTCATTTTTGTACTGGAGGCAGTGAAAAAAGCAAATTTTTCACTTACTTCAAGTGAACCTACAAACTGAATTTTCTTGCGTTCTAATACATTAATGACGCGACCCTTTAGTTTTCCTTTCTTTTCAGGAACTACTTTAACTTCTACAGTATCACCGTTTAATGCACGATTAGTCTCTGAAGAGGGAATAAAAATATCATTTTCCATTCCTTCAACAATTACGAATCCGGAACCTTTTTGAGTAATATCGATTACTCCAATTACAATTTTAGAAATTTCATGCAATTGGAACTGTCCAGGATCATTTTCCAATAATGCACCTTCTTCTACAAGTTTGAATAATGCGTTTTGCACCTGTTCTTTGCCTTTACTAGTATTCAAGCTAATTCTTCGGGCAACTTGTTTATAGTTGAAAATCCGTTTTGGATGTTCCTGAAAGGCATCTAAAATCAGTTTTTTTATTGAACTTGACTGGCCCGCAGACCCGTTTCGTTTTCCAATGCGTTCGTTACGTCTTTTTCTTCCCAAGGGTAATTAGATTAATTCTAAATTGAGTATTATTAAAACCATTTTACTGGTTCAGTTTTCTTATTAGCGAAGGAAACGTAATTTTGACGAAGAAAAGTTGGAAAGTCCAATTTTTCACTAACAATTTAAAGGTATATTAACATGATTTCAGCAGACATAGAGAAGCAGCTCAATGAACAGTTAAGAATGGAAGCAGAAAGTTCTCAATATTATTTAGCGATGGCCTCTTGGGCAGAAGGTAAAGGATACAGTGGGACAGCAGAGTTTTTATACATGCACAGTGAAGAAGAGCGCGCGCACATGATGAAAATTTTACGCTATATTAATGAACGTGGAGGCACCTCTATAGTTCCGGAACTATCAAAACCAGCAACGGTATTTGATTCGTTACAAGCTATTTTTGATGATTTGTTGAAGCACGAAGAATTAATAACTAACAGTATCAACGAATTAGTTTTTAGATGTTTGGAGTTGAGGGATTATACTACGCACAACTTCTTACAATGGTATGTTGCTGAGCAAATTGAAGAAGAAGCGCTTGCTAGAACTATATTGGACAAGCTGAACTTGATTGGAAACGATAAAGGTGGATTGTATCTTTTTGATAGAGATGTAAAAAGTATAAAAGTGCAAAGTGCGGCAAATAATCCAGCTTAAGCGTTTAAAGGGGAGTGAATGGCTTAAATATTTAGGCATAAGCCAACATAATTAGTTAAATGTAAAGTTGAAAAATATTACTCGCGACATATTTGCTTTTTTTCTTTCTGAAATAACGAAAAAAAGAAGTGAAAAAATTATATTGAGCATCGCTATTGCCAGTTTTGTTATTCATTTAATTCTTATTTTTTTAGTTAACTCTAAATTAATTTACTTAGAGTCAAGTCTTTTTGACAGCCCAATAGCAGCTATTTACACTCCCTTCTCATTTATTTTGTTGTATGAAGTATATCTCGTAATATATTATTTACCAAAATCTATCACCACATATATTGGTAAGCAATATGAGATCATCACACTAATCATCATAAGGCGAATTTTCAAAGATTTATCCGATTTAAAGTTATCCTCAAATTGGTTTGAAATTAAAAATGATTTGCAATTTACTTATGACATCATTGCCTCGATTATTTTATTTTACCTGCTTTTTCTGTTTTACAAACAAAGCAGAAAAAAGCAAGAGGTCCCGCTAAAAATGATAGATAGTAATATCAATAGTTTCATAACTTTTAAAAAAGCGGTTGCTACTTGCTTAGTGCCAGTGCTCATCATTATCGCTGTTTATAGTTTTTCAAATTGGATTTCCGCGCTTATTAATCCAGAGATTATGATAGGAGCTTCATTTAAAAATATAAATAATATATTTTTTGATGAGTTTTTCACACTCTTAATTTTAGTAGACGTAATTTTATTGTTGGCTTCTTTTTATTACACTGATAAATTTCATAAAGTAATCCGTAATTCTGGATTCATTATCTCTACTATTCTTATTCGCCTTTCTTTTTCAGTAAGTGGTTTATTAAATACAGTGCTAATTGTTGGTGCAATCGTATTCGGTCTAGTTATTTTAATAATTCACAATAAATTTGAAGAGGAATTGAATTAAACCATAAACGGACTTTTAAAGAAACTATTTTAAAGCTCAAATTGAAAGAGAATAATTAATACTGAACAAAAATATTAAATTAGATTTTGGCATTTAGTATTTAAAGAATAGAGCAATCAAACTAAAAGTAGTTAGTTACTTTATTCAGTTAGAGTGGTTAGTTTTGCTTTGTGAATGTTCAACTGAAAGATGTATTTGAAATATTAAAAAGAGGTTCTATACTTAAAGTATGGAATTTTTTTTTGCTTCTTGTCTCATTTCGAATCAGTCGATTGTTAGGCAAGGTTGTGCATTGGGGTCAACCATTTAGTCTTTCATTCGAACCAACCACCACTTGCAATTTAGGTTGTCCTGAATGTCCTAGTGGATTAAGGCAGTTTTCTAGAGATACAGGAAATGCTCAAAATGAACAGTTTAAAGGTTGGATAAACCAAGTGACTTCAAAGCTTTGGTATCTGACCTTTTATTTTCAAGGTGAACCGTATTTGAACCGTGATTTTCTGAAAATGGTGAGTTATGCTTCTGAAAAAGGCATGTACACTGCAACGTCTACAAATGCTCATTACTTGACTAAAGAGAAGTCGGAAGAAACGGTTAAAAGTGGTCTGTCAAGAATTATAATTTCTATCGACGGGACTACTCAAGAAGTCTATGAGCAATACCGTAAAAGAGGGAAATTAGAAAAAGTTCTAGAAGGAACAAAAAACTTAATTGAGGTACGAAAGCGTTTAAAAAGTAGCACCCCACATATCATTTTTCAGTTTTTGGTGGTAAAGCCTAATGAACATCAGATAGAAGATGTTGTGAAATTGGGAAATGAATTGGGAGTAGATGAGGTTCGCTTTAAAACAGCTCAGGTTTACGATTATGAGAATGGAAATCCTTTGTTGCCAGATAATGAAGAGTATTCTCGTTACCGAAAAGGAAAAGACGGAAAGTTTCGATTAAAAAACAAGATGCTCAATCATTGCTGGCGGATGTGGCAGGGTTGTGTAGTAACTTGGGATGGAAAAGTAGTGCCTTGTTGTTTTGATAAAGATGCGACACATCAGTTGGGAGATTTAAATTCGACTGCGTTCAACACACTTTGGAAGTCTGAACCTTACGACAATTTCAGAGAATCGGTGCTCACAGCTCGAGATCAAATAGATATTTGTACAAATTGTACTGAGGGAACTCAGGTTTGGACGTAGGTTGATTAATTAGATAGTCATGCTGAATCTATTTCAGTAGCTCAAAACAATTCGTTTATATCCTCAACCTCCAAATGATAAGCAACAATTCCCAAAGACTTTGCCGATTTAATATGCTGTGGGGAATCGTCAATAAACAAGGTCTCTTTCGGAACTAAGTTATTTTCATTTAATACTACTTGAAATATTTCAGGATCAGGTTTCCTTAGTCCCATTTCGTATGATAAGTAGGTTTTCTCGAATAAAGATTCAAGTCCCTCGAGTCCATTTTCACGTTTTATGATTTTCGTATAATCTTCATAATGAATTGCATTCGTATTGGAAAGTAGAAACAGACGAAATTTACCGTTTAGTTCTTTCAATAGGTCTATTCTGTGTTGAGGTAAATGAAGTAGAAGAGCATTCCAAGCTGTGTTAATTTGATTATTACTAAAGTCTTTCTTTGAAACTGCTCTAATTAAATTGTAGAACTCTTCGGGACTTATTTTTCCAGTTTCAATGTCGTCAAATAAATTGGATTGACTCATTTTCGAGTACTGCTCTTTAAAGTTAGGAATTCCTAGTGCCTCAAAAGCTTTTACTGTTAGATTATAGTCAATATCTAAGATCACTCCACCAAGGTCAAAAATGATGTTTTTTATTCCATTTAAATTCATTCAACAAATAAAGAAAGTTTGACCCATTGGTTTGTTGCACGTATGTAAAGAAAAAATAAATTTGCAGTCTCGGTTCAAGAGAGGGAGGTCTCAACCATTTTCTTTTCAAGAACAGGGCCCATAGCTCAGTTGGTTAGAGCATCTGACTCATAATCAGAGGGTCGCAGGTTCGAGCCCTGCTGGGCCCACTATTAAAAAAGTCCTTTAACTCATAAGTTGGAGGACTTTTTTTTAGGAGTCAGAGGTCGTTTATTATTCATGAAACCCCGATGCGACCACGAAAAACGATTGTTTTACAAAAAATCGTTTTCCTTAATGCTCTACCCTTTAACTTCGCAAAAAAGGGCTATAATCAAAATAGAAGTAACGCATTATACAATTCCGAAAATACTAAATTTTAGCTTTTAAGCTACTTTCAGACAGTTGTGAGACAGTTAAATATTTGTCATCGATATTAAATCAAACATCTACATATCACACTATTAACACTAATTATCTCCTTTTTATACCCTAAAACAGGGTGTTTTCAGACAGTCGCATAACCACAGTACCTAACCCTAACCCTCTAAACGGTTCATCACTTTCTTAAATTGTCGATGCCTTATTGCTATTAATTATGAGACACTTAATATGGTGAATTTAACTTGTGTTATCTCAACGATTTATAGACAGCCTGTCTTGTTATCTGAAGTATATCTGCAATAAATTGCACTGATTCCTTAGGCATAAGTTCTTTAATCAGTTGAACTTTCTTCCTGGTCTTATAAGGACTATTAGCAATCTTTATTGCCTTATCTGTTTTCTTTAAGTTCTCTTTAAAATCAAAAAACACTCTGTTAATACTTGAAAATCAAACTGATAAAAAATTTTTTATAGATAAAGTTAAAATAAAAGGTTCTAAAATATTATTATTTAATGGAGCAGGAGTAGATTTAAAAAAATTTAATATAGATAATAAGAAAAAAAAAATTATCTTATTTCCGGCAAGGGTTTTGATTGAAAAAGGAATAAATGAATTTTTATTCAGTGCAATGATGCTTACTAAAAAACATCCAGATTGGAAATTTCATGTAGTTGGG
>CAJVZZ010000026.1 GCA_913020435.1 uncultured Flavobacteriales bacterium | reverse complement strand
TGTGTTTTGCTACAGGCTCAATAGAAGGTATTTCGGAAATATGCTCTTTGATAGACTTAATTTAGCAGTTGCTGAACAATATTGGTAAGTTTTTGGGGAATCAGATTAGCTTTTTAGTTATTGAAAGCCTCAAATACTATCAACAAAATCTGAAAAGACTTTTTTATGCAGTTCTAAATCCATAGTTGGAGAAAGCGCTACGCGAGCAATGTAATCTTTATCGCCTTCTTTAGTTGTTCCTTGAGTAGATGTTGCGGGGATAGTCCAATAACAGCCTTTTAGCTGTCCGTAACTTACACAGTATTTACTTTCATTAGGGATTTCGGTAATCATTAAATCAATTAATTTAAGATTCAAATCTCTTTTGTATGCTTCTCTTTCTTCATCAGTATTCCCTTTAGTAGGCAGGTCTAGTGAAAACACAGAAGGAGTAAATCCTTGTTCCGCCAATTCTTCTGAAACAAAATTGATTTTTGCAGATGGTAAAGTAGCGTTGATGAAATTTACAAATTCACGGGTATTGACATATGCATCTTGAATCCGTTGATTCATAGATGGTAATTGTTTTGCCAAAAGTTCATACTGAAGTTCAGTAGCCTCATTATCGCAAAGCAGGAGATGCAATTCTATCTTGTCCATTAATGCTATCGTTTTCTTATTTCCGACACAATAACCGGCAGTGCATCGCCCGCCACTCGGAAATTTTGACCCACTAACATAGGAAATAGTTCGAACGGTTGAGAGTATTTCACCTTCACCTAAAAAATGTACGTTAGGACAAAAAGTTTGGTCTAAAATAAAGACTGGATCGACAGCAGTTGTTCCATTAGCAGTTTTACGTTCTTGACTTAAAACGGCTTTTAATTGAATCAAATCCGGAACTTCAACCCTAGGATTTGTAGGAATTTCTGCGATGATGTAAGGAACGGCATCTTCGTTTGCAATTTTAGCTAAAACGGTATCGATACTTTGAACCATATCATTATCACCATCAACTGCTAAATCGACAACTTCAACATTGTCAATGCAAGCAGCAACGCGTCTTGCTTGGTCATTGGTTCCTCCATAACAATTTGTAGGAACAATAAACTTGATGGCTTTTCCTTCATGATTTTCCAGTGCATCGTGCACTAAACCCATCATTATCGCATATTGAATTGATAATCCGCTAGAACCAACAGCAGCCTTAGTATTAGAACCGGTAACGGTTTTAATTGAATCCAAAACAAGTGCTTTGTTTGTCTCGATAGCGCTGTTCTTTTGTTCTGGAGAAGATTGTCCGATTAGGGATTGTAAGGCATCAAGAGAGTTGCCTGGCGTCATAGCAATAGTCTCTCGTCTTCGTACATGTTGAATTTCAGAGATATAACTTTCGTTTTTTGTGCCATTCACTAATAAAATACTTCCCAAGTGAGCATCTGTATGGATGAAAAAGTCAATTTCGGATATTATTGGTAAAGAGAGTCCAGTATATGAAAATTCATCCAGTTCTGAAATGAAGACGGTACTTCCTTCGTAAGGAGAGAGATCCTCTATGCTTTCAATATGTTTTAGTTCAAATCTATACCCATAGACCCGTTTTACTAATTCAGCATCAAAAAAGGAAGGAGCCGCACCTGTATAAATGATTTGTGTGTTTTTATTATCCAGTAAATTCTTTCTAAGAACAGCTAAAATCGGAGTCGTCTTTGATGAAAAACTGATTGCATTTTCTGGTTTTAACTCATTCATATTGGCAATTGCCCACTCTAGTATACAAGAAAGTGGGTGACCTAATCTGATGTAGTCGTAAGAAGTAGGCAATTCATAGAGTGCTGATGCGTCAGAATTATTGCTTTTGAACAAGGTTCCAAACTGTTCTAAAAATTGAGTTTTAGCCAATTTTTCATCGTAAACATCTAGTCTATGCGTGGTTAGATTTAACCAGCCAGATGGCATATTCTTTAATACATCGTTAATAAAATCTTGTACAGTACTTGCTTCCATAATTTCGAACTTTAGATAGACGGGCAATAATACATTAATTCGTTTTTTTGTAAGTGTTGTGGAGCGTTTTGTTGCTTTGTGATTAACAGTTAAATTAAACGTTTAAATCTAGGATTAGATCCTCTAATGAAAGACTCAACTTAAAGGATTAAAGATTCTTGGAATAGTTTAACAATAACTGACTTAGCAACATCTTAAATTTAACCAATCAAAATGCGATTACTCTTCATCATATTATTCCTGTTAAACTTCGCGTTCAATTTAGTAGCTCAGTCCAAGCTCATCTATACTTGGGAGGCTGAGTTTACCGAAGAAGAAAAAGAAAAGGTTCAAATCTGGCTAGGGATAACTTATAAGGCGGTTCAAGCAAAGATAGGAGCGTACCCATTCGATGTGTAATTACATATTCTACTTAAAGAAGGTAAAGGTGAACCCTGTCCTTGGGCTAATACTTGGCGGTGTCCAAAACAGCAGATCTTCTTTCATATTGATCCTTCTCATGCACTAGAAGACTTTTTGAACGATTGGACAGCACCACACGAAATGAGTCATTTGGCAATTCCTTATGTCGGAGAAAAAGAAGTGTGGTTTGCTGAAGGATTTGCGTCGTTTATGCAATATCAAGTTATTATGGAAATGGATGTTATGACTAAAGTCGTGGCTGATAGAGCTTATCATTCAAAGTTTTCGGGTGTAGCAGAATATTTTCAGAATAAAAACTCGATTGAACCTATTGCAGTCGAGAAACGGGAAGAGCATAATTACAAAGCAATGTATTGGGGCGGTGCTAATTTGTTTTTTCAATGGAACGAACAGTTGAAAGAAAACCAACATCAAGACTTTTGTTCTTTGTTTCCATCATATTTAGAGTGTTGCCGAAAAAAAACTAGGGGAGTGGATGGCGTTACAAATGCTTTAGATAAAGTTCTGGGAAGCATCATAGGATTAGATTTATTGCAACAATTTAGAGCAGGGCGCAGTAAATCAACGTTCCTGCTCCCTAGTGCTCCTTAAAAAACTCAATAGCAGTTGTATTAAAAATTTCAGGCTGATCAATATTGCAAATATGTCCTGCGTTTGGAATTATTTTAAGTGTGACTTTTGGTTGAATTTTCTCAAATCGTTTGGCACCCGTTGCAAAGACATAATCCTGATCACCCATAATTACCAAGGTTCGAAAAGAAACTTTCCAGTTTCTAAACTGGTCCAGCGTACTAAAAAAGTCATCGTATAGTGCCACCCATTTCAAGTATTCTTCTGGACTTAGTTTGTGTGCCTGAATTTTATACAACCTTCTTGCTAATTGGTGGTTTTTTCTAGGCATTAGAATCCAAGAGAAGATGGTATACATCTGCTGATAGGTGAATAATTGATTGAATATCAGTGCTATTCTAGTAAACCAACGCAATTGCCAAGTGCCGGCAAATACAGCTCCAGCAAGTATGCATTTTTCGATGAGTTGTGGTCGTTGTAATGCTAAACTTTGCATTAGAAATGAACCCATAGATAATGAAATAAAGGATGCTTTGTCAATGCCTAAATGATCCAGAAGATTCAGAATATCTTGGGTTACAATCGTTAAGTTGTATTTTGGATATTCGGGGATAATATTTTTTGAATTTCCATGATCTCTTAAGTCCATATTTAGCACATTGAACTGCGCTTTAAAATCCGTTAATTGGCGGTCCCAAGTTTTGCTGCTTCCTCCTGCACCATGCAAAAACACCACCCAATGAGTCGAAGTAGGATGTTTGTAAATGTCGTGATTTAATAGTTTCATTTATGAGGACAACAATGTGTGTGTTAAATAGTTCTTAAACATAAACTTTATCCTAAATAATTCGTCTTTATAGCATGGCAAAGAAACAGGTAACAGCAGACAGTATTCTAACTGCGTATATGCAGCATATACTTGAACATGGGAAACGCCCTAAGAATGTATTTCTATTCGCAAAAGAACTTAAAATTTCAGAACAAGAATTTTATCAGTATTATGCGAATTTCGAAATTTTAGAGCAGGAAGTATTCACTACTTTTTTTACGAATACACTCGAGCTTCTGCACAAGAACAAAGATTACGAAGCATTTGATGCGAAAAACAAATTGTTGAGTTTCTACTTCACCTTTTTCGAAATAATGAATAGAAACAGAAGCTATATTATTCATGAGTTAGGCAAAGAGAAAATGGAGTCTATGAAAACGATAGCTCCGTTGCGAAAACATTTTAAAGACTTTATTGACGATTTAGAAATCGATAGTGTTGATTTCGTTCAAGAAAACTTGAACAGAATTAAAGCCAAAAGTCTTTCAGAAATTGCATGGGCTCAGCTTTTATTTACAATCAAATTTTGGAAAGAAGACACATCCCCAGGTTTTGAGAAAACAGACGTGTTTATCGAAAAGTCTATAAATACAACAGTAGACCTAGTGGCAAGCAAACCATTTGAAGGATTAATTGACCTAGGAAAATTTTTATTCAAAGAAAAAATGTCAATGTAATTCATGGAAACAATTGATAATATTCCAATTTCAAAAATCCAACGTGCTACTAAGATCGTCAAAACAGGAGCAAAGGTTGGTGTAAATTACCTTAAATACTACGGTGAAAAAATCACCAAAACAGAATTAGAGGCAAAAACTCGTCTGGACGAAAACAATGCAGAGGATATATATGACGGTTTAAAGAAACTGAAAGGAAGTGCCTTAAAAGTTGCTCAAATGCTGAGCATGGATAAGAATATCCTCCCAAAAGCATACTCCGATAAATTTAGTCTTTCTCAATTTTCTGTTCCTCCGCTTTCACCGGCTTTGGTGCTAAAAACGTTTACCAAGTATTTTGGGAAAGCTCCAAGCGAATTGTACGATAGTTTCAATTTATCATCTGAAAATGCAGCGAGTATTGGTCAGGTGCATCGAGCTGAATTGAATGGAAAGAAATTGGCTGTAAAAATCCAATATCCTGGAGTAGCAGAAAGTATCAGTAGTGATTTGGCTATGGTGAAGCCAATTGCTATACAAATGTTCAATATTAAGGGTAAGGATTCAGACCAGTATTTTAAAGAAGTAGAGGATAAGCTGATTGACGAAACTAATTACAAATTAGAGTTAAAGCAAAGCCAAGAAATAGCGGAGGCTTGCAAGCATTTGGAGAACTTGCGTTTTCCTGCATATTATCCAGAACTATCATCAGAGCGCATCATTTCAATGGACTGGATGGAAGGTGAGCATCTGTCTGAATTTACAGGAAAATCTTTTGACCCTGTAATTGGAAACAATCTAGGGCAAACTATGTGGGACTTTTTTATGTATCAAATTCATATTTTGAAGAAGGTACATGCAGATCCGCATCCGGGAAATTTCTTGGTGAATGACAAAGCAGAGTTAATTGTTCTGGATTTTGGATGTATGAAAGTAATTCCAGATGATTTCTATTTGCCTTACTTCGATATGGCGAAAGCGGAGAACTTTAATGATCCTGAAATATTCCAGAAAAAAATGTTTGAATTAGAAATCTTAAAACCGACGGATTCAAAGCAAGAGTTAGAATTTTTTATAGAGATGTTTCATGAGTTATTGAGCTTATTTACAAGACCATTTAATGCAGATACGTTTGATTTTGCTGATCCTAAATTCTTTGGAGAAATGTTGGAATTGGGCGAACGCTTCTCAAAAAGCACGGAATTTCGCAAAATGAATGGAAACAGAGGGTCAAAGCATTTTATTTATATCAATAGAACCTTCTTCGGCTTATATAATCTATTGCACGATTTAAAGGCATCAGATATTAAAGTTAACAATTACATCAAATACATTAAATAAGAAATTATGTTCGGTAACTTATTCAAGTCCAAAACTGAAAAGGAAAAGCTCATTGAAAAGCGAAATGAATTACTTAAACAAGCTTACATGTTAAGTAAAACTGATCGTGTAGCGAGTGACAGAAAGACTGCTGAAGCTGAGGAGCTTGTTGCTAAGATTGACCTTGCAGAAGGTTAAACTTCGTTTTTACAATAAACCTCATAACTTTATTGTTAGTCGGTAAAGTCTGAATAAGGAGTTTGTGCTTTGTTTCGATTATCTTCTTTTTGTCTTTTAATGAGGTGTCCTGGTCTCAAAGTAACATGTATTTAGGTGTTCAATGTGGTTTAGACGTTGACAAATGGAAACTTGTTAAACCCAGTGGTCCTATTGCTAAAAAACCTTGTTTAGCTACATCCTTTGGATTTCCATTGGGTAGACAATTCCACAATAATTTTGCAATAGAATCTGGAACAATAGGGAACATTACAATCAAGGTTATGGTGTTTTACCGCTAAAGGCTTTTAAAGATAAAGAGTCAATTCCAGAGACAACCGACGCACTGCAGTGCTATTTAAGCAACATCTGTAAATGTGCATTTAGGTTAGCAGGAGTAATATTTTGCTTTAGTATTCCACTTTTTGTAGTGCCTATCCTGCCAGTTTCTTCAGATACCGTAATGGCAATTGCCGAAGTCTCTTCAGATACTCCTAAAGCAGCTCTGTGACGTGTTCCGAGATCAGAAGGAAGGTCTTCTTTGTCAGATACAGGCAATACGCAACTCGCAGCTAAAACAGTATTATTTCGTATTAAAACAGCCCCATCGTGCATAGGTGCATTTTTAAAGAAGATACTTTCCAACAATGAAGAACTCAAACGAGCGTTCAAAATTTCGCCGCTACCGATGTAAAAATCGATATCTGGTGAATGGCTAATTACGATAAGCGCACCCGTCTTTGTCTTAGCCATATTTATGCAGGCTTCAGCGATGATTTTAGTGTTTATAGTCAGCTCATTTTGTTCTCTTGCTCCAAAATGAAAGAGGTTTTGTTTAAAGATTCTATTATTGATAAAGTCTGTATTTCCCAGCATGAGTAAGAACTTTCGCAGTTCCTGCTGAAAAACGATGATTAATAGAATAACTCCAACACCAATAAATTGCCCAAGTATTTCAGAAAGCAACTCCATATTTAATGCTTCAACAATCTTCCAGAAAAGATAGATACCAAACAATCCCATGAAAATACGAATGGCCAGCGTGCCTTTTACAATATGGTATAATTGATAAAGCAGCCATGCAACTAGAAATATATCCAGAATATCAAGGAAGTCGATATGTATGAAAGCTAGCACCTGTGCAATATTAATTGAATTCACCATGATATGCCGCATGCAATTGAATTGCTTGTGTTGCTTCTTTAACGTCGTGTACTCTTAAGATACTGGCTCCGTTTTCCAGTGCCTTCATGTGTAAAGCAGTAGTTCCGTTAAGCGACTCTTTTTGATTGATTTTTAGTACTTTATTTATCATTGATTTTCGGGATATGCCAACTAATATTGGACAATTCAAAATATTCAAATGATCCAATTCTCTAAGTAACTGGTAATTGTCTTCAACGGTTTTACCGAATCCAAAACCAGGATCAAGAATAATATCGTTTACACCCAATATGTTTAAATCGCTTACCACCTTAGAAAGCTCCTTAACTACCTGAACGGTTACACCTTGTTCTGTATAAGTTGGATTGTGTTGCATCGTCTCTGGGTTTCCTTGCATGTGCATTGCAATGTAGGGCACCTGTAAATCAGCAACTGTTGCAAACATCTCCTTATCAAGGTTTCCTGCCGAAATATCATTTACAATGCAAGCACCGTTTTCAACAGCAAATCGAGCCACATTGCTCCTAAAAGTGTCAATGGATACTAGGACTTCCGGAAATCGCTTCGTAATTTCCCTTAATACAGACAGTCGATTAATCTCTTCTTCCTCTGAAATATGTGTAGCGCCTGGACGAGACGAATAAGCTCCTATATCAATAAAATTGGCACCTTCATTGAGCATTTGCTCGGTTTTCTCTAAGGCTAAATCGTTTGAGTTGTGTTTGCCTCCGTCAAAAAATGAATCGGGAGTAACATTCAAGATCCCCATTACCTTGGGTTTTGACAAATCGATCAGATTTCCTTTACAATTAATGGTCATTGTTTAAAACATTCTTTTTGAGCAATTATCGAATTGAATTACTTTGCAAAAGTAGAAGGAATCATTCATGGCAAATACATCAGAACAATACAACAAGGCAATTGGGTCTTGTAGAGACATTTTTCAAAAGAAAATGGCCGATTACGGCAGCGCTTGGCGCATTCTTAGAACCACTTCGCTTACCGATCAAATCTTTATCAAAGCCAATAGAATCAAGACATTGGAAGATAAAGGTGTGAGTAAAGTAGGAGAGGGGATTCTACCAGAATACATTGGAATCGTCAATTACTGCATTATGGCTTTAATTCAGTTGGAACTGGGCGAAGCGGCTGATACCGATATGCAGCTTGAAAAAGCTATGGCGAGTTACGACCGTTGGTCAAAAGAAGCCAAGTCGCTAATGGAAAACAAAAATCACGATTACGGCGAAGCTTGGAGAGATATGCGGATTAGTTCGCTTACAGACCTTATTCTCATGAAAATCTTGCGTATCAAACAAATCGAAGACAACAAAGGCAAAACCTTAATCTCTGAAGGTATTGACGCTAACTACTTGGATATGTTGAATTATTCGGTATTTGCGCTGATTAAGTTGGATGAGGGGAATTGAATTTCCCAATTCTTAATGAATTACCGTCATTCTGGAAGTGCAATTGAACCAATGCCGCTTTAGCGGATTGCGTGAAATAGCTGTTCATAATCGCGCTAATATTGACGGCGAGCTGCTGAACTAAATTCAGCATGACCTCCTTGGTCACCAATATAATGGTACCGCGAAGGGAAGAACAAAAAAGAAACCTATTTCTACTCCAAAAACGAAACGCGACTAATCTTTCCATTATTACCAGCCAAATACGCATACTTGCCACTAGGAGTGAATCCAATAGCATTAAAACCATTTTTACTAAAGCTCTTCCAAGTTAGGCCTTCATCAAAACTTATGTCGGTTCCATTGCTACCGGTGCAAATAGCAAGGTTTTTATCTGGAGCAAAATCAACAGCTGATCGATATCCTTTTGGAGCATTTTCCGAAATTATTGTCCAATCTTTTCCCTCATTTTTAGAACGAGATAAAATCAAATTATGATTGTCTGGTTCTTCCCAAGATCCTCCGACAGCGAGTCCAATCATGGTTTTGGATTCATTTGAGCTTTTCTTGAAAGCCATGGAGTAAACTCCTCTAGAATTTTCATTATTTCCTAAATGCGAAAGGTAGAATTCCCAAGTCAAACCTCTGTCTGTTGAGCGTAAAACACGACCACGTGGATATCCCATTCCAATAACTAAAGTGCTGTCGTTAAGTGTTCTGATACTCGTTCCACTTGCTGCAAAGCCGCCTTCTTTAGGCAAGGCACGAGGTAAATCCATTTCGTCAAGCATTTCCCAGCTATTTCCTCCATTTATAGTGCGAATGATTGGAATACGCGTCCCAATAGCATCGCCAAAAGCAACTCCGATTTCATCGTTTAGGAAAGTCATTCCGTCCAAGAAAATATCTGGATCTTCATTGAAGTAAGTCAACCACCAAGATTTCCCTCCGTTTTTAGTTCTAAAGATTTTTGCAGGACTTCCAATGGACATTACAATTGCCTTTTTCTTACCAAACAATTGTAAGTCTCTAAAGTCTGAAGATTCATGACCTGGAATGGTCATTACATCCCAACTTTCGCCAGCATCAAAAGACTTTAGAATGGTTCCACTGTTTCCCGTTGCCCAAATCGTGCTGTCATCAAAAGCTTGAATAGATCGAATGCTAATTTGCGTATTGCTTTGCAATGGTCTGTTTATGAGTGTGTAAGGGTCTTTTTGCTCGAATGTACAACTAGAAGCTACTGCACTTAACAAGGTGATAAGAAGGAATTTTTTCATTTGTGAAAATTAAAGGAAAACCTAAATAAAAAAACAAATTGGAATCGGCAATCAAATATATTTGCAGTCCTACGAAAAAATAGCACATGATCAAAGCAGGAGTTATAGGATACGGTTACTGGGGACCAAATATTGTTAGAAATTTCAATAACCACCCAGAGATAGAAGTAACAAAGGTTTGTGACAAATCGCCAGATCGACTTACAGCACTTGCGGGTGCTTTTAAAGGAATTGAAGGTGTAACGGACGCAGACGAAATATTAAAAGATAATTCGATAGATGCAGTTGCGATTGTAACTCCGGTATTTGCACATTTTCCTTTGGCGAAAAAAGCGTTGGAAAATGGTAAACATGTTTTCTTAGAAAAACCGTTTACTGCAACTTCGGATCAAGCAAAAGAATTGATTGATTTAGCTGCCCAGAAAGGGTTAGTTATTATGGTTGATCATACTTTCTTGTTCACAGGCGCTGTTCGCAAGATGAAAGAATTGGTAGACAACGGCACAATGGGTGATTTGTACTACTACGATTCTATGCGTGTAAATTTAGGTTTGTTCCAGCATGACGTAAACGTAATTTGGGATTTAGTACCACACGATATTTCTATCATGCAGTATTTGATTCCGAACTTAAAACCAGTTTCGTTGAATGCTACTGGTTCTTCTCACTTCGGAAGAGGATTAGAAGACGTAGCTTATTTGACGGTACAATACGAAAACAACTTTATAGCGCATTTTAATGCAAACTGGATGTCTCCGGTTAAAATCCGTCAGACTTTATTGGCAGGAAGCAACAAGATGTTAGTTTGGGACGATGTTGAACCGGATTACAAACTAAAGGTGTACGACAAAGGAGTAGAAGTAAACGACAAAAGTGACATCTATAATTTGTTGATTTCTTACCGTTCTGGAGATATGCAAAGTCCCAAGGTTGCTGCTTTAGAAGCATTGAAATTGGAGACTGAGCACTTTTATGATGCGATTACCAAAGGTATCAAACCAATTAACGGTGGTGAAGAAGGATTGAAAGTTGTTGAAATTTTAGAAGCTTCTGATCAATCGATTAAGAATGGTGGAGCTGAAGTGAAGTTTTCATAATGAAAAACCTTTCAGAAGATTCTCCAAAACGCTCGTTGAACAATGTTCAAGTAGGTGAAGACGTAAAGATTTACGATTTTGTGAATGCTTACGGCTGCGAAATCGGTGATCGTTCTAAGATCGGAACCTTTGTAGAAATTCAGAAAGGTGCAACGATAGGAAAAGATTGTAAAATATCTTCTCATACCTTCATTTGTGAAGGTGTGCATATTGGAGACGGAGTTTTTGTTGGTCATAATGTATCCTTTATCAACGATATGTTTCCCAGAGCAGTAAATGCTGATGGAAGTATGCAAACCGATGACGATTGGGAATTAGTAATTACTAAAATTGGAAACCGAGTAAGCATTGGAACCAGTGCAACGATACTTGGAGGAATTACGATTGGCGATAACGCCATAGTAGGTGCTGGTTCAGTGGTAACCAAAGATATACCTGAAAATGCAATAGTAGCGGGCAACCCAGCTCGTATTAAACGATATTTAAACGAAGAAAAGTAATGGAACCAGTACCGTTTATGAATCTATCTCGTCAGTACGAGTCGATCAAAGAAGAAGTTAAAAGTGCAATGGATGACGTAATGAAAATTACAGCCTTCAGTGGAGGTCCATTTGTACAGAAGTTTGAAGAAAGCTTTGCAGATTGGTGCGATACCAAATACGCAAGTGCAGTAAGTAACGGAACCGAAGCTTTACACATGGCCATGGTTGCTATGGACATCAAAGAAGGCGACGAGGTTATTCTACCTGCAAATACGTTTATCGCTACCGTTTGGGGACCTATGTATATGAAAGCAACTCCAGTTTTTGTGGATTGTGATCCAGATACTTGGGAAATTGACGTTACAAAAGTAGAAGAGAAGATTACTCCAAACACAAAAGTGATTATTGGTGTGCATTTGTATGGTCAACCCTGCGATATGGATGCGTTGATAGCAATAGGCGAAAAGCACGGAATTCCAGTATTGGAAGACTCTGCTCAAGCTCATGGTGCTACTTATAAAGGTCGTAAAGCGGGTTCTTTAGGCGAAATGGCTTGCTTTAGCTTTTATCCAGGAAAGAATTTAGGAACCTTTGGTGAAGGTGGAGGTGTTACTACCAATAACAAGACATATTACGACAGGATTCAGCTCGTAAAGAACCACGCAAGCGAAGAAAAGTATTTTCACCAAGAATTGGGTTTTAACTGCCGAATGGGTGGGCTAGAAGGCGCTGTATTGAGCGTAAAGTTGAAGCACATTGACAAATGGAACAACCGAAGAAGAGAAATTGCGAAAGCATATCAAACGCAGGTTACCAACGATAAAGTAAAAATGCAGGCGCAACCTGAATGGTCAAATTCGGTATACCATTTATTCGTAGTTACGGTTGATGACAGAGAACACTTTATGAATTACTTAAAAGAGAACGGTGTATATAGTGGAATGCATTATCCAATCTCTTGTCACCTGCAAAAAGCATGTACTTATTTAGGACATAAAGAAGGCGATTTTCCAAATGCAGAGTATTTAGCTGCACATTGTGTGAGTTTGCCCATGTTTCCTGAATTGAGAGACGATGAATTGGCTAAAGCCATTGAGGTAATAAACGCCTATTAAGCGTATGTCGGTTCCACTGCAAACTTGGTCCATAGTAGTGCTTTGTTACAACGAAGCGGCTACCATAAAAAAGGTAATTGCTAACGTGGAGTCTACCCTAAAACAAATTGCGCAAGACTATGAGATTGTTGTTGTTAACGATGGTAGTAAGGACAATTCTGCTAAAATTGTAAGTGCAATAGCTGCTCATAATCCTAGAGTAAAGTTTATAAATCAAGTGCACAATATGGGCATAGGTCCTTCTTTGCATAATGGCTATTCAAATGCCAGTTTAGAGAACGTTTGTTTTGTTCCTGGTGATGGTCAATTTGATTTGGATGAATTGGTTCCACATATGAATGTAAACCCAAAAGAAATCATCTCGTTTTATCGAGTAGAGAATACCTCTTATTCATTATTCCGAAACGTTCTTTCCTTAGCCAATCGAATGGTTAATAAGGTTTTAATCGGGATTAACATGCACGATGTCAACTGGGTTAAGATCTACAAAAATGATGGATTAAAGAGTTTGGATCTGCGCATTAAGAGCAGTTTGGTGGAAAGTGAAATTTGCGCTAAGATGCTATTAGAAGGTTACACGATTAAAGAATACAAATCCAAATACTTAGATCGTGAAGGCGGAAAGAGTAAAGGTGCTTCACTCAAAATAGTAGTGCAAGCAGCGACTGAAGTATTGAAGCTGGTAGGAGAAATGCGGCGATATCGTAAAAGTATGCAGCGCTAGTTATAGAAAGGTTCCCAAAATCTAAGATGCAGTTGTTTGAAAGAAAATTGCAGCAAGAATTAGAGCAAAAAGCACAAAAACGGAACTAAAGGCTTTCGGTTGAAAATTTGGATTAATAGACTAGGGAAAACGTATATTATAAAAACAATTAAGATTAGACCCGGATCCATTAAAAGAACGTTGTTGCTATCTGTAAACCAGAGTTAATTGATTTTTAAAAATCCTCAAAAGAGGAGAAATAGCTTAACTAATCAAGCCCTCAAAAATCTAACGTTTACTTACCTCTAAAGGAAACTACTATTGGTGATTATGTCTTTTTCCTATCTCTTTTTGAGAGATAGTATATGGAGTTTTAGATTAAAAAGAGTATAAGGCAGCAATCAAAATGAGATTTTTCCTTCGGTAGAAAACGAAATCAGCCAAGAAGTGTCTTTGGATAAATTGAAAAGGTAATTTTGACGTAATATGAGCTTCTCCGAAAACGAAACTTTCAAAGAATTAAAGGAATTAGAAATTGGCGAATTTGTCAATTGCACTTTTCAATCTTGTGACTTCAGCAAATTCGATTTTAAAAAGTTTGAATTGGAGGATTGTCAGTTTATGGATTGCAATTTGTCCAATTCGAAATGGGCGCATGCTAAACTTCAGAACATATCCTTTACGGGCTGTAAAATGATTGGTAATTCATTTGAGAATTCAGAAGCATTTTTATTGGAATTGCATTTTAAAGCCTGTGCTCTTAATATGAGTTCATTCTATGGATTAACGCTTAAAGAAAGTTCGTTTATCAATTCGAATTTATCAGAATGCGAGTTCTCTGAAACGGATTTACGATCTTGTCAATTTAATGATAGTCAGTTTCTTGGAGCTGTATTCGAAAACTCAAACCTGCAGAAATCCGATTTCAGAAATGCAATAGGATATTCGATTAATCCAGTTCAAAACAATATGAAAAATGCCCAATTCAGTGTAGACGGAATTAAGGGTCTTTTAGATAGTTTCAATATCAAAATCGAATAATTTAATCTGGATCTTCTTCACTATCAATTTCGGAATAATTGACTTCATAGATCTGATCATACATTTCGAAATAGACAATATACATAACTGGAAACGCTAGTAATAGCCCCAATCCACAAGTAACCACAGTAGCAACTGAAATTCCTAATCCAAGAAGGAACAACATTCCTAAAGCAGGCATGAAATTCTTTGCTATAGTTCTCCTTGAAACCTCCATAGCAGGCCAAAAGTCTAGTTTTCCTAGCACGATTAGTGGTACAGAAAGTATGTAAGAAACCGATATATAAAGGAAGTAAATCATTGCAAGCAAAGAAGAAATAAGACCCGAAGTACTTGAAGAATTGGCAAGCAGCGACTTTACTAATTCTTTTACTATTTCAGGATCATCTCCTCCACCGGAAGCAAGCGTAAGAAAGTCTTCTATTGGAAATGACAATCCAAAAAGTAGGAGGAAACCAGGAATTAGAAGCACTAGATAGGCGATTGAAAAAAGCAACAAAGGGAGTATAAAGGAAAATCCGCCAAAAAAATCTTTGAATTCCGCAGTTCCTTCTTTCTGTTTGGAGGCGTAAATAAAAAAACCTGCAGCCAATAGCGTTTGGACAAAACTGCTTATAAAATTGAGCAGAGGAACCAAACTAACAACTATACTGATTATAAAAAACAGCAAAGTAAAACTCACATAAGTTCCCATTTCATTATTTACTCTGGTCCAAGCTGATTTTATATAATTGCTCATGTCAAAGTCGTACCCTTCATTAATGGCTTTGTTGAAATTTTTCATGGTGTTGAGTTTTTGAGTTTTCCTTTTGTAAATGAATAAATATCGATTGCTAGTAATACGCTCAGAGAAAGAGCGGCAAATATTGGTTTAAAATGATCTTTGTTAGCGATGTCAAAACCCACTTTAAAAATATCAATAGAAGCAGTAGTAGATCCACATGCAATGCAGTGAAAACCGGTGTAATGCTCAACGAAACAAGCGGGTAACATGTTGAGCTGCCCCGTTAGGTTTAATGCAAAAAGAAACAGAGCTGTAATACCAATGAGCAACAACGATTTTCGAAAAAAAATGTATTCACGGAATGTTTTCAGCATGGGTATAAAACTAAAGAATCTCTGATAGTTGAACGACGGAGTTCATAAATTGAATATTACCTTTGAAAATCAATGAGTAAACGAGCGCTAAAGAAGTATTTACAAGAACTGACTAAAGAGCAGCTCGAAGAGCAGTGCATGGATTTGTACCTAAAGTTTAAAGAGGTTAAAACCTACTACAATTTTGTATTTAATCCAGATGAAAAGAAACTACTGGAAGAAGCCAAGGTCAAAATAAGTCAGGAATATTACCCTAAAGGAAAACGGCGTCGACCTAAAATGCGAAGAACGGTTGCCCAAAAATTCATTAAACATTTCGTTCTTTTGGGAGTAGATCCAATGATAATTGGCGATCTTATGTTCTACAATATCGAAATTGCTCAAACTTATCGCTCCCATAGAACGGTGCACCAAGATTCATTTTATACTAGTATGTTGCGTTCGTTTGAGTATGCGCTGGCTTATACGAAGGAACAAGACGTTTATTTTGATTTTAAAGAACGTGCTGAATTAATTTGTAAAACCACCGAAGAACAAGAATGGTTTAATCAAGAGGCTTTTTGGGCAGTAAAAGGGGAGTAGTGCTATTACTGCAATGGCATTTGTGAGTGTAGGTTTAAAACGAGAATTTGTCTGCCGTTTTAATTTCATCGTGAACTCCAATTATTTTTCGTGCTATTTTCAAGTTGAAAAATGAATTAAAATGAAAATTATACTTAATAATCTAGTTTTTAGCGGTTGGTAATTAATTCTGTAATGACCTGCAAATTCATATAAATTGGAGTAATTTTTGCCTCCATATTATTGAGCGAAACGCAAGGCATTAATTTATAAAAACGAGCACTATGGACGCAATTGAATCACTTGAAGAACTTATCGAAAAGCTGGATCATTCAGATGCTTCTAATCAAGGAGAGATTTTAAAAAAAATGAACATTCCATTGAGTGATTTTGAAGCATATGCTTCATGGGATAAAGATACCTACACTCGGAATTGCATTTATCGGACTGATGAATATGAGATGATTTTACTCTGCTGGAAAAAAGGGAATGAAACACCAATACATGGTCATGATGATCAAAATTGTTGGCTTTATCAATTAGAAGGCGAGTTAACTGAAATTCGATATGAAAAAATGGAGTCAGGTGATCTTACCGAGGTAAATCGTTTACAGTTAGTTCCTGGTAAACTGACTTTTATGAACGCTGCAATGGGATATCATAAATTGAATAACGATAATGATCTTCGTGCAATGACGCTGCATGTATATGTATCTCCAATTCTTTCTTGTGAAGTTTTTAACGATGTAAAATCGGCTTTTGAGGTAAAAGAAATGAAATACGATACCATAAATGGAATGGCTTTTTCGGTAGCGAATTAAATTGGGATTGTAATTATTCCAATATAGAAAACAGCCAGCACTCAGCCAAGAACTACATGAGTTTGAATTAAAACAAATGGGGTTGTTTTTTTGGGTTTGCATGTTAAGTAAGAGGTTTACCGCTAACATTTCGCCGCTTTGGCAAGTGCGAATAGAAGCTTTTAGTCTCGCCGCACAGATATAAAGAGCTTATTTCTCCTTAATTGAGTACAACTGCAATACCAAGAGCATTTATGAAACTAAATATGGTTTTCATACTATCGTTTGTTCGTGGTATATTGTTTCAAGTTTAAACTATCCTAGTATTTTCGTTTTAGTGGCTGTTAACTAATGGCGGTTGAGTTTTTCAATTGTATTCAACAACAACTTTTGTTTTCTTGAATCGAAGGACATGAAACTGACCCATATGAACAGTAGACACAACAATCTCCTTCTTTTGGTTTTAGAATCTTATGACAGTTTTCACATTCATAAAAGAATTGGCAAGCATCGGTAGGCATAATTTCTTCTTTTTTATGTCCGCATTCAGGGCAAGTAATTTGAGATTTCAATTGAACTTCCATTAGTTGTCTAATTTATTAACGACTTCATAGCCGGTAGAGTTAATTGCAGTTTGAATTTCGGCCCAGTTCGTTTTAGTTTTATCAAATTCAACAACTGCATTTCCTTTTTCATAAGACGCTTGTGAATTAAGGATTCCGTCGATTTTACCTACTTCATGGTCTATATGTTCTTCACAACTATTGCAGGTCATTCCGCTAATATTAATCTCAATTTTTTCAATCTTCGATTGTTCAACGGTAGTAATATGCTCAACATTAGATAGATAAAAAATACTAGAAAAATAAGGAAAAACAAGCATAACCAAAGCAAACACTGTAACGACTCCTAAGAAGGATTTTGATTGAAGCAAATTTGTTTGTTCATCTGCATCGCAATCGCAGTTCATATCCTTCTTGGGTTGCAGAATTTGATACCAAGCAAAGCTAAGAACCAAAATTGTCAATCCTATTAAATAGGGTCGAAACGGCTCAATCCACGAGAAAGTTGAAGCCATTCCGCTTGTCCCAGCTAATAATGCTAGAATAGGAGTAATGCAGCACAAAGAAGCTGAAATCGCAGTCAATAAACCTGCACCTATAATCTTTCCGTTATTCCTCATTCTGAGTTTATATATAACAACTCGCTAAGGTAAACATTCACATACAGACCCACATAGGGCACACTGTATTAAATATTTACGCATATTTTACTTACAGTTACATTCAGTTAAATACGGTCTCACGCTTTGCAATCAATACACGGGTTTAATACTAGTATTTTATAAATGTGAATTACTACATTCTGTCTATTCTGATTTAGGCAAAGCGGGTGTCTTAATATTGATTCAATAGCTATCGATTGAAGTAAGAGTGGAAGCCACAATCATCTTACTTTTGCAATTAAATAAAACAAAACATGAAACGAATTCTTTATACAGCAGGTTTAGGTCTTTCTTTATTTATTTCTGGAGCGGCTATTATTGCTTGCGGTGGAGCAACTGAAACAAATCAAACGGTAGAAGCTGCTACTTATCAATGTCCTATGGATTGCGAAAAAGGTACAACTTTCGATAAAGCGGGCTCTTGCTCAGTTTGCGGAATGGAATTAAAGGTTGTCGAGGTGAGCGCGGAAGTTGAACATGGTGAGGGAGAAACGACTGAAGAGCACGGACATTCTCATTAGAATCTGGAGAAGAAATTAATTAACTATTCATTCCGGAAATAGAGATTACTGATTTTGTGGAGGCTTGTAAAAGATAAATTCCTGCTTAATCGGTTACGACGATGCTTAGCATACTTCTAATTATTCCGTATTCATCCAACGCCAAATCTTTCCGATAAGCGTTTTTGGCTCATTTTTAGGCTTATTTGGAGTATTTACTACTTGATGTCCAAGTGAGGTTCTACTTGCAGCCGTTTTTAACTCTTCAATTGCAGCAATCTTGGGGTTTTTCTTTGATTTAGCTTTTGGTTTTTGAACAGTATCATAACTTTTTACCAAATCCAAATGCTTTTTGCGCGCTGCTGCTTTTTTAGCTTTTTTCATAGCTAAACGCTGTCTTTCCGTTCGTTCCAGTTCTTTTGTTTTACGATCGTCTTCGCTAATTTGTGGCTTTTTTGAACGCACTGGTCGTGGCTTTTCTTTTCTCGGTTCCCGTTTTGGTCGATTATTAAACAGGGGGGTGGCATTTGGCAAAGTGACAGGAGCATCGTTTTCTGTTGCAGCTTCGTCTATAATTGCTTCGGTTGTATCTTTTGGTTCCAAATCTGGAGCGGGTACTTCTTTATGAAATTGCGGTAAATCAATTTTACCGATCACTTTAAAACCCTCTAATTTAGGAATTTCAGTTTCAATTTTTTCTATCGGTCCTTCGGGTCGAACGAATTCTTCGCCTTGTACGTATTCTTTTATTTCTGCTGGGGACTCTATTTCAGGAGCTGCGATTTTTTCTACAGCTTTAGATTTTAAGGCTTCAACAAAACCTTCAATTGCTGCCGCTTTTGACGATTCTATTTTTGGTGCTTTAGCATCTGCCACTGGCTCTGCTTCCGTTATTTCTTCTTCCGGTTTAGCGAAATTTTTGACAATAAAATTGGCTAAATCATCCTCTACCTTTACATTAGGATGAACTTTGAGTTCAATATCTTTCTCCTTCTGTAGAAAAGAAACAATGTCTTTTTGAGAAATACCCACTTGACGCGCTAATTGACCTAATCGCATAATTCTAGTTTATTTGCAGCGCAAATATAATCAAGTCCTTTATTTACGCGTTCTTCAAGAGTCCTATGTATTATTTTAGTAAAGGATTTTAGTAGATTCTTTTTACTTTTTAGCAAATGCGTTTAAAACAAAAGGGAATAAGGTTTTCTTAAACCTTTTGTTCTCACTACTTTTGCAAAACGATAAAGTGAAGAGGGACTATGGCATTTAATTCAATTGAGAAGTTTGAGCGTAAAACAGGTAAGAATCTCTACGATTATCAGCACAATGCCATCAACGATATTTTTGAGCGCATTGAAAAGCCTGATGAGAAAGTGAACTTACTTTACCAACTGCCTACTGGCGGGGGGAAAACAGTAATTTTTTCTGAATTTGCTAGACGTTATATTAACGATACTCGCAAAAAAGTTTTGATACTTACACACCGAGTTGAGCTGTGTGCGCAAACTTCAAGAATGCTTGATGAGTTTGGTGTTCCCAATAAAATCATTGATAGCAAAGTAAAAGAGCTTCCCGATCAAGATGAATTTGGTTGTTTCGTTGCAATGGTTGAAACTCTAAGTAATCGTATTCAGGATTCTAGAATTAATTTACGTCAATTGGGCCTGGTTATTATTGACGAAGCACATTACAATAGCTTTAGAAAGCTGTTCCGTTATTTTGAGCATTGTAATATTTTAGGTGTTACTGCAACACCGTTGAGTTCTAATCTAAAGTTACCGATGAAAGATCACTACGATAGTCTTATCGTAGGGCAGTCGATTTCTGAATTGGTAAGGAATCAATTTCTTTCAAAAGCAGATACCTACAGCTACAACGTAAACCTAAAATCACTCTCAGTAGGGGTTAATGGCGATTACACCGTAGCGTCTTCAGAACGCTTGTATTCTAATTTTGAAATGCAAGAAAAGTTGCTTCAAGCTTACGAAGAGCGCTCAAAGGATAAGAAAACGTTGATTTTTAATAACGGTATTCAAACCTCTCGGAATGTCGCTATAACCTTTGAAAATGCGGGTTATGATGTAAGGCACTTGGACAATACAAATACTGAGAAGGAACGTAAAGAAATTCTGCACTGGTTTAAGGTTACCCCAAAAGCAGTGCTAACATCAGTAAGTATTCTTACGACGGGATTTGATGAGCCAACCGTGGATACAATTATTTTAAATCGTGCCACCAAATCACTCACTCTATACCATCAAATGATTGGGAGAGGCAGTCGTATCTTGCCTGAAAAACGTCGATTTGTCGTACTAGATCTGGGAAATAACGCATTGCGTTTTGGTCTTTGGGATTCTTATATAGATTGGAAGGAAATTTTTAGAGCACCACTTTCTTACATCAACAACCTATCTAATGATGATGACCTGCAACGTAACTTCCGTTACGAAATGCCAGAAATTATTAGAGTGCGCTTCCCAAATACCAAGAGTGAGCATTTTGAGTTTGATGTAAAAGCCGAATACAAAAAGGTGATTGCACAAGCATTAAAAGCAAAGGAAGTATTGAATCTTTCGCACGATAAACATGCAGTTCAAATTCTAGAGAATAGCGAAGATTTAGGCGATGCATTGGAGTTGATTGATGTGCTAAACGATGAGATCAAGTATCGAATTAAAGCTTATTCCTATTGTATTACTAGCAATTCAGACAATTTTGTTCAGTGGTTAGAAGAAGAGTACGTGCGAAAGTTGAAAAATACGGTTCGTCAGCACCAGTTTCATGAAATAGAGGCTTAAGGTTTTACGATTATATTTTATCGAACAACCTTTACACTATCAATAAAGAGATCTTCTATGGGCCAGTCCTTTGAATCGCGCTCAACTTGCGTGATTTTTGGAATAACGGAATAACCACTTATTATTTCTCCAAATACAGTATGCTCGCCATCCAAATGCGCCGCTCCAGGTTTTGAGACATAAAACTCGCGTTGCTTTTTTGTGAATTTATAATCCTTTTCTTGTTCGTATCGATCTAGTGTCGGGTGGTTGTATAAAGTTCCTTCTACAAAGTAAAATGCAAAAGGATCCGAACGTTTATCTGGATTTTTTATGTATCGACGAGCAGCAGCAACTGCTCCTTGTTTGTGAATTCGATGTCTTTTAAATTCACTCGGAATAGTATAAACGCCTGTTTTTCTGGTTACTGCTGTTTGTTCGTCTGTGTATGTTCCGCCGCCCTGAGCAATGAAAAACGGAGCTACTCGGGTAAAAACACTGTGCTTGAAGTAGCCTTCTTTACACAGCAATAAAAAGCTAGATCGGTGCAGGGGAGTGTCTTTATATAACCGAATCCTAACCTTTCCTTTTGAGGTAAAAATATCTACAATGGTTTCTCGATTCACTGTCCCATAAGCTAATAGTTTTTCTGAAACACTATCTGCAGTAATTATGGGCTTTACAACTACCTTCTGGACTTTCTTGACCGTTCGTTTTATCTTTTTAACCACTTTTTGTGAAGGGCTAGATTCAATTTTAGGCTCTGCAGAGCAAGCAAAAAGAAATGTTGAAAGAATTACGAGAAATAGAATGTTTTTGCGCATTTGACAAAAGTAAAAATCACTGTTTTATTAATTTGAAAATTTGAGTTTCATTTTGATCAGAATAGGATAAAATCCTCAAATAGTATATTCCTGTAGGAAGCTCAAGTTTAATATTTTCATTAATTCGTACCTCTTGTTTTGAAAGTACTATTTGTCCAATTGAGTTAATCAGTTCAATAGTAGCAACATTTTTAGAAGCACTGAATACAGTAAACGAATTTTTGAATGGATTAGGCTGAATACGATAGGATTCACTAGCATACGCATAATTTGAATTGTTACTTACCGCATTCACTGTTATGCAAGCAGAAGTATCACTGCAACCGTTTTTAGTCACGATTACCGCATAATCCCCATTTTCTATTGGAGTGTATCCTTTTTGCTCAGCAGCTGGAATCAAGGTAAAGTTAGCATCGCATTTCACCCACTGATAGCTCACTTCAGATGGGTTGGGTTGGTTGGGTTGGTTGGAAATAAGCGCACTACCTTGAGTCGTTATTGTGCTGTTTAAGGCATTAATTTCAACTTGAATCTGTAGAATGCTATCACAGCCATTAGTGGTGGTCAATGTGTCAAAATACACACCTGTAGTTGTCCAAAGGTGCTTTTTGCTTGGAGATGTAATCGGTTTGCAGCTAGCGCTGTTAAGTAGCTGTGTAAAAGTAGGGTATACAGTTACATTTATTGTTAGCATGCTATCACAACCAGCAGCATTAGAAATCGTGTCCATTATCGTTCCACTTGCCAATATTCTGGTGTTTCCACTTGGAGATGTATAATTTCCACAAGCCGCCGCAGCGTAGGAGAATTGCGAGTTTTGATGAATACTCAACTCCAAAACAATGAGGCTGTCGCAGCCAGTTATACTCGATACAGTATCTATATATAATCCAGATAGCGTAATTCTTTTAGTACTTCCCTTAGGAATGAAAAAAGCACAGGCATCTAGTTTTGCAGTATCTCTTGCGGGATTAGAAATGGTGAGATGCACGACCAACACACTGTCGCAGTTCTGCTTAGAGTATAGTGTGTCTAGGTAAGTTCCACTTTGGTTCCAAATTGCTTTTCCACTCGCCGCTGAATAGCTCAAACAATTATTTGCAGTAATAGTGTCCACAGTAGGCGCGCAGTTACTTTTTAGTTGTTGAATAAAAACGTCTTCTGCTCCGACATTTTTTCTGAACGATTTTCGATGTGTAGGATCAATATCCAAATCTCTCTGAAAACTGCCCGTACTCAATATATTATCACTCGAATTAAGGGTAACGTCATTTACTTTTATATCGCCAATGCCACCAAATTGCTGAAAAGCGATAAAATTCCCTCTAGTATCAAATTTTGAAATAAAAGCATCAACCCCCATCAGTGAATTACCTATTTCGACACCATTTCCAGGATCAAAATCTACACGGTCAAAGAATTGTCCAAAACAAAAAAGTTCGTTATTCGAATTGATAACCAATTTACAAGGTTGTTCTACTGCCGATCCACCCCACGTTTGTCCCCAACGAAAGTTCCCATTAATATCTAGCCCGACAAGAAAAACGTCTTTTCCTCCTTTACTGCTGACAGGTATTCCTGTAGAGATTGGATTTAGGTAAATACTATTTTCAAAGGTGCCAGTTAAATAGGGTAAATCATTTTTATCCAAGGAAATTGACAACCCTTTATCAACCCCAAGTCCACCAATTTGCTTCATCCAAACTAGGCTTCCTTTTGAATTAATTTTCAAGATTACAACATCTTCTTTACCGTTAGAAATCAGTTTATTAGGGCCTATAGTTAAAGTATCACTAAAATATCCTGTAACCCAAGAGTTTCCAGTTTTATCAACAACAATATCACTTGCAACATCAAATCCTGAACTACCAAATGAAAAGGTCCAAATGTGCTTTCCAGAGCTGTCTAGTTTTTGAACAAATCCATCATATAATCCTTTAGATTCAATGATTCTAGAGCCGGTATTTGGACTAAAGTCCAGCGTATCAGTAAAGCTTCCGCAGGCATATAAGTTTAAAGTATCATCCAATACCATTGATGCAATTGTTTCTACTCCAGGTCCCCCAATGGCATTGACCCAGTTTAAACTTCCGCTTGGATCTAGTTTTAGAATATACATATCATTACTCCCATTAGCATATTCGATATGCCGTGAGGTGTCTGGGTCAAAATCAGCCGAATCAACAAATGCACCCGCAGCGTATACAGAACCTTCTGGACTAACCGCAATCGCAGTTCCTTCATCGTGAAACGGACCCGAAATTTTCCGCACCCAAATAAGATTCCCTAGACTATCCAATTTTTGGACGTAGGCATCCGTTCCAAAACCCTCAGACCGAATGTAAAGGGTATCTGAGCTTGGATCAAAATCACACTTGATCCAGAAGTCGCCAATTACATAAACGTTATTTTGGCCATCAGTAGCTATTCCATGGCTCATTTCATAGCCACTTCCTCCATAATTCTTGCCCCAATCCAAAAAGAGTTGCGCAGACAATAAATTGAACCCAAAGACTAATAGTGTGCTGATTATTGCCTTTTTTGGGAAATTAAATATGTTGGTGTTTTGCAGCAATCAGTTTGTTTTTTTGTGCTTTAGAGTTAGTTTGAATTCTCAACCTCCCATGAAATTACTTTTTTATCGTCTCCCACAGAAATCAATTGGCTTTGGTTTAACGCTAAAATACTATTTACCGAATGGGTATGGCCGTCTGCTTTTTCTCGAACTATTTTTTGGATAAATGATCTGCTTTTTAAATCCCATACTTTTATACTTTTATCTCGACTGGCTGAAAATAGAGTAGTACAATCAGGGTCTATTGCAAAATTGTAGATCGCATAATTATGCGCTGGAACACACTCAATAAGTTCAAGGTTTTCTTGATTCCAGTAGTTAATATGCCCGTCTTTACCACCTGAAATAATGGTTTTATTTGTCTCGTCATGTATTAGACAATTCACTCCAAAATCAATTTCATGCGCATCGAACTGATGGATGATTTTCCAACCGCTAGATTCAAGGACTACTATTTCGCCATTTCCAGTACCTATGAGCAATTGATCGTTTAGCGCACATATTCCGCGTAGTTTTTGATCAGAGATTGTGCTTGCTTTAATAATTGCACCACTTTCCGCATCCCAGATTATTAGTCTACCACTTTCGTGCACTGTTGCAAAGGTGGCATTGGCTAGGGGACAAATGTTGTAACAAATTGAAGTATCGAATTGTATGTTACGGGGTGCTCTTTTTAACGTTAAATCTATGATATAGATTCCTCCAGAACTAGTGCCTGCAACCAGTATATCATCTGAAACTTGCCTCAAGCAAAAGACTTTGTGGGGCAGTTTTGCTATAGCGGTTGCATTTGGGCTGGAGATATTCCATTTCGCAATTACCCCATCTGCACCTGCAGTATAAAAGCTGGCTTCAGAAGATTTTTCTGCCGCATAAACAGATCCGGAGTGCCCAAGGAAATTCGTTTTGAAATTAAATTTAAGTTGTTTCATTTCGTAAAATCTTTTTTTGTGTTAGCCATACCTTGCAATTGAATAGAATTATCTGCGGCGTAGTTGTACTCTGGTAATAGTCGTTCTCCGGTTGGTTTAACTAAATTCTTGTTGTTATTCTTAATCGATTTAACTTCAATGGAAACAGGAAAGGCATTCTGCAATTCGTTTGTGTTATTCTTTAAACACTCGGTATAATTAAATAAGTCTTGATCTGGTGTCAACCATTTATTGTAATCAGTTGGATGCAGAATAACAGGGGAGCGGTGGTGCCCGATTAAATCCATTACTCTAGTTGGAGTTGTTGTAATAACCGCAAAAGATCGAATCGTTTTTCCGTTTTTTTCTACGTCATTATATATTCCTGCAAAAGCAAATGGCCTTTCTTGATCTTGCAAATAGACCAAAAATGGTTTTGAGAGCTTTTCTTTTTCAGGACCTTCGTAAAAACAATCCGCAATAACTAAACATCTTCGATTTGCCAGCGCCGATTTCCATTCTACAGACGTCAATACTTTATCTTCTCGCGCGTTTAAAATCAACTTTTTCGTATCCCAATTCGGATGAAATCCAAAAGAGCCTATCTGTAAAGTATTTGGAGCATCAGAAGCAATAATTGGAGCGAGTGACCCTGGACCAACATTAAAGTTAGGCTGCAAAGCATCAAAGTCCGCATTTACATTGAACCTACGCTCTATTTTCTCAATTTTCTGTACTATTACGTATCGACCACACACAGCTCAAATTTAAGTTTTCAAGTCTTAATTTGAAATAAATAATAAGATTGAAAATGAGAGTATTAAGAATTAAAGCATTCTATTATCTTTGCAAACGCGAACGAAGCGGTTCGCAATATAATATGGGCTGAGATGCCTTCACAAAACGAGTATAATTAATGGGCAGATCGCAAGAAAGCTTTAGCAAAAAAGAAAAAGAAAAGAAAAAACAGAAGAAGCGTGAGGACAAACTCCGTAAAAAGGGTGATCGTAAGGAAAATAATCTAAAAGGCAGTGGATTAGACAACATGATCGGTTATGTTGATGAGCTTGGTAACTTGACAGACACTCCTCCGGATCCAACCCTCAAAAAAGAGATTATTAAAGCGTCTTCAATAGTTCTTGGTATTCCTAAAAAAGAGCATATTGAAGAGGATCCTATCCGAAAAGGAAAAGTTGATTTTTACAATGATGACAAAGGCTTTGGCTTTATTATCGATGCTGAAAATAACGAAAAATACTTCGTTCACGTTAGTGGATTGAAAGAACCGATTTCTGAAGGTGATAAGGTAACTTATGAGCTAGAAAGAGGTATGAAGGGAATGAATGCTGTGCGTGTAAAACACACTTAAAATTACTTTCCTCTTCCTTGCAGTACGATAAGCACTGTATAAATTAAGATTTTAAAATCAACGAATAACGACATATTCTCTAAGTAGAGTATGTCGTATTTCATTCGTTGAATCATTTCGTCTACATTTTCTGCATAACCATACTTTACTTGACCCCATGAGGTAATTCCTGGCTTGATGCGCTGTAGGTGAGAATAATGACCTGTTCTCTCCATTATTTGGTCAATAAAATATTGACGTTCAGGACGAGGACCCACCAAACTCATATCGCCTTTTATTACATTAAAGAACTGCGGTGTTTCGTCGATTCTCGTTTTACGCATAAAACGACCGAAGGGAGTAATACGCGGATCTTCTTGGCTACTTAATTGAGGGCCATCTTTTTCAGCATCGGAATACATGGATCGGAACTTATACATGGTAAATGGTTTACCATTAATTCCAATACGCTCATGCGAATAGAATATCCCTCCTGATGAAGAAAAGCCGACTATAATTGCGGTAATCATATAAAAAGGGAGGAACAAGATAATTGCGATTATACTGACTGAAATATCCAGTACTCGCTTAGCAGATTTTTGCCAAGCAGGCATTATCTCATGGTTTATTTGAATAAGAGGAGCACCGAAAATAGAGGTCATTTTTACCGAACCACTTAAAATATCGTAGACATCAGGTATGATATTTACATTAACATTCCTGCCCTTTAATGCATTTAAAACACGCCCTAATTTCCCGTGTTCTGAGCTTTCAGCGGCGATTATGACCTCTTCAATTTCATTTTCTTCTAGAATTTGGTGGAGGTTGTTTACGTGCCCTAAATGCGGTAAGTAAGGTTTCATAATATGTCCATCCTTGCCGTTAATATGCAAATAACCAACGAATTTGAATCCACTAGAATTATTTTGAGCTTCCAGTTCGCGATATAACTCATGCGCCTTTTCATTACTCCCCAGTATTATCGTATTGAAACCTAAAATTCTGTTGTGAATTTTGTAGGCTGTTTGCGAAGAAAGTAGAAATCGGAATAAGAAGGTTGAAACAAAGTGAACTAAAAAAAGAACTGAAATAGAAACATAATAATTTTTATAACTAGATAATTGATCGTCTAACAGCAGCACAAAGAAAACGATGATAACACCAATAGTGGTTTGAAGTAGTGTTTGACCCATTTCATTCAAACGAGATTTTCTGTAAATATTGATATAGGTGCCAGTAATTCCATAAAAAAATAACCAGCCAAGTGGAATAATTATCAAACCAAAATAAAATCGATCGTTAAACTCTATCTCTGAGAAGTATTCAATTTTAGATTCAAGATATATTTTGCGAAACGAAAAGAAGAAAACCCAAGTTAGAGCAGCAGAAATCCAATCCGCTAAAATATATTTAAGTACTTGAGTTTTCGAATCCTTCATTAATGAACAATTTTCATATTGTCTATATAAACGTATCCAGATTGTCTACCGATGGGTAAAGCTGTTTCTATAAAAATCCTATAGTCCACTGCATCAGGCACTGATTCGAGTATCGGAGCAAGAAATATGTACATTTTTTTCCAACCGTTTCCTCCAAGATCATCTGAGGCTTTGATGTTTATGAGCTCTACACTTCGCACCAAACCGGTACGCAAATAGGCAGTTATTAATACCTTTATTGTAACATTTGATTTATAATCAATCTCCATGTAGGACTCAACAAATTTTGGAATATCAATTTTATCTACAGTATAGATTTGCGCACTTGGTGTTTCAGTAGTTAGGTTAATCGCTCCAACATACAATCCTGTTCTGACAATAGAAGGGTCTTTCAGTCTTACAATAGCTACTCGAGAGTTGGTTGTAGAGTCAAGTAACGTCGAGACATCTTCAAAATCTTCTTTCCAAGGAACTTGTGTTGTTGAGCTGTAAGCAACAACAGGATTTAATTGAATCGTTTCTTCTTCTGTCAAAAGTGTGTCTAAAGAGTAAGGGGAGTAGAACATGTATTGAGACCTTTGACTTGTTATTCCACTTTGTTTAATTCCTCCAAATACCTTTATGTTTCGTGAGCCTGATAATAATACAGGAACTTCACAGGGCAACTCAAATACTCCAATTTGCTTGTCATCTACATATACCCATGCATCTGTAATTTGATCTGTTCCCTCTCCGTAAACCTGACTATTACCAGAAACCATGATGTCATCAATTTTTAAATAAACAGGACGATCCGATAGATCACCTACATCGCCTTTCTTACAACCAATTGTTAAAAGGGAAATAGCAAGTATTCCTAAAAAAAGATGTGTGTATTTAAATCTTTTGGAGTGTAGCATTTATGCGGAGCGAACGAGACCACGAATATATTATTGTTGATACGTTAAAGAAAATTAATCAACATATAAACTTGGAGACAAACGTAATTTTTCAAGAATTTGATATGCTACGTCCATAGCCTTGAAGCCATCGTGAATAGTAACGGCGGGGGTACTGTCGTTATTAATGGCCTGTGCAAATGATCTGAGTTCTTCTTGAATTGCATTCGTAGTCGGAACAGTAGGCCTATCAAAATAGATTTCCTTAAGTGCTTTGCCATTACCAGGATCAACGGTTATACTTAATGGGTCAGGATCTCCTTGAACTTCTTTAATTCTAACAACTTCAACTTCTTTTTCTAAAAAGTCAACAGATACATAGGCGTCTCTTTGAGAAAATCTTGATTTACGCATATTTTTCAGAGAAATTCTACTGGCCGTTAAATTGGCTACACATCCATTGTCAAATTCAATTCTAGCATTTGCTATATCTGGTGAGTCACTTATAACTGCAACGCCACTGGCTTGAATATTTTTAATATTAGAGTTTACCAAACTCATTACGATATCTATATCGTGAATCATTAGATCTAAAATCACAGGTACATCCGTTCCTCTAGGGTTGAATTGTGCTAAACGGTGAGTTTCTATAAACATAGGTTGGTTTATATAGTCTTTAGCTGCCATAAAAGCAGGATTAAAGCGTTCCACATGGCCAACCTGAACTTTCACATTCGCTTCTTCAGATAAATTAATAAGCGTCTTTGCTTCTTCAATGGTGTTGGTAAGTGGTTTTTCAATAAAAACGTGCTTTGAGCTTTTAATGGCTTTAGAGGCACAATCAAAATGATTTAAAGTAGGAGTTACCACATCTACAACATCAACTGCTTCGATTAGTGAATCAATAGAATCAAACTTGGTGATACCAAAGTTTTTCTCTGCCTCCAGTGCATTTCTAAGATAGGGATCGAAAAAACCAACAAGTTCGAATTCTTCCATATTCTTGAGACAATTCAAATGAATTTTGCCCAAATGTCCAGCGCCTAAAACTCCAATTTTCAACATAAATAGTAAGATCTAATAATTAGTTCAAATGTATCGGCTCAATTTACAGGCATTCTTATACTGTTCAGTAGTTATAAATACGCATGAGTTAATAATTAGACAAAGTTTAAGAATACCCTTGTTTTACATTTGCAACATGTTGAAATTGGAAGACAACTTTAAACACCAGGGTCTCAGGCGAAAGCTAGTAAATACGCTCCGAGAAAAAGGAATCTCGAATGAGTCGGTGCTCACTGCAATTGATCATTTGCCGAGGCATTATTTTCTTGATGAAACCTTTTTGAAACAAGCCTATTCAAATATGGCTTTTCAAATAGGAGCAGGGCAAACTATTTCACATCCTTACACTGTTGCATTTCAATCGAGCCTCTTAGAAATTAAAAAGGGCGATAAAGTACTTGAAATAGGAACGGGTTGTGGATACCAAACTGCTATACTTATGATTTTAGGTGCTAAAGTTTTTAGTGTTGAAAGGCAGCGTTCTTTGTTCGATAAAACCAAAGTATTTTTACCCAAAATCGGTTATAAGCCAAAATTATTCTACGGAGATGGCTATGCAGGCAAGGAGGCATTTGCCCCATTTGACAGCATTATTGTTACCTGCGGGGCACCATTTATTCCAGATGCTTTGATTCAACAATTAAAAATAGGAGGAAAGCTCGTTATTCCTGTGGGCGATGGTTCTGTTCAAGAAATGAAGAGGCTTATCAAACAGGAAGATGGTTCAGTTGTAGAGGAGTCATATGGTGAATTTAGTTTTGTACCTATGCTTCAAGAAAGAGAATAGAAATATAATAAGGTCGTAAAATAGCCGTTGGACAAAAAAATAAGCATGAAAAATTCAATAATTGCAATCTTCACCTTGATTTCATTTGGTGCATTTGCCCAGACTAACGATACTGGAGAAACTAAAGAAAAACAATACATTCCCCTTCAAGGGTTTGCAGGTGTGAGTATGAACATAACAGGAATCATTAATAATTTGGGTGTTTCTGCGGCTATTGATCCAATTGGTTCAGATGTATTATTAGGGAAGTATTACGTTACTGACAAATGGGTATTTAGAGCTGGATTGGGAATTAATTCTATCAACTATACAGGAAACTCAACAGATTCTATCGGTTCATCTCAAGTTAATTTGGATTCGACCTACTCTCAAGCTGCCTTGTATATTTCACCAGGAGCGGAGTACCACTTTTTAGATGATAAAAGACTAGATCCATATATCGGTGGAGCATTATCATTGGGGTTTATAAGCAAACCTAAATACAACACCACGATTTCAATTATTGATACTACTGGAGAGGATAAAACCAAAATTACTTATCAAAGTGAAGGCGGATTTGTTTTTGGTGCAACAGCAATCGTAGGATTCAATTATTATATAGCCAGAAATTTTGCCTTGGGTGCCGAATATCAATTGGGCTTTTACAATAGACGAGAAGGTGGCGATTGGGAGAGAGTTACTGTTAATACCCCAGTTTCTGGAACTTCATCTAGCATTAGGACATTTGGTGCAGAGCGCACTTCAACAACTACGGTCGGTTTGTCGCAGCAATTGAACATTACGTTAAGCTACTTTTTTAATATCAAAGGATAATGATAGTTAGAAGGTTCCAACAGAATTTCCTACTTGCTCTTTTTATCGGAAGTACTTTTATCTCTTGTAAAAAAGGAGATAATGATCCAGTATTTTCGCTAAAAACTCGAAAGTCGCGTTTAGCTAATGAATGGATGGTTTCTTTTTCCGAAATCAAAATGGGCGACACGTTAATTGTTTTTGACGGTGTAAAAGAAACTATTTCATTTGGTGCTATTGAATTAGCTAGTATTCCTTCAAGCAAGTCCTATACTTTTGAAAAGAACGGTAATTATACTTTTGAAGTAAGTAAAACATATCCAGCTGGATACTTAGACAGTGCACTTGGAACTCAAACCATAAATACACTGGAAACTGGCATATGGAGTTTTATTGGAGGTAATGGTGATGTTAAAACCAAAGAACAATTGTTATTGCTTTCAAATCGCTGGGAGCGAAGAACGGAAGGCTTCGCAGAAGTTGAAGTAAAGACTTGGGAAGGTCAAAACCAAGGTCGAGTATTCAATATCGACATGCTTAAATCCAAAGAAATGCGTTGGATTTATGCCACTAACAGTAACACTCCTATTGGTGTTATTAAGGAAAGTGGTACGATAGAGTTTCAGTAAGTATTACCTGTCTATACCTGTTACTTAGACACACCAATCACCGCGAAAAATTCAATGCTTCTTATCTCCCTGACTGCAAATAGACAGGAAATGGTTTCGAAACAAAAATGTATCAGTAACTATTCAACATACTCACCACGGTTAGGTTTTAAGGCATCTCTGAACGCTATCATTTTTTCCATTGGAACCTCAGCAAATGCTATATAGTGCATATCAGAAATTGTACTACAATCTACCTTTAAATCCGCTATTTTTTCTTTTTCAAAGAACTCACGCAAATGAATTGCATGATGTTCCGCTGTTTTTAGTCCATCAGGACCTCTAAAGTCCCAGATCAATCTTACAAAGCTATTTTCTTCTTCTTTTGACATATTTATTAATTTAAACTTGGATCTTCAGGGAAATTTGAAACTATTTGAAAAGCTTCACTTTTTAAGGTCAATAATTCATTCCACAATTCTCGGCTTTTTCCTTTAAACACATTCTCAGTGCTTATGTCCGCAACAATCCAGCTATGACTTTTTAATTCAGCCTCCAATTGGTCACTACCCCAACCAGAATAACCAACCAAAAACATAATTTGATGCTCTGAAACCGTTCCAGATTCCATCATTGATTTTAGTTCTTCAAAATCACCACCCCAGTAAAGACCTTCTTGAATTTTGATAGAACCACTCAGTTTATCTCCGAGCGTATGCAAATAAAACAGACTTTCATTACTTACAGGTCCTCCAACAAAAACAAAGGAGTTGGTAGGAGGGAAGTCGTCTATTATTTCATTCAGTTTTGTGTCGCTAGGATGATTTATTGTAAAACCAACAGAACCTTCAGCATCATGACGTACTAATAAAATTGCTGAATGTGTAAAATTAGGATCAGCTAAAAAGGGCTCTGACAATAAAACGCGGCCACTTGCTGGTTTTTGATCTTCAATTTTTAATTGTTTGAAGAATCGATTAAATGCTTTTTCTTCGTTATTCATTCTTTTTTTAAATTTTGAATTTTAAATGTTGAGTTTTTAATTCAATCAACATTCATCATCCAATATTCTAATGCAAAGCAGCTCTGTTAGGCAATGCTGAACAGATTTCGGCTTCCTTGTCTAAAAACCATTCTAAGCGTTCGTTTATTGCACCTTCAGCATAATATCTTTCGGCTAACCTCAGGAATATGTCGCTGTGTTTGTGTTCCGATATCCATAATGTTTCGTAAAAGTCTTTTAACATGGGATCTTTTAATTCCTCGGCAACAAGTCTAAACCTTTCTGCACCGCGAGCTTCAACAACCGCTGCAACAATCATTCGATCTAACAATCGATCATCTTTTCCAGATCGACATAATTCAATTAATCGTTTGATATAAAGATCTTGCTCAATATTCTGCTTTAGAACTACACCGCGTTCTATCATCAGTTCATAGACCTGTTTAAAGTGAACTAATTCCTCTAAAGCGGTTTCAATAAGGTCTGGGATAATATCTTGTTTGTCTGGGCATTTTGCAACAAAGCTCATTGCCATTGATGACGCTTTTCGCTCGCAATCGGCATGATCTTGCAAAAAACCGTCAAAATGATCGACGATATATTTCGCCCAATCTTTAGATGTGTTAAAACGCAGTTGAATATTGTATTTCACGAGTAGTTCCGGCTTTTTGTGTTCTCAAATTTGGATATATTTGACCACATAACGAAAACAAATTTTACTAAAATATGAGCGAAGAAGTTAGAAACCTAGAACCCAAAGTTTTATGGAATCATTTTGAAGATTTAAATGCTGTTCCACGACCTTCAAAAAAGGAAGAAAGAGTGATTGAGTTTATCATGGACTTCGGGAAAAACCTTGGTCTCCATACTGAAAGAGATGAAATAGGAAATATTCTCATAAAAAAGCCAGCTACGCCCGGTTTTGAAAATAAAATGGGAGTGGTTTTACAATCTCATTTAGATATGGTTCATCAAAAAAACTCATCTACTGATTTTGATTTCTTTACTCAAGGAATTCAATCTTTTGTTGATGGTGATTGGGTAAAAGCAAAAGGAACCACTTTGGGAGCAGACAATGGAATCGGCGTCGCAGCAGCTTTGTCAGTATTGTCAAGTAAAGACATCGAGCACGGACCAATTGAATCAATTTTTACGATTGATGAAGAAACTGGAATGACAGGTGCAGAGCTATTAACTCCTAATTGGGTTGAAGGTGATATACTCTTGAATATGGATACGGAAGACGAAGGTGAATTATGTATAGGTTGTGCTGGTGGAGTTGATACTACGGTAAACTATCATTACGGTCTAGAGGATCCAAAAGGAACTGCATTTAGCATTAGTCTTACGGGTCTTTTTGGTGGTCATTCTGGTTGTGATATTCACTTGCAACGTGGAAACAGTAATAAGCTAATGGCACGCTTGCTTTTAAAGCTTATGAGCGATTGTGGTGTTCAAATTTCCGATTTTAACGGTGGCAGTCTTAGAAACGCAATTCCTAGAGAAGCGTTTGTAACTATTACAATTCCGACTGGAAACATTGATAAATGTCGTGCCATTATTTCTGACATACAGTCCATTTATAAAAGTGAATTCAGTACTACTGATCCTAATTTAAAACTAGAGCTACTTGCTACTGATATGCCCGCTTCAGTCGCTAATAAAGCGGATGCGTCAAAAATGATGCATGCAATTAATGCTGTAAGAAACGGAATGTATAGAATGAGCAATGATTTTGAAGGATTGGTCGAAACTTCTACAAACATTAGTAAAGTATCGCTAGATGATGGTCATTTAAAAATTGATTTCCTTACGCGGAGTTCAGTGGACGAAGCGAAATGGGATTTAGCTTCTCAAATTGAAAGCACCTTCCAGTTGATGGGTGCAAATGTGGAGCATGCTGGAAGTTACCCAGGTTGGGAACCAAATCCAGATTCTGAGATTCTGAAAGTAATGCGTGGAATTCACTTTGATTATTTCAAGGAAAAACCGATTGTAAATGCAGTTCATGCCGGTCTTGAATGTGGTATTATCAGTAGAACTCAGCCGAAATTGGATATGATTTCTTTTGGACCTACTATTAAGAATCCGCATTCTCCAGATGAGAAAGTAGATATAGGAACGGTGGATCGTTTTTGGGGTTACTTGAAAAAGATTTTAGTAGAAATTCCTAATAAGAATTAGACTCGTAAGTAGTCATTTGAAAGCCTCGGTTTATTAATTTATTCCGGGGTTTTTTATTTTATCAAGGAGTAATGCCTAACGTAAAACGTACAATGTATTTTGTAAAACGTTTCATCCAGCTAATTAATAGAGGAGCCGGACATAGGATTTATAACTTCAACACAACACGTTTTTTCGCAATAAGCAGTGTGTGTGTTGTATAAAACGTTTTACGAAAACCGAAATGGGCTATTTGATCATGATTATATTAATTGTGCTCAATTGCTTTGTATTTCTAAAACAATCTGCAATAGTTTTTTCTTTTCTTTGCTAGGCACTTAATTTGCTTACCGTGTTTTATGCATAAATTATTTTCAGTATTTCAGTGGGTTCTAATCTTTAGTTTGTTTGCTTGTTCTTCAAGTTCACAAGCTCAGTATACAACCAAAAAGAAAAAGGCAATTTCGAATTATGTAGAAGGCATAAAATATGCTCGCATGTACAATTTTCAATCGGCGATTCTTTCGTTTACTGAAGCTTTAGAAATAGAACCCGAATTTATAGAGGCACATCTAAATTTAGGTGATACGTATATGCAGCAGAAGGATTTTCAAAGAGCTGCTCAATCTTACAGCAGTGCAATTGAGATTGACCCCTCGTTTAAACCTACCACATACATGCAATTGGCCGCTGTAGAGCTTAGATTGGCAGAATACGACAAAGCACTTGAACACCTAGCGCTGCTTAAGGAAGCCGGTAAAATACCGCCGCCATGGAAATCGAAATTCAATTTGATGGTAGAAGTCGGTAAATTTGCCAAGAATGCAGTTCAAAATCCTGTTCCATTTGACCCAATTAATATGGGCCCAGCGGTGAATACGAGACAAGAAGAATACCATCCATCGATTACAGTAGATGGTCAAATGTTTGTGTTTACTTCCAAATTATTCATGGGAAATAGTCCCAGTGGAAAACCGTTTTTTCAAGAAGATTTATATTTCTCAGAGTTGGACCAATTCAAGAAATGGAGAGGTGCCAAAAACTTTAATACACCTATAAACACGAGAAGAAACAACGAAGGTGCTTCATCAATTTCCCATGATGGAAAATATTTGTTTTTTACAGCTTGTGGACTCCAGGGAGGTTTCGGAAGCTGTGATTTGTACGTTACACAATTTGAAGGAGGAAAGTGGATGCCACCAACTAATATGGGGGCTCAAATAAATACAGGAGCTTGGGAAAGTCACCCTAGTTTATCGCCTAACGGAAGAACGCTTTATTTTGCATCAAGCAGAAGAGGTGGAGCAGGTGGAACGGATATCTGGCAATCAGATAAGAAAAGTAATGGTACTTGGGGAATTCCAAGTCCAGTAGCGTTCAATACCTCTGGGTCTGACTTCACACCGCATATTCATGCCGATGGCCAAACGATGTATTTCAGCTCTGATGGCAGGCCGGGAATGGGTGGACACGATATTTATTTTGTAAGAAAGCAACCCAATGGAAATTGGGGAGAGGTTAAAAACATCGGTTATCCTATTAATTCTGAATTGGATGAATTTGGAATGATAGCAGACCCCTCGGGGCGATTGGCTTATTACGCCTCTGAAAAAGAGGGCGGTTTAGGAATGTTAGATATCTACCAGTTCGACTTGTACAAAGATGCTCAGCCAATAACATCTTCTTATTTAAAAGGGCGGGTGACCAATGCTGAAACTAAGGCGCCATTAAAGGCAATGATTCAGCTCATTGATTTAGCGACAGAAGAAATAATTACGAGTACGGAGTCTGATAAACTCAACGGTTCGTTTTTGGCAAGTTTACCAGCGAATAAGAACTATGCTTTGAATGTTTCGAAAGAAGGCTTCTTGTTTTATTCAGACAATTTCGAATTGAAAGAACAATCTTCCACAGAACCTAAGGAGCTGCAAATTGAGTTGACTCCGATCAAAAAAGGTGCGAGTATGGTTTTGAAAAATGTCTTCTTTGAAACAGGAAGTTTTGAATTGAAAAAGTCTTCAAAAATTGAGTTGGACAAACTACTCGGTTTTATGAAAGTGAACCCAAAAGTGTCTGTTGAGATAGGAGGGCATACCGATAATGTGGGTAGTGCTGAATTGAACAAGGAATTATCAAAAAATAGAGCTGATGCAGTTCGTGATTATCTGGTAAAAAGTGGAGCAACTGAAGGACGGATAATTGCGGTGGGTTATGGAGACGCAAAACCCATAGCTGACAATGCAAATGAAGAAGGAAGAGCTAAAAATCGTCGAACAGAATTTATGGTTCGGTAG
>CAJVZZ010000025.1 GCA_913020435.1 uncultured Flavobacteriales bacterium | reverse complement strand
CGACCCTCGGTACCACAAACCGATGCTCTAACCAACTGAGCTACAACCACCATTTTCTGGGCGGCAAATGTAAAATAAATTCTTTCTGAATTTCAAAATCTATCAGCAATAAAAACCAAATTCTTAGGTTTGTGGAGAATCTCCTCAATAAATGAGTAAAACACTTAAAATACTAGCATTAGCTAGCTGGTACCCAAATAGCAAAGATCCACAACTGGGGGTTTTTGTTAAGCATCAACTGTGCGCTATTGGTTCTAAGCACAAAGTGATTTTACATACACTTGAAGCTCAGACAAATAATAAAGAAACGGAGTGCTCAATCGATGGAGGTTTTACGCACACTTCACATTACTATACGCCGACTAATCCTTTCTTAAAGCCTATGCAATGGTATGCCGCTTGGCAGAAAGTACTTCAATCTCTTGAAAACGAGAAATTCGATTTAATTCATACTCATGTAGCATTTCCAATAGGAATTATAGCCCTTCAGACAAAAAAGAGACTAAACATTCCTCTTATTTTGAGCGAGCATTGGTCTGGGTATGGCTCAAATCGAGAGTACAGCGGTTGGCTGCGGAAAAAAATTACAAAATCCTTGATTAACTCCTCCACATCCGTTATTGTAAACTCGAACTACCTTCGAGGACTAATGGAAAACCAAAATTTAATTTCCAAATACTTTACTGTACCCAACATAGTTAGCTTTAGTGAAGAGGAAAAAACTAATAAAGAGCTACCCTCAGGTAAGTTTGTTTTTATGAATATTGCCGATCACATTGATTCTGACAAAAACATTTCTGGTCTATTAGAAGCTTTTTCTCAAGCAAAAAAAAACAATTCTAATATTACTCTGGTTCAAATAGGAGATGGACCAGACAACAATATGCTTCGCTCTAAGGCTAATAACTTAGGATTGGAGAAAGATATCATTTGGAAAGGTCGATTATCTAACGGAGAAGTTCTAAAGGAAATCAGTCACTGTGATGTTGGAATCATAAATAGTAATCAGGAAACTTTTTCAATCGTTGCTTTTGAATTTTTAGCAGCTAAAAAACCAATAATCATAACCGATTGCGGCGGTCCTATTGAGCACTTACCCGACGATTTTGGAATTAAAATTCCCGTAAATAATAAAATCGAACTGGCAAAAGCAATTGACAGAATCAGAAAAGGTAAACAAACAATAAATATTGAAAAAAGTGCTATTGAGGTGCGGGAGAAGTTTTCGCAATCTTCGTTTATAAATAAAGTTGAAATAGCTTACCAACATGCCCTAGGTCAATGATTAATAAAATTATTGGAACGGCTTTTTCTAGAGGACTAATGGCGATTTTCGGACTACTCACACTCATTCTAAATACTCGCTACTTAGGTGCTGAAAAATTAGGAGAATTGGCTGTATACAGCATTACTATTACTCTTGTGGTCCAGGTATCCGAATTTATCGGTGGCCCTTCTTTAGTTTACCTTCAAAAGAAATTTTCAACGCTTCAAATTTTAACTGTTTCTCATTTATGGTCCGTTACCATAGCATTGCTGACATTTTTATTTCTGTTTCTTTTTAATGAAAACTTCAACTTCCCCTTTCTGCTTCTTGCTGTAATAATTCTTATTCAAGCCGCCAATCATACTCATTTGCATTTATTAGTAGGCAAGGAAATGATTTACGGCTATAACTTATCGTCCATAATTCAATCCACGATTATGGTATCTGGTATTTTTATCTCTTACCAAATCCTTGGCACCACCGAAATTACAGACTATTTGCATGTTTATCTGATAGGGCAGATTGTTATGTTGTTTTTCACAATCTGGTTTGTTTCAAGAGTTTCAGAATCTAATAAACCAACCAGTTCAAATTGGCAAATGATAAAAGAGACATTTAATTATGGAGCCATTATACAAGGAACTAATTTGCTCCAATTTGGCGTTTATCGATTCAATTATTTAATCTTAGAATCCTTTACATCGTTTAGCAACCTTGGCATCTATTCGGTCGGAAATCAACTTAGTGAGAAAGTGCTTATTCCCGGAAACGCAATTAGCACCGTACAATATTCTAGAATTGCCAATTCTGAGGAAAAAGAAAAGTCCATCGACCTCACCTTTAGCATGATTCTCATTAGTTCAATGGTAACTCTATTTGCAATTATTGGATTGCTCATTATTCCACAATCTATAATATCGCTGATTCTTGGGGTGGAATTTAGTTCTATAAAAAGTCTGTTCTTTTATTTAGCTCCTGGTGTGTTTTTCATGTCTGTTTCAACGATATTCAGTCATTACTTTGCTGGCTTAGCTTTGTATAAATATAATTTTCTTACTAGTGGATTCGGGTTAGTTTTAAGTTTGCTATTAAGTCTATTATTGATTCCTGTTTTTAATCTCGAAGGTGCTGCCATTACTACTTCAATAGTTTTTACTTTTCAAACTGTATTTCAAATAATAATGTTCAAAAAAGAGACTAAGTTGAGCTGGAATTCCATGATTTGGAAATTTATCCATACTTCCTTCGATATAAAGAACATACTTCTAAAAAGGATTCGGTAATGTGTGGTATAAGTGGTGTAATTTCTTCTTCAAACCTTAGCGCCATTCAAATGAGCAATGAGTTGCATCAGATGAACGAGCTTATTAAACACCGTGGACCTGACAATGAAGGAATTACAGTATTTAGTGAAGCAGGAAATCCAATTCCCAATGACTCAGACCAAAATGCAGCCTTTGGTTTTGGTCATAGACGGCTCTCAATAATTGACCTTACGCCAGAAGCTAACCAACCCATGTTTGATTCCAAAGAAGATTTCTGCATTTCTTACAATGGTGAAATTTTCAATTACATCGAAATTCGCAATGAACTCATTTCTAAAGGTCATTCTTTTCAAACCCAATCCGATACGGAGGTCTTAGTTAAGGGTTATGCCGAATGGGGCAGCGACTTATACGCTAAACTCGAGGGAATGTGGGCTTTTGCTCTTTTCTCAAAAAAGGAACAGAAAATCATCCTTAGCAGAGATCGAACAGGAGTTAAGCCTTTGTTTTATACTTCTAAGAAAAATGAAATTCGTTTTGCTTCAGAGATTAAGGCTTTGTTGCCATTTACAGACAATAGCATAAACACCGATTCATACTCTAAATTTATAATCGAAAATAAATTTGATTTTGGTTCCAACACCTTCTTCAACTCGATAAACGAAATTGAATCTGGAACTGAATTAATTATTGACTTAGTAACATTCAAGTCAGAACAGAACCGATATTTTGATCCGGTAACAACCTTTTTATCTCAAAAAGTATCAACGACAAAAAACGCTGATCAACTAAGTGAAGAGCTGTATTCCATATTATCATATGCCATTAAAATCCATTCAAGATCTGATGTTGCCGTTGGATCCTGTTTGAGTGGTGGATTGGATAGCTCTACGATTGTTTCTTTTCTAAGAAAATTAAATCCAGAAATTTCGATTCCAGTTTTTTCAGCAATTTTCCCTGGACAAATAATGGATGAATCATCGTTAATATCTGATTCTGTTTCGAAACATAATCTTGAATGGGAATCAATTTATCCAAACGGAAAAGAACTTACCCAAACACTTGAAGACATATTGTTCACTCAAGAATTCCCACTAATATCTACCAGTACATTCGCTCAGTATGAAGTTATGAAAGCAGCGAAAAAGAAAGGTATCAAGGTATTGGTGAATGGTCAAGGTGCAGATGAATTGCTGGGAGGTTATCATAAACATGGTCAGTTTCATCAGCTAAAAGCATTGCAAACTCTAAATTTAAAAAATGCAATAAAGGGCCCTTCTAGCGCTAAACAGCTCTTAAAGGAACTAGGGAAAAACGTATTAACAGGTGCTCCTAATTTAAAAAAATCATTGCTTTTTAATTTAAAAAATGATGTCAAGTTTTTATCCCCTAATATCCTTTCTCAGTTCGACTTCTCATCTAAAACTACCCCTAAAACATTAAATGAATTCCTGATAAGAGATTATTATCAAGGCTTTCTTACTGGACTTTTACGAGCAGAAGATAGAAATAGTATGCGATTTTCGATTGAAACTCGAGTTCCTTTTGCAAGCAGCCACGCACTTGCAACATGGGCATTTTCATTACCGTCAAACCTCAAATACAATGATTCAACCAACAAGCCCCTACTCCGGAACCTTCTTGCAAAACATGATTTAATTCCTAAATCTGTATTAGATAAGAAAGTTAAACTAGGTTTTAGTACTCCCATGAATAGTTGGATATCAGCATCTAAAGACGAACTAATAGATTATATCGACTATATTCCAAAAGAATTATTAAATAAAAATGATTTGAAAAATCATCTTTCCAAATCAATCTCTAGAAATGCTAATACCTCAGAAGAGCAGCCTGAGGTTTTTAAGTGGATTTCACTTGGAAGCTGGTTCAAAGTTTTCAAAACCTAAGAACTTATCCCAACCTCTTATTAATTGTGCATGTCTTTGTTGGCAGGTCAATATCTATTCATTAACTTTGGGCAAAATTTTTAATATTCAGATAATAATTTTTTAATAAATCACAGACTATGAAAAAACGATTAAGTCTTATTTCTTGCTTTTTTGTTGCAGGTTTTGGAGTAAACGCTCAAACCTCAATTGAAGAAAGCCAGAACATTGCAGTTCCTGCATCGGTTGAAGAAACCATTAGATGGGACAAATACGGAATTACTTCAGGAGCAAAAAAGAACAACGTTCTATCTCCAGTAAACTTTGGATCAAGAGCTACATCAAGTGCGGGCACCGTTCTCGGAACCTCGCAATATGATTTAATGACCAATGCTGCTATTGACAACAGATTTGTGAGTCATTCAGATGGTACATTTTCTGCGGGCTTTATAATGTCAAGTCAAGGAGATCCTTATGCTAATCGTGGAACTGGATACTTATATCATGATGGAACTTCATGGACAGTTAAGACTCCAGCAAATAGAATCGAGTCTGAAAGAGTTGGTTGGGCTTCTATTATGTATACTGGTAATGGTGATGAAATCGTAATTTCACATACCACTGCTTCCAATCAATTGATAATGTTAAAAAGAAATGGCAAAGGCGCTGGTGCTTGGACTGAAACAAAAGATCCAACAGGTGCTAAAGTTGCTCCTACCGTAGGTAGTGGATATCTTATATGGCCAAGAGCTGTAGTTGGAGGTCCTAGTAACAATACAGTGCATTTAATTGCTCTTACTGAGCCTGTTGCCGCAACTGGTAGCGCATTCGCTGGTCAATTAGTTGGCGGAATGGATGGCGCCCTAGTTTACAGTAGATCTGATGATGGTGGAGCTACTTGGACAGTAAAAAACAAAATCCTAAAAGGTATTGATGCTAGCGTTTACACTGGAATTGGTGGTGATTCTTATGCAATTACTGCAGATGGAAACAACGTAGCTATTGCTGTATTTCACCGATTTGGTGACGTAAGAGTAGTAAAATCAAGTGATAATGGAAGAACTTGGAATACACATATTCCTCTTGATTTTCAGCGTGATGCTTTTGATTTAGGTGATTTTGCCATAACAGATACGCCTACTACTTCAGATAATACTGGTGATCTAATTATTGACAAAAATGGAATGGTGCATGTTTTCTTTGGAACATGGAGATGGAACGATGATGATATTACAGACAATCCACCAATGTACAATACTTTCCCACTTTCGAATGGACTAGCTTACTGGAAAGAATCTTATGGTGACAACAATCACCAAAGACTATTCAATTTTCAAGATGTAAATGCTGATGGAATAGTTGGAATAGTTGGATACCCAAATAATTTTGATGGTCTTACCAATTATGGAGGAAAATCCGTCTGTTCATTCCCATCTGTTGGAATGAATAGTTCAGGTGACCTTTTCTTGAAATTCACAAACCTTATGGAAGACGGATCTTCTACAGGTGGAAAACTTTATAATAACGGTTCACGTCATTTCCGTCACGAATGGGTTACTCGTTCTAATGACGGCGGCTGTTCTTGGTCTGCTCCTAAAGACATGACCGATGCTGGTGCTGGTTTTGAAGAATGTGTTTATGGTGTTGTACCTAAAAAAATTGATAGTAAATTCCGTATGATTTATATGGAAGATGGTGCTCCCGGAACTGCAGTTGGTCCTGAAACTCATGCTGTCGGAAACAACGAAATGGTATATTTAGAAGTAAATGCTTCTAGTATTTCAACTGCAAAAGACATTTGTATTACTACTATTTTCGGATCAAATGAGCTTTGCCCTGGTGATAGTGCTGTTCTTGATGCTAGTGCTTCATGTGGTACTGCTTATACTTGGAAAGATCAGTTTGGTACAACTTTAAGTTCTATTGCTTCATTAAATATTACTACTACAGGAAATTATACTTGCGATATTATGACCGCATGTGGTCTTCAACAAGAATCATTTGAAGTAGTAAGACCTTCAAATGGTCAAGGACCAAAAATTAGTGTTTCTTCTTCAGTTTCACAATTATGTGCCACAGGATCTCAAGCTGTACTAACTGTTAACGCCTCTTCTTTTGGATCAAATGGAAGTATTATTTGGGACAGAGGAATACCTGGAACAGTTGACACATTTTCAATTACATCACCTGGAACTTATATTGTTGAAGTAGCAAATTGTGCTGGTAGTACAATTGACACAATTATTGTTGACACAGTAGATGCAGTTAACGCAACAATAACAGGAGCACAATTCCTATGCCCAGGAGAACAATCAACGCTTAGCGTACCTGAAAATCCAGATGGAACTTACACTTGGAAAGATGGTGGTGGAGCAACAATTGGTTCTACAAGAACTGTAACTGTTAATGCTTCTGGTACCTATACCGTTGATGTAACTGCATGTAGCAGTGCTTTAACAGGCTCAAATTCAATAGTAGTGAGCGCAGAACCTGCACCTACAGCTGCAATTGCGATTGTAAATGGTGGTTCAGCTACAGTTTGTATTGATGCAGATGGATCAATTGACCTTCTAGCTACAGGACAAACAAATGCTTCTTTTAAATGGAGTAATGGCGGTACAGGTTCTTTAATCAGTATTCCTACTAATGTAATTGGAACTCAAAATATTACTACATATTCTTTCAACTCTTGTGGTGATTCAATTATCTCAAATTCATTAACAATTGAAGTAGTCGCTCTACCAAATAAACCACTATTAAATGAAAGTAATAATGTTATCACTTCAGGAACAAGTACAGGTGTAAAATGGTATTTCGACGAATCTCGTGGAGCAGGATGGCAGTTTACAGGAGAAACAGGAGCAACTTTCAATGTTGACCTAACTAAGTACAAAAGAAATGGAACTGTTTTCGGTGCTTCAATAACTGATCTTAGCAGTGGCTGTGAGTCAGAAATTGCGCTATTGGATGGATTCCAAGTTGGTTTAGGTTCTGTTATTGCAAACGAAGAATCGATTGCTATTTTCCCAAATCCAAACACAGGTGAATTCAATATTAACTTAAGTGGAGTTTCTGTAAATACAACTCTTGAATTAACGATTAACAATAGTGTTGGTCAAGTTGTATATGAAACTATAATTGATGTAAATTCAAATCATTCTGAACCTGTTAGTCTGAAAGGTTTAGATAAAGGAGTTTACTTCCTAAACGTTTCTAACGGAGCTGAAAAAACTACACATAGAATTGTAGTTCAGTAAGAAATATTATCTGAATAAAAAAACTCCCTTCCGGTTTTCGGAAGGGAGTTTTTTTTTGATTTAAAAGCTAATAATGGTTTTGGTTGTATGAACCTTGTAATCGTCAACTTTTGAATTTGACTGCATACCATTCTCCTTGTAATTAACTCCAGTATAGCTGTGCTTAAATGCTATTATCCGTCTTAAATTACGAATGGTGAAACCTTCAGAAAAAGTCAAGTAGATCAACTCAACATACCTTCTGAATTTACGTTAACCTTTTATCTGAGATTTAAAATATTGTCTATTCCTATTGGTCTTTCCACAGTAAAACCTTCACCGAATTCTACACCAATCATTCTACCATACTCTCGAGATCGAGCTTCCAGAAAATCTTTAAATTCTTTAGAGCTAATTGGGGAAGAAGGTTCTTTAGATTTTGGATCATAAAATTGACTAGAATATGCCATAATACTTTCCATTTTCTTAGCCCAATATGGTGTTATATCAATTACAAAATTTGGCGTCATGCCTCGATCTTGAATATAATTATACACTGATTTTGGCCGCCAAGGTTTTTGATTGGTTTCTACTTTAACTAATCCACTTAAAAAGCAAGCCCTAGAAACAAGCGTTGCTCCTCTGCCATGATCTGGATGACGATCGGAAATTGCATTCGCAAAAACTACTTCTGGACGATATTTTCTAATCATTTCAACAACTTTCAATAAGTTGATTTCATTAATTTCGAAAAAACCATCTTCTAGCCCAAGGTTTTCACGCACTGAAAGACCAATAATTTGCGCTGCTTTATCAGCTTCTTGTAATCTTAAAGTAGCACTTCCTCTAGTTCCTAACTCCCCTTGAGTAAGATCAACAGCGCCAATCTTTAGCCCTAAACTGGAATGATGCAATAAGGTGCCCGAGGCAGCTAATTCAATATCGTCAGGATGCGCTCCAAAAGCAAGAATATCTAATTTCATGTTCAATAAGTTTCTACGATTAACTTTGCAAAAGTGAGTATTTATAGCTTAACATATAAAAAGTGGAGTTTAGTCGCGTAAAATCATTGGTACACAAAGAGTTCTTACTCGATTGGAAAGAGAAAAATAGCATTGCTAGTATTCTTATTTATGTCACCAGCACCGTTTTTGTTTGCTACTTATCCTTCCAAACCATCATCGATACAACAACATTTAATGCATTGCTTTGGATTATCATTCTGTTCACATCTGTGAATACAATAACTAAGAGCTTCGTGCAAGAGTCGGAAAACAGATTGCTGTACATGTACTCGTTAGCAAACCCTCAAGAAATTATAATGGGGAAGTTGATTTATAATTCAATTCTTTTACTAATAATTTCTTTAGTTACATTTTCAGCATATGCTCTTTTTCTTGGAAATCCTATTTTAGATCTTCCCGGCTTCATTGGAGCACTAGTTTTAGGGTCTGTAGGCTTATCTATTCTTCTGACAGTGATGGCTGCCATTGCTTCAAAATCATCCAATAATCCAGCGCTAATGGCGATATTGAGCTTCCCAATTATTATCCCATTTTTAATTACAATTATAGCATTGTCACTCAATTTTTCACAAGGTGTTAATGATGCTCAAAATTTTAGATATTTCTTCGCAATTGGAGGCATTATGGCCATCGGCATAACCATGGCCTACATTTTATTTCCATACCTTTGGCGTGACTAAATTCAGGGTGAGATTATGGGCAAAAATTGGTGGAAAATTTTAGGCGTTGTATTGGTTAGCTACAGTATAGTAGGCGGTTTTCTAGTACCAGTTCCAGAGCTCCCAATTCTAAACGAAACCATCCGAAATACTTACTTTCATATTCCGATGTGGTTTGCGATGATGGCATTGCTTTCCTACTCTTTATTCCATTCAATAAAATTTCTAGCAGGCTTCGATTTACAGCACGATAATAAAGCAGATCAAAGTGTTCAAGTTGCATTAGTATTGGGTTTATTTGGATTACTTACAGGAATGGTCTGGGCTCAGTATACTTGGGGCAGCTTTTGGACGAATGATGTAAAGTTAAATGGCACTGCGATTTCCATGCTCACTTATCTGGCGTATATTATACTTAGAGGCTCTATAGAAGATGAGCATCGAAAAGCTAAAGTTGCCGCCGTCTACAACATTTTCGCATGGGTAATGATGATTCTCTTTATAATGGTAATTCCTAGATTAAACGACAGCTTGCATCCAGGAAATGGAGGTAATCCAGCTTTTGGAAGTTATGATATGGACAATACAATGCGTATCGTTTTTTACCCTGCAGTTATAGGTTGGATACTCATAGGAGCATGGATTACCAGTATTAAAATACGAATTAAAAACATTGATGACACTCAGAAATATGCATAGTAATATCTCACTTGTCCTTACAGCGATTTTGTTCTTCTTAATGAATGGACTCAGCGCACAAGGAGTTGAGATGGCGACAAATATGCGATCAGAAGGAAAGATTTACGTAGTAGTTGCTGTGGTACTTATCATTTTTATAGGCTTAGCAATTTATCTATTCAGCATAGATAAGAAACTTGACAAGTTGGAAAAAAATAATCCAAAATGAAAAAAACACACATCATTGGAATTATTGTAATTGCTATTTCGATTGGAGTGATTTTCGGCTCTATTAATGATTCTAGCACCTATTCAAATTTCACAGAATCTTCAAAAAATGAACAAGCTGAGTTTCACATTGTCGGTTACTTAAACAAAGAGAAGCCGCAAGTGTACGAACCCCAGAAAAATCCAGATCTGTTTCAGTTTTATATGTACGATAAGGACAGTGTGGAGCGTAAGGTAGTTCTTCATAAATCGAAACCTCAAGATTTTGATCGGTCAGAACAAATTGTAATTATTGGAAAATCAAAAAAGAATGAATTTCATGCCGATCAAATTTTAATGAAATGTCCATCAAAATATGATAACGGGTCACCTGAATTTCAGTCACCTGAAGAACTAGAAAAAGAACGCACAGCGAATTCATGAAATATATAGGTGAACACCTCTTTGTAGGTCAATTAGGAAATTTCTTTGTTGTAACCAGTTTCTGCTTTGCATTACTGGCAATGCTTTCGTATTTCTACGCATCTAAAAATGAAGATAAAACATGGAAAAAACTAGCTAATGTTTCCTTTATAGGTCATACCGCTAGTGTTTTTGGAATAGTTGCGGTATTGTTTTACATGCTGATGAATCAGTATTTTGAATACTACTATGTATGGCAACATTCAAGTAAAGCACTGCCACTTAGATATATTTTCTCTTGCTTCTGGGAAGGTCAGGAAGGCAGCTTTCTTCTTTGGACATTCTGGCATACCGTTTTAGGGTCAATAATCATTTGGAGAAATGGAAAATTAACGACCAGTGTAATGGCTATATTTTCCTCTGTACAAGTATTTCTATCAAGTATGCTTCTAGGAGTTTACATTTTAGAGTATAAAGTAGGCTCAAACCCATTTACAGTTCTGCTAAGAGATCACCCTGAATTTGTAAATCTACCCCTATTCAAAAGCGCAGACTATTTGTTGCATTTAGATGGCCGAGGCTTAAACCCTCTTTTGCAGAATTATTGGATGACAATCCACCCTCCTACTCTTTTTCTTGGTTTTGCATCAACTCTAGTTCCTTTCGCCTATGCACTGGCTGGACTATGGAAAAAACGATACAATGAATGGATAAAACCGGCAATGCCTTGGACCATTTTTAGCGTAATGATTTTAGGTACGGGAATTCTTATGGGCGGAGCTTGGGCATACGAAGCTTTAAGTTTTGGTGGCTTTTGGGCTTGGGATCCCGTTGAGAATGCATCATTAGTTCCCTGGTTAACCCTTGTCGGCGGAATGCATTTAATGCTAATTCAAGAAAAAAAAGGTGGTGTATCTTTTACCATGTTTGGAATGGTTCTTATCTCCTTTATATTGATTTTATATTCGACATTTCTTACCAGAAGTGGAATCTTAGGAGACTCTTCAGTACATGCATTTACCGATTTAGGAATGTCTGGACAATTACTTTTGTACCTACTATCCTACATCTTTATTGCAATAGTTGCCTTAGTCGTAAACTACAAATCGCTTCCTAGAAATAAAAAAGAAGAAGATTTGTGGACGCGAGAGTTTTGGATGTTTACAGGTTCGTTGGTGTTATTTATTTCTTCGTTTCAAATATTAATTAGTACCTCAATTCCGGTAATCAATAAAATATTTGGAAGTGCTCTTGCTCCTCCATCGGATGCTATTTCACATTACAACAGCTGGCAGATTCCGTTTGTAATATTGGTTTTACTTTTCATGAGTTTCAGCCAGTTCTTAAAATATAAAAAGTCTGCTTTTAAGTCTTTCTCAAAAGCAATTTTGAGGTCCCTAATTGCTGCCCTAGTAATTAGCGGTATAATTGGGTTCTTGCTCAAAATGACCAATCCGTTTGAGTTGTTTTTATTATTTACAGGATCTTTTGCGGTACTCGGTAATCTTGATTATTGGCTCTCTATTTTGAAAGGCAAGATCAGGCACGCTGGATCCTCAATTTCACACATTGGGTTTGGAGTAATGATGATTGGAGCGCTTATTTCGATGAGCCAGCAAAAAAATATTAGCAACAACACCTCCAGCTTTGACGTTGAACAACTTGGTGACGAATTTGAGAACAAAGAGAACATTCTCCTTATGGAAAATGACACTCTTCCAATGGATGATTATTACGTAAGCTATCGCGGAAAAGAGGAAGAAGGAGTCAACGTATACTTCCTAGTAGAATATATGAAACGATTGCCAAATGGTGATTTTGAATCCGTTTTCACCCTAAGACCTAGAGTGCAAACGAATCCTAGAATGGGAAATGTTGCAGAACCAGATACGCGGCATTTCTTAGATAAAGATATCTATACTCATGTTACATGGGCTATTCTGGAAGAAGATAAAAAAGATGAAGAAGAATATGGTGAACCTGAGGTTAAGAATGTAAAAGTTGGCGATACACTTTATCTAAAACAAAGCATCGTTATTCTTGATAGTGTAAGGCGAATTCTCCCTATAGACATAAAGCAGGTTGAGCTGCAAGAAAGTGATATTGCGGTAGAAGCTAAACTTATAGCTTGGGATTTTAATACTAAGAAACACACATTAAGACCTTTATTCATAGTAAAGGATACGTCTGAAATTTATGGGTTACCTGATGGTATCGAGGACATAGGATTGAAAGTTTCGTTTAATAACATCAACCCTAAAGATGGTTCCATTGAATTAACATTTATACAAAAGAATGTATCGCGTGATTTTATAGTCATGCAGGCTATCGTGTTTCCATATATCAATTTGCTTTGGTTAGGTTGTTTTATAATGATTATCGGAACCATAATAGCCATTTATTCTCGCGTTAAATTCGGTAAATAATGAAAACTATGCCAACTATATTAGTAGTTGGGTCAGGCAATGTAGCTTGGCATTTGTGTAATTCATTCAATTTATCAAAATATAAAATTAGAGGAGTTGCAGCCAGATCACTTGAAAAACTGCAAGCATTTAAAAGTGATTTTTCTATTGAAACTTTTAGTTTGAATGATTTTCCAGAAGTTGATATAGTACTATTAGCTGTTTCTGATAGCTCAATACCTGCTGTTTCAGAAATATTTAAAAACTCCAACTCCACAATCGCTCACACTTCGGGAGCCTTTGGAATAAAAGAGCTTCATGTTAATATTAAAAACAAAGGAGTTTTTTATCCGTTTCAAACCTTTACAAAAGGAAATAGTAATTTAGACTACTCTTCTATTCCAACTTTTTTAGAATCTAACTCAGAACAGGTTGACGAGCATCTAAAATATCTATCGAAAGCATTTGGGTCAAACCTTTATTTCATTGATACAGAAGCAAAAAAAGGCCTGCATATAGCTGGTGTAATAGCGAATAATTTTATCAATAAACTGCTACAAGAGTCTATTACTTTATTGGAACAAAATAAAATTCCGCAGGAAGTTATTTGGCCGCTTGTCGAAGAAACCTTGAAAAAAGCAAAGCTTACTGGACCTCTAAAAGCACAAACAGGACCTGCAATTCGCAACGATCAAACAACAATAAATGAACATTTAGAATATCTCGAAAATGAGCCTAACCTACAAAACGTCTACCTAAAATTGACTCAACTCATCCAAGAGTAAAATTCTTAACAGTTCGCGCATTCGGTTTAATTTATCTTCGCAAGACATGAGTAAAAGTTATTTAGAAATTCTACCAAACATCAAAGCACTCTTTTTTGATGTCGATGGTGTACTTACCGATGGATCGGTAAGTTTGATGCCTGATGGAAGTATGATTAGAAGTATGGGGTCAAAAGATGGGTATATTTTGCATCTAGCAGCAAAAATGAACATCCCAATAACGATCATTACCGGAGGAAACTCAGAAGTGGTGAAGGACCGACTATTGCAGCTTGGCGTTCAAGATGTTTATTTAAAGTCTGCAGATAAATTAGCAGTTTTTGAGGAGCATTTATTGGGTTATGATTTAAAACCTGAAGAATGCCTTTATATGGGAGACGATATCCCCGATTATGAGGTAATGACAAAAGTGGGATTGGCTTGCTGTCCAGCTGATGCTGCCGAAGAATTAAAAAAAATATCACATTACATTTCACCCCTAAAAGGCGGAGAAGGTTGTGTTAGAGACATTGTAGAACAATTCCTCAAAATTCATAACAAATGGTTTAAACCAGAGTACTTGAATACTCCGGAGGCCTCAAAATTCACATGGTAATGCATCCAGTAACCGCGTTTCTTAAGGCTATTAGAAGCCAGAATTTATTCATTATCGCATTGGTAATGTATTGCTTGCGTTGGTTCATTCTAAAGCCACTCACCGAGCTGCATGAACTTAAACTGCAGTTATCCGAATTAGACTTTGGTGTTCTAGTGCTCTCTGTTGTATTGGTTGCTGCAGCAGGAAATATTATTAATGATTATTTCGATTTAAAAATTGATCGTTACAACAAGCCAGATAAAATATTGATTGGAAAACATGTGAAACGTCGTATTGCGATGATGTCTCACATTGTAATGAATATAATTGCAGTTGTTTTAGCAGCCTATGTTTCCTACAAAATCGGAGTTATAGAGTTGACTTTAATTCATGTAATCTGGATTTCATCTCTTTGGTTTTACAGCACTAATTTCAAACGAAAATTTCTTTGGGGAAATATAATAATTGCCTTTTGCACAGGGCTTGTTCCTTTTTCAATTGCACTATTCGAAATCCCACCCTTAGTAGCCAATAATCAAGACTTTCTGGCTGAATATCCACAAGCTTACCCTTACTTTAAAGGAGTAGTATACAGCATTCTATATTGGTGTCTTGGATTTGGTGTTTTTGCTTTTCTGATGACTCTAGCTCGTGAAATGACCAAGGATATTATTGACAAGGATGGCGATGAAATATATGGTTGTAAAACGCTTCCTGTTGTTTTAGGAATTAAAAAAACGGCCTTGATAATTGTCGCCATTTATGCGACAATTATAATTGGAATATTTGTTATTCAGCAGAATTATTTAGATGATAAATATAGCCTAGCTTACTTGGCATTTGTCTTTTCTCCATTGGTTTTATGGAGCATGTATCTCACCTTAAAAGGAAGCCATAAGTCGCACTTTAAACTTCCTGCTTTACTCAATAAAACAGCCTCTGTTGTAGGAATTCTTTATTCTGTAGTAGCGTTTCTGATTTTATCGGGAAAGATTTAATTGTTATGTCGTTTATCATTGTTCTAGCTAGTAATTCTCCTCGAAGAAAAGAGTTGCTTACTAAAATGGGGGTAGCATTCAAAATTAGAATCAAAGAAGTAAACGAAGACTTTCCAAGTCATTTATCGCCAAAAGAAGTAGCTGAATACTTAGCCAAAAAAAAATCAAGCGCATATCGTGCTTCAGTTATGCCTAATGAATTGGTAATTACTGCAGATACTTTAGTTTCCTGCAAGGATAAGATCCTTAATAAACCGGAAACACAAAAAGAAGCGCGACAGATGCTTGAATTTCTTTCAAATAATACACACGAGGTTATAACTGGAGTCAGTTTAATGACCAGCAAAAAACAACTCGTTTTTAGTGTTATTTCTAAAGTGACTTTTGGGGAATTATCCACCAAAGAAATCATTAAATATGTTGATTCGGGCTTACCTATGGATAAGGCTGGAGCATACGGAATCCAAGACTGGATAGGAACCATTGGAGTAACCAAAATAGAAGGCAGCTATGAGAATATTGTTGGTTTACCAACTCAGGAATTACACAGGCAATTAAAAGGATTTAATTAGCGGCATCATTTTTGTTTTAGGCCTGACTTATCTAAAATTTTAAGTCATGAAATACACCATCTCAACACTGCTTATTGCATTCAGTATTTTTGTTTCAGCTAAAGAAATTCCAACAAGATCAACAATAGAACATGTTACAATTTTTCAAAAGGCTGCTCAAATAGAACGAACTGCCCAAGTGAAAATTCCTTCGGGAAAACATCAAATCATTATTTCCAATCTATCTACTCAAATCAACGAAAACTCTATTCAACTTAGAGGCGACAAACAACTCAGTATTCTTTCCATTTACTTTCAACGCAATTATTTGAAGGACGTAGTTCCTTCCTCAAAATTAAAAGCCATCCAAGATTCAATTTCATTTATGGAGAGTAAACTCCAAGATGTAAATGACGAACGTTGGCTGCTTAAAGAAGAAAAAGATTTGATTCTAAAAAACAAGGTTTTATCGCCAACTGGCAACAATAACACTACCGAAGAACTCACTAAAAGAGCCGATTTTTATCGAACCCGATTGAAAGATATTCTAAAAAGTCAAAAAACAGAGAATCAAAAGCATACTACATATCAAAATATTTTAGGAAAATTACGAGCACAAAAAAATCAACTTGGAAGCCAACGAAAACACGTTGGAGAAATTGTAGTGGAAGTGGAATCAAAAACCACTCAAACCATCAACTTAAACTTAGCCTACAATATTCAAAACGCAGGTTGGTATCCTTTATACAATCTTAGAAGCAATAGCATAAAAGAACCCTTACAACTGGATTATAATGCCAAGGTTTACCAGCACTCAGGAGTAGATTGGGAAAATATAAAAATTTCATTATCTACTTCAAATCCTCAAGCCAACATTCAAAAACCTACACTTACCCCATGGAGATTGGCATTTGTACAACCCTTGAATTACTCGCGAAACGAATCCTTCAAACAATCAAATAGAGCTTACAACTACTCTAGCGATGCTTCAAATTCAAAAACAGAAAGTGATGATGATTTTGAAATAAAGGAATTGGAAGAATTTACTCCTCCTCCAGTTCAAGTTTCTCAATTGCAAACTGCCGTTTCATTTGATTTAAAAACGCGGTACAATATTCCGAGCGATAACAAACAACATGGAGTTATTGTGGCACAATACGAATTGCCCGCTGATTACACCTACTATGCTGCACCAAAAATTCAAACTACGGCATTTTTATTGGCAAAAACCTCCGATTGGCATCAGTACAATTTAATTCCAGGAAGAAGCAATTTCTTTTTTCAAAATACATTTGTTGGAAATGCAATGCTCAATTTATCTGGAATGCAAGACACACTAGATATTTCTTTAGGTCGTGATGATAACATTATTATGGAAAGAAAACGAGTGAAGGATTACTGCAAGGTTTATGCTATTGGAGCCGATAAACGCGAAGAAATTGGCATTCGAACAACTATTACCAACAACAAAAATGTAGCGATAGAGATGATTGTAGAAGATCAAATTCCCGTAACAACAAACAACCAAATTGAAGTAACCCTTTTAAGCTCAAAAAAAGCGGAGCATAACGAGGATACTGGAAAACTTAAATGGGTAATTAAATTGAAGCCCGGAGAAAGCAAAGAACTCAACTTCTCCTATTCTATTAGATTTCCAAAAGATCGAAAAATCAACCTGTAAGTGTATATATTTCATACAATTGCATAATACCGTTTAATTCAAACGGCATTCTACAATTATGAAAACAATAAATCGTAATTTATTCATCATTCCAGGAGTATCTTTCTTATTTATTCTATGTGTAGTTTATATTGGTATTGACGTTAGATTTAAATTAAAAGAAGTTGAGTCTCGAGCTAATATCCTTAGTGGTCTCAGCTATATACAGAAAGACTTAAACCTATTTATTGATGATGTTACCTACTACAGAAACATCGCAACCACTGCACACCTCCTTTTTCTAGCAGAACAGCAGGAATCTAAACTGATAAATGCAAAGGAAATTGATCCCATAATTGCATTTTTCGCTACTACAGAAAGTTATACAAAACTCCGCAAAGCGCCGTTGATCCAAACTAGAATTTCAATACTTATAGATGGACAACGAAAGCAACTAAGAGTGCTATCTCAGGAACTAAAAATAAGCTGGATTGCGATTTTCCTACTGGGTCTCCTAGGCTGCTTGCTTGCCATTGCTGGCTCAATTTTATCTCTACTTTTTGCGAAACGATCAAAAAATCTAGCAACCGCAGAACGCAAGCGAATAATTGCAATTGACAATGCAGAAGAAAGGAAGAAAATTAAATATGAATTTTTGACTATTGTTTCACACGAATTAAAAACTTACCTAAATGTGATAATTGGTCTAACAAACCTCATTCAAGATAGAAATAAGGATCAAGAATTGGAAGCTGATCTAGAAATGCTTCGCGTATCTAACCAAGGATTAAAAAGTACAATTGACAGTTCGATAGATCTTGGTGATATAGAAAAAGGTATAGTGATATTGAATAACCAGCCAATACGCTTATCCAAGTACATTAATAGTATTGTTCATTCTTTTATTCCATCTGCTCGGCAAAATAAGGTTGATATTCATTTGGAATATGATGAAAACATACCGCTCGAAGTTTCAGGAGATCCTTTTAGATTAAATCAAATTCTGTTTAATTTGATTAAAAATGCTATCAAATTTGAGACAAACGGACTTGTTATCATCTCCACAAAATTAATTTCAAATCAAGACAATATTGCAAAAATTAGATTTTCAGTTATTGATAATACGATTGCCGTTAAACCAATTGAAACCGATAAAATTTTTGAGAGTTTTTCTCAAGAAAATGAAAGAATTACCGAAAATTATGGAGGAGGTGGAATTGGCCTCTCCATAATCAGAAACTTACTAATTGTTATGAATAGTGAGATCCAGTTAAAGAGTAAAGCAGGACAGGGAAGTATGTTTTACTTTGAACTCGACATGGAGATTTCAGAGACATCTGAAGCAAAGAAGAACTCACTTAATGGTCCGGTTTTAATCGTTGATGATAATAAGATAAACAGGGTTCTTTTAAGTCGGTATTTGAGTGTATTAAACATCAAAGTAGACGAAGCTGAAAGTGCTGCTGATGCTATCTTGGCATGTAAAAAAACCAATTATCGAATTATTTTAATGGATCTACAAATGCCTATTATAGATGGGGTAGAAGCAACAAAAATTATTCGAGAACAAAAATCAAATTTAGATACTGCAATTTTCGCTGTATCTGCCAGTTCTAAAGAAATAATGAAAAAGAAGTGTAAAGACGTGGACTTTACTGGATTCATACCAAAACCCATTGATAGAGAGGAATTAATACGAATCGTAAGTCAATATTGCTAAAGAATTTTCTTTACAAATCGTAAAAAGAAAAACGAACCAACAGATCCTACAACCACCCAAACTCCAACTTGCTGCCATTCACCAAAAATCACATACCCCATTACAAACAGCAATGAATATGTGCTTATAAGCGCAAAAAGCCACGTGAGCATCATGTTCTTAAAGTATCCTTCTTTTTCTCCTTTTGAATACTTAGACCACCAACCTCCTGGCCGAACCCTATCGTAAAATTTCTGAAGTAATTCGCTGGGTTCTGGATTAGTGAGGTAAGTAACTAACAACCAAACTACTGTCGTTAATAATATCGTTGCTAAAAAATTGTAGGGATATTCTAGAACAATCACATTATTGAAAAAATAGTATCCAAATAAAGGAGCTAAACTTGCCGCTATTTCCGACCAAGCATTTATTCTCCACCAAAACCAGCGCAATATCAAAACTAGACCAAGACCTGCACCTGCTTGTATCAGGAATTTAGCTGCAGCATCGATTGTCTCAATTTGAGACGTTACATAAATTGCAACAAGCATAATACCTAGTGTAAAAAAACGAGCGGCTAATACGTAGTGCTTTTGTGCTTTTTCTTCCGATTCAAATTTACTTGAAGGCTTTATAAACCGCTTATATAAGTCATTAGTCAAGAAACTTGCTCCCCAATTTAATTGAGTAGATATTGTACTCATATATGCACTCAAAAACGCCACCAACAGTAGCCCTTTTAAACCAGAAGGCAGCACATCGCGCATAATTAAGACAAAGCCCTGACCTGTTTCATCTTTAGGTAAATCAGGGTATAACACTAATGCACAAAGTCCAACTAAAATCCAAGGCCATGGTCGCAAACAGTAATGAGTCACTTGAAATAATAATGTTGCTAATACTGACCCACGTTCATTTCTGGTACTCATCATTCTTTGAGCAACATACCCACCGCCGCCAGGCTCTGCTCCAGGATACCAACTGGCCCACCATTGTACCAGCGCAAAAGTTAAAAATGATGCTAAGGAAATACTATAAACTCCCTCTTCGCTTGAATCTCCATCAAAAACCGGAAAGAAACTAAAACGCCAATCGGGTAATTGCTCTTTTAATCCCGAAATTCCACCAATTTGAGGTTCATTCACTACAAAAATGGCCATGATTATGCAGCCTGCCATTGCAATTACAAATTGGATAGTATCCGTAATTGCTACTCCCTTTAATCCGGCCAAGGAGGAATAAAACACCACAATCAGCATTGCTCCAATCAGGTACCATATAATTTCATTGTCAAAAAACGGAATAGCCGAGTCGAATGCTGGTATACCAAAGAACACTTGTAGAATGGTCATCATAGCATAATTTACCCAACCAATAATTACAACATTTAGCAATAACCCCATGTAAACGGCTTTAAACCCCCGTAAAAAACGAGCAGGCGCACCACTATATCGCAATTCAATAAACTCCAATTCGGTAAGAATATCGGCTCTTCTCCAAAGCTTTGCAAAGAAAAAGGTGGTTAACATTCCACCAATAAGCATATTCCACCAAAGCCAGTTTCCACTTATTCCATGTTGCGCAATTACTTCAGTAACCCAAAGCGGTGTATCTGCTGCAAAAGTTGTGGCTACCATAGAAATTCCAGCAACAAACCAAGGCATATTTCGACCGCCTAGAAAAAAGTCAGAAAGACTTTTGCCTGCTTGATCTTTATAACGGTAGCCAATGTAAAGAGAGAGCAATAAATAAGCCCCTATAATGACCCAATCAATGGTGTCGAGCATAACTTTAATTTTTGCACAAATTACAGATTCTAAGTTCCTACAATCAGCAATTGCTTGACATCTATTGACATTATATCGTGAAAAAAATTTGACCGATTTCAATGCTTACTTTTGAAAATCGATGAAAGAAAATTCTATCAATTACACAATTGTTTTTGTTGTCATGCTTGTGGGGTGTGCAATCGGTGTTAAAGAACTGATTGAACCTGACCTATGGTGGTACATGCGAACAGGAGAATGGATACTAGAAAATACTCAAGTACCTGCCACCGATTTCCTTTCTTACACTCATTTTGGCGTGGAATGGATTAATGTAAAGTGGCTGTACGAGGTGTTAATCTATACTTTCTCAAAAATTGGAGGACCTGAATTTGTGTCTGTTTTTCAATCGATAATAAATGTGCTGATCGTTTGGGTACTCTACGGAATTTATGGTCAGCTATCCAATTCAAGAAAAACGGGAGCTTGGGCATTCGTCACAATTGCTGCACTTGCAATTTGCAGTTATAGAATGACTGCAAGGCCAGAAACAATTAGCCATCTATTCAGCCTATTAACCATCCTGATTTATTTATTAGGAAAAAACAAAAATCTTAAGTGGTTTTATTGGTGGATCCCTTTACAGGTGCTCTGGACCAATATGCATGAAGCCTATGCTACAGGAATAGTACTGATGTTTTCCTTTGCAGCTTGGGAAGTCTTTTTAGCAGTTAGACAAAAGCAAGTAATTCTAAAAACTCCAATAGTTTATTCAACTGGACTAGCAACTTTAGGCATTTGCTTAAATCCAAGAGGTTATGAAATGCTGTTGCACCCTTTCGAAATATTTAGTCAACTGAATACGAATAAATACACGACTGAATTACTAGATTATCACAGCTCGATTTATTGGGAAAAGTGGCAGTCTGTTGCTTTTATTATAGTCCTTGTGCTATTTGGTTGGTTCCTAGTTTTTTCTAATGGAAAACAACTAAAAAAATCGGTTCAAAATGCATTGAATACTATTTCAGGCGGATATATCTTGATTCTTTTTCTGTTTATTTATCTAGGCTTTTCTGCTCAGCGAAACATTCCTTTTTTCATACTTGCGATTTCCCCCATCTTAGCGATCGGCTTAGGAAACATTATTCCAAAAAAAATTGATAAAATAGTTTCAATAACAGCATTGCTCTTTGGTGTGGTATCCTATTGTTTTGTTGTAAGCAATCAATTCTATACCCTCACCAATTCCAAATATAACTTTGGTCTTAAGGTAGACTCTTATTCCAATCCTATTGGATTAGGACATAAACTTCAAAAAATAGATTACAAACAGGCACACTTCTCTGATTATCTTACCTCCTCCTATATTCTTTGGAAACACAAAGACTACCAGTCCTACATTGATTTAAGAGATTTAGATGTATTCCCTGCCAGTTTTTTCGAGGAAATGTTATTAGTTTCTCAAAATTATCAGGCATTTAAAGACTTAGATGCAATGAATGATTTCCAATATGTTTATTTAAAACGATTGGATTTTACAGGATTGATTCGCAATTTGAATGCTGACTCAAATTGGACAATGACCTACGCTGATCCAGTAGCATGTTTATTCCAAAAACAAAAAAAAGCTACTCAATCAGATGTATTCAAGGCACCTCAACAACTGGAAGTTTCCAGCTTATCGTCAGCAATTAACTTTATCCTTAATCCTATTAAAAAAGAGAAAGTAAGCCCAATAAATATGGACTTCATGGCTGCCTCATTTTATAACGCGATAGAAGATCACGAGTTAGCTTTAAACCGGCTTAATAAATTAACTGCAAATACTGGATTTGAGTATCAATCACTTTGCATGCAAGGAAGAATTTTAACTGAATTAGGAGTGCGTGCACAAAGTGATTCGCTGATGGCAGAAGGCCTCTCTAGAACATCAAAAGCCAAAAAACTTTTCCCAAAGAAGAGTGAAGCATTTTACACTGCAGGTTTACAGTTTTATAAACAAGGTTTGCTAAATGAAGCCATAATTGACCTGAAGCTGTGCGTAAAAAGAGATAAAAAAAATGTAGATGCATTAAGCCAACTGGCATTATGTCAAAATGCCTTGGCACAAGTTGACCCTCAAAACAGTGCTATTTACATTGCTGGTTGGTTCAAATACATGGAACAAGCTTATGAAATCGATCCCAGCAACCTAATGTTCGCCTATCAACTGGGAGTCTCTTATTGCGAAAGAAATAAATGTAAGAAAGCTAAAAAATATCTTGAAAAATTGGAAGAACTCCCCTTTCTAAATGCTGCTCAAAATGCAAGTATTGTGAGTTGTAAAAGGAAATGTTTGATTGACTGATTTGGTTCCTTAAGCGAATTTCTTAATCGCCCATCTAGTACTCTTTCCAGTTAATGCCCCTAAAGACATGCCCAGTAGCGCACCTACAAAAATATCTGCTGGATAATGAACACCAAGATAAATTCTGCTGTAAGCAACAGTTGTTGCCCAAATGAATAAACCAAAACCTAACTTATTACTTGAAAAAAGTAAACACAAAAAACTGGCTAGACCAAAGGTATTTGCTGCATGACTGGAGACAAAGCCATACTGTCCTCCACAATGGTTTTTGACCAAGTGCACCAGATGCTGAAGCTCCATATTATGACAAGGCCGAAAACGGACAAATACTTCTTTAAAAGCTTTGACAGAAAGTTGATCAGTAAGGGTTATGGTTAACACAACCCCAACAATAATGGGTAATAATGCTTTCCAACCGTATTTTTTGTAAAGCCCAAATAATAGAATAGCATAAAGAGGAACCCAAGTAACTTCCTCAGAAAACCAGTACATCACTACATCCCAAAAACTAGAATGCAATCCGTTCAATATTAGAAACAGTGCAACATCAAGTTGCTCCAGATACTCAAGCATAACTCAAAGAAAAGGAATTAAGATGGATTAGTCTACGTCAAATTTGCTCCAAAGCAAATCCTTAAGTTCCATAAGCCCTTCTTGGACCACTGATGATATGAACATCCACTCAATATCCATATTAAGATCTTTAGTAATTTCAGCTCGAAGTTCTTGATCGAGCATATCACTTTTAGAAATCGCTAAGACGCGTTCCTTATCCATTAATTCTGGATTATACTTCCTTAGTTCTTCAAGAAGGATATTATATTCCGCTTGGATATCATCAGCATCTGCAGGAACTAAAAATAGCAATACCGAATTTCGTTCTATATGTCTCAGAAATCGAACTCCGAGACCTTTACCTTCAGCCGCACCTTCAATTATTCCTGGAATATCGGCCATGACAAAACTCTTATGCTCACGATATTTCACAATACCTAGGTTAGGTACTAGCGTAGTAAACTGATAATTTGCAATTTCTGGTTTTGCAGCTGAGACAACTGACAAAAGAGTAGATTTTCCAGCGTTAGGAAATCCCACCAAACCAACATCGGCTAATACTTTTAATTCAAGAACTCTCCAGTGTTCGGTTCCTTCCTCTCCATCTTGAGCGTATCTAGGTGTTTGATTAACTGATGTTTTGAAGTTCCAGTTTCCTAGACCACCGCGTCCACCTTTAGAGAGTATATATTCTTGTCCGTCTTCTGTTATTTCAACAAGCTGTTCGTCCGTTTCTGGGTCTCGAATAATAGTACCAAGCGGCACATCCATGTACATGTCTTCCCCCTGTTTTCCAGATGCACGTTGTTTTTGTCCGTTGTCACCATCGGTAGCTCTTACATGCTTGCGATATTTAAGAGGGAGCAACGTCCACATTTGCACATTTCCGCGAATAATAACATGTCCCCCTCTTCCACCGTCACCTCCATCGGGACCGCCTTTTGGAACATACTTTTCACGACGTAAATGGGCAGACCCACTTCCACCATCACCAGATTTGGCGCACACTTTTACGTAATCAACAAAGTTCGAGGAAACAATTTTTCGGTTAAATGACATTCGTTTTATCGTGCGTTAATCGCTTGTGTTAATCGGTCAAAAATTTCTTCAATTGTTCCGACACCATTAATTTCTACCAACTTATTTTGGTTTTTATAAAACTCTGCTACTGGAGCAGTACTTTTATTATAATTGGCAATTCTTGTTTTAATAATTTCTGGCTTAGCATCATCTGCCCTACCTGAAACCTTAGCTCTTTCAAGCAAACGCTCTTTCAACTCATCTTCTGGAACAATCAAAGAAAGCATCATAGTGACTGCTGTATCTTTTTTATCCAAGAATTTGTCTAAGGCAACAGCTTGATCAGTTGTTCTTGGAAACCCATCATAAATAACACCGTTAATATCAGTATGCTTCTGAACCTCAGACTCTAATATTTGTATGGTAATTTCATCTGGAACCAAGTTTCCTTTATCGGCATAACTTTTTGCTAACTGAGCCAAATCAGAATTTTCATCCAGCGCTCGAAAAACATCTCCAGTAGAAATATGAACCAAATCATACTGTTTTTTTAGTAATTCAGATTGGGTTCCTTTACCGGCTCCTGGAGGTCCAAATAATACTAGATTCAACATAACTAGTGCTTTTTCAATTTATATATTTTACTCAGATTTCGTCCGAGTCCATCATAATCTAATCCGTAACCTAATACGAATTCATTGGGAATTTCTATCCCAACAAAATCAATTGGCAAATTCTTTTTATATGCTTCGGGTTTGTAAAGCAATGTTGCTGTTTTTATTGAATTGACCGATTTATCATTCAATAGTGCATATAACTTTTCTAGTGTGTTTCCTGTATCAACAATATCCTCCACTATTACTACATCAACACCATTCAAATCTTCGGAAAGACCAATCAGCTCACTTACTTTTCCCGTAGTTTCCTGACCTTCATAGGATTGCATTTTCACAAATGAAACTGCACATGAAACAGTGATCTTTTTTAATAAATCGGAACAAAACATAAAAGAACCATTCAAAACAGCAATAAACAAAACATGGCGATCTTGATATTCAGAATTTATAGCGACTGCAATCTTCTGAACAGATGAATCTATTTCATTTTCAGTAAGATAGCTTTCAAATGTGGAATTATGAATCTGTATTTCTTGCATCGCCTGCAAAAGTAAACAAATGACTTATTTGTAATCGCTTTTAATAGGGTATTATCCCTTCTTTAATAGTGTTATAGTTTAATTTTGATACACTATGAAAAGTATATTTTCTATTATTTTGAATTTGGTTGTGTTGCTAACATTGGCCCCAACAGTCTATGCCAGTAATTCTCAAGATAGTCTTTTGGCCATTTTTAATCAAATTCAAGATACTTCAAAAATTTCTATTGGAATTCAGCTTATCCCTTCGTTTGCAGACACTGATATGCCTCAAGCGCTCGACCTTGCAAATGAAATGTACGCTGTAGCTCAGATATCAAAGGACACTAGGAGTATTGCAAGTTGCCAAAACATTCTTGGAATTCTTTATAAAAAAAATAGGGAAGGTGATATTGCTCTTACATTTCTTAACCAAGCTGCAACTAATTTTAATAAGATTGGAGCTTTAGAAGCAATAGTTGCCGTTGAAAACAACATTGGTCGTCTATATTATGTAGATGGTAATTTAATAAACTCACTAAACCACTTTTTTAAAGCAGACTCTATATCCTCTATGCCAGACTATTCGGGGAAACATCTTACTACAACAGCAGTAAATACTGCTTTTACTTTGGCTGAAGTGGGCTTATATGATTTATCAAACGACTTTTATAACAAAGCACTATCGACTTTAAATTTTAGTTCACAGGAGTGCTCAATCTATGCTGGTTTATTGTTCAATTCACTTGAGCAAAACAAACTGTATTCGTCCAATAAATACTTTAAAAAGCTTGAAGCAATTGGAATTTGCACAACATCTACAGACTATATCGAAATCGTACTTTTTATGGCTTATTACCAGTATCTGTATGGAAATAAAAAAGAAGGTAATAAAGGAGTCTTTACAGCTGAAAAAGCCCTTATTGGCTCTAATAAAAGTCAAACTGTTGCGCGTCAATATCTACTTCTTGCTAAAGTATTTTTAGCCGGTAATCAGCATCAAAAATCTCTAATTTATGCTCAGTTGGCTAATGAAATTCTAAAAGAAAACAAAAACTTATACCGACAAAAACAGGCAATAAACATTACTTTATTGGCATCAACTAAGCTAAATCTACCAAACGCCTATTCTTTGGCATTAAGACTCGACTCCATTGACAATGCCATAATTCAGGAAACAGGATTAAATATTTTACGCAATATCAAGTTACAAACTGCATTTGAAGAAGTTACACTAGTGAAAGATCAGGTTACACTAGAAAACGACGAAAAAACAGTAGAAATAACAGCTCGCTCAAAAACAGAAAAAATTGGTATAATGCTCATTTTTGCTCTTTTTATGCTTGGAGCAATGCTGTTTATGGCTATTCGTCAAATGAAGGCTCGTCAAAAGGAATTGGAGGAGCACAAAAGGTTGCTTAAAGAAAAACATGAAGAAACTAAAAAATCACACAAAGTGAATATTGATGAAAAGGACAAACTATTAGATTTAGTTTTTACTAAAGCTTTGGATTTAGTTGTGCTTTGTAAGGTTGAGCAAGACGGACAGATTATAGTAAAATCAATCAACCAGGCTCTCGACTTAATCAATTTCAATTTTGGATTAAATCTTAACAAAGATCACTTTATTGAGAAAAACCTCATAAGTATCGTAACCGATTTCCCCCTCTCTGATGCTGAATCAATTGAGGAAAAATTAAGCGCCACTGCGAATGTAATAGACACTAAACAAGCAGTTACCTTTGAAATCACTTTTACGGTGAATGCGTTCAGTGTTAATATGGAGGTTACAATAGAGCCCATTATCAGAGATGATAAATCCGCTAATCACTTATTGTATACTTTAAAAGACATTTCTAAAAGGGTTAAAAAGGAACGCCAAAATATTCAAGCAATATTGCAAGCAGAAGATCATGAACGTGAAAGAATTGCAAAAGAATTGCACGATGGATTGGGGCAAAACTTAACAGCAGCACAGCTTTATTTAGATGGTTTTTTAGGAGATAAAGAAGAAGAAAAGTATGTTGGTTTGATGAACGCGCGTAAATTTCTAAACCTTGGTTTAGACGAGTGCAGAAACCTATCCCATAATCTAATTCCAAAATCTATTAGTGATATCGAATTAGATGAAACCTTAGAACAATTGATACTAGACTTAAATAAACTGAGTAAGGTACAGATAGAATTCAACAGTAATTTATCTAAAATTAAAATCCCTAAATCGATTGCACTAAACTTTTACCGAATTGCCCAAGAAGCGATCAACAATGCATTAAAGTATTCAGAATCGACAAAGATTTCGGTACAGCTATTATTATTTAATGAAATCATTACACTTTCTATAGAGGATAATGGCAAAGGCTTTGACAAACAGAAAACGCTAGAAAGTAAAAGTTTTGGTCTGCATAGTATTCTCAATCGTGGAGAATATATTGGTGCCAATGTCATTATAGACAGTAAATTAAATGAAGGAACTATGATTTCGATAGCCATCAAAAAACAACGCTTAGGGTGAAAAAAATATGTCTTTTCATAACTGATGACCACGCAATTCTTAGAGAAAGTCTGCAAAACTCCTTAATGAACCATCCTAGCGTTGCATCCATTGAAACTTTTGAAAATGGTGAATTGTTGCTTTCTGCGCTGGAATCGCGATTGCCTGAAGTGATTCTTTTAGATATAAATATGCCAGAAATGGATGGTTTAACTACTTGCAAAAAAATCAAAGCTCTATATCCTTCTGTCAAGGTAATATTTCTTTCTATGCACAGCAGTCCTCATTATTTCTTCAAGGCAAAAGCTGCAAATTGTGATGGATACATTATCAAGACTTCTGGTTTAGAGGAAATTTACAAAAGCATTCAAAAAATTCAAGAAGGAGGCAAATATTTTTCTCCTGTAGTGTTGGATCAATTACTATCAAACGAAGGGATTGAAAAGAACAAAAAAGCAAGCTTAACAGATCGAGAACATGAAGTTTTAAAGCTGATTCTAGACGAGTTTTCAAATAAAGAAATTGCTGAAAAACTACATATCAGTCTTCGAACCGTTGACGCTCACAAAAGAAACTTGCTCGCGAAAACCAACTCTAAAAATTTACCCAGCTTAATAAAATATGCAATAAAAGAACAGTTGAACTAGTAGGTAATTTACCTACAATAAATTAGGTGATTCACCAATTTCATTTTATACCAAGTACCCTTAATATTGGCAACTTGGAGGTAACAAATCAAAATATTTCTATTACAGAATATAATACAACGATTAATGCTGCGCTCCTTTATCTTTTCCCTATGGAGATTCAGACAGTCTCTATCCTGCTTCATTCTAATAGTTCTATCAATTCTTATCTTCAAAAAAAAATCCAAACATCTGGTCTAATATTCATAGAACTTTCATTTGTTATTGACACTAATTTAAATATCATCACAGAGTTACTCAACATAAAATCAGATCTTCATAAAATAGGACTGAATGCGTATATCAAAAAAAGCTATTCTAATCGAATTTTAGAAATGGGAGCAAAAGGTTATAACCCGATGCACTGTTTTCCTACAGAATTTGAAAATGCCATAGAAACAGTTCCGAGCCGAACCGTTTTTGAATATAAGTTTACTCAAAAGATCGCAGCATAGATGCAAAAACCATCAATTTTACTAGTCGATGATAACGACATTGATATACTCATTGCGAAAAAATATCTTGAAATGAGTGATTTTTTTAGTGCTATTCATACAGCAGGAGATGGTGAAGATGCCCTAAAAATAGTGAAAAAGGTGCAACCCAATTATGTCCTCTTAGATATTAACATGCCCATTCTTGATGGTTGGGGATTTCTAGATTTATTTGAAATGCCGAGTAACAAAAAAACAATACAACCCAAGATTATAATGCTTACGTCTAGCATCAGCGAAAAAGATGAAGAAAGAGCTTTAAATAACCCACATGTAAGCCACTTTCTTGTAAAACCTATTAATTCAGTAAAAATCAAACAATTTTTAGAAAATCACTAAAACTCTTAAAGTTACAAGTGAAAGTACCCAACACAAACCGAGGTTTTATAGTTTTACCCTCTCAAAATATAAACTATGCAGCGTTTTTTAATTCTATTCTCAGTAAATCTTTTTTTATCCTTTAACTCATTTGCACAAAAAACAGAATTCACTCTTTCAGATGCAGTAATTGGAGGCTATTCTAAATTTAAACCTGAGATAAAATCTCAGCTCCAATGGTTACCAAACGAGCATTCGATTTCTTGGGTTATTATAGATTCTAGTAATACTCGTCTTGTAAAAAGAAGTATAGACGCTAAAGATGAAATTATTATCACCTCGCTTAGTGAACTCAAAAACTATGAGGAACTCAAGGAACTAAGTCGATTTCCTAGAATAACGTGGCTAAGTAATTCTCAATATAGATTTCAAGTCAAACAAAATCTATTTCTATTTGATTTTAAAAAGAAAGAATTAGATAAAATCATTAGTCTTCCAGAAAGAGCGGTCAATGTAGACGTCTCCTCTAATAATGCTCTTATTGCTTATACCTATGAGAATAGCTTAATAGTGAACGAAACGCCAGTAGGTGTTCCACAATCAGAGAATGTAGTTTTTGGACAATCGGTTCATCGCTTTGAATTTGGTATTTCTAAAGGCACTTTTTGGTCAAATAACGGAAATATGTTGGCGTATTACAAAAAGGATGAGTCCATGGTTACCGACTACCCGATTACCAATTATTCAATAAAGCCTGCATCATCAAATACGGTTAAATATCCAATGGCCGGAATGCCCAGTCATGAAGTTACAGTTGGAGTATGGAACTCAGCTACCAAGCAATCGGTTTGGATAAAAACTGAAGGGCCAACAGACCAGTATCTGACTAACATTGCTTGGAGTCCAGACGATAAAGCCATTTTCATAGCAATACTAAATCGTGATCAAAATGAAATGAAATTAAACCAATACGATCCGCTAACTGGAGAGTTTGTACGCACACTTTTTACCGAAAAACACGATAAATATGTGCAACCACTCCACCCCATGGAATTCATTGGATCTAATGGAGAAAACTTTATTTGGCAAAGCGAAAGAGATGGCTACAACAACCTTTATCTCTACAATAAAAAAGGTAAAATGATGAAGCAGCTTACTGCTCATGAAGCTCCAGTTACTGCTTTAATGCAAGTACAAGGTGAGAACACCATAACCTATGTAGTAGCAGATAATGATGGATTGGATAGAATTGGTTATCAACTGAACCTTGCAACTGGAAAAACCAAAAAAATAACTCCAGAAAGCGGAGTGCATGCAATCCGCATGAGTTTTGATGGAAACTATTATATCGATACCTACACCAGCCTATCAACTCGGAGAAACACGCACGTCCATAATCTTAATGGTAAAAAAGTTATTTCGCTCATCGAAAACAAAAATCCTTATGCAGACTACTCTGTTAGACTGCCTGAATTAGGTACTATTAAAACTAGTGAAGGAATTGTCCTCAATACAAGAATGTTCAAACCTGTAGACTTCAATCCTTCTAAGAAATATAAAGCCTTGCTATATGTCTATAATGGTCCTGGAGTGCAATTGATTACAAATAGCTGGATGGCTGGCGGGTCGCCTTGGATGGCTTATCAAGCAAACAAAGGTTATATCGTGTATACGGTTGATGGCAGAGGATCGGAAAATCGAGGACGTGATTTTGAGCAAAAAATCTTTAGAAATCTCGGAGAATTTGAAGTGGTAGATCAGCTCTCTGCCGCAGAATATCTAATAAATTTAGATTTTGTAGATCGCAACAAAATGGCCGTTCATGGTTGGAGTTACGGCGGCTTTATGACTACCTCATTAATGCTAAAAGCTCCTGGAATATTTCAGGTGGGAGTTGCTGGCGGACCAGTAATTGACTGGAAATATTACGAAATCATGTATACCGAAAGGTACATGGATACGCCTGAACAGAATACCTCGGGATATGCAAAAGCATCATTACTGGACAAAGTTCAGAACCTAAAAGGCGATTTATTGCTTATTCATGGAGCGGATGATGACGTGGTTGTTCCTCAAAACAGTATCGACCTATTGAAGCAATCGGTTGACAAAGGAGTTCAAATAGACTTCTTCTTATATCCTGGACACAAGCATAATGTTCGTGGAAAAGACCGAATACATTTGATGAAAAAAGTGCTATCGTATATCGACGAAAAGTTGAAATAATACAACAGGAAAGGCTCAATTTTGTTTTTTTTGCTTTCTTGAACCTTCAAAACAATTGTTTTGCCGTGCCGGAAAAGAATGAAGTATACAAAGACTTAATTGAGCAGTTTTATTCCTCTTTTGACAACTTAAACGCAGAAGGAATCGCCAGATGTTATCACAACAAGATTCATTTTATGGGTTCTTCTTTTGGTATTGATATGGTGGAGTAAATTGGATTGCGAAATATAAATTTGGAAGTCGACCCTTTGTCAATCGTGTTAAAGCTTATTTTAAATTCTTAGAGGATAAAAAAGGTAATGATAGTCAATATGCTGATCCATTTGACGCTGAGATTGAGGTCGATAAAAATGTATGGTAAGGATTGTATTAATAGCTCGATTCATCATGAATGCGAAATATGAGTACTACTTCGCTAATAAATGGCGATAGCTAAAGCATGTTTTGGTAATAATCAATATCCCTTAATTTGTTGAACAACTTTTTTTGCTCAGCAGCAGTTTTATTTCTTGATGGCTCTCTAATCTTTTCTGTCAAACAGAATCCTACAAAGTGATGCATAAAGGAACAGATGGATTTGGTAATTCGATTTATGAATTGGAAAAAAGAGGGGCTACCTGATGTTACTCCCGAAAAACGATCGGTGAATCAGGGTGCGTATGTCAATCCGAGAATCCAAAAATCTTTGGGACAGGAAAGCGAAAACCAAGATGCAGAACTCAAAAGACTGCAATACGAAAAAAATCAAGCTGCGGGTGAAGCCATGGGGACATCCATTGTAGCAGCAACAAATAGCACGCACAGAACAAAACTGTCAGAAAACGCCTTAATGTACTCTTTGGAGCCCTCTTTATAAGTGGCTTTTGAAATTGCAAAATCATCAAAAATTTTATTCCATTATGTTAAAGTGGATGATAGATTTGGGCCTATTAATACTGAACATAAGCTCCTTGTCATTGAGTATAAAGGGCGATACAAAAAGTATTTAAAGGAAAATAAATAGGAGCGATGATTTAAATCTACCAACCCGACATTACTTAATTAAAGTGGAGTTCTATTATTAGGGTGCAGATTTAAAGCAGTAATAAATATTTAGTCAAAACCTGCCAAGAAGTTATCAAAGAGTTATTTAAATCCCTCTTATGTCTTTCTAAAGGTTGAATTGTGAGTATGCTTAAATGTGTTGATTACACAAAGGGAACATGGGGGTTATAACCACAACTAAGTATTTAACTTCAAAAGGAAAATCACATACTATTTCCTGCAAATATGACTACTACCGGGTGTGTTTTGCCAAAGCTAAAGCATATTTTGGCTGTGTTCTCTCATGAATTTCAATTGTTCTTTCTTGTTTCTACCTCTAAACCACTCTTCATCGGTATTAATACAGTTGCTCTTATCTCCTTTTCTGAAATTCATTTTTAAAGAAAATTCAAATGTTCCGAAGGTTCTGCTATAATTTAACGGCCCAATAGTAAAGTCATAGCTAGCACCTATAATAAGATTCCTTTCCCGACTTAGTTTAATAGAGCTATAAGTTGAAAGTACAATTGCGTCGCTATTTCGATACTCTCCGAAAGAACCTCTCCACCAGGCACTTATAGATATAAATCCAAACGTTGCAATTGAGGGGCCTACTAACAGTGTAGTTAACTCTCCTTGAGTTTGATACAAGAAATTTAGAGAATACATGGTTGCGTAAATTGCACGTTCTGCATTACGATTATTGCTTTGTTGTTTTTGCTGATTTTTTTTAGATTCATTTTGTAAATTAATATTTCCATGCAAATTCCATCTTGTTGGTAATTTGGCTGATCCACCTAAAAATGACTGTTCTGGCTGATTTAAATGTTGACAGGATACGCCCAGCGTTGTATAATTCCCTTCTATTGCTCCATATAGCGGTGAATTTTTATTGTAGACAACTCCGCTAGATTCCCTTGCTTTAAAACGAACCATTATACCACCTCCAACATCGGGAATCGCCAGAGTAGATTCCACTTGGGGTGTTGCAGCAGTAACTCTCACATTACCATACCTAGCGTCCAATTGATCTGAAAAGGTAAGCTCTGTCCAATCTACACTATTTTGTAATATGCCGAATTGAAGAGCCCCTGACATTTCAAATTTAATATTTGAGTCTTTTATTTTAATTCTTGATTTTTTAGTTCGTGATGATCTTTGTAAATCAAATTTTTTAATAATTCCAGACAAGTTTTTAGCAACAATCCCCGATACAGCATTTGTGGTCATATAACCCTCACCCTCTCTATTATTTAAAGCAATCAAACCAAGCCCTAACCCTTTAGAGTCGCAATAAAAATCAGTACTCATAATAGTCGTTTCAAGAACTCTAGGAACATAAAGCCATTGGCGGTGATGACCTATACTGACGTTTAAATTGTCAACAAATCCTACGTATCCCGGGTTAATATAGGTTCGAAACGTGTGTAAATTAGAAATATTAGGATCCTGTGAGAATAGGAAGTAACTTATGAACACAAAAGATATGGACAGTAAGTATTTCATTATCTGATTACACTTATGGTTCCTACTCTCTTATATCCCTCGCCTTCGTAATACTTACCACCCCAAACTCTTCCACCTTCAAATACTGCGTCTATTCGCCAAACGTAGGTTCCTTGATGCACAAAGCTGCCTCTATACTTGCCATCCCAAGCCTCCAAAGGACTTCCATCAATAGAGTTAAGCAGAGTGCTTTCCCATAATTTATTACCCCAAGTGTCAAATATTTGAAGATGATAGGTTGACAGGTTTAATCCTTTTGGCAAAAACACTGTTTCCTCTCCTATGCCCCTTTCAGGAGTCATAGCGTTTGGCACAAACAACGTCCAAGGCTCTATATTTAAGGGTTTGCAAGTATCACTCTTACAATCATGCGAATCATCTATTATTAGACAAACTTCAAAATCTAATTCTCGATAATAGGCATTGACATCATAAGTGTGCGTTGGACTTTCTTCGATTGATTTGTTGTTATCTCCGAATGTCCAAGTATAATTTGGAATCCCGCTACTAAGAATTGACGTGTTATTGAAATAAAAAGTAATGTTTTCAACTTCTTCTATTTCAAAATCTGCTATTAATTCAGGATATACATTAACCTTATTTTGTAGCTGGATGGTATCGCTACAGCCAAAATTGGAACTTACGGAAAATAAAGGCGTGAATACCCCATATTCCGTAAACAAATTGGCTACCTGTTTTATAGGGTACCATTGGTCTCCTAATTTAAACTGTCTATCAGTTATTTTACTATCGTTTATTCCTTCCCAGATGTAAAAAGATTTATCCTCATACTCCATATCAATAGGCAAACATCCTGAGGTTGTCAATAAGGATAAGTCTGCCACCGGAATTGGATATACGCCAATTTCTCGATCTTGTGTATCCGCACAATTAAACGCATTTTTTGCTACTAGTTTAACCAAGTATATTTCATTGGCAGTGTACTTTTTACTTGGACTTATCAAACTTGATGAGTCTGTTTTATCACTGTTCCAATCAAAATACCAAGTCGCTCCATTTGCACCTGTCGATTTATTAATAAATGAAACTTCAACATCTAACCCACAAGAATCTCCATTCAAATACGAAGAAGAAAAATCGGCAAGAGGCACTGGGTATATTACAATCGATTTTGTCAGTGAATCAGCACATCCATTATGAGTGACTAACTTCAAGTATACGGGATAAGTACCTGGAGTCAAATAGCTATGCAATGGAGACCAAGCAGATGAGCTGTTACCGTCTCCAAATTGCCAATATGTACCAATTATAGGATCATTATTTGCCTGACTTAAATTACGATTTACCACAGGTTGCTCATTAAAGCAGCTGTTCTGCAAAGAAAAATCAACAGTAGGCTTTCCAAACACTCTTACTAATGCTGAGGCAGTATCCTTACAACCCAAGTTTGAAGTAACGATTAGCGAAACGGTATAATTCCCACCAATCGGGTAAGTATATATAGGTCTGCGGATTACATCGTTATCGCCATTGTCAAAATCCCATTCATACCCATTAATACTTCCTGAAGAGATTGATGAATTATTAATAATAGAAAGCGAAACGTCATTACAAATACTATCATTTATGGTAAAGTTTGCCCTAGGTTGAGGGAAAACTTCAATTTCTTGAAAAGAAGTGTCTATGCTGCAGCCATTAGTTACAAATTGCGCAATTAAAAACTTACCTCCTGATAAAAAGGTATGCGTGTAGCTCTTATTTGGAGCAACAACTGGAAAGTTTGGAATGGCCCTGGTAGAATCGTAATCGAAATCATAACTTATTTGAGTTGCGCCCGTTGCGAAAGATGTAAATGTAACCGCCAATGGAGCACAACCTTTAGTTTTTGAAATTGTAAAAAACGAAGATACTCTGTTGGGTTCAACCCGTATAGGATGTGTTGCTGTATCTCGTCCGCAATCATTTACTCCAATTACAGACAAGTAATAAGTAGTGTCAGCTGACGGTCCGTTGTAAAAAAAGTAATGGCTTGCAGGTCTCCAAATTGGCGATTGAAAATTAGGATATATCGTATCTTTCTTTGAGCCATCACCAAAGTTTAAAATCAAGTAATTGGTGGATCCAAATATCAAACTATCTGCGGTAATATTAACTCTTAATGGTGAACAACCAGAATTGACACTGGTTCGGAAGTCTACGATAGGAACAGGTTTAACTATAATCGTATCGTATGCAGTATCAGCTCCACAACAACTGCTTACTATTAACTGAACGACATAACTAGTGTCACCTAATCTGCCCGGAAGAAGTGCAGGGACTGGATTAGGATTCTTTGAAGTACGTGAAAATATAGGAACACCAATCCCTGAACTGGCCGCAAATATTGTCCATGAATAATTAGAAACAAATCCTTTACTACTATCTGATATAACTACCTGCAATGGGCCACATGCATTCGTTGAGTCTATGTTAAAATCTGCAATAGGAGCCTCGGTAATTTCGATGATTTTATGAGCGGTATCAAAGCATCCATATGGAGAAATTACCTCATGTACAATAGTGTACTTTCCTTTTAAAGCATACCTATGTATTGCGGGGTTAACAGTGTAATCAACAACAGTGTTGTTATCAATATCCCAATTGTAAGTTGAAATACCGCCACCCAAACTAGGGATGGTAGATGTGCTTGTAAACGTAACAGGAGATCCCGTGCAAGCAGGTGCTGGTTGACATGTATGCGTGAAGTTAAATATAGCTGTAGGAAGTGGGTAAATTATTAGAGAATCGGTGGAGCTATTTCTACATCCTTTACTATCGATTGCCGATAAAGTAACACCAAATACACCGTAATTTGGATACAAATAGGCTGGAGCTTTTAATAGAGAGCTATCTGCGTTTCCAAAGTCCCATTTCCAACTAACAATATTAGCCCCAGCAGCCCCACGGGAATTATTAATAAAAGAAACTGTATCATTAAGACAAACAGAATCTACTGTGAAAACAATTACTGGCAATGTATCAACGACAACTGTTTGTGAAATTGAATCGGTACAACCGTTCAAATCAGTGACGTGTAGTTCTGTTGTGTATAATCCAGCAGTAGGATAAACGTGTTTTACTTGTTGCATTGCACTTGCTCCGCCACCACCAAAAGTCCAACGATAGGACGTTATTGCGCCACCCAATGGTAAAGTAATAGTCGATTGACTTGTGTGATTTGTACTGTCTTGATCGCAAATAGTGTCGCTTGTGAAAAAAGCAATAGGACGTGGCCAAATCGTTACTGTATCTGATTTGAAAGAGGTGCAATTATTGGCATCTAGCACTTGTAAATACACTTGATATTTTCCATGACTGGCATATAAATGTTTGGGCGATTGTAAGCTAGAAGAATCGCCATCACCAAACTTCCACTTCCAGCCCGTAAACGCATTACTTCCTTGTTGAGAGTTGTTGGTAAACAAGGAACTGTCTCCTAAACAATTATCATTTAAACTAAATGCTGCTACTGGCAAAGTATCGACTACTACTGTTTGAACTGTGTCATCCTTACAACCTTTAGCATCAGCAATACTCAACTTCACATTGTAACTCCCGGCCGATGTATAGGTAATAGTAGGGTTCTGTAAATTACTCGTTTGTGCATTGCCAAAGCCCCAACCCCAGGTAGTTAGTATGCTTCCGCGTCCAAATGATTTATCAGTAAAGCTGGTTTGATTGCCAAAGCAAACCGTGTCCGCTGTAAATAAAGCTACTGGCAATGTATCAACGACAACTGTTTGTGAAATTGAATCGGTACAACCGTTC
>CAJVZZ010000024.1 GCA_913020435.1 uncultured Flavobacteriales bacterium | reverse complement strand
GTTGGGTTCAGTTTTGAAATAGAATTCCCTATACCCAATTGACCATTGTTATTGAATCCCCAAGCGTACATTTCACCGTTAGTTGTTATTCCCATTGAATGAGCGGATCCTGCGCTAATTGTTTTCCATGAAGCAAAAGTTGCAATCTGACTCGGAAATGAATCTCGATTTGTTGTCCCATTTCCTAATTGTCCAACAGGGTTATCGCCAAATGACCACAATGTGTTATCTGATTTTATGGCTAATGTAAAAGCGAAACCTGCGGATACTTCTTTCCAATCCGACTTGCTTCCAATTCTAGTCGGTTGATAATATCTAAAAGCAGTTCCTGCTCCTAACTGTCCTCTTCCGTTTGTTCCCCATGCCCAAAGTTCTCCTCCATTCTTTATAGCCATGGAATGTCCGCCGCCTCCAGAAATTTCTTTCCAATCTTTATCAGTGTTTATCTGGATAGGTCGATTAGCATCTTTTGTGGTGCCATTTCCTAATTGACCATTTGTGTTTAATCCCCAACACCAAGCCGTTCCATCTGTTTTAATGGCAATGGAATGTGCTTGTCCTGCGTCAATTTCACTCCAATTTTTAAAGGTGTCCATCAGAATCGGGTAGCTATAGCTATTGTTATTTCCTAATCCCAACTGGCCATTTCCGTTTAATCCCCAAACCCAAAGAGAATTATCTTTTTTAAGTGCTAATACATGAAAGGCGCCACAGGAGATATCTTTCCAATCTGTGTCTTGACCAATTTGATCAGGAGCACTTCTAGAGAATAAACTACTATCACCGAGTTGACCGTTTGCGTTATAGCCCCAAGACCAAATGGTACCGTCAGACTTTAAGGCCAAAGAAAAATCAGTTCCACAATCAACTTTCACCCATTTTTCTTGAGCATTTGAATTGGAGACACAAACTGTAAATAGGAATAAAATGAAGTAACGCATAAGAAATTGTTTCTTCAAAGTTGACGTTTTTTGGCAAACAGTGCTTATAAACCCACACACGAGCTAATAAAAGGTTGTTTTAACCACTAATGGGTATTCTTAAGAATTAAACGGTATTCATTAGTACTTCCACCGTTTTGCAATTGCAACCAAAGAAAGCATAATAGGCACCTCAATCAATACTCCAACCACCGTCGTTAAAGCTGCACCAGAATTTAATCCAAACAGCGCAATGGCAACTGCAACTGCCAATTCAAAAAAATTGCTAGCACCTATCATTGAAGACGGTGCGCAGATGTTGTATTGGAGCTTGATGTATTTCCCCGCAAACCAAGATAAAAAGAAAATGAAGTATGTCTGGATGGTTAAAGGGATTGCAATCAATAGAATGTTTTCTGGTTGGTCAATAATTTGTTTTCCTTGAAATGCAAATAGCAATACCAACGTCGATAATAAAGCGATGATAGAAAATGGCTTCAATTTGGGTAGGAAATCATTTTTAAACCACTCCTCACCTTTTACGTTTATTACCCACTTGTTCGTTACATAACCAGCCAGTAAAGGAATAACTACATATATCACCACTGAGGTTACTAGAACATCGTATGGAATTATAAAATCAGTTATTCCCAATAAAAATTGAACAATCGGCACAAAGAGTATTAATAACACCAAATCGTTAACCGATACCTGAACAAGCGTATAGTTAGCATCCCCTTTTGATAAGTAGGACCAAACAAAAACCATTGCTGTACACGGCGCTGCGCCCAGCAGAATAGCTCCAGCTATATATTCATTGGCTTGTTCGGGAGTAATCCAAGTTGAATACAATTGATCGAAAAACAACCAGGCGAAAAAGGCCATTGTAAAAGGTTTAATTAGCCAATTAACGACAAGCGTAAGCCCCAGGCCTTTTGCATTTTTACCGACTTCTTTTAACGATCCAAAATCAATTTGAACCATCATTGGGTAAATCATTAACCAAACTAAAATTGCCACAGGAATATTTACATGTGCAATTTCTAAAGAGGAAATGATTTGAATTCCATCTCCCGCAACTGCTCCTATCCCTATACCAACTCCAATACAAAGTAAGACCCAAACTGTCAGATACTTTTCGAAAAAACCGATGCCTTTCATGCTTATGTAATGGAATTAAATACGTAGTACAATTCTCCAGCAATTTGCAAAGAACGCTCTTTGTACTTTTCTTGTTTTTTAGGTGAATCATCAAATGCTTTTGGATCTTCAAAAGTCATTGGAATCCGTTTTTCAGCACCTGACACCAAAGGACAATTCCTATCAGCATCTGAGCAAGTCATAACTGCGGCAAACCCCTCTGTTGGATTTAAAGCATTATTATACAATTTTGAAAAGCAGTTGATTTCATTGTAATTATAGCGCACTTTGTATTTCGGAAATACGCCTCCTGCCCTGTTAATTTCAATACCCGAAGCTTTTAATGCCTCAATCGCCGCAGGAAAAAATGCGGTTACTTCGACTCCACCAGAATAGGATTCTACGTTCAAATCAAAATGATTGGAAAGTATAAAGGACCATACTTGCGCAAGCTGACTTCTTCGTGAATTATGAGTGCAGATAAAATTCAACCGAATAAGCTCCTCTGCTTCTTTTTTGGAGCTTATGAAATCAATTAGTGGTTGCAGTGCTAATTTCCGTTTATCGCTTATGCTATGGGCTTTAAGCGATGCTATCGTGGTTTCTAAATTCATAAACTTAAATCTCTAGCAGCAACCACCACCTGGTGTGCAAGCAGCATCAGAATTAACCATTGCCGATAGTTCTACTTTTTCTTTTGTTTCAGGAATTCCGCAATTGTCTTTGGCTAAACAATCGGTTTGCTTTTCGGAAAGCATAAAAACGCTTTCATCTGAATTGAACTCCAAACCGTATTTACCAATCGTTTCTTGCTGATACTCTACCTCTATTTCGTGGTTGCCAATGAGTAATTGCTTTTCAGATAATTCGATAATCGAATTTAGTTTTTGAACACTCAATCTGTGATCAAAATCATCAGATGACCAAAGTTGAAAGTTTACCGTATGCTCTTTCCTCATTGTTCCGCCGCAATCAATAAATCGTTTTTCTATTTCACCTACTTCGGTTACATGAAAATGTGATTCTACTAATTGTCCGTTAGGCAATTGAAATTTGACTGCATCTAAGCCTTCTAAACTGTTCTTTAATTCTGATAATTTCATCTATTTAAATTTTAACAACAGCTTTCGCCGTTTATATTTATTTGATCGAATAAACCATTCAGCAATTGGGCAATTTCATTCCATCGCACTGGATTAATGCAATAACTAACCGAAACTCCTTCGATGGTTCCTTGAATGATTCCTAAGTCCTTTAATTCTCTTAAATGCTGACTAACCGTTGCTTGAGCCAAACCTGTTTCTTCAACTAGGTCTCCGTTTATACATGCATTGGCCTTTAATAAATGCTGTAAAATAGCAACACGAGCTGGATGACCTAGTGCTTTTAATGTATTTGCTATCTTGTTCTGCTCGTCGGTAAAGAGGTTACTTTTTGTTATCCCCATGTTTATTAATCTTTATATTGCAATAATACGATAAATAAACTGCTTTTATTTTCAAAAAGCTTATTAAAAAAATAAATTTATGGGCGGAGAAGGTTCAGCTTTCAACATGATCTCTGTTATGAAAAGTAACAGGGCGCTTTTGCGTAAGAAGGATTATTTCTATCTGCGAAAAGAATACTTCAATTCTGCTAAACGTAAAAGTTTAGATTTAAAAAAATCTACTCCAGAACAGATCTAGACAATTAGAGCAGAGATTAAAGCTAACAACAAGAGAATTCAAAATAGAAAGGTTGTAGCCATTCCTCTAATATTCCTCATAACTGCTGTTTTAATATTCTATTCAATAAAATTCGCAAGATGGTTGTTTGAAAATGTACCTTAATCAATGACTGAGTCTATCAAAAGTGAAAAAGTTAAAATCTAATATAAAATTCGATAACTTTCATTTTATAAATCATTTGTTTGCTGAAACCGTCTATATAATTGATCGAGACAATACACTTTCAAAAAAGGAAATGGTAGAAGCCGAATTTCAAATCTTTGAAAAAATGAATCAGAATTAACACCATTGCTTGATCACATCTGAATATCATTTTTGTTATCGATTGGCGGCGGAATCTTAGAAGGATCCTCATCTACCAATTGTAGAATATCGCGTGTAATACTTCTAGCTATATTTGAAATTGGCACATCGTTCGGTGAGCCCTCAAAAGGATTTTCTCCAGCCAATCCGACTCTTAGCATGGTATTAAACACCCATATTACAATTATAGTAAAGGGAATATTAAACCAAACAAAGTACTTGCCTATAAATGGATTTGTTTCAGCTATTCCAACACCCATAGTGGCAAACGTAGGAATAATTGCCATTGGCAGTAACCACATAAAAATGTGGACGAAATGATAACCAATGCTTCCGTATTGTTTGGGATAAGGAAAGTTTTTAATCCGTTCTGACTTACCTTGAAGCGTGGTTAATTCTTGCAAGAGTCCTTGAATATTTAGGTAAGAAAAATCCCAAAGTTTTTTTTCATCAGTCAACCTTCTCAAATGCTGGGATTGCAAAGCAATTATCGTATTAGGTTTATGATCTGTAGCCATAACCTGTTTAAGTTCTTCGGCAGATAAGTGAGATTTTAATTCATCTTCTAATTCAGTTTCAAATTCAGGAACATGATAAGTAGAATGCTCTTTTTTATGCATGATTTCATAAGAAGCCTCCCAAGTTTTCTTTGCACGCATAGCAAAACGCAAAGCATTGAGCCAAGCAATGTGCCGGTGCGTTATTATTTTCAATTCAGAGGTTTCATCCTGAATCGCCTCCGTCCGATGCAGATAAAAACTGTCTTTTATTGTAATTATTAGAGAGCGTGAGGTGTTTACAATTCCTCCCCAAATTTTACGTGCTTCCCAAATTCTATCGTAAGCAGCATTGTTTTGAAAACCAATCATAAAAGCTACAGCAGTGCCTATTAAGCCTACTGGAGCTAAGGGAACTTGCAACCATTTCACGCCCAACAATTCGTAAAGAACTGTGAAAATTGCAGCCATTCCAACAAAAAAGAAAAGTTCTCGTTTTGTCCAAATAATCATGCTTTTAAAAGGAAATCTTCTTTGAGTATACATCTGTGCGCTATTTTGAGTTTGAGTTGGCGTAAAAATAGGTTGCTTTTCTTAGAAGGCGGACAAGAGTGCTACAAGAAACTATTTTTAGGTGCTTATGTTAGAAAACAAGACAATGGACTAAGTGAAAAAGTTATATTTGGCCTTTGAAATGCAGAGCAGGACTATAATAGATAATAAGGGAGTTAATTTAACCATCACCCGTCTTTGCTACCAACTTATTGAAAACCACCAAGATTTCAGCAACACCATTCTTATTGCATTACAGCCGCGTGGAACGTTTTTGTTGGATAGAATTATAGCCAAGCTAAAAGAGATCAAACCGGATATTAATCCTAAAACGGGTTCCATTGATATTACCTTTTATCGAGATGATTTTCGTAGAGGAAATTCACCCATTGTGGCAAGCCGGACCAATATGGAACACAGCATTGAAGGGCGTAGAATTGTTTTGGTAGACGATGTACTCTATACCGGTCGCAGTGTGCGCTCTGCAATGGATGCCCTACTCGATTTTGGTCGCCCAATTCAAGTTGAGTTATTAGTCTTTATTGATAGAAGATTTAAAAGGCATTTACCAATTCAACCTGAATATGTAGGAAGTCGTGTAGACTCATTAAACTCGGAAAGGGTGATAATGAGCTGGGACGAAAAAGAAGGAAAAGACGAAGTTCAACTATATACTATTGAAGAAAAATGAGTGAATTAAGTGTAGAACATTTAATTGGAATTAAATCACTTACAGAAAGTGATATTCAACTCATATTTGCCATGGCAGATAATTTTAAGCAGGTTATAAATCGTCCAATCAAAAAAGTACCAACTTTAAGAGATATTACAATAGCAAACTTGTTTTTTGAAAACTCAACAAGAACTAAACTATCGTTTGAACTGGCAGAAAAAAGGCTTTCTGCAGATGTTATCAATTTCTCAGCGGGATCATCATCAGTAAGCAAAGGCGAGACTTTAGTAGATACTGTAAACAACATATTGGCGATGAAAGTTGATATGGTCGTAATGCGACACCCGAATCCTGGTGCTAGTGTATTTCTGAGTCAACGCGTTAATAGCAGAATCATAAATGCTGGTGACGGGGCGCATGAGCATCCAACACAAGCACTACTCGATTCGTATTCTATTCGAGAAAAACTAGGAGATGTTGCTGGTAAAAAAGTGGTTATCGTTGGAGATATTTTGCATTCCCGTGTTGCAATGAGTAACATATTTTGTTTGCAAAAAATGGGTGCGGAAGTAATGGTTTGCGGACCAAAAACATTATTACCAAAGTACATTGACAAAATGGGTGTAAAAGTCGAAACAGATTTAAAAAAAGCCTTAAACTGGTGCGATGTTGCAAATATGCTGCGTATTCAAATGGAACGATTGGATATTAGCTACTTTCCAAGCCTGAGAGAATATACTATGCAATTTGGATTGACCGCTCAAATACTGAAAGAACTAAAAAAGCCAATAACCATAATGCACCCAGGACCAATAAATCGCGGTGTAGAAATTTCTAGTGCGATTGCGGACTCAGAGCAGGCAATAATTCTTGATCAAGTTGAAAATGGAGTTGCAGTCAGAATGGCCATTTTATACCTTTTGGCGCAGAAAATTGATAGACCGCAGTAGAAAGCTATTTTATAGCACCCTTTTATTAATTTTGAGATTCAAGAGTAAAAACAACTATGGAATTTAAAATAGAAAAACTAGAGTATTGCACCGCCATCACCATTGAAGCCTCTAAGCTCAATTCAGCAATTTCTCCAGAACTTAAGAATCATTTCAATACCGCAATCGAAGAGGGCAAATTGAATAATTTACTATTAGATATTTCTAATTGTGAGTATTGCGATTCGAGTGGTTTAAGTGCAATATTGGTAGGCCATCGTGCTGCAAAAAAAAATAATGCATTATTAGTTGTTTCTGGAGCAAAAGAGATGATCTCCAAACTAATTAATCTTTCAAAGTTAGACACCATATTGAATTTAACCCCCAGCATGCCTGAAGCGTTAGATTTAATAATGATGCATGAAATTGAAAAAGGATTTGAATAATGACAGTAAAGATGAAATTAGCAGCTTTACTATTGACATTCAGTTTTTTATCTGCTAATACTTTCGCACAATGCACACCAGACAATACGTTTACTGAATTTGGAGCATATTCAAGCTTAGGAAAAAACAAAATTCCAGATGCATGGATAGATAGCGCCTATAATGAAACTTTGACAATTGTTATACCTACTGAAATTCAAGGGTTCGCAATTAATCAGGTTACAATTAAAGACGTTCCGAATCTTTATGCAGGTTTAAGTTATCTGTGCAAACCATCAAATTGCATATTTCCTGGAGGTACAAATAATTGCATTCAAATTAAAGGGCTAGCCACTGATTCAAAAGAGACGAATCAAAAAACGATCACTCTTAAACTCTTCATCGAAACTAGTATTGTAAGTTTTGATACCATTATTGAAGTCGAATTTAATTTGTTTGATTCTGCTACATTATCTATTCAAACACCAAAAAGCGAGTCTATTACTGTTTATCCGAACCCTGCAAGTGATCTTATTTCCTTTGACTTGGGAAGGCATTTGTACAATACCTTATCAATAGAATTGATGGATTTGAATGGTAAGTTAGTAAAGACTTTCAACTTTAATTCAAACGAAGAAAACGTTCAAGTTCCTACACAATATATTGAAAACGGGTTATACATCGCCAAGTATCAAATTGACGATAAGATGCTGTTTAACAAAATTACTATTCAGCATTAATGACTCCATTTGAAATTACCATTCTCGGTTCTAATTCTGCCGTTCCTACACCTACTCGACATCCGACTAGTCAATTACTGAATATTAATCACCATTACTATTTAATTGACTGTGGTGAAGGTGCTCAAATTCAAATGAGAAAGTTCGGAATCAAGTTCCAACGTATCGAACATATTTTCATTTCTCACTTGCATGGCGACCATTATTTCGGGCTTATTGGCTTGCTAAATACCATGCATTTGCTAGGAAGAGAAAAGCCGCTTACTATTCACGCTAACAGAATGTTACGAGAAATACTTAATCTACAGCTTTCAGTATCAAATACCAAACTGAAATATGAAATTCATTACAATTATCTGGATGATGAAACAGAATCTGTTATTCTAAAAGATCACAACGTTGAAGTAACTGCCACTCCTGTAAATCATCGAATTCCGTGTTTTGGATTTATTTTTCGAGAAACCGAAAAACCACTGAATATCAAAAAAGAGAGTCTTCAATCCTTAAAACTTGGAGTTGAAGAAATAAAATTATTAAAACAGGGAAAAGACATTCACAGAGCAACAGAAACAATTTATGCAGCTGATGCAACAGAGGCTCCACTATCGCTTCGTAAGTATGCATTTATTACGGACACCAAGCCAAAGGAATCCTACTACGAAGCGATAAAGAATAGTGATATTCTCTATCACGAATCCACATTTATGGGCGATGCTACCCAACGAGCAGCCGATACTTTTCACACAACTAATCTACAAGCAGCAGAAATCGCCCTTAAAACAAATTGCAAGAAATTGGTACTGGGGCACTTTAGCACGCGATATACGAAGCTAGAACCGATTAAAGTAGAAGCACAAACTATTTTTAAGAATACTGAGCTGGCCATTGAAGGAACAACCTTTAAGATTGAGCATTAGGCTGAATTGTATTGACATACCGACAAGAGTAAAATTTACACTCCTTAATCGTCATTCTCTGTCAGATATAAACAGGTCCGGTCGTACATGAATCTCTTAATATAAAGCGGGATTCATGCTCTGATGAGAAGAAATGGTATCAATAATGAAGGAATAAACTAAATAATCAATCCTCCCAAGCTTCATCAAACTCCTCATCAATCAGCATTAACGCTTCATTGAGTTCGCCTAAAGTCTTGTTATTATTCTGTTCATTGGCAATTTTTCTACCTCGACGATAAATACTTATCGCCTTTTCAAGCTGATCAACCTCCTCGTATATCTGCCCAAGTAGATAATAGGTTCCTAAATACTTAGGATCAAAATCAGCAACATCTTCCAAAAGACTAATTGCCTTTTCTTTATCACCGAACTTACTATACTCTAATGCAGCTGCATAATTCAGGAAAGGATCCTTAGAATTGGTCGAAAGCATCTCTTTTATTAACTCTATTCTATCTTGTTTGATCATGCTAAAAATTGAAAGCTAAAATTAGAAATTAATACGTCTTGAATGAATCCGAAAGGTGGTATTTAACTAGTTTTATAGCGGATTCGTTTTTAGGTGAGAAAAAAGACTCACGAATCAAATTCTTGTCGCTTTGTGTCAATTGCCAGCTCAAAGGAATGTTTCTGGAGCCATTAAGTTCTAATGGAAAATCAATGATCTCTAATTTAGATTTTAATGCCGGTGGAAGATCATTTAGCAAGTCATCTTCTCTCAATCGTTGGGTATTAAACATGTTCAAATAAACATGATCTACCGGTGCTGTAATTGAATGTATCAACGACTGATAAGGGTCTTCCCTTATTTCAATTTCTTTAGGTTTATCAAAAATTCGAACGATCACAATTTTCTCAATCGCTGTATCCAACCAATCCTGCATTGCATGTAAGTACTGAGTAGTTGATAGCATACCGAAATTATCACGCAGACCGGCATCCATAACTTGAATTTTCGGCTCAGTTGGCAAGTAGATATTTGGCAGTACAAATGGAAAGGTAGAATTCATGCGAAGTGCGGTCGTAAAACGCAAACTATCGGCACCTTGGTTTTTAAAATAAGACTGAAAATCAATGAAATCAATAAACCTAGAGTTTTGGATTACTTCTTTGCCGAAATGCGGTTTGTACATAAAGTTCAAGGGTAGGCTAGAAACCATCAGCCTTCGACCATCATTGATAATAGTTGGTGTTAATAGTAGAAAAGGCAAACTTCCATTTTGAGTAAAATCTCGGTAATAACTCAACGGTTTATCTAAAAGTCCTTGAGTATTTATATTCAATTGATTTTCAAAGTAATAAGCACGATCCTTAAAAAAGGACTGCCCATTTACTTCAAATGTGCGCATTCTAAATATGTCATTTACAACCCAAGAAAAAGACAGGGAATTCAACAAATCATTCGATAATAGACTACCGTATCTGTCAATCGAAAAATCGAAATTTTCAAGCAGTTGATTTCTTAAATGTAATTCCCGATAATAGGAAGCACCAATCATGCCGCCCGAAGCACCTGTAATGAAGCGTGTTTTGTTCATTATAGTCTGACTGGACACCGAATCTATGTTCGCCAAACAGTAATAGGTCCATAAGGCAGAGCGCAATCCACCACCACTGGTATTGATAATAAAAAGTGTTTTGGATTTCTCTTTGGACTTCCATTTATTTAATGCCTTAACCTCATTGTCAAAACTTTGCTGAACCGTTTCTATATCCAGCATTCGGTTTCTTATTTCATCATTACTATAGGGTACAGCTTTTACTGAATAGTTAAGACCATAAGCCTTGTTTTCCTTTCTGAGGTTTGGGTTTTTGGATAGTCCATTTGCAAATAGAATTATTAAAACAAACCCCAATACGCTCCACCCTTTTAACCAATTATGCAGAGCGCCAGAGAGCATAAGTGTCATTGTAAACAACAACAGAATGCTCGCTCCGGCTGGAATAGCGAAGACGGGTGATTCCATAAAAACACCCACTATTAACAAACTAAAGATTACTCCTATCTCAAAAAGAGAAGCATTAAAATGATTTTGCTCAAATACTTTTTTGAGGGTATCTCGATTATAGTGTGCACTGCTTCGGGCTATTTTAACACTGAAGTTACCACTCCAATAAGTTTCAATTTTCCACTCACTATCGCGTTTCAAAAATTGATACCACTTTACCGAATTGTCGAACAATAAATTTATAGGCTCGTATTTGCTATCACCCAACGAAGCTTTGGGAGCTATAAAGGCGAAAATGCTTTTGTTGGTAGACAAAAAGTACCAATAACCTATAATTAGGAAGAAGGCCATTCCGGACAGTAAACCAGCACTGTTTTTAGCGACATCCCATTGTGAAAGTAATTCTTTATTTAACTGAAAATCAATTAAATAAGTAAAATAAAACACTGTAAATACCAACGGAATTATCGCATTGTTTAGAGAGTACTTTAAGAAAGGTTTGCTCAAAGTGGCTATAAATGGAAATCGATAACCAAAAACTATGTAGGAGCTTATCTGAAAAGACATTACAAAAGAGCCAAAGGCTAATCCTAAAATAATGTGCGACAAAAAATTTGAGACTCCTAGATACTCTGGATACAGTAACAGATTTGGAATACCGTACTTTGCAGCGATTTGACCTGAAACTAAACCGTAAAGGACTAACCAATAGACAATCAGCACATGACTGCGCTTGAGATGCGCTAGAATAAGCTGGATAGGAAAAAAGAAAAGCACACGCTGAACCCAGAATCTGAATATGTGGAGCTTTTTATCCATTGTTGTTATCTAATTTCTTTTTAAACGTTCTTTACTTTTCCTCTTTGAGTGTCTCATCATATTGTCAGACTGAATTTATTTCAGTAACTCCTCCTCATTAATATTGAGATTCTGAAATAAATTTAGAATAACGGTATTAAATTTAAACCTACTAAAGAGTAATTAATGAGTGCTATTAATGTTAACGCAATTCAGGAACAATGGTTTGAGGATAAGGTCAAGTAAAACCTATTTCTTCTTTTCATAACTATTTAGTTGGTTTCGTGATTTTTAGTATGGCTCTTCATTTTTATTATGATGTATCATTACTGCACAGTCAGGAATGTAAAATAATCTCTAAAAGCGGATTCCCGCCTGAGCGGGAATGACCGTCGTTATGCTCAGATGACACTAATAAATTTAGATTTCGATACAATTTTATTCTACTTTATTCCTTAAAACCCTCGAACTGAAAGACCAAAAAATGAATCCGATTAAAACCTCTAATAATAAACCAGAATTCCTCTTTTTCTCTTCGAATGTTCGCCAAAGCGGAATGTATCGAGAAGCCCAACTCTAGCCTATAACAGCATTCACCTTAGTAACTACTTGCGCTTCTTTCTCAACGGCTTTGTCCTGAATTTCTTGTCCTCTTTTCAAGATATCCGCAACGAACTCTTTGTCTTTTAAATCGCCGGTATTAATTTTCACATTCATAAACGCTCCCATAATTGCAGTTCGAGCACACAAGGCTCCTACTCCAGCATCGGTAATCGAATTTGGATTTCCGACTGCTACCATTGCTTCAATTACTTCGAACGAATCGTAAACCGTTTCCATTACCTGAAAAGGAATTTCAATCGCGTATTTCGTTGCATCTTGAATCGCTTGGCTTCTCGCTGCTTTTTCAGCGTCCGAATCTTTTGGCAAACCAAAAGCGTTCATTATTTTGTTGAAAGCTGCAGTATCTTCATCTACCAGAAACAACAATTTGTTTTTGATTGCCTGACCTTTTTCAGCCCATTCAGAAAACTCTTCCCATCTATCGTCCCAACCACGTTTATGTGCAGAAAGATTAGCTACCATCGTAGCCAAGCTAATTCCTAAGGTACCCACATAAGCAGCGATTGATCCACCACCTGGTGCTGGAGACTCACTTGCAGTTTCATCCGCAAAAGCAACTAAATCCATGTCCACCAGTTTTTCACCAGCTGCACCTTTTAGTTTGTATTCTATAATTTTTTCTGCTGGATCAAATGGCGCTAAATCGTCTAGTCCCAATGATTTTACAGCAATCTTTATCAATTCAGATTCCGAAACTCCTAACGAACGTTCTTGTTTTTTCAAGAAATAACGTCCTGCATCCAGCAATGCATTCAAGGGCACTAAACCAATCAATTCTGAACCGGTTATTCTAAGCCCTCTTGCAATTGCTGATTCTTGTGTCGCGTCAAATGCTTCATGAATTGACGTAACACTTATGTTAGTTAGGTTGTATGAGATTTGAGCAACTCCGTATTCCTCTATGTACCAACCTATTCCTTTTACACATTTCAGTTTTCCTGGCTCACGGACGGGTTCTCCGTTTGCGTCCAATACTTTCTTACCCGATAAGGAACCACCTTCCGTTTTGATTCTTCCTGCTTCGCGAATGTCAAAGGCAATTGCATTGGCTCTACGGGTAGATGTTGTGTTTAGGTTAATATTATAAGCTACCAAGAAATCTCTTGCTGAGATTGCTGTACAACCTGATTTAACTGCGCTTGCGTTGAATTCTGCTGGACCAAAATCTGGTTTCCAATTCGGGTCGCTCAGTTTCTTAGAAAGCCCTTCGTACTGTCCTTCTCGACAACTGGCTAAGTTTACTCTTTTGTCTTCTTTGGCTGCGTTTTCATAGAAATACCCTGGAATTCCTAATTCTCGACCTACACGCTCACCCAATTTGTGTGCGTATTTCGCGGTTTCTTCCATAGATATATTGGCAATAGGAACCAATGGACAAACGTCAGTTGCACCAAAACGTGGGTGCTCGCCCGAATGTTTGCTCATATCAATAAGCTCAGCTGCTTTTTTAATCAATAGAAATGCAGCTTCAATTGCTTTTTCTGGCTCACCTACAAACGTGATTACTGTTCTGTTGGTAGCTTTTCCTGGGTCTACGTCCAGTAATTTTACACCTTCTACAGTTTCTACAACGTCAGTTATAGCTTTGATTTTTGCAGCATCTCTACCCTCTGAAATATTGGGTACACATTCTATTAATTGTTGTTCCATTTTGCCTTTGATTTTTATGTCGGCAAATGTAATGTTCTGGGGTGTCGTTTATGTTGAAAAGTAATAAAACTGTTTGTTCTACTTTTCAAGATAATGAGATTTAATACACTCTTTAATTAGTGCTTATTTCACTGCTGCTAGACCTTCTTCACTCTACTCTTGAGCGATTATATCGCGTTAAATTTTCCTTCTCACTCCCATGTCAAAAATATAAAGCAAAATAATATTACTACTATTGAGTGACACATTTTGCCTAAGCCAATTCAACTCTTTTCACTTTCAATATTCGTTTTGTTGATCAATAGTAATTAAAAAAGTACAGCTAGTTTTTATACATCGGCGGCGATACGAAAGGAACAACTGAAGCCAACGCAAATGCTCAACAAGCTTTCGAAGAACGGAAATCTCGATTGCTTAATCCTACTGAAGAAATAGGACCTCCACTCTTGGAACGAAGAAAGAAAATCCTCTCAAAAACTTGGGTTAATCCAAATACCCCAACTTTACCCTATTAGAAAGAACTAATTTTCTTAGTGTTACCTGTACTATGCAACATGCCTCGTTAAACTACTTTTTTTTGAGCACATCAGGTTTTTATATCTGATTGAAATCTATTCAGGTTTGTACAAAATAAAAGAAGAATCAAGCTAGAACTGCACAATCCATTGATATTAAATCAAACTTACTCCCATTTTAAACTTGAAATAGGCTATCCTATGAAATAATCTATGAAATTGTATATAAAATACATGGTGAGTTTACGTTGTGAACTGATGGTAAAGCAAGAACTCGAGAAATTGAGCATTCTTTAGAAGACCATAGTTTTGGGCCTAGTAGAAATTCACTCTCCAATGACTCAGTCAACAAAGGACCAACTGCACAAAGCTCTCCTTCAATCTGGTCTAGAAATCCTAAATGATAAGCGCAGCATATTTGTAGAAAAAATTAAAACTGCCATTGTTGAACTTATTCACACAACGGGTTATATCCCCGATGTTAATTATTCCGATTATTTGAGTGAACTATTAGGATATGACTATACATATTTAGCCAATACTTTTTCTGAAGTAAAAGGAACGACTATTCAGCAATACATTATCATTAATAAGATTGAAAGGGCCAAGGAACTGCTGCTTTATAACGAATTATCGCTTACTGAGATTTCCTACAAACTGAACTACAGTAGTGTAGCGCATTTATCCAATCAGTTTAAAAAGATTACTGGCCTCACTCCAACTTACTGCAACTTACTGCAACTTACTGCAACTTACTGCAACTTACTGCAACAAATTGAAAGAAAAACGGGAGCAAAATTTAGAAGATTTTTAGATTTCTTTTTTCTAATCCATCCCACCTTTTTGTGCTCACTTCCTATCTTAATCTGCCATTTGTAAATCGCTCACTTTTAACCAAAACTTCAGAAGCAAGTAAATTAGCGATCTGTTCTGACCGAACTTACAAAGGAAATCATCGCTCAGCTTTAAGCATCGGCCATATCTCTATTATTTATATGAACATCATTCCGAAAGAATAGTTGAACTGACCGACGAAGGATGCATAGAGAAACTTCTGCGCGAAATATGGCGATTAACTCCCCCTCTAAACAATTAGCAAAATAGATTCCGTATGGCTATTTCACTCAAACTTTTCTAAATTTTAGTTCAATTACGCTTGTGTAATAGCGGTAGTTTTAACAACACATATCGTTTTGTTTTAAAATGACGAGACCTACAAAAGTTAAGCGGAAGTTCAGTATAGCTTCATATCAGTTCATCAAAACTTAGATAACAGTCAAAAAACACCTGATATATCTTCAATTCTATCTCGGCAGGATTTAACAACTCCTACAAACCTAATTCGTACCTTTGCACCGAACTAAAGACAAGAAAAATGGAGAACACAGAAATGGACGAGTTAAAAAATGTACTAATGAATGGTAAGTACAAAAAACTTTTGATTATTGGCGGTTTGCTTTTGCTTATTATAACCTTTAAGCCTTGGGTACAAATTGGTGCAGGTGAGCGTGGAATCGTGCAAAATTTTGGTGCTGTTCAAGAATTGGTTTTGAATGAAGGTATTCACTTTAAAATTCCGGTTGTACAAACAGTAATTCCAATGGATGTTAAAATCCAAAAGGTTACTACCGATGCCGCCTCTTCTTCCTCTGACCTGCAAGACGTAGATTTATCGGTTGCATTGAATTACCACGTTATACCGGAAAAGGTAAACGTTGTATATCAAACCATAGGTGTAGAGTTTAAAGGAAGAATTATTGATCCAGCGATACAAGAAGTTATGAAAGCTGTATCTGCGCGTTACACAGCAGAAGAATTGATTACTAAACGACCAGCAGTTAGCCGAGAAATGCAAGCTTCACTGACTAGGCGACTGTTAGAGTCTAATATCTCAGTGGATGCATTTTCTATTATTTCTTTTAGTTTTTCACAAACGTTTACTGATGCCATTGAAGCAAAGCAAACGGCTGAACAAAATGCGTTGAAAGCAAAACGTGATCTTGATCGTATAAAAGTAGAAGCTGAACAAACTATTGCTGCAGCAACTGCTGAAGCAGAGGCACTAAGACTTCAAAAAATGAACATTTCTCCCGATTTGATTGAGCTGCGAAAAATTGAAGCTAATCTAAAAGCCATTGAAAAATGGAATGGAATATTACCAGGCGTTACTGGAGCTGGTGCAATACCTTTTATAGGTGTTGGAAGTGTACCAAAAAAGTAAATGATTGGCTCAGTTATTAATACTGTAATAGCAATTCTAGGATTATTGGCTACCATATATATTTTGGCCATCAAAGGTTTTGGTTTTATGAGGTAAAGAGCATAGAGTACTACAATTTCAACTAGTTTAATGATCTGCCTTCCAAGTATACTTGGAAGGCGTTTAATCTATTTTCTAAAATTGTATTTAGTTTTGAATCCTTCAGTATTATTTTTTCTAAAACGCTAATAACGTATTGATTTAAATGGTCCGAAGTATAGTTTAAAGAGCTTCAAAAAATCAAACAAAAACTTAGCCCTGCGGTCCTACTCTATTTAATTTGTGGAACTTTGCATTCCACAACACTTGGGTCCTAGGTCAAAAAAATTAAAGATAACAAGCTGATGAATGAAAATGATTACTGCGAAATGGTTGAATCGCAAGATGTCGAGCTTAAAAAACTAAAAAATACTTTTGAAATTGAAGATGATGGATCACCGTTATTAAGTCTTAAAGAGGCTGGCCTAACCCTATTGTATGAGCCTTCTTTCGTGGAAAATTACCAGTATCTGATTCGTGAGGCAATAATTCCTAAAATAAAGCGCATAAGTGAAAAGCTTACTGAACAGAATATGACGTTGGCAATTCGATCGGCTTGGCGTTCGTTTGATCATCAGCAAAAGATTTGGGAAACTCATTATCAAAAAGCACAGAAAAAAAATCCTTCTTTTACAGAAGAAAAACTTTTTAATAGTCTAGACAATTTTGTAGCTCCAGCTAACCAATCGACACACTCCACTGGTGGAGCAATTGATGCTCTTATATTTGACAATGAGTCTCAAAAAATGCTTGATTTTGGATCCAATAAAGGTTGGAACATTAGACTGGGTAAAAAATGCTATCCTTATAACCCGAAGATTACCGAAACCGCAAAACAGAACCGGAAATTACTCCTTGATTTATTTCACGATGAAGGTTTTATCTGCTACTATAAAGAGTTTTGGCATTTTGATTACGGCAACTCGGACTGGGCACTTCAAAAAAATCAGGAAATAGCTTTTTACGACACTATTGGAGAATTGGCTGAATAAATCGATAAGGTTTTAAACTTTCTTAGATTGAAATGTATCTATTCTATGAAACATCGAATGCTGCTTAGACAGTAATGAGGTGTGGAAATAAGATTGTACTTATAAAAATAAACACTCGTCTAAAACTGCACTTTCCCATTAAGAATAACAGACTCGATATAGTTTGAACCAAAACTGTATGGAATGTAGGAATAAGAAGGAATTGGTTTAGTAATAATCAAATTGGCTTTTTTACCGATTGCAATTGAGCCATGACTTTCAGATAAGTCCATTGCATAAGCACCATTTCTCAGCGAGCCATTGAACGCCTCATTGGGCTTCATTTTCATTTTAACACATGCCAAAGACATTACAAATGGAATATTTCCTGAAGGTGTTGAACCTGGGTTAAAATCCGTTGCAAGAGCCACAGGCAGTCCTTCGTCAATCATTTTACGTGCTGGAGAATAAGGAATCTCTAAAAAGAACGAACAAGAAGGCAACAGCGTTGCTATAGTCGAAACGCCTTTTAAAGCTGTAATTTCCTCATCGGCCAATACTTCCAAGTGATCTACAGAAAGTGCATTTTCGTCAATACCCACTTGCACACCACCCGAAATTGTAAACTGATTTACATGGAATTTTGAAGTGAGTCCATGCGCTGCTCCTGCTTTTAAAATTCGGCGCGTATCATTATTATCGAAATAGCCTTTTTCGCAAAAAACATCAATGTAATCTGCCAACCCTTCTTTAGTAACCTGAGGGATTATTTCATTGATTATCAAATCAATATACCCTGACTTATCGCCTTTAAACTCTGGCGGAACTGCATGTGCCGCCAATAAGGTAGATTTTATTGTAAGGTCTGTATTCTTTTTTAGACGCTTAATAACTCGCAGTATTTTAAGCTCACTTTCTAAACTCAAACCGTAACCACTTTTAATCTCTAAAGCACCTGTGCCTGTCGAAATAACTTCCTTGGCTCGCGTTAAGGCCTGATAGTACAATTCGTCTTCGGAAGCTTCGCGTAACTTGAGAGCTGAATTGATAATTCCACCGCCATTATTGGCAATTTCTTCATAAGACAATCCATTTAGCCTATCCACCCACTCGCCTTCTCTGTTTCCGTCGTAAACTATGTGTGAATGTGAATCGCAAAAAGTTGGTAAAACAATTTTGTCTCTTGCATCAATAATTTTAAGGTTTGTCCAATCTGTAATTCCTTCCCAGTCCTCCATTGCACCAAATCCAACAATAATGTCGTTTTCAACTGCCAACCAAGCATTCAAAATGGAGGTGCATTCATTCATTTCAGAACCCGACAAACGCGTGCGAATGTCACCTTCTTCTTGAATAAAAGCTAATTCTTTAATGTTCTTTATTAGAATTTTTTGCTCCATTTCCTTGTTATTAAATAAACCTAACATTCTTTAATTATCGTCATTCCCTCGAAGGCGAGAATCTAAAACAGGACCGACAGATTCCCGAATTCGCAGGAATAACTTGAGTTATGAAACAACCTTTACATATTAGTAAAAATTATTACAAACTACTTAACCTCTATCGCATCAGGCACCTTTGCAGAAAGCAACGCTTTTTCCAACACTTCTTTCATAGAGGTCACATAATGAAACGTAAGTCCTTTCAAGTACTTTTCATTAATCTCTAAAATGTCTTTTTCATTGTCTTTACACAAGATAATCTCTTTGATATTTGCCCTTTTAGCAGCAAGAATCTTTTCTTTAATTCCACCAACTGGCAATACTCGACCACGTAAAGTAATCTCGCCTGTCATTGCCAATTTAGATTTTACTTTTCGCTGCGTAAACAAGGAGGCTAATGAAGTCAACATAGTAATCCCCGCCGATGGGCCATCCTTTGGAGTTGCTCCTTCTGGCACGTGAATATGTACGTTATATCGATCAAATAAATCTGGTTTTAATCCAATAAAATGAGCGTGTGCTTTTAAGTACTCCAGCGCAATTACAGCACTTTCTTTCATCACGTCACCCAAGTTTCCAGTAAGCGTTAACTTTCCTTTTCCTGGAGTTATTGAAGATTCAATAAACAGAATGTCTCCACCAACAGAAGTCCAAGCCAAGCCCGTTACAACTCCTGCAATATCGTTGTTTTCGTATTTTTCTTTAGGAATTCCGGGACCAAGTAAATCGTTCAACTGATCTACTGTTATAATAGGATCAATGGTTTCTTCCATAGCCACTTTAGTCGCGACCTTTCTTACCACCTGAGCAACTTTTTTCTCTAATGCCCGAACTCCAGATTCTCTAGTATAGCCTTCAACTAATGCCTCTAACACTTTCTTAGAAAGCTTTACATCGGACTTTTTCATTCCGTGGCTTTTCAATTGCTTTGGCAAAAGGTGTTTCGTTGCTATTTCAATCTTTTCTTCTACAGTGTAGCCTGTAAGGTTAATGATCTCCATTCTGTCTCTTAGTGCTGGCTGTACATTGCCTAAATCGTTTGCAGTAGCAATAAACATAACATTGGAGAGATCGTAATCCATTTCAACGTAGTTATCGTAGAACGAATTGTTTTGCTCAGGATCAAGTATTTCTAATAAAGCTGAAGAAGGATCACCTTGGTGTCCAGTTCCTACTTTATCAATTTCGTCGAGAATAAAAACTGGATTCGACTTTTCGGCCTTTTTCAAGTTTTGAATAATTCTACCCGGCATCGCACCTATATAGGTTTTTCTGTGTCCGCGTAATTCTGCTTCGTCTCGCAACCCACCTAATGAGATACGGACGTATTGACGACCAATTGCCTCAGCAATAGATCTTCCTAAAGAGGTTTTACCCACTCCTGGAGGGCCGGCAAAGCATAGAATTGGAGATTTCATATTTCCCTTTAACTTCAGAACAGCGATGTGCTCAATAATTCTATCCTTAATCTTTTCAAGACCATAATGATCTCGATCTAACACTTTTCGTGCTTTGTTTAAATCAAACGAATCGATGGAGAACTCATTCCAAGGTAAATCCAATAACAACTCAATATAACTAAGCTGAACAGAATATTCCATACTCTGTGGGTTGATGCGCTCTAATTTATCTAATTCTTTTTGAAAGCGCTCCTCCGTTTCCTTTCCCCACTTTTTCTTCTCAGCACGTTCAGACAACTCATTGATTTCTTCAGTAACTGGGTTTCCACCTAATTCCTCCTGAATCGTTTTCATTTGCTGTTGCAAGAAAAACTCACGTTGCTGTTTGTCAATATCAACTCGAACCTTGCTTTGAATATCGTTTTTGATATCCAACATTTGAAGCTCTTTGGTCATATAGCGCATTACACGATTGGCTCTCTCCGTAAAGTCAGCTTCGTCTAAAATGTTTTGCTTTTCTTCTACTCCAGCATTCATATTAGAAGAGATGAAGTTCAACAAGAAATTTGGACTTTCTATATTCCTAATTGCGATGTTAGCTTCCGTCGGAATCTCTGGAGATTTCTCTATAATTTCGAGTGCCAAATCCTTTACTGAAGTAACTAAGCCTTCAAATTTATCATCCTTCTTTTTAGGGAAAATCTGATCAACAGACTTAACTGTTGCTCTGATATAGGGCTCTTCTTGAACCAGTTCTTCCAATTCGAACTTTTGTTTTCCTTGAATGATTATGGTGGTATTACCGTCGGGCATTCTAAGCATTTTAAGAATACGTGCAACAGTTCCTATATTATTCAAATGCTCAAAAGAAGGGTCTTCGATATTTTGGTCTTTCTGGGCAATTACTCCAATGGTTTTATCGCTAGCATAGGCATCTTTCACCAGTTTGATGGACTTATCTCGTCCTACAGTAATAGGAATAACTACTCCTGGAAAAAGAACCGTATTACGAAGCGGTAATATTGGCAGGTTTTCAGGAAGGTTTTCTTTATTCATTGAATCTTCGTCCTCTTGCGAAAGCAATGGAATAAACTCGCCTGAGTCGTCCATTGCATCCATTAGGCTATGTAATTCGAAGGTATTGTTCATGTATTCATTTTAAGTCAAAAAGGCAGTATTTAATATAAATACAGCTTCAATTGATAAAAGTCAAGGTTTGTGCCAGCGGCTTATTAGCGGAATTTACTGTCAGCTTTGTATGCGAATTCTAAAATTGAAGAATCTTCGTCAGTTAAATCCAACCCTCTACGCTGCATCATTTTATTGGCTACTTCTTTTGCTTTTTCAAAGTTGAAAGTCTGGAATCCAGACGAACCACCCCAAGAAAAAGAAGGTATAAATTTGGGTGGAAAATCACCACCATAAATATTGGCCGATACGCCAACGACAGTTCCAGTATTCAACATGGTGTTAATTCCTGTCTTACTATGGTCGCCCATAATTAATCCGACAAATATCTCATTGGTATTTTCAATTGATTCGGTACTGTAATTCCAAACCGAAACATTTGAATAATTATTTTTTAAGTTGCTACTATTTGTATCAGCCCCTAAATTACACCATTCACCAATTACAGAGTTTCCTAAAAATCCATCATGACCTTTATTCGAGTAACCGTAAAAAACAGAATTGCTTACCTCTCCTCCAACTTTACAATGCGGACCTATTGTGGTATCACCATATATTTTCGAAGCCATCTTGACTGTTGAATGTTCTAAAGCCGCAAATGGTCCTCTAATTACAGACCCTTCCATTACTTCAACATCTTTACCTAGGTAAATTGGTCCTTCAGTAGAGTTTAAGGTAACTCCCTCCATTTTTACCGTTGGATCGATATAAAATTGACTTCCAATTAGCGTATTGTATAAGCCATAAGAACTGACCGTCTCCAGTTTCAATACATCAATATCTTTTTGAATCTGGTCGCCATTACGCTTAAAAATATCAATCGCACTGGAAACCGAAATTGGAGTTGAATCTGATTCTATCGACTCAGCATTTGCCAGCGCTTCATTCAATGCTGGTAGGTCATGAAAACATTGTGTAGACTTAAAAGCAATACAATTTCCAAAAGATTCCAATTTTTGACCGATAGAGAGTGCTTTTATTTCAGCCATTAAATAATGCTCTGGAATTACATTCGATGCTAAATATAAATCCGCTTTCACGGGGATACTGTACTTTTTAGATAAGTGCATTTGAGAAACGTAACCCGCGGTAACTCCTCCTAAGGATTTTTCCCATTTTTCCGAAATTTTCAAAATCCCTATGCGCAGGTCTGCTGCAGGTCTGGTATAGGTGAGCGGAAGAAGGGTTTCGTGACTTTTGTTATCAAAAAAAACAAGATTCATATTCAATTCTTTTTTTCGAAATTAGGGCAAAAAAAAGCCTCTCGAAGAATCGAGAGGCTTTAAATATTTATAAAACTTCCTTAGCAGAATTACTTCTTGAATTTTGCGTAACGAGTTTTGAACTTATCAACTCTACCCGCAGTATCAACAAACTGCATTTTACCTGTGTAAAAGGGGTGAGACTTAGATGTAATTTCACATTTAATTAGTGGATACTCCGTTCCATCTTCCCAAGCAACAGTATCGCTTGTTACAGCAGTAGATCTACCAATGAACATAAAATCATTAGACATATCTTTAAAAACAACTGGACGGTAACTATCTGGGTGAATATCTTTTTTCATTTCTTTAGTTTCTTCGCTTATTAATTCGGGTTGCAAAAATAGGGATTTTTAAATCTAAAAAAAGACAGAACAATAAAAAAGTCATAAAGGTGTTTTTGGTGATAACTATTAGATTCCTAATTGGATATTTTTGCAGTGTGAAACAACTCTTATTATTTATCCTGGCTTTTGCAGCGCTTACTTCATGTAAAAAACGAAATTTAGGTTTCGAGGAAGAAGGTTCTTTAGAGTTTTCAAAAACAACGGTGCTATTTGATACTGTATTTACGGGTATTGGATCGGCAACTGAATTTATTAAGGTATATAACCCTCACGATAAGGGAATTTCTATTGCCTCTGTCAGCTTGGAGGGCTTAGCTGGGAAATCTTACAGATTCAATCTGGATGGATTTCCGGGAGATCAAAGAGATATTGTAATCCCTGCAAAAGACTCTTTATTTTTATTCACAGAAGTAACTATTGACGCTAACAATACTTTCAATCCATTTTTTGTAGAAGACAACATTATTTTTATTACAAATGGTGTTGAGCAGAAAGTAAAACTTACTGCTTATGGTCAAAACGCTTATTATTATCGCCCCAACAGGTCCATTGAGGGCTTACCTGCTTTTTCTAATGTATCTTCTTATTTAACAGACCAACTTGCCTCCTTAGAGGTTAACTGGAAGAACGACAAACCACACGTTATCTATGGATATTTATTAGTGGATAGTTTATTAACACTAAACATTGAAGCAGGGACCCAAATTCATTTTCATGCAGGTGCAGGTTTATGGGTTTATCGAGGTGCTTCTTTGAATGTAAACGGAGAACTTGGTAATGAAGTCGTGTTCCAAGGAGACAGGTTAGAATCTGAATTTGAAGATGTTGCAGGTCAATGGGACAGGATATGGATAAATACTGGTGCCGCTTCCACTATAAAATATGCACACATCAAAAATGGCTTTGTTGGCTTACAGGTAGAACCGCTGCCATTTGATGAATTGCAAGATGTTGTTCCAGAAAAAGTTACGGTTCAAAAAACAACAATTTCTAATATGGCTGGAATTGGTGTTTTCTTGCGCAACGCGAATTTTGAAATGGAAAATTCTCAAGTTTACAATATGGGAAACTACAATGTGGCTATAACTGGAGGGGGCACCATGAGTTTCTTAAACAGCACATTGGCCAACTATTGGAGCACTAACCGTGAAGATCCTATGCTTTTTATTAGTAATAGATACAGCACCGGAGGTTCTACTGAGGAAGCTGTTGATCTGAATTTAAGGTTTGGAAATACTATAATTTATGGTTCAAAAGAAGAAGAGTTGGAATTGGACAGCTCAACAACTGCGAACTACAATGTACTATTCGATCATTGTGTCATTAGAACTGAATTAGTTACTTCTAATACCAATCGTTACAAAGCATGTATTATAAATCCTAGTGACGTAATTGTTGGAAACAACAGCTTTTTACCGGTTTATAAAAACCAAAATGATAAAGACTTTAGTTTATTTCGGCAGTCTGTTGCAGTTGATAAAGGCTCTATAGAAATAGTTAATCTACTCCAGGAAAAAACAGATCTTAAGGAAAGCGTTAGAGATTCAAAGCCAGACATTGGGGCTTTTGAATTTAACTAAGAATACCGCTAATTCTTAGTGAATACTGTCGAAACGGTCGTTTGAGTGTCCGTCTTTCAATCCACGTTTGTATCCCAGTTTATAACTTAAAAATGCTTCAAAACCACCTAAATTTCTACTCGCACCATTCAGCTTAGAAATATTAACATCGTAGCTAAGACCTATTCCCATACCAGCCCAATTAAATTGCGTTTGGAATATGAATGCATCTTTCCATCTAAAGTAAGCTCCAAATTCCATTGTCATTTCTTTGGTAATTCCAGTGTGTAATCCAGCTTCCTTGAACACAAAATCGAAAGCAGTACCAATTACAAAATAACGTTGTCTGCCCTGTGTGAATATTATTGTGCGCGGTATTACAGCAAAATTGTCTGCATGTGAGTGTATTTCAATATCTCCATGAAAATAAAGTGATCTAGCCAGATTATAATCCCTATTTAAGTAGTTTACACTAGGACCATTAATGTTGTTTATAGCACTTCCTAAATTGGCTCTTATGTTATCGTGATTGGTATAGAACCAATTGAACCCAGCACCAACAGCAACATATGTAGCACTTGCTTCACCTGCATATTCTCCTGGGACATTAACATCAAAATCAGGTGTAGCCAATTGCCAATTCCATTGACTTCCCCATTGTCCGTCATAACTCAATGCTTTTTGACCATAATTCACTTTCATTCCTAGGCTAAAAAAATGAGTTTCACTAGGATCAAAAGCTTTACCGAAATTTACGTTTAAACCAACGTTCGTAGTACTTGTTTGAGATAATCCTGCGTCATCTTTAATTCCGTAGACGCCAATTGCGAACATATCATGACCTGTAACATCTGTTAAAACCGGTAAATCTAGTGAAGCTGCCATTGTGGTATATGGCTGACTCGAAATGGAACCCCATTGTTGGCGATAGTGAGAATTGAAACGCATGTTACCATGAAAAACACCAGATGTTGCTGGGTTTAATATTGGTGAAGCATTAAAAAATTGAGAAAAATGCACATCTTCTTGAGCCTCTCCAGTAAGACAAATACTAATTACCGCAAGCAATAGGAATAATCTCTTCATTAATTGTTTCATTTAGCGCACCAAAGTAACATTTCCTTGTAATTCTTTAAAATCACCATTTTCATGGGTAACTTGAATAAAGTAGGTATAAACACCAGGAGTTAAGTCCCTACCCGATTCATTCTGAAAAGTTCCTCTCCATCCAGTTTTGGCACCTTGTTTACTTGGATCTTCAATCACAATATCCTCAACACTTTCCGTACTGAACACCACCTGGCCAAACCGATTAAATATTTGCACATTGATCTTGGTGATTCCATTTCCAAAAACATAAAAATTCTTGTTCGTATACCTTCCGCTTCCTGGTGAGAAAATACTAGGGACACCAACCGAATATTGAACTCCTGCTGCATCTTTTCTCAAAATAATTTGAAGCGAATCTACTACTCTACAGCCGTTATAATTCTCTTTAATTACGTAATAATACGTATCCTCAGTAGGTTCAGCAAAAGTTGAACGTTCGTTCCATTGCTCAATGTCCTCTCTAACATATTTCCCATTTTCATCTAAATAAGACCAATAGTAATTAAAGCAACTACTGGTATCACCTCTTAATTTTTCAACATCTCTTAAATTTCGGCAGTAATTGCGCTCTCCTTTGCCCTCCAACTTAGTGCTCAAAAAACCTCGATGTCCTCTAACAATTGCTGAATCTTCATAAATTGTATTTACAATCGGATAACGCATCACTGAAATAATATCATCATATACCACTGAATCCTTGCCATATACATTATATGCTAACATACCAATATTCCAGTTTTCTATACTGTCTTCATAACAAACTCGCACTGTATCTCCTGTAAACAGTGTATCAACAAAGCTTGGATCAGTTAATTTAGGATCTCCTGATTTAATTCCGTAATTCGAATAATAATATTTTGAATCCCAAAGATCAGTTCTAATCCCTTCCATTATCCAGACAATAGAATCCGTTGTAGTAAAAAACTCATCCTCTACAGATCGATCAAAACGGAATGTAATGCATTGCTCAGCGCAAATTTTCCGTTGACTTTCCCCTTTGATTTTAGCTTTTGCTGGAACACAACCTTTCACAATAATTGTTTTGGTAATGAAATCAGCACCACCCGTACCTGAAACATTAAAGGTAGCTGTGTAAGAAGTGTCTCTACCTCCAGCACCTGCACATGGATAAAACACACCAACAGTTTTATTAGTGTCATTTTTCAACCTACATCTACCAGAATCATCTTGAGCACCAGGAAAAGACCAATATCTTGTGTTTATGACACCTGTGCTCGAATCTCTAAACGCAATTGAATCGCCAGCACAAATTGTAATGTTACCCGATTTTGACCCATTCATGCTAAAATTTGCGACTGGAGGTGAATTACAATCGACCACTTGAATATAATTGGTTTTGGTAGTGGTTAGACCCGAACCTGCTGAATTAGATCCTCTAAGCGCAATTGAAAAAGTTCCTACTGAAGGGAAGCAAAAGCTAGGGTTCTGAAGATTCGAAGTATCTGCTAAACCACCTGTTCCAAAAGTCCACTTCCATTTTGTAGGATTTCCTGTAGAAATATCGGTAAACTGAACACAGTCTCCTTTACAAACTAATGTTGGATTTGCAGTAAAATCAGAGTTTGGAGTTCCAGAAGGCACACCTGTTATGGAAACATCATCAATTGCAAAAGCGGGGCGGTTGATAGGAACCACTCCAGTATCAGGATTTACGAAAAGAAAACCAAAGCTCAGTGTAGCTTGATTGCTGAACGATATAAGTGATAAAGTCGTATCCTCCCAAGTTGAATCATTAGCCATTTCAAATCCTGTAGGAACCCATGTTGTACCGCCATCTGTACTGTAAACTACTTGTCCAGACGCCGCACTACCAGTAGCAATTGGTCCTTCAGCATAGTTTAACCACCAAAATTTTAATTCTATATCTTTAAGACCAGTAGTATTTATCGGACTGGCCATTCTAGCCATATACATTTCATTTCCAACTTTTTGCTGATACTGATAATTACAGTTCAATACTGCTGCTGCAGAAAAATTTCGTGATACTATGTGCAGGTATCCCGAATTTGGTGCTCCAGGAATCCCAGCGGGTTGATTTTGCGTTGGCTGAACGAATGCAGCCTGACTTCCTGCATAAATATTGTTTACAACCCACAAGTTTTCTGCTCCACCACCTGCTGCAAAACCACCATTAACCTGATCAGAGGTATTAAGTGTCCAATTGCCCTGTCCTACGCTAAAATCGTCTGTCAACAACACTTGTTGGGCATTAACCTCCGCAGTAAAGCATGACAACACCATTATGGCAAGAGCGGTAATAATACTTTCTAGAAATAATTTCATAAGCTTATCTTAATGCTGCGCCAAAATAAAGGCATTAATTAGAATAATCAAATATTAATTACAAATTCAAAAGAAACCTTAGTGTATCCACATTATCAGCGTAATCCCACAGTTGTGGAATTTGTGATTCACCAAACTTAATTGCCTGATTTTCAATGACACACTGTACTTCTTCACTTAAATTTAATTTTTCAACCAAAACTTTCTTATTAACGGACAAATACTCATAATGTAAAACGCCAATTGGAGACTTTAAGTTGGTATCTTCTTTAATTAGTAAAAATTCATTGTCTAACAATTGCTCACTATTCAATAAAAACAGCGTTTTGTGATAGTCGTAATTGTGCACGTATTTAATATTATCTAGAACAGTAGCATATTCGATTATAGATTCATAGAATAAATTGAAATTATAATCCTGAGGCACATAAAGCTTAGTTACATTTCTGCAACCCAATCCGTAATATGTGAATATATCCTTTCCTAATTGCCCTAACTCTTGCGCACTCTCGTTTCCATCCAAAATAGCGACTGAAGTTCTATTCTTTCTAATAATGTTTGGATATTTACCAAAATAAGCATCAAAATAACGCGAAGAATTGTTGCTACCTGTAGCAATTACTGCTTCAACAGTATTTAGACGATCCACTATTTCTACCCTCGAACCCATTTCAGGAGAAATACTTTTTATTTTATCGATAACAAAGGTCATGAGCACTGTGTCCTCTGACGATAACTTAACCAGCGCAATATGGCCTGATATTAATACACTAACCAAGTCATGCAAACCAACCAGCGGAATATTTCCAGCCATTATCAGCCCTACTTTTTTGGGCGCAATGGCATTACTCAATTTCGGATACATTGATGTCCAATATTTTAAGCTGTCTTCTGTTAATGCTTTTGACCAATTGGTGAAGGCCAATTGAGAGTAATCTACGCTAAACCACCCGTTTTTATGCTTCGCCGTTTGAAGTCGATCTTTAAATTCCTCGGTATTATCTGCTAATTCCTTTCCAAGCTCAGCAAAAACCTGTATCCGTTGTTCTGTATTCATTTAATACTATTTGGTATTTAAAGTCAGTGTTGCTGAATATCTTTGCAGCAATATTAGATGAATCAGAATCTATAAAAACACAGATTATGGCAATTATAATAACAGATGAATGTATTAATTGTGGAGCATGCGAACCAGAGTGTCCAAACAATGCAATATATGAAGGTGGTTTAGAATGGCGAATGTCAGACGGTACCTCTCTTTCGGGCTCTGTTACTACTCCAATGAAGAATACATATGAAGCTGATAATGAACAAGAAGCAGTTTCAATGGACTTTTTCTATATCGTTACCGACAAATGTACTGAGTGCAAAGGCTTTCATGATGAGCCACAATGTGCAGCGGTATGTCCAGTAGATTGCTGTGTCGACGATATAGAAAATGAAGAAACTGAGCCATTTCTGTTAGAGAAAAAAGATTTTATGCACGTTTAATCGCCTGCTTTCAATTAAACATCAGAAGTTAACAACTGACGGCGATTAAGCCAGATGATATATTATCTGGCTTTACTTTTGCTAGTCAGTTAAATTGCATGAAGAAAATTATTTCTACATACTTGTTTATTCTAATAGCTGCTTTTGGCGTCGTTTCGCAGACTAGCAACAGGCCAACGGCTATTGATCTTACTCTTCGGTTAATAACTCTAAGAACCAAAAGCTTAAAGGCTGATAATGACAAACAAATTAGTGCATACAATCAAGAATTTAGAACTGAAATAAAAGCAGCAATTGAACAGAATCTAGAATTTGAATTCGACAGTATACCCAGTTTTGGGCATGTAAATTCACCAGACAAAAAATTCGAAATATATACTTGGAACATTCTTAAAGAATTTGATGAGTACGAATATTTTGCTTTTATCAAATTTAAGAAAGGAGAAGTTCTTGAACTCAGCGATCAATCCAGACTTCTTTTATCCCCTGAATTTAAAATTACAAAAACCGACAACTGGTTTGGAGCACTTTACTATCAAATAGTTCCCGTAAAAAACAAAAAAAAGGAAAGGTATTACGTGCTATTAGGTTGGGATGGAAATACTGGGAGCAGTCTGAAAAAAGTAATTGATGTGTTATACTTTAATGAGCGTATAGGAGATTGGCAAATGGGAAAAAAGATATTCGGACCTCCTTTCAGAGGCATTACCCGGTTTTTCTTGGAATACTCAAGCGAAGTAAAAGCCTCCCTTAAATACCATGATAAAGAAGAACGTATTGTATTCGATCATCTAATACCGCTTAACTCAGGTCTAGAAGGTGTATTTGAATTTTATGTCCCCGATCTTAGTTTCGATGGATTTGAATTTAGAGATGATTATTGGTACTTCATTCAAAACATAGATGTGCGCGGAAACCAAACCATGGAAAACTACACCACTCCCAAAACAAATATTCGTTTGGAATGAGGCTTGGTTTATACATAGCGATACTCATACTTGGAATACTGCCATTTTTTGCATTTTCTCAAAATGGTGAAATTCAAATTTATAGCGGCGAAAAAAAATCGTTCACCTTATTCGTAGACGGCCTTAAAGAAAATGAAGCGCCTAAATGGAAAGTAAAAGTAAAGAACCTTCTCCCTGGACCGCATCATTTGCGGGTATTGTTTGAGAATGGACAAACAAGCACCATACAGAAAAAAATCAATCTAGCCCCTTCTTCTATGTTGACTTACGAAATATTGCTGTATGAAAATACAGGCAGGAGCTGGTATGACTTAACTCGAGTCGATTCCGTTTTAAAACAAGAAATTGAAATTATTGTAGTTCAAGATATCTCAGAAATTAAAGAGTTAGAAAAAGCTGATGAAAAAGTAGATTCACTATTAGAAGTTAATATTCCTGACCCGAAAATTGCTGCACCAAATGGAGTTGATAGCTTGTCAATGCAAATTGACACTGCTGTTACGGTGGTTAAAGACTCCTTATTTCAATGTGCTAATCCATTACTTCCATTAGGTTTTGAGTTAGTAATAAAACAATTAAAATCAGAGGATTACGAGGATCTATTATTAGATAAAGCTAAAAAATTAGCAGATTTAAATTGTTTTTCATCCATTCAAATAATGGAAGTTATGCAGCTCATGCAATTTGAAGTAACGCGGCTTGAGTTTGCCATTTACTGCTACAAAATATGCTTTGACCCCGTCAATTATAAATTTGTAGAAGATGCATTTGAATATCAATCATCTATTGATAAACTGCACGATGCACTTTATGCGAAACCAGGTAGAAAGAGTGCAATTAAGTAAGTGTTGATTTCTTAACTAGTAATTAACCTCCTTCCTGTTAACTTTCTCACATTTTTTTAAGACTTTTGTATTTCAATAAAAACACTATTTAAAGTTATGGCAAAAGTTCACAATTACAGTGCAGGCCCATGTATATTAGACGAATCAGTTTTAAAAGAAGCTCAAGCAGCAGTTGGAAATTTTGACAACTTAGATCTCTCATTACTCGAAATATCACATCGAAGTAAAAACTTTGTCGCTGTAATGGATGAGGCTACTGCTCTAGTAAAAGAAATATTAAATGTGCCTGAAGGCTATTCAGTTATTTTCCTTCAGGGAGGAGCGAGTCTTGGATTCTTGATTACGGTAATGAACTTGATGCGTGAAAATGGTAAAGCGGCTTATACTGATACCGGCGCTTGGGCAAATAAGGCCATTAAAGAAGCAAAACTATTTGGAGACGTTGATGTTTTGGGAACTTCAAAAGATGCTAACTATAACTTCATTCCAAAAGATTATACGGTTCCTTCGGATATAGATTACTTTCACTGCACTTCAAACAATACCATTTACGGAACTCAAATGAAAAGTTTTCCTGAATGCTCAGTTCCATTGGTTTGCGATATGTCTTCTGATATATTTTCAAAATCCGTCGATATATCACAATTTGATATGATATACGCTGGAGCTCAAAAGAATTTAGGTCCTGCTGGAGCTACTTTATACATTGTAAAAGATGCTGTATTTGGAAGAAACGGAAGATCAATTCCTGCTTATTTAGACCTTCATACTCACGCCTCTAAGGAATCTATGTTCAATACACCTCCTGTATTTTCTATCTATGTTTCTATGCTGACCCTACGTTGGTTAAAAGCAAACGGCGGTATTCCTTGGATTGAAGCACGAAACAATGAAAAAGCAGCATTACTGTACAACGAAATTGATAGAAATACTCTTTTTGAAGGAACTGCAAACTTGGAAGACCGCTCTGATATGAACGCCTGTTTCGTATTAAAAGATGAGGCACATAAAGATGCCTTTGATAAACTATGGAATGCTGCTAAAATCAACGGAATCAAAGGTCACCGATCAGTTGGTGGATACCGAGCATCAATGTACAATGCATTGCCTGTTGAAAGTGTGCAATTATTGGTAGATTGTATGAAAGAATTAGAAAAAACAGCTTAAACTATGCTGATAATGTCAAAAATTAAAATGTAAAATTATCCTCATCATTCTGAACTTGCCCGTTTGAACTTTCGAACAGGTTTCAACATCTTACTTTACAAAAAGTAATGAGGCACTAAACAAGATCATTTTGAACAAGGAGTTTGATTCTAACTTAAAAAACAACAATGAATATTTTAGCAAATGATGGTATCGCGAATTCAGGAAAAATTATTCTTGAAAAAGCAGGCCATAAAGTAGTTACCCAAACGGTTGCCCAAGAAAACTTGATTGATGCAATTAACAACGAAAACTATGAGGTAGTTTTAGTAAGATCTGCAACTACAGTAAGGAAAGAAGTAATGGATGCTTGTCCTAATCTTAAAATGATTGGACGTGGCGGAGTTGGAATGGATAACATTGATGTTGAGTATGGTCGATCTAAAGGATTGCATGTATTTAATACTCCCGCTGCTTCTTCACAATCCGTTGCCGAATTAGTAATGACTCAGTTGTTTAGCTTGGTAAGAATGACTTACGATGCGAACAAAGAAATGCCAGTTAATGGCGCATCTAACTTCAAAGTTTTGAAGAAGAAATATGGAAAAGGCGTTGAATTAAGAGGAAAAACTCTTGGTATTATTGGATTTGGAAGAATTGGTCAGTCAGTAGCTCAATACGCTATTGGTTGTGGAATGAACGTTGTTGCACATGATCCATTTGTTGCAAATGCTGATATTAAGTTATCTTTACAAGGTCAATCTGTAACAGTTTCAATTGCTACAATTGGAATGGAAGAATTGATTTCAAGCTCTGATTTTATATCTATTCACGTGCCCAAACAAGCTGACGGAAGTGCCGTAATTGGTGCTGCTGAATTAGCTAAAATGAAAGATGGAGCTTATTTGGTAAACATTGCTCGAGGTGGTGTTATTAATGAAAGTGATTTATTAGCTGCATTGGATAGTGGGAAAGTTGCAGGTTGTGCCTTAGACGTATTCGAAAACGAACCAACTCCGAATGACGCTTTATTAAAGCATTCTAAAATTGCTTCTACTCCTCATGTTGGAGCGGCTACTTTGGAAGCTCAAGATAGAATTGGAGAAGAATTAGCGAATTTTATTATTGCTCACTGCTAAGTCCTTAGACTCAAAGTATATTTGCAACGCGGCAGCCAAAACTGCCGCGTTTTTTTATGGCAAAAATTATTCCTTTTAAAGCTTTCCGTCCACCAAGAAATATGGTGCATCTAGTAGCGTCTAGATCATTCGTGTCTTATTCAAGGTCTGGTTTGACGCATAAATTGAGCACTAACCCCTACTCATTCATTCATATCATTAATCCAGAATTTGGTGACCAAAAAAAAACCAAATCAAATACGGTAAGTAGATTTAAAAAAGTTAGAGGTAAGATTAATCAATTTATTGCAGAAGGCACTTTTGTACAAGACAAAGAAGATAGCCTTTATGTATACCGTCAAAAGTTTAGAGGCAATGTATTTACCGGAATTATTGCTGGCGCATCTATTGACGATTACGAAAACGGAGTTATTAAAAAGCACGAACACACTATTCTAAAACGAGAAGTTATTTTCAAAAATTATTTGGAAACAACAGACATGAATGCTGAGCCTGTGCTGATGACTTATCCAGATAACGATCGCATAAAAGAAGTACTGGAAAGACAGTTGCAGTCCACTCCCGAGTACGATTACATGAGTGCGAATAGTGCTTGTCACCAATTCTGGAAAATATCAGATCCTGAGGATATAAAAGTAATTCAGGAGCAATTTGTAGATTTTAATGCACTCTATATTGCCGATGGTCATCACCGATGTGCTTCGTCTAATTTATTGGGACATGAAATGCGTAGGAATAATCCTAATCATACAGGAAACGAAAAGTACAATTTCCTGATGAGCTTTTTTGTACCAGAGAGCGAACTTAATATTCTGGAATTCAACCGAGTAGTTGAGGATTTAAATGGCCTTTCCGATACCGAATTTTTGTCAAAACTTGACGAATTTTTCGATATTACCAAACTAGCTGTAAAGGCTTTCAAACCAAAATCATATAACCAAATAGGCATGTACCTCTCCAATACCTGGTACGCATTAGATGCTAAAATTGGAACCTTTGACCAGAACCATCCTGTGGAGAAGCTGGATGTGTCTATTCTTTCAAAAAATATTCTGGAACCTATATTAGGCATTGGTGATTTACGAAAAGATAGACGTGTCCAATTTTTAGGTGCTCGAAATGATACTCAGGTACTCACAAAGTTGGTTGACTCAGGCAAAATGAAAGTTGCATTTGCATTGCACCCTGTTACTATTGACCAATTAAAAAATGTAGCTGATATGCATTCTCATATGCCACCAAAAAGCACCTATATCGAGCCTAAAATCCGAAGTGGGTTGGCCTTATATAAAATAAGCGAGTAATGTCAGAAATGCCTACAGAGTTTAACGTACGGATCTATGGCCTTTTTATTCATGAGGGTTCCTTGTTAGTTTCTGATGAATTGTTACAAGGAAAACCATTTACCAAATTGCCTGGTGGTGGATTGGAATTTGGTGAATCTCCAATTGAATGTTTACATCGCGAAGCAGATGAAGAAATGGGCGCTAAAATTACTGTCGGAGCGCCTTTTTATACCACAGATGAATACATTCAGAGCTACTTTAGACCTTGGCAACAGGTCATTTGTATGTATTTCAATTGCCAATTTCAGGATGTTGAGCGTATTAAGGTTTCTAAACAAAAAATGGATTTCGATTATTCGTTAACCGAAAATCAAGAGTCGTTTCGTTGGGTAGAACTGAAGGATTTAAAAGCAGAAGCATTTACTTTTTTAAGTGATCAGACTGCAATTAACAAATTGGTAGCAACATTCTAATGCAAGGCATTTTCAAATACATTTTATTTGGTTTTGTTTTAGCTATAGGCTTTGCAGGTTTTGCTCAAACTAAAGATAGTACCGAACAATCTTTTCTTGGTTTTGACTTAAACAAACAACGAAAACTTACAGTATTGCCCTCTGTATATTTCAAACCTGAAACCAGCTGGGCATTTGGTGTTTCAGCATTAATGTATCGCCGATTCAATCAAAAAGACACCATTTCTCCATTGAGTTTAGCAGGACTTTCTTTTGCTTATACACTCAATGATCAGGTACTTTTTTCCATGCCTTTTAAAATCTTTCTAAAGCAAGATAACTATAGGATTAATGGAGAAATTTCGTACTACCGCTACCCCTACTTTTTTGCTGGAATAGGAAATACCAACGACACAAAATATGAAGAAGACTATGGTGCTAATTTTCCACGATTCGCAATTACTGGCCTCAAAAAATTCAAAAAGAGAATCTATACCGGACCCAAGCTTTTTTACCAAAACACCACAATTACTTCAGTAGAACCTAATGGACTTTTAGACACCTTAAATACCGCAGGTGCATCGGGAAGTGTAACCACAGCAATTGGCTGGGAATTAGAATACGATGGTCGCGATTTTATTTACGCTCCTACAAAAGGATATTATGCAAATGTCTCATTTTTAGGGTTTAACAAAGCTATGGGTGGTAATTTTGGATATAATTTATTTACAGTTGACCTTCGGAAATATTTCAATCTAGGTAAAAATCACATTATTGGTTTACACGGTTATGGTTCGTCTATTTTCGGAACAGCTCCGTTTAACAAAATCTCTCAGTTAGGTGGCGATAAAATAATGCGTGGTTATCGAAAAGGTGAGTTTAGAGACAATCATCTAATGGCTTCTCAAGTTGAATACCGCACGCCGATCTGGCACTTTTTTGGTTTTGCAATATTTGCTGGAACTGGAGCTGTTGCAGATAATTTCGAGGAATTCAATACCGACTTTTTGCGCTATTCTTACGGTGGTGGATTTCGTTTGGCTTTCAATAAAAAAGAACGTGTGCACATCCGATTTGATTACGCCCGTGGAGATAATAATCGCCAGCAGTTTTATTTGACTTTTGCTGAGTCGTTTTAAATAAATAATTCTTGGTGATTATTATCCAGAGAAGTACAAATTATAAATACCAACTTCATACGGGAAGACTAGATGAACTTATCGACGAAGGAGATTTAGTGAAACTTCTGTTCGAAATCTAATTCGGATAACCACAGATTCAATTGTCTTAATAAGCGGTGACGCTAAGAAATCGCAAAGCAGACCCGAATTTAAAAACCAGCACTAGCCAACGGAATACACAATACGTGATACACTTTACATTAAAAACTCAACACTAAAACTACCTTCTCCTCAACCGCTTAACTCTCCATTTTCGCTCTTTAAATCGAGCAGTCCAAACACTCGTATCTGCATTGTCCATTCTTGTCCAAACGAGCTGCACTAATCCATTATGAGCGTCAATATTATTGTAATCGCCAAAAAACTTACCCGCAACTGGTTTAAAGGGTGCTTGTCTTATCCGTTTGTATTTAAAGCTTTTTCCACCGTTGTAGGATCGTGCTAAAACCACATCAGTTCGGTTGTCCTTAAATCGACTTCTGTCGTAATACACAAAGTACAAAGCCCCTGTAGTTTGATCCACAGACATCCAAGTTAGAAACTGGTGATGCTTCCCTCCTCTTTTTCCTATTCGAACTGGCTCGGACCATTGATTACCTTTAGTATCGCTGTACTTCAAAAAGATATCTGTGTTGTCAGTTCCTTCGCGCTGATCGCTCCAATTCACATAAATTCTTCCCTCATAATCGCCTTTTGAACGATCGCAAACTGTAATCGGCATTCCGTTACAGCGATTTACACCAGGAATCGAGTACGACCAACCCGCCTTATTACTATCTATCAAAGTGGCTATTGGTGACCAAGCACCTTTACTATAAGTATTCATTCGAATACCTGCTGGGCCAGCCCAAGCGATGTATAGGCTTCCATCATTAGAGAAAGTCGGAACAGCACCTTCGGTAGTTAATGAACTATCGATACAATCGCCCGATGCTTGGTTAATTTGATTCGCCATAGTCCAAGTCCCTCCGTTATCCTCAGACTTAGAATACATAATATTCGATCGGTTGTCTTTGTTTCTGCTTCCATAGAGATCAAACTGAGTCCATGAAACATGCAGTTCGTTTGTAGCTTCATTATATACCGCCCAATGTTTGTCTTGCGCTTTATTACCATTCAATCCAGTGTAGCTTCCAGTCGACCAAGTTTTACCGAAATCTTCAGAGGTTTGACAAACAATTCTATCGATCCAACTGCCGAGTATTGGATTACTTAAATGAAAATAATAAAAACGACCTGAGCTATCTGAGATGACCACAGGATCGCCGTGTACGCCGTAATCGGAAGTCATTTTTTTGCTTTCCCAAGTCTTGCCACCATCATGACTTAGGTATAGATTATTGAGATTGGCTCCACACAATACTTCTTGGGAGTTCTGTCGGTTTATGTTAATGCTGGGTTCGTTTGGGCTATCTACATTACCTACTCTTACTGGCTTTTGTGTAAAACCTTGCAGGGAAATTAAAACACAACTTATTATCAGAATTAATTTACCAAAATCGGTGCGCCTTAAATGCATCATATACTCAATCGTTTTGTAACCAAATTATCAATCAATAAAAATAGTTCATTCGGTGGGCGGGTTCTCCATGCCATATCGTTCAGTTTCCCACCCGTAACAAAATACTGGTCGATATTTTCATGACCAAAATCCTCCAACACATGCTGTCTAAAATTCAAGGTGGCAATCCAACCTTCTTCAATGTCTTCGAACCATTCTTCGTAGTAGGAATCATCTGAAGGGTGAAAGTTAAGCACGTTTTCGCCAATGAGTATAAAACGGTTGATTCCTTCGTCGACCAAATGATCGATTATGTTTCGTTTTAATGCCTGAATGTCGTTGTGAAGCGTATCGTTCCACTCGCCCATGAGCTCTATTATGGCAAACTGTGCGTCGTAATCGGTATAAATAAGCTTCAGAAAAAGTGTCTCAGAACCTATGTTATCCCACTGAGGGTGAATAACATGGTCGTAAATGGTATCGCTAAAGTAAAACTCTGAATACTCCTTTCCATAAAAAGGCGAGCGTTCGTCTTCTTCTGCTAAATAAAGCTCTCGCCAACGGTAATAAGGTTCAATTGTGTGCATCGAAAACAAAGCTAAATGGAATGTTGTAAATCCAAATCGCTATTTCAGTATTATGAGTTGTAAACTCATAAAATTAAGCTTCAACAATGAGAATACAAAATGAATCACATTGTAACTGAAAAAGAGATATAATTATGCTAATTCCTAATTAAAAACAAAGCAAATGAAACCTTAGATTTGTTCGAATCATTATAAACATATACTTTATCAAGTATTTTAGAAAAATGAAAAAAATATACCTTTTAATATTATTCGCTTTTATCTCTCCTCTATTTACCAATATTGTTAAAGCCCAATGTGATGGCATAACAATAGAGAGTCTTGCAAATCCTGGAGCTCTTATAGTTGCCACCCTCACCGAGGCAGATGGAATTCGCAATGGTCCTGATTATTTAGGAGCGACTATCTACTACCCAACAAATGGAAATCCGCCGTTCGCTAGTATTGCAATTATACCTGGGTTTACTGCGCTTCCTTCAAGTGTTCAAGAATGGGGTCCATTTTATGCTTCTCACGGAATTGTAACCATTATTATAGGCACGAATTCTCCTTTTGATCTTCCAGAAATACGCGCTTTAGCGTTGTTGGATGCCTTAGAAACCATAAAACAAGAAAATATTAGAATATCATCTCCGCTTAATGGAGCACTTAACCTGAATCAATTGGCCGTAAGTGGTTGGTCTATGGGCGGCGGCGGCGCTCAGAGGGCCGCTGTACTTGACACCACTATTGCTGGTGTTGTAGCATTGTGTCCATGGCTCCCTAATCCCCAGCTCAATCATCAAAGTCCTGTGCTTATTTTTAGTGGAGAAAATGATCCTACTGCTCCTCCTGTGCAACACGCAGATATTCATTATAACCAAACACCAAATACGACTGACAAAATACTATTCGAAATTGCAAATGGCAATCACTCTGTTGCCAACACACCCAGAGGTGGTGGAGGTTATGTTGGAAAAGTAGCGCTCTCTTGGCTAAAACTTTATGTAGAAAAAAACGACTGTTATTGTCCCCTATTAACAGACACACTTTTAGTAAGCCCTCTCATTGCATCCAAGCTAGAACAAGATTTCAAATGTGAATTATTAGAAACGGATACAACGAAGAAAGATACAAGTGCAGTTAATCCGCTATTGAAGGAAGAAAATGTTATTCATAATGACCTTTCAGTCATTCGGGTTTACCCTAATCCAACGAAAAGTGTAGTTAATTTAAAAATGCATGGAAATGGTCATTACGAAATTATTTCACCTATGGGGCAGCGCTTATTGGCGGGATATCTAACTGGAGATAACAAGCAAATCGACTTATCACAATTTCCGCCAAGCATGTATTACTTGTATATAGAAGGACAAATTATTAAACTTATTAAGTACAATTAATTAGCCCTTA
>CAJVZZ010000023.1 GCA_913020435.1 uncultured Flavobacteriales bacterium | reverse complement strand
AAATGGTGGTTGTAGCTCAGTTGGTTAGAGCATCGGTTTGTGGTACCGAGGGTCGTCGGTTCGAGACCGATCTTCCACCCATAGTTAAAGAAAGGGATTCAAGAAATTGGATCCCTTTCTTTGTTTCTAACAATATACTTGTTTCAAATTCTATTTTGTTAACTCCAAAAATGATATTCACAAGTCCCTACTGTTTTGCAATAAGACATAATTCGAAAGCTTTTTCTTTAGCAAAATAGCTGGTTATGTTTGCTCCAAATAATTCTTGTTTTGAAAAGTCTTTTAAGTCAATGATTTTCATCTATTCAAAGAACACTGATAAACCTTCCTTAATAATTACAAAGACAAGTTTTATAGTTTCAAATTCATCTTTTAAAATTTTGCCCAGATTAATTCCAGCTTGTGGTTGAGTTAAAACTATTTTAATAGTTGATTTACTTACTAATTACACCCGAAGTGCAGGCATTTGCATAATCACTGAACTTTGAATTGGTAATAAAATAGTTAACATATTGTTTATCTTGACAGGAAAATAAAACAAGAGTTAATAAGCTGATTTTATATAAGTTACGCGTTTTTTTGGTTGAAATTGACTTTCAACTTAAACAATTATAAAAACTAAAATCGATCAATATAAAGTTAACTTTAAAATGCTAGCAGAATGGTATGCTATCTCAGTTTACTTATTAGAATTTAGCTAATTAATTTTTTTGATGCTTAGGCAATCCCAAAGTACCAGCTTTCATTTCATTATAACGGTGGGCAAGTACCGCCAATAATTCTGAAATATTTGCAAATGCAGCTTCGGTTGCTGGGCTAATTTCTTTATTGGTCATTCGGAGTAACAATAATCCGAAAAGGCCATTAGTTGCCGCTTCAATAGGCCCAATATTTTTGTTTCCTGATTTATTTATCAATTCTTCAATGGCTTCGCTGGCTTTCTCGTTAAGCTTTATGTACTGTTCGTCTTGGTAAATAGTCAAAAGCGTACTGTGCAATAAATTCAATTCCGTAATGATCTCATGTAGATCCTCTAAATGCCCTTTTTCTAGCAAATCAGAAGAACGCATTTCTTTGATAATACCAGAATACCAATTTCTAATTTCTTCTTTTTTAGCCTCTTCAACGTCGTATTGAGCAACAAGTCCAGATTCAATTTCATCCATATTGAAATTCATAGTTCGAAGCATTCCTTCTATATTGAACATGTAAAGAAGATATTCTACTATATTTTCTTTCTTTTTTTGGAGTGCTATAATCATTTTTTTACCTGCTTAGTTTCTGTGTATTTTTTGTTTAATCCTTCCAGTATCTCATTGGTCAAATCCAGTTGTTTGTCTGCATGTAAAACTCCACCAATTTCACTTTTACCTAAAACATACTGAAATCCTTTCTCTTCTTGTATCTCTTCTAAGTATACATTAAGAGAATTCTTGATTTTCTTAACCATTTCAGATTCTTTTTTGGCCAATTGGTTTCCAAGAGATTCTTCCATTTTACCCAAATCTTGTTGCTTTAGCATTAATTTTTGTTGAGCAGCTTCGCCTTGGGTTTGAGTCATATATGGCGCTCTTTCTTTTAAATCATTGTATTCAGCTTCTAGCTTTCCAAGTTGATTATCATATCTTCTTTTCAAGCGCAATTGTTCTGCTACTAGCTCCTCTTGCATGTCTTTGTACATAGCTAGGCCGTTAAATAAACTGTCTGTATTTACGTAATACACATTTCCAGTTACATTAAGAGTTGCCTCTGCGTTTGTCTCAGTAGTGTCATTTGCGATAACTTCCGATTCTAGTGTCCCTGTTTTCATGGTGAACAAATACACCACTAATCCAGTTAATATTACGTTCCAAACAATCAATATATTTTTCATAGCTATAGCTTTAAATTCCAAAATTAATTGGTCGGCAAAATTATTTTAATTTCCTTACTTAATGTGATCTGAAATCACAGATTTCAATACGTCAGGATAGTTTGTGATAATACCGTCTACGCCCAATTCAATAAGTCTTTTCATTCGGCTTGGATCGTTTACTGTCCAACAGTAGACTTGCTTTTGGTTTAGATGGATCTTATCGATGAATTTTTTGGTCAAAAAACGGTGATCAACATTAATTGATTCATAATGGTTTTTACGTAGAATATTCTCGACCATTACTCTTTTGTCCAGTTGGATTTTGAAACCAGGAACTTTAACTACAATGAGTTTTTGATACCTAAACCCACTGTAATATTTATCAAGGAGGTTCAATATTCGTGTATCGAAGGATTGAACAATTACTCGTTCTTTAGCATCGGCTTGGATTATTGAATTCATTAAATTTCTGAGAAAATTTACTCGAACTACTCTTCCTTCGCTTTTTATTTCAACAAGTAACTCGCATTTTCCTTCTGTTTTTTGCAGCACTTCATCAAACGTCGGAATCGTTTCGTTTTTGAATTCCGTTAAGCCAAACCAACGTCCGGCATTTATTTTTTGAAGTTCATTGAAGGAATGCATTCGCACAAAACCTTTTTTGTCAGTTGTTCGGTTCAGCTTAGCATCATGAAAAACAATTACTTTTTGATCTAGTGTAGGGCGAACATCTAACTCAATAATGTCGGCATTTTGCTCAATAGCTTTTTGAAAAGATGCTAATGTGTTTTCTGGTGCATAGGCGGAAGCCCCTCGATGTGCAATTATTTTTACCACGTTCTACAAATAAAGCCATTCTTTACAATGTGTTATCTAATTTTGCACCGCTATTAAATAATTTATGCTGAAACTAAGATTACCTACGGATCCTAGATGGGTCAATATTGCGGAAAAGAATATTGAAGAAATTTTAATTGATCATGCTTATTGCGAACAAAAGGCTTCTTCGACCGCAATTAGCTTGATTGTGAACTTTCCTGAACATATGGATTTAGTCGAGGCAATGTCGGAGTTAGCCATGGAGGAGTTGTCTCATTTCCAAATGGTAATTAAGAAATTAAAAGAGCGCGGTTTTCAATTAGGCTTGAAGCGAAAGGATGCATATGTTAATCAACTTTTTCAGTTTATTCCAAAAGGAATAGACAGAAAAAAGTCATTAGTTTATCGATTACTATTTGCTGGAATGATTGAAGCTAGAAGCTGTGAACGTTTTAAAGTCCTTTCTGAGAATATTAATGATGAAGACTTGCAGAAATTCTACTTTGGTTTAATGAAAAGTGAGGCAGAACACTATACACTGTTTTTAAAGTTTGCTAGAAAATACGGTAAAGGCGTTATTGATGTTGAAAAAGTTTGGGCTGAATTCTTGGATTTTGAGGCTGAAATTATTTCGAAATTAGGCACTTCAGAACATATTCACGGTTAATTTTTATCCAGCTTCCCATAGATTGAGTTTTGACTAATAAACTCAGGAACTAACTTTTTGATTTTCCCAACAAGTTCGAAATTATCCTTACTACTAGGTGAATCCACTAGTGAATTTATGTCGTCTTCTATATCTTCAATGTTGTAATCTCTGACCTTTCCAATCATTATTTCAGGATGGTGTGTTGGAATAGTGTTCTCAGCATTGTTTAGTAATTCTTCGTAAAGTTTTTCACCCGATCGTAACCCTGTAATTTTAATTTCGATGTCTTTTCCGACTTTTAAACCAGAGAGCTTAATCATCTTTTTGGCTAGGTCAATGATTTTTATAGGTGAACCCATATCAAAAATAAAAATCTCACCACCTGCTCCCATTGCGCCTGCTTCAAGCACGAGTTGGCAAGCTTCGGGAATGGTCATGAAATAACGGGTTATTTCCGGGTGTGTAACGCAGACAGGACCCCCATTGGCAATTTGCCTTTTGAAAAGTGGAATAACAGATCCGTTACTACCCAATACATTTCCAAATCGAGTTGTAATAAATTTTGTTTTTGAAATCTTGCTTTTGCTTTGAGCATAAATTTCAGCAACTCTTTTAGAAGCTCCCATCACGTTCGTAGGGTTAACTGCTTTATCAGTTGACACCATAACAAAAGAGTCGACTTTGTGCTTGTCAGCTAGGTCAACCATGATTTTGGTGCCTAGTATATTAGTGAGAATGGCCTCTGAAGGATTATCCTCCATAATAGGCACATGCTTGTATGCCGCGCAGTGGTATACAACATCAGGCCGAAAGATATTATAAACGTTTTCCATCCTCGAAATATTTGCAACATCTGCTACAACTATTTCACATAGATTTTCGCCAAACTGTTCTTTTATTTCATTTTCAATATCGTAGAGTGGAGATTCAGCTTGATCTAACAAAATAAGTTTAGAAGGGAAAAAGTGCGAAACCTGCCTTACTATTTCAGAACCGATTGAACCTGCAGCACCAGTGATCAAAACTCTTTTTTCACTCAGTTGGCCTTTTATGTTTATGGAATCCAGATGAATAGGTTCGCGCCCCAACAAATCTTCAATTTTTACTTCTTGAATTTGGTTTGAACTTAATTCGTCATTAATCCAATTCTTTACTGGGGGAACATGAAGAACCTTTACGTTTTTTGTAAGAGCACGCTCAACAATTTCTTGTTTTCGTGTTTTGGCTAAATAATTAACAGCAATAATTATTTCGTCAATTTCTTCGTTTTCTATTAAGTACTCAAGTCTTTCGATAGGATAGATAGTGACACCTTCAATTTTTTTCCCAATTTTTGCTCTTTTATCTGCAATAAACGCAACTACTTTGTATTTGTGATCTTCATCACGTTCTAGGGTTCTTTTGGTTACAATTCCTTCTGCACCAGCTCCATATATTACGATTCGTTTCGTGTCCTTTGAGGCGTTTTTGAATTCAAAATAAATCAGCTTTACGGTAATTCTAAAAGCAATCATTAAAAACATGGTGCACAGGTATTCTATTATTACAACAGAAAATGGAATTAGAAACGATTGATTTACAAAGTAGAAGGAAATGCCATTGATGGTAGCTATTAGTATGCTTACACCCGCAACAATAACAAAAATGCGCTGCATATCAATGGTTGAAGTGTAGCGAATAATTCCTGAGTATGTTTTGAATATGAAGAAGCTAGCAATTCTTAAAGAAAGCACAATTGGAAAAATGTAAACAAACGTTTCTATATAGTCTAAGGGGATATTAAAATTGAAACGAAGTAGGTAGGCAAGTAATAGCGAAAAAATACTAATCAACAGATCGATCGTGAAGATGATCCATCTAGGGGTGTTTTCAGTGTTAAATATTACCATGATTGAGTATTAGAAGCCAAAATTATAAGAATTGAAGAATCTACGATACAGCCAGATGATTAACTTTGCTCACTTCATTTTTGTTAAAAAAATTACATGAAAAACACTGCACTTACTGATAAGCACATAGAGTTAGGCGCCAAAATGGTCCCTTTTGCTGGCTACAATATGCCAGTTCAATATACTGGAGTTAACCAAGAACATGCTCATGTTCGCTCGGCTGTTGGAGTATTTGATGTTTCTCACATGGGTGAGTTCTACATAAAAGGAGTGGAGGCAGAGCAACTCGTTCAGAAAGTCACGAGCAATGATGTTTCTCAATTATTTGATGGTAAAATTCAATATTCATGTCTTCCAAACGGTAAGGGTGGAATAGTGGATGATTTATTAGTTTATAGAATTTCTAGTGAAGAGTTTTTATTAGTGGTAAATGCATCAAACATTGATAAGGATTGGGATTGGATTTCTTCTCATAACACCTTCAAAGCAACAATGGAAAATAAAAGTGATTCAATTTCACTTTTGGCAGTACAAGGGCCTAAGGCAACTGAATCGTTGCAAGGTCTTACTGATGTTAATCTTGCTGAGATGGAGTATTACACGTTTAAGATTGGGACATTTGCTGGAATTGATAATGTGATTATTTCCGCCACGGGCTACACAGGAGCTGGTGGGTTCGAGATTTATTTTCCAAATGAGAATGCAAATGCAATTTGGGATGGCGTTTTTAAGGCTGGTGCTTCAAATGATATTTTGCCGATAGGATTAGCTGCTAGAGATACTTTACGACTAGAAATGGGCTTTTGTCTGTATGGAAACGATATTGACGATACGACTTCTCCACTAGAAGCTGGATTAGGTTGGATTACAAAACTGAACAAAGGCGATTTTATAGATAGAGAATATTTAGTAAATCAAAAAGAAACGGGCATTACCAGAAGATTAGCTGCTTTTGAGATGGTGGATAAGGGTATTCCTAGACATGGTTATCCAATAGTTGATTCAGAGGGGAATGAGATTGGGGTGGTAACTTCAGGAACCATGTCTCCATCATTAAAGAAAGCCGTAGGACTTGGATATATCAATGTACCAACTAATAAAGTCGGTAATGATATTTTTATTTCAATTAGAAATAAGTCATTGAAAGCTTCAGTAGTTAAACTTCCATTTTATAAAGGTTAAGAAATGCCAACATTAGAAGTAGCATACTCGCCTGACCTGTATCAGTTTTATAGAAATGATGATGCCATCGTTGTTGTTATTGATGTGTTTAGAGCAACATCTGCAATGTGCACAGCATTCGAATGTGGAATTAAATCAATGATTCCAGTTGAGCATATTGAGCAAGCGTTAGATTATAAGAAGCAAGGTTTTATTGTTGCGGCAGAGCGTAAGGGTGAGGTAGTAGAAGGATTTCAATTGGGTAATTCGCCTTTTCATTATATGAATGAAAAGTTGAAGGGTGAAACTACAGTCATAACTACCACAAATGGAACTAGAGCTATTGAAGTTTCTAAAGATGCACATCAAGTAATTATAGGTTCCTTTTTAAATATCTCAGCCATTTGTAGCTATTTGGTTAAAGAGAATAGAGATGTTTTGCTACTTTGTGCAGGTTGGAAAGGACGCTACAATATGGAAGATTCTTTATTCGCTGGTGCAGTGGTTAATAATCTGTTAGTCGATAAGAATTCATTTGATTTATCAGATTCAGCCACAGCTGCTAATTTATTGTTTGAATCATCAAAAGGCGATCTAAATAACTTTTTAAAAACCTCTTCTCACCGAAGGAGATTGGGTAGGTTAGACCTTGAAAAAGACATTGAGTTTTGTCTTCAAAGGGATTATACGAACGTGATTCCTGTCTTGGAAAACGACCGTTTGGTTCGGTTAATTCAATAAGGTTGCATCTTATTAAATTGATGAAGACCCCTGTCTGTTAAGTGGAAGTTAAAATACAGTATGCTGATTTTTAGTGTTTTATATGATATTTGGGTTATTAACAATACCGAAACATCGTTAATAACTTTGTTGAAAACTGAAAATCGGGATTCAAAAAAGCTCCCTGCGAGAAGATTTAGCTTTGTTAAAATCATACAAACGGAGTATAGTGATATCATTTTTAACTAAGAGAAAAATTTCTGAAGAAAAACTAGCAGAAAACTTCACTGCTGGAATTTTGCAATTAGTAGATATTGGCTTTCCAGAAGTTGCACTGTTAATTAATGAAGACCCAGAACTTGAATTAGCTCCAACTATTTCTGCTAATTCTGCCGATAAATTTCTTCTTATAATAATTGCGGGCAACTTATTATACGTGCCAAAGCTTTTCAATAATTACCAAGATGTTAGATTGGTGGAAAGTGTATTTAATAAGCTTTCAACAGCCTTAAATATTGATAAGGAAAAGTTGAAACAGTTGGTAGTATCTTATCAGAGCTATATGAATTGTATAAATATGCCTTCTAAGAATATTCATTATGCAATGAGTAAGGCGGTGTTTTTTAAATACGAATTGAATCAGTATCAAGATTCTTATTTTCGAAATATGAACTCACCAAACCCACTTTTCCTGAAAAGACTAGATGATATTGTAGAACATTTTATTTGGAATTGGGAGGAGATTAAGTCCAAGTATAGGTTAGTAGAATAACACTTCTATTGTTGCACAATCTGGTTATTTTTAACCGATGAATTTTAAGCTATTTGTATTTCTGATTCTGCTCGTATCTATTATTCTAGGTTGTTCACTTATCCAGCAATCATTTGAGCCTACTCAAAACATTCCGAACTCTTTCTTAGAGATTGAATTAGAAAAAGAGGAAATAAAATCACTGAACTTTATTTTTCATGTGTTTAATGATTCGCTTGGGAATGGGAATTTTCAAGACACAGCTCCTGATATAGATTGGCTTCGAGGTGAAATTCGTGGAGCTAATCAATTTCTAAGTAATGTTGAAAAGCCTATTCCGTTAATTGGAAAGCATATAAAGGATTCTAAAATTCGGTTTCGGATTATTGATATCAAGTTCTGGAATTCTAACAATGGAGCCAAGGCACAGGTTTATGGGAAGTACGACCATAAAGACCTTTATCGAGAATTTGTTTTAGAAAATGAATCACTTACCGACTTCGAAAAAAAACACTGTGTTCATATATTGCTTTCAGGTATTAAACCTCGAGCTTATGGCGGTCGAAATATTTGTATGACAAGGAGCTGTAAAGATGGTTTTGGGTTTCAGAATAACGTCTTGTATTTTGAAGGCATGTATCAGGTTTATACTAAAGAATTTGATATTTGGGGCATAGGAGCTCATATAGCCCATGAAGTTGGCCATGGTTTAGGATTGGGTCATTATGAGCATCGGCTCGGTCCTTGCACGAGTTGTGAGGGTCATGAACCATGTCCATTAGTAGGCTGTAATAATTTTATGGAATCTAATGATGGGGGAAAAGGAATGACTGAATGTCAAATGAAGCTTATGCATCATTTGCTAAAGTACGGACCTAGAGATTCAACAATGATTAATCCAAACAGTAGGGCTCATTATCTCATCAAAAATCCACCAATTAAACATTAAATCGTGGGTGTCTAGTCGAACTATAGTTTAAAGTGCTTTATAGCCATATTAACTACTTCGTTCCCGATTGCTAAGCAAGCTGTTGCAGCAGGACTTGGAGCATTTAAAACATGAATACTGTTGTCTTTATATTCAATTCTAAAATCATCTTTAGTATCACCATTTGTTGACAACAGCATTGCTCTTACTCCAGCTCTTCCTGGTTTAATATCCTCCATTGTAAGAGATGGAATTAAGCGCTGAAGTGTTTTTAAGAATAGCTTTTTGCTGAACGCTCGGCGATATTCATTAATTCCGAAAGAGATGTTTTTGAAGAATAGCTTCCATGTGCCACCATAGGTTAAGGCATCGATAGTATCTTTTAAATTGAAATCCGTTTTTCCGTAACCTTCTCTTTTAAATGTAAAAACGGCATTTGGTCCACACTCTATTTCACCATCAGTCATTCTTGTAAAGTGTACTCCTAGAAATGGGAAATCTGGGTTTGGAACAGGGTAAATTAGGTGTTTAACCTTGTGTTTTCCTTTTGCTGTTAATTCGTAATAATCGCCTCGGAAACCAACAACTTTTTCTTTGATATTTATACCATCTTTTTTGGCCATTCGGTCAGCTTGCAGTCCTGCGCAAAAAATCATGCGCTTTGCTCTAAAATCACCATTGTTTGTACCTACGATGCTTATTCCTTCTTTTTTACTTATTGAAAGTACCTCATGGCTAGTTAATGCTTTGGAATTAGGATTTAAGCCCACAAGTAATTCCGCTAATTTATCAGTAGTTCCCACATAATCGATAATTCCAGTACATCCGACACGCAGTCCTCTTATTCCTTCACAATGAGGTTCAATTTCCTTAATTCTATCAGGACCAATCTCTTCGATATCTTCAACTCCATTTTGAATGCCATTTTGATGAATCTGATCCAAAAATGGATATTCACTTTCATCTGTGGCAACTATGATTTTACCGCAGATGTCATAAGCAATGTTATGCTCTTTAGCAAAAGAGACTAATTCACGTCTACCGTCAACACAGTTTTTTGCTTTGTAAGAACCCGGTTTATAATAGATTCCTGAATGAATTACTCCAGAGTTATTACCACTTTGGTGTGGAGCAAATCGATTCTCTTTTTCCAGTACTAGAATATTTTGATTGGGGAATTTACACTGAAGCTTGTAGGCAGTAGCCAATCCAACAATACCTCCACCAACTACACAAAAATCATAAGTCATATCGATAAATTAAAACGTAAAGTTAAGTTCTAAGACATAAAAAAAGGGCGGATAAACCGCCCTTTCTAATATAATAAGTGGGAAACCCCAAATTTATTTCTTAGGTATCTCGTCAGAAACAGTAAGTCTCGTACGTCCTTTAGCTCTACGACTGGCTAATACTTTACGTCCACCCTTAGAAGCCATTCTTTCTCTAAAGCCGTGTTTGTTTATTCTTTTCTTATTCGACGGTTGAAACGTTCTTTTCATTATAATGTATTATTTGTATCGCAAAACGAGCCGCAAAAGTAGAACTATTTTAGATTAACTATCAAAGTTTATCCAAATATTTTTTTTTTCGCTAAAAGGATCATACAGTGAGCAATTCATGGTGTTTTTAGCACAATTTATTTTGAATACTGAACCAATTTTTTAGTCTCAAAAAATTCACCTTCAATTTTATCGGAAATAGAAAACAGCTTGATGCTTTTTTGTACGTTTTTAAGTTCTTGACTTAAGTCACCTCCTTTCAAACAAAGGATTTTGCCATTATTTTTTAATAACGGTGTTGTATACTCTAGAAACGGATCAAATGCTGTAACCGCTCTGCTTAAGGCAATGTCATATATTGATTTGTGATGCTTTGCATTCTCATGCAATCCAACACAATTTTTAAGACCTAAAGAGTTACATACCCCATTGACAACTTTAATTTTTTTACCAATACTATCAATCAAAACAAAATTTGAAGTAGGATTTATAATAGCAAGTGGGATTCCGGGAAAACCACCTCCCGTTCCTATATCTAGAACATCCAGTCCCTTGTCCAAATCATAGAAAAGAGAAATACTAAGGCTATGGAGGATATGACGCTCCATTAATTCATCAATATCCCTTCTGGAAATGACATTGATTTTTTCATTCCACTCGGAATATAATCCCTGTAGTTGACCAAGTTGGTCTTTTTGTAAATCCGTCAGGTTAGAGAAATACTTTTCTAGAATTTGAATTGACATAGTTTAAATACTGTTTCTGCGGTCTTTTAATATTTCATGAAGCAATTCCTTTGCTCTAAATAGCTGAGCCTTTACGGTGCCAAGGGGCAGCTTCATTTCTGTGGCAATTTCTTGATACGAATACTCTTTGAAATAACGAAGTTCAATTAGAGCCTTATAACGCGGTTTTAGTTGATCAACCACTTTATGCATTAATATTATTTTCTGATTCTGTATAATTTCTTCCTCTGGAGTCAACGTGTATGAAATAGGTTCGTAATTCCTGCTGTTTTCTTCACCTTCTTGATTGGCGTCAAGAGAAAGAGTTTTCATTTTTTTCTTTCGAATAAAATCAATACAGTTGTTAGTTGCAATTTTATAAAGCCAAGTGCTAAATGCGTAAGTTGGTTCATATTGCTCGAGCTTTTTAAATGCTTTTCCAAATGCTTCAATTGTGAGGTCTTCAGCATCAACTTCGCTTCTTATCATTTTGAGCAGCATGTAATAAATGGGTTCTCGGTATCGGGCCATTATTTCAGCATAGGCTTTTTCATCATTACTATCCAAGGCTCTGCAAACCAAGGTGTAATCATATTTTGCCTTATCTGAAAGGTTATTGTTTAGTAGTTTTTCCATAAACTGCCACTTTGCAAATAATTATAGCACAATGCAAAAGGATAAAACAATATTATAAAGATATCGCAGATAAAAATCCAAGGAAGAAGGTCTAACGAATTTGAGGTTTTTAATCCTTTGTATGATATAGCCATACTTGTAACGAATACTAATATTAATGCTATCAGGGCAGCGAGATTGACGGGACTAATAAATAAACAAAATCCAGCAAATAGATAAAAAGTCAAATTGACTAGTGTAATCAAAGACAATAATAATTGAGTTGTGATTTTGTAGCGGCCTCCAGTAGTCAGATGTCTTCTCTTTTGTTCTAAATATTCTGCCCAAGTTTTTTTAGGAATAGATTGAGTGTAAGAATTACTATCAAATACGAATGCCGTATTTGTTTGATTTGCATTTTCATTCATAAACAAATCATCATCACCACTATTTATATGCTGGTGATTTGAAAAACCTTTACCTTCAAAGAATAAATTTTTATTGTAGGCCATATTTCTACCGACCGCCATGTAAGGTAAGCCTAGTTTACCTAGACCAAAATAGTGTTGGGCAATCAGATGAGTTTCGGCTCGTATCATTTTATTTACAATCCCTGTTCCTGATAAGTAGCCTCCATAACCAACCACAATCGACTTGTCTTCTTGAAAGGGTGCGACCATATTCGTTAGCCATTGATTTGAAATCGGTTTGCAATCTGCATCGGTAAAAAGAATATGGTCATATGAAGTAGCTTTTATTCCAATGGTAAGCGCGAATTTTTTATTGAAATTGAATTTATCGTTTTCTTGGATTACCGTTACTTTTAGATTAGAATGCTTTTTTTCAAATGCTCTTAAAATATCAGCAGTGTCATCCAATGAGCGATCATTTACAATAACAACCTCAAAGTCAGGGTAATCTTGAATCATTATGAGTGGAAGGAACTCCATTAAGTTAGCGGATTCATTTCTTGCACAAATAACAATTGAAATTGGTTTGTTGAATTTTGGTTGTAGCTTTTGCATTAAGCTCATTTTGAGGTTAACCAATAGTAGCATAGAAATTTTCAAAACGAAAATCCCAATAAGTGGCAAAAAAAGTGGCGAGGCGATGATTTGCTCCATTCCACAAAGGTTTCCAAAATGAATGCTTAACATAGAAAAACTGGATTAACTTTTAAACAAGCTTGTCTCGTCTATCTTTGTGCACTTTATAGCTATATGGAATTCAAGTTAAGTGCTACCGATACTCAATCAAAGGCCCGTACAGGTGTCTTAGAAACCGATCACGGAACGATAAAAACGCCAATTTTCATGCCTGTCGGAACCGCTGGTTCTGTAAAAGCAGTGCATCACAGAGAATTAACTGACGAAATTTCGGCTCAGATAATTTTAGGAAATACCTATCATTTGTTTCTTCGACCAGGAACTGAAATTCTAGAGGAAGCTGGAGGTTTGCATAAGTTTATAGGCTGGGACAGACCAATCTTAACGGATAGTGGTGGTTACCAAGTTTATTCATTGTCAGGCACTCGGAAGATTACAGAAGAAGGTGTGAAATTTGCATCGCACATTGATGGATCAAAACACGTCTTTTCTCCGGAACGAGCAGTCGATATTCAGCGCTCAATTGGTGCTGATATTATTATGGCATTTGATGAATGTACTCCTTATCCCTGTGATTATGATTATGCAAAAAACTCAATGCATATGACGCATCGTTGGCTAGATAGATGTATAAATCAAATGAATTCAACTGAACCAAAATATGGACATAATCAAGCTTTATTTCCCATTGTACAGGGAAGCGTTTATAATGATTTAAGAAAACAGTCAGCAGAGTATATTGCCAGTAAAAATGCTTTTGGCAATGCAATAGGTGGTCTGTCAGTAGGAGAGCCACATGAGGAATTGTATGCAATGACAGAACTGGTTTGTGATATTCTTCCAAAAGAAAAGCCAAGGTATTTAATGGGAGTTGGAACGCCAGCTAATTTATTGGAGTGTATCGCATTAGGTGTGGATATGTTTGATTGTGTTTTGCCGACACGTAATGCTCGGAATGGACAGTTATTTACTGCTGAAGGAATCATAAATATCAAAAACAAAAAGTGGGAGCGTGATTTTTCTCCTATAGATGTTGCTGGGAATACTTATGTCGATACGGTTTATTCGAAAGCTTATCTGCGACATTTAGTCACATCAAGAGAAATGTTGGGAGCGCAAATTTCATCAATTCATAATTTAGGTTTCTATTTATGGTTAGTAGGAGAAGCAAGAAGTCAAATTGAAGCCGGAACATTTACCGACTGGAAAAACATGATGTTACCTAAAATCTCTAGAAAACTATAAAGACGTGAAGATTATTGATCTTTATATAATCAAGAAGTTTCTAAGCACGTTCTTCTTCATTCTAGGCATCATTATGCTGATTGCATGCATTTTTGACTACAGTGAGAAAATGGATGATTTCACTGAACGAGGGGCGCCTTTTCTAGGCTTAATTTTCGATTATTACTTCAATTTTGTTTTGTTTTATGGTAATATGTTTAGTCCCCTTCTCATATTTATCACCGTAATTTTCTTTACCTCTAAAATGGCTAGCCAAACGGAAATAGTGGCGATCTTAAGCAGTGGAGTTTCCTTTAAAAGATTACTCTTTCCGTATCTGATATGTTCTATTATTTTGGCTTCTATGTCATTGATGCTCAATCATTATTTAATTCCAAATGCTAATAAAGTCAGGATAAAGTTTGAAGAAGATTACTTCAAAATGACCTTTAGAAACTACGATAACAACATTCATAAGCAAATTGGGGATAATGACTTCGTCTATTTTGAAAAGTATAATGTTCAAAGCGATATAGGTTATAAATTCACTCTAGAACATTATAAGGGGCGTGAAATGATTTTTAAAATCAGTTCAGATTATGCTCAATGGGATAGTACTAAAGAGGTATGGGTAGCTCATAATTATATAAAACGATATATAAATGGAGATAAAGAGCGAATGGAAAGAGGAAAGTCCTTGGATACTATTCTAGATTTACACCCATCTGAATTTGAGGAAAGACTAGAGTATACTACCCAAATGATGAGTACGCCAGAGTTAGATGAATATATTGAAAGAGAAACCTTGAGTGGCTCAGAAAACATTACTTACCATTTGATTGAAAAGCATCAGCGGACTTCAGTGCCATTTGCTACATTTATAATGGTGTTTATTGGTGTTTGTATGAGCAGTAGAAAGGTTAGGGGGGGAATAGGCGCTCATTTAGCCTTAGGGTTATTAATTGCTGTAACTTATATTTTTGCAATAAAGGTAGCCTCTGTCTATGCGACTAATGCCGGACTTTCTCCTTTTTACGCTTGTTGGATTCCTAATATTCTTTACGGAATAATGTCAATTTATATTTACAGAAGCGCACCCAAGTAACTCAAAGTTTCACCTTCCAAACATCGCAATTGGGAAATAGATTTTCTGTATTTGGCGCGTCCCTGAAAATTCCATAATAGGTACTTCCTGTTCCTGAAAGAGAGGTATATAACGCGCCCAAATCTTTTATTTGACGTTCTATAAATTCAATTTGTGGGTATTTGCGAAGCATGGGCTCCTCAAAGTCATTGGTTAAGTAATTCTTCCAGTAATTGAAGTTTAGATTTTCAATTGCGTTTATGTCTAACTCGAACTTGCTTCTTGGTGTTATACTTTGAAATGCGTCTTTTGTTGAAATATGAATTTTTGGATTTACAAGGAGTAAATGATATCCAGATAAATCTAAATTTAGGGTGCGCAAGTATTCACCTCTCCCTGTTACTATTGCAGGCTTATTATTTATGAAGAAGGGGCAATCACTTCCCAATTTAGCCGCATAACCTTCTAATTTTTCCATTGATAACCCAAGATGAAAGAAACCATTTAATAGGTTAAGCATAAAAGATCCATCAGCTGAACCTCCACCTAAGCCACCACCAGAAGGAATTTTTTTTAGGAGCGATATTGTAATTGGACCAATGTGATGTTCTTCAGCCATAAGCTCCCATGCTTTATAGATCAAATTAGAGGTTGGGTCTCCCGGTATTTCAGCACCATAAATTGAAATGGTGGTTTCTTTTGAATTACTTATTTCTAGCGCGTCCCTTATAGGCACAGGATAAAAGATACTTTGAATTTCATGAAACCCATCATCTCTTTTCTTAAAAATATTAAGGCCAATATTAATTTTACAATTTGGGAAACTAATCATGGCTGACAAACATAATTAGAATCTTTGCTCTTACTGGTATTATGCTAATTTTGCCGCATAAATAATGAATTATGCCTGTATTTCTTGATTTTGAAGAACCAATAGCCGATTTATTTGAACAGCTTGAAAAAGCGCAACAAACTGAGGCAAAAGGAAAAGTTGATGTAAAAGATACTATTGCTGATCTGGAGGCTAAGCTTGAAAAAACGCGAAAAGAAATTTACAAGGATTTAACTCCTTGGCAGCGTGTACAAACCTCTAGACATCCTGAAAGGCCATACACACTCGCTTATATCGAATCTTTGACTGATGATACTTTTATCGAATTACACGGTGATAGGAATGTGAAAGATGATAAGGCCATGGTAGGTGGTTTTGGAATGTTTGAAGGCCAGTCAGTTATGTTTATTGGACAGCAAAAAGGTAAAAACACCAAAATGCGTCAATACCGAAATTTTGGAATGCCAAATCCAGAAGGGTACAGAAAAGCATTGCGCTTAATGAAATTGGCTGAGAAATTTAATAAACCGATTGTCACATTAATTGACACACCAGGAGCATATCCAGGTTTAGAGGCTGAGGAAAGAGGTCAAGGAGAAGCAATTGCGAGAAATTTGATTGAAATGGCTCAGTTAACGGTCCCTGTAATTTGTATAATTATCGGCGAAGGAGCCTCTGGTGGTGCGCTAGGAATAGGAGTAGGAGATAAAGTTCTGATGCTTGAAAATGCATGGTACTCTGTTATTTCCCCCGAGAACTGCTCGGCAATATTGTGGCGAAACTGGGATCATAAAGAAACTGCAGCAGATTCATTAAAGCTTACAGCTGAGAATATGTTGGGTAATGGATTAATTGATGGCATTATTCCAGAACCAAGTGGAGGCGCTCATTCTGATAAAGAAAAAGCATTTTCTTTTGTCAGAAAGGCAATCAAGAAAAATATTGCGGAACTTTCGAAATTAGATGCTGATGAACGTGTTAGTTCACGAATTGAGAAATTTAGTAACATGGGGTTTGTTCAGGACTAGTTAGTCTATGAATTGAATATCAACCACATTCGTAATATTATTTGTTTTGGAAACTTCCCGAAACGATGGATAGTTCAGTATAGTTATTGATGCATTAGTTAATAAGGCTAATCTGTTTTTTGCAGTGTTCAATCTAACAGCACTAATTACCTCGTTTGAGGTGAAGATCTCGTTTTTAATGTGGTCTTTGGTAAATAAATACAATTGATTTCTCATTGCAATAACTACCTCAGAATCTGAAACTTTAAGTGGTTTTTGGTTTAAGCAGACTCCTTCCATTTTGTCAATAATTGATATGTTATTCTCATTTTGAGAGAAACGTTCAATTTGGACATTACCAGCAACGTTGTGAAGGAAGTATACCTGTTTTTTGTTTCCAAAATCAAATAAATGAGCCTCCGCTGTTAATCGAGTGACATTTTGACTTGAGATATACCCACCGGTTCTTTGATTGTAATTGGCTATGATGAACGAGCCTCCATTGGTAGGTCTTTCAATACTATAAATAATGTTGCCTATAGGAAGGATTTCTTCTGAGATGTCCATTTGAAGATCAGTACGTACGATTTCCCTATCGAGATTATTATACCCAATTAGTTGATTACTGGGACTCGATATCGTGACATAAGTGCCAGATTCATAAACAGCCATAGAACGTATAAATGGATCTGCACGAAATCTATTTTGTAATAAAATAGCAGGTTCAAGGTTGGGGTTCACCCTTATCAGACCACCTGTTTGCTTAGTTGAGATATAAAGGTTTTGATTTATTGAAACACAAGATTGAAATTCATAATCAAATGTCCTTGGACTGCCAGCTGGAGATAAATTTGTAGTTAATTTTTGAATAATGAATTTACCGTATTCATTTTTCAGAATTTTCACTAACTCGATTGAATTCGCTATTGAATTTTGAGAAATGTTTAAAGTTCTTTTAAAGTTATTTGTGCCAGCATCACTAATAATTTTGGCGTTTAATTGTAGTTGCTTTTCTGAAATATTAGAGTCAATTACAAATACAAACTGTATTGTAGTGGCACGATTATTAACCTGAACAGTGTGTAATTCAAGGTTTAGATTGGACTCGGGAGAAGTTAGACTGACAGTAATTGACTGAATATTGCTAGTAAATTTGAATAAAGCTTCAACTTCAATATTCTCTCCTTTGCTGCATTCCTTGGCTTTTAATGGAGACATCCAATGTACTTGGGGAATGGCTTTTTTTTCTTCCTCCATTTTCTTGCAACTGAAAAGAATGCAGAAGAATAGTAGAGATAAAAAGGTGGACTGAGATATTGTTAATTTCATTAATACTAGAATGTTAGTATTTTTATTTTTGAATATTGATAAAGTAGTTTTCAATATAGCTACATTTGCGTTTATAGATGTAATGATATGAAAAAGATAGCAATTCTTGCAGGTTCATTAATGATTTTAAGTTTGGTTTTTTCTTCATGTAAAAGCCATGAAAGATGCCCTGCATACAGTCAGCAGCCTGTAAAGACTGCGCCTCAAGCGTAGTTTTTATATAGTATCCAACATAAAGTTGGGCCTTCCTCAACACTTACAGATTCTTTCTTAGGTTTCTTGAATTTGGTGTATTACTATTGCACAGTGAATTACAAGAATGATTTAATATTACGCGCGGCAAATGGCGAAAACGTTGACCGCACGCCAGTTTGGCTGATGCGTCAAGCGGGTAGAATCTTACCTGAATATCGCAAGGTTCGTGCGTCCCTTTCAGGATTCAAAGAATTAGTAGAAACGCCAGAATTGGCTGCTGAGGTTACTATTCAACCTGTCGATTTACTTGGTGTTGATGCAGCAATAATTTTTTCTGATATTTTGGTAATACCCGATGCAATGGGTTTGCCTTACAGAATGGAAAAGGGAGTTGGCCCGATATTCGACGATACCATTAAGAGTGTTTCCGATATTAAGAAACTGAAAACTGCAGATCCATATTCAGATTTGAAGTATGTTACTGATGCCATTAGCATAACCAAAAAAGAATTGAATGGAAGAGTTCCGTTGATTGGTTTTGCTGGTGCACCTTGGACTATTTTTTCTTATATGATTGAAGGAAAAGGATCAAAAACCTTCTCGGAAGCACGAAAGTTCTTGTATCAAGAACCAGCTGCAGCTCATGACTTGTTGGGAAAAATAACAGACAGTACAATTGCTTATTTAAAATCTCAAATCGAAGCTGGGGTGGATATTGTTCAACTATTTGACAGCTGGGCGGGGATTTTACCGAAAGAACAATATCTAGAATTTGGATTAAAGTACCTTCGCATAATATGTGATGCGATTAATGAAGTTCCCATTACAGTATTTGCAAAAGGGGCTTGGTTTGCATTGGAAGAAATAGGAAAGTTAAATTGCAACACTATTGGGCTTGATTGGCATACCTCTCCAGAAATGGCAAGAAGATTGATTGGGACTGAAAAAACATTGCAAGGAAATTTAGATCCTTGTTTATTATATGCTTCAGATAAGGATTTGGTTAAGGAAACGATATTGATGTTGAATAAGTTTGGTGGTCAAAAACATATTGCCAATTTAGGACACGGAGTTTATCCCGATACTAAGCCAGAAAAAGTGAAGCTATTTATTAATACTATTAAAGAATATAAATTTTAGAACTATGAAAAATTCAATTGTAGCAGTAGCAGTAGCGTTAATCCTAGGAGTTTCTGCAACAGCGCAGGTAAATAAAATTCCAAATCCAAATTTTGATAATGTCGACAAGAAGATTAAAGCTCCTGGTCAACTTACGTTGGCGTTAGGATGGTATTCCCCTGAAGGAACACCAGAGGCTGATTTATATGAAGTTGGCGCTAAGAAACAAACAGTTTCTGTCCCTTTAAATGTTAGAGGTAGATGTGAAACTAAAGAAGGTGAGCATTATGCTGGTTTTATGGCTTACTCAGAAAGAGAGGCTAGTCCTCGTACATACCTGCAAACCAAACTTCCTAAGAAATTAGTAGAAGGAAAAAGATACTGCTTGAAAATGCATGTTCAGTTAAGTGACATCTCAAAATATGCAGTTGATAATATCGGGATGTTTTTGGGGTCAAAAGCCATTAAGGCTAAGGATATTGAAGCTTACGATATATCTCCACAGTTAACTCATAGCGGTAACTTAATTGTTGAGGAGATGTTTGACTGGGTTCAGGTTTGTCAACCTTTTACTGCTGATGGAACTGAGCGCTATGTGACCATAGGAAATTTCGCTCCTCAAGCCGGAGTGAAATCTAAAAAAATGAGAAGACCACGTGAGTTTAAAATTCCACAAACAAGAGATGGGTATTATTTTGTGGATGCAGTTTCAGTTATTGCGTTAGGTCATTTAGAGATTCCTTGTGATTGTCAAGTTACTCCTGAAACTGGTCCTGAATTGGATGTAGTTTATACGAAAAATGTAAGTACTGATATTGAAGGAACTCCTGAAGAAAAAATAGTCCATATGGTTATTCACTTCAAAAAGAATCTTGCAATACTTGGATCTCAGGATAAAGCTACTGCTGATGATGTAGCACGAATTTTAACTAATAATCCGAATATGAATATTGAGTTAGTAGGTCATGTTGCTCAAATAGAGTTAGAGGAAGTCGGTGCCGAGAGAGCAAAAGCAGTTTATACTTATTTGGTTACTGAAAAAGCAATTGATGCAAACAGAATTAATCATCGAGGTGATGCTTACAATAATCCTAAAGTTGATGGGATGAACGCTCAAGCCAATGCAGAAAATCGAAGAGTGGAATTTATTGTAAAGTAATTGCACAAAATAATTATCTGTATAATTTGGCTTTTGCCAATAGATATTTTAGCTCAAAACCTGGTTCCAAATCCCGGTTTTGAGCTTTTTTATGATTGTCCAACAGGCCTGCGTCAACTAAATAAAACTAAAAAATGGTATGCTGGGAATACTGGAACTCCAGAATACTTTAGGACAGATTGTAAGTTCACTAACGGGGATCCAAATTCGGGCCGCGGATTTGCAGGGTTAATTCTTTTTGGAGGATACACTGATGCCGTAGAATATATAGGTGTAGAGTTAAATGATACGCTAAAGGAAGGTGTTAAGTATTGTGGCACTTTTCATATTCGAGCTGCAGATTCCTACATGTACATTGACCAAATTGGGATGTTAATTTCAGAAAAAAAGCAATACATTGATATGTGGGCCCCAATTTTTAAATTACCCCAAATTTTATCTAAATATTCGGAACCTATTGTTCCAGAATTAGGTTGGTTACAAGTGAATGCTGAATTTGTTGCTTCTGGAAATGAACGTTTTATAACTATTGGAAACTTTGTAGAACCTGATAGACACGTTAAAAGTATTAATGAGTTTAGTAGTAATAGAGGTTTAGGCTGGAATTCTTATTATTTGGTAGATGACGTCTCTATTATTCAGATTGATTCAGAACAGACTTGTGAAAATGTACTGCGACAAAAAAATTATGTTGCTGAACAGCCCAGCTTAGATACAATTGAACGGATAAATACTTTTTACTTTGATAACGATAAGTTTGAATTGAATAAAAATGAATTTGAAAGATTGGTGAAATGGAAAATCAAATTAAGAAGTATAGCTGTTTTTGAATTAAATATTACTGCGAGTGCAGATTCTAATGCAAGCACTGATTATAATTATTCTTTATCGGTAAAACGTTCCGATTACATTTTAACTATCTTGGGCAATGTTTTAAACTCGAATAATTTACAGATTGAGAATAAAGGAGAACTGAGGCCATTCGCAGATAATTCAACCGATAAGGGAAAACAACTAAATCGAAGCGTTCAAATAATTATTAAAGGTTTTGAGAGAAAAAAACGATAAAAAATTACAATGGGCTTGGGCGTTTTACGATTGGGCAAATTCAGTTTATCCGTTAGTTGTTACAACAGCAATATTTCCAACTTTTTATGAGGCTATTACCACTCAAAAGACTGAAGCTGGAGTTGTAATTACAGATAAAGTTGAGTTTTTCGGCTATTTATTTTCTAATACTGAACTTTACTCCTATGTTATCTCAGCATCATTTTTGGTGGTGTCCTTTTTATCTCCATTACTATCTGGACTAGCCGATTTTTGGGGTAACAAAAAATTCTTTTTGAAAATTTTCTGTTATTTAGGAGCAATATCCTGTGGGGCATTGTACTTTTTTGATATGGAATATTTGGAATTAAGCATGATTCCAGTTTTTACAGCAAGTATTGGTTTCTGGGGAAGTTTAGTGTTCTATAATGCTTATCTGCCTGAAATCGCAGAACCACAAGATCACGATAAATTAAGTGCAAGAGGCTTTTCTCTAGGTTATGTTGGTAGTGCCCTTCTCTTGATTATTATTCTAATTTTAATCATGGTTGTGGGAATGAATGCTCGATATTCTTTCATTATGGTTATGGTTTGGTGGATTGGGTTTGCGCAATATTCATTACTGAAATTACCAACCTATACTAATGAATATAAACACGATAAACCTAATTTATGGAAAGGTATTCAAGAGCTGAAAAAAGTGTGGAATGAGCTTAAACACATTAGGTTGATTAAGAGTTATTTAGGTGCATTTTTTGTGTACAGTATGGGAGTTCAGACGGTTCTTTTAATGGCTGTTTTGTTTGCCGCGAAAGAGGTAGATTGGGGAAGCGATGACGCTGGTAAAACAGGATTAATTATCTCAGTACTACTCATTCAATTTATAGCGATAATTGGTGCAGGCTTGTTCAGTAGAATGTCTAAGAAATTTGGAAATATAAGAGTATTAAAAGTCGCCGTTTTTATGTGGGTTTTAGTATGCATATGGGCCTATTTCATTGAAACACCTGTAGATTTTTATGTCACCGCTGGCATTGTCGGATTTGTAATGGGTGGTATCCAAGCATTGTCAAGAAGTACTTATTCTAAAATGCTTCCCGAAACTGAAGATCATGCATCGTATTTCAGTTTTTATGATGTTTTAGAAAAAATAGGAATAGTCATAGGCACTCTGTCTTACGGGCTTATTGAGGCTATGACGGGATCACTAAGAAATTCGATATTCGCTTTAGCAGCGTTCTTTGTAGTGGGTTTAATTCTATTGTTTTTCGTTCCAAAACACGACTGGTCAAAACCAACTACAGTTATTGAATAAGCTCTAGAACGTGTTTTTCTATTATCCCTATTGGAATTTGATGACCACATTTCTCTTCAATTAATAATGACTCATTCGATGATTCTACCCATTTGTGTATAGGAATGGAAGGTATTATTTTGTCGAACCGTCCAAGAATGATTCGTACAAGAATATCCTCCCTATGAATTCTAGATTTTATTTTATTTAGGTTAACATTTAATTTTCGATGGGCTCTCCATATATTAAAAACCAATTCGCGTTTCTCTGCGGAATCCATTTGTTGTTTGGCGAAATTTAGCTGTCGCACTGAAGCAAAACCACCTATTTTACTGATTGTAATAAATGTATTAAATACCCACGGCTGTCTGATACTAGATCTATTTAGAAACTCACCAAATTTTGTTTGACTCGCAAACCAATACCAAGGATTACTCTTAAAGCCGTCGGGTGCAAATAATGCAGCTCCTTGAATACTGAATTTAGTAGTTTCCAAAAGGGTGAGAACAGCTTTAGCGCCAAGACTAAATCCAACAAGAAATATTGATTCAACTTTCTCGTCTTCAATTATTTTAGAAACACAATGAATCAAATCTTCTTTCCAAAGCGTTTTTTCTGGATTTTTTTCTTCGAATTGTGATTCGGAATGAAAGGGTAAATTAATACTGATGATTTTTACTCCAGAAGGTAGGTTAAGAGGCATGAAATCGTCTGCTTTACGACCATATCCATGAAAGCAAATTAGTCCTGTAGAACCTGTCCCCTTCACTAAATAGGACAGTTTTAAGGTTTTATATTCAAAAATTCTCAAGTTATTCACAACCGTTCAAAACTAATGGGAAGCTGTCAAGTGCAAAACGAAAGCTTTGCTTTAAATTTGCAGCCTAAAATTAAGGTCATTTTAGAAACTCTTAAATATGCATTTTCCTTTAAGCCCAAATCGGTCTGTCAAATGCTTTTTTCCCGCCTTTCTCACTTCAATTCTTCATTAATTTTTCAAGATTTATATTATGCCCAGAGATAATAGCATTAAACATATTTTGATTATCGGAAGCGGTCCAATAGTTATTGGTCAAGCATGCGAATTTGATTATGCTGGTTCACAAGCCTCTCGATCTTTGCGAGAAGAAGGTATCACTGTTACTTTAATCAATTCGAATCCCGCAACTATTATGACAGATCCGGTAACTGCCGATAATGTCTATTTACGCTCATTGGATCCAGGAAGTATAGAATTCATACTTAAAGAACATCCAGATATTGATGCTGTGTTGCCAACTATGGGAGGTCAGACGGCTTTGAATTTGGCTATTGAGTGTGATGAAATGGGGATTTGGGAAGAATCTAATGTGAATATCGTTGGAGTTGACATCGATGCAATAAACATTACCGAAGACCGACAGAAATTTAGAGTGCTAATGCAAGAGATTGGAATTCCCATGGCACCTCAAAAAATCGCTAAGTCTCTTCTTGAAGGAAAGGAGATAGCACAAGATTTTGGTTTCCCTCTATGCATTAGACCTTCTTTTACATTGGGAGGGTCAGGAGCATCTTTCGTGTGGGATTCAGACAAATATGAAAACCTGTTAGACATCGGATTGCACAAATCGCCTATTCATGAGGTGATGATTGATAAAGCCTTATTGGGCTGGAAGGAATTTGAATTAGAGTTGCTTCGTGATAAAAATGATAATGTAATTATTATTTGTTCTATTGAGAATTTCGATCCAATGGGCATTCATACAGGTGATAGTATAACGGTCGCGCCAGCGCTTACACTTTCTGATAAAACATATCAGAAAATGCGAGATATGGCCATTAAAATGATGCGTGCCATTGGTGATTTTGCTGGAGGATGTAACGTTCAATTTTCAGTAAGCCCTGATGAAAACGAAGACATTATCGCTATTGAGATTAACCCCAGAGTTTCTAGATCTTCAGCTTTGGCTTCTAAAGCAACGGGTTATCCAATTGCTAAGATTGCAGCTAAGCTTGCAATTGGTTATCATTTAGATGAATTGGAGAACCAAATTACTAAGTCAACGTCAGCTTATTTTGAGCCGACATTGGATTATGTAATTGTGAAAATTCCGCGTTGGAACTTCGATAAATTTAAAGGAGCAGATAGAGATCTAGGACTTCAAATGAAGTCAGTAGGTGAGGTAATGGGAATTGGTAGAAGCTTTCAAGAGGCACTTCAAAAAGCTTGTCAATCTCTTGAAATTGGACGAAATGGTTTAGGTGCTGATGGAAAAGGGATTACCAATCAAGACGAAATCTTGCATTCACTAAAGCATCCTAGTTGGAACCGTTTATTTCATATTTATGATGCTATTAAAATTGGCATTCCATTTAAAACCATCCATGATAGAACTAAAATAGATTTCTGGTTTTTGAAGCAAATCGAAGAATTGATTATGCTCGAAAATGAGATTGAGAAATACAGCATTGGTTCGTTACCTAATGAACTTTTATACGATGCGAAGCAAAAAGGATATGCTGATAGACAAATTGCTTATTTAGTTAAATGCTTGGAGAGTGAAGTTTTCACCAAACGTTCAGACGCTGGAATTAATAGAGTTTATAAATTGGTTGATACCTGTGCTGCCGAATTTCCAGCAAAAACTCCATTTTACTATTCGACTTTCGAACAAGAAAATGAATCGATAGTTACAGAGAAGAAAAAAATTGTGGTATTAGGTTCTGGTCCAAACCGAATTGGGCAAGGAATTGAATTTGATTACAGTTGTGTTCACGGCATTATTGCAGCGAAAGAAGCGGGTTACGAAACTGTAATGATTAATTGTAATCCAGAGACAGTTTCTACTGATTTTGATACTGCTGATAAGCTTTATTTTGAGCCTGTATTCTGGGAGCATATTTACGATATCATTTTGCATGAAAAGCCAGAAGGCGTTATCGTTCAACTGGGAGGCCAAACGGCATTGAAATTGGCTGAGAAGCTCACTCGATATGGAATTAAAATTATGGGAACATCTTCCGATGCTCTTGATTTAGCAGAGGATAGAGGAAGGTTTTCTAATCTTTTAGCAGAGAAGAATATTCCTTATCCTAAATTTGGTATTGTAGAGTCTGCAGAACAAGCCTTGGAATTGGCGGCAGATCTTGGTTACCCGCTATTGGTTAGGCCAAGTTACGTTTTAGGCGGTCAAAAAATGAAAATCGTTATTAACGATGAGGATTTAGAGCATCATGTAGTTGATATTTTGCGTGAATTGCCAAATAATCAAATATTGTTAGATCACTTTTTAGAAGGTGCAATTGAAGCTGAAGCTGATGCAATTTGTGACGGAAAAGATGTCCACATTCTCGGAATAATGCAGCATATAGAACCAGCAGGAATTCATTCTGGTGATTCATTTGCAATTTTGCCTCCTTACAATTTGGGTGACTTTGTGATTTCTCAAATTGAAGAGATAACGAATACACTTGCTGTTGAATTGAATACGGTTGGACTAATTAATATTCAATTCGCGATTAAGGATGAAATCGTTTATGTAATTGAAGCGAATCCTAGAGCAAGTAGAACGGTTCCTTTTATCGCTAAAGCATATCGTGAGTCTTATGTTAATTATGCAACTAAGGTCATGCTAGGTGATAAAAAGGTGAAGGATTTTAATTTCAAACCTCACAAAGAAGGATATGCAATTAAAATTCCAGTGTTTAGTTTTGATAAATTCCCAGAGGTGAGCAAGGAATTAGGGCCTGAAATGAAATCAACTGGAGAGGCGATTCACTTTATTCCTGACTTAAAAGATACTTATTTCCGTAAGATTTTTTCTGAACGTAATCTTTACCTTAGCCGATAGTGGAAACAGCAGAATTTGTGGGATTAATCAGAACACTTTTAATTATTGGCCTAATTTATTTTGGGGTTAGAATAATTATGAAAGTTATTCTCCCTTGGGCGGTAAAACGCTTTTTTAAAAGGGTTCAGAGTAAAATGGAAGATCAAATGAAAAATCAGGCAAACCAGCAAGGTGATCCTGGGTTTCAAAAAAATGGAGATGTGTTTGTGAAGCCTCCACCTAAAAAGGATAAAGATAATATCGAACCTAAAGGTGGTGAATATGTAGATTTTGAAGAGGTGGATTAACTGCTTCTAAAACGTAACTTTATTCTGGAAAAGAGTCGTGTTTAGTAACTATCATAATATTCTTGTATTAGACGCGCCCAAAAAGCCAACTAGTGATAAATTGCTCAATTTTCAAGGAACCGTTTTCTCTTTAAAGTCTTTTTCTGAATTCCCTTCCACAGTTCTTGATTTTTCAAAAGACAAACAAAAAGCAGTTTATGATAAGGTATCTTCTAAAGTTTTAAAGGAGGCCCATCATAAATATCAAGGTAAATCATTATCGGAAAGGTTAGTTTTCGATGAAAATCATACCCTTTGGCATTTTTCTAAATTTCGGGTTTACCATTCAATGATAGATTCGGAATTACTCAAAACCAAAATCAGGTTAGTTCCAGCTGAAAATCAAAAATCACTTTTAGTGATTTCAGATAGTTCAGTCTCCAATTCTGAGTTAAATTCGAATGAGATTTCTTTTCAAAGAGCTTCTGTAAATTCAAGTAGTAAAAAAAGCGGTGCTGGTGATCTGATTTTATTGGGAGTTCAGTTTTTGAAAAATGCTTTATTCAATTGGACAAAGTTGTCGATATTGTCAAAAGCGAAATATGTGTTTTTGTATGATCGATCTATGGTACAGTTACTTTCGATTGATGGTGAATCAAAAGGATACTTTAATCCTGTTCTGAGTTTTTTAGAGAGCAGTAAAACTGATGAAAGTGCAATAATTCTAGATTTTCAATTACCAAAACAAATTTCAAGTAGTTCACTTGAGACTCAATTTAAGGCAAAGAATGCAGTTTGGAGTGAAGCAATTCTATTGAAAGGTATGCTCGCAATTTCACCAATAAGAAAAACTATTTCTTGTTCGGGTAAGTTACTTAACCAACTAGAGCAATGGAAAATAGAAGGAGGTGATGCATTTATTTTTAGTGAAATAAAAAGTAATTGGAATTATTTCCGATTTCATTTATTCCGATTTTATTGCTACCAAGCTGTTTTTTCTAAATCGAATAAAGTTGCAATTTCTCGTGATGAGAATAATCCTTTTGCAAGAGCGTTCTGGCAGGCAGGGGAAACCAAGGGATTGCTTAGCGTTGGGAATCAACATGGAGCAATAGTTGATCACTCTGCAGCTTATTTAAGCAATAGTAAAGATCATAAATTTTCTTCCTATCCTCAGTTGCAGTTTGTGTGGGGGGAGAAATGGAAAGCGGCTATCATTGAAAAATTTGAATTGCCTGCAGAACGAATGAGAACAGTTGGCCAGTTGCGTACTGATGTTCTTAAAAAAATAAAAGATAGACATACGGACCACAAACAATTTATTCTCTATGCTTCTCAACCCATACCTAATAAAAGTTTACTGAGGCAAGTTGATGAAATTGCTTTTGAGGCAATAAAAAACTCACCGAATGAGCAGTTTGTTTTGAAACCACATCCTAAACAAATTGGAAAAAATTTATTTCATAAATTCCAAGAATTACCAAATTGTTCGGTTGAAGAGAATGCCGATTTATATGATCTTTTGGCAAAATCAAAGGCTACAATAACGGCGTTTTCTACTGTTGGAGCAGAAACTGTATTTTTTAATAATCCACTACTTACGATAGATCCTTTACAACAAGATATTGCAGGATACTCGGCTGAAGGAATTGCTCAGGAATGTTTTAATTCTGAAGAACTCCAATTTCAAATTGCAAGATTAGAGAGTCATTCTTTGGAAATGGTGGAAAATTTTAGTGGATTTATCTCGAAGAATTTTTTCAAAGTAGATGGAAATGTAGCCAGAAGAACCTGGGAGGAAATAGATAATCAACTTGATTTATTGAAATGAAATAAGGAATAATCAAAAGTTTTGAATAGCTAAATTTGTGAACCTAAGAATTTAATATTATGCTGAAGAATCTGGACTTTAAAAAGGCTATCCCGCATGCGGTGGCATTTGTGCTTTTTTACCTTTTACCACTAATTTATTTTAGTCCTGTTTTGGAGGGACTGTCCTTAGTTCAAGGTGATATATCTTCCTTTAAGGGCATGGCTAAATCTATTCAAGATCATAGGGCTGTTTATGAAGAAGAAGCACTCTGGAGTGATGCAATGTTTGCAGGAATGCCGGCCTATCAGATAGCTACAAGGTACGATAGTAACTTATTTCATTTTGTAGATCGATTTATACTGAGCCTATTCTACTCAGGGCCTCACCTGCTTTTATTTCTCTGTTGTTTAGGTTTTTATATCTTACTCCTGACTTTAAAAATTGATCCATGGCTTTCTATGGTTGGAGCTTTTGCATTTGCGTTTTCTTCCTACTTTCCTATTCTTATAGAAGCAGGGCACAATTCTAAATTGCATGCAATTGCATATTTGCCTGCTGCTTTAGCGGGTTTTATTCAAGTTTATCGTGGAAAATTGATGCAAGGTGGACTATTATTCGCTGTTTTCATGTCATTCGAAATTCTAAGTAATCACGTTCAAGTAACTTATTATTTTGCGCTAATGCTCTTGGTTTTTGGTGCTTATTATTTGTTTCAATCGATTAAAGAAAAACAAATTCCTGCGTTTTTAAAGCAAACTGCTGTGTTGGTCGTGGCTGGTATAATAGCCCTATTGTGCAATGCAGCTATGTTGTACAATACGTACAAGTATTCCAGTGAAACCATGCGTGGTAAAAGTGAATTGACAATTAATCCTCAAGGCACTGAAAATAAAAATCAAACTAGCGGGCTGGACATCGATTACCTTACTCAATGGAGTTATGGAATAGGTGAAACATGGTCCTTAATTATCCCGGATATTAAAGGTGGAGCTTCTGGAGCTGCTGAGTATGAGCGTGGAAGACAAATAAACTCATACTGGGGAGACCAGCCTTTTACCTCTGGTCCTGTTTATGTAGGGGCATTTATGTTATTACTTTTTATACTTGGGTTCTTTGTTTTAGAGGGCGTGTTCAAGTGGCCGGTAATTATTTCTACGGTATTATTTATGCTTATTTCTTGGGGAAGAAATACAATGTGGTTTACGGAATTATTGTTGGATTATCTTCCAATGTATAGTAAGTTTAGAACACCGTCAATGGCTTTATTAGTTGTAGAAATGTTGGTGCCTTTGAGCGCTGTATTAGTACTAGATAAATTCATGAAAAAGCCAGAGTTGCTTAAGGACAATAAGCTTAAAAAGAAATTGATGGCAGTCAGTGGCGGACTAATTTTGATCACATTGGCGTTTGCTATTATGCCAGATTCCTTTTTTGATTTTTACAGCCCTAAAGAATTGACACAATTTGAGCAAATTGATCGTGGAAATAATTCTGGTCAAGTGGTTAAAATGATGGATAGTATCTTGGATTACAGAACTGGCTTAGTTGCAGCAGATGCCTTTCGTTCAATTTTTATAATTCTTCTATCGGGTGTATTAGCATTTATTTTTATAAAAAGACAGAGTATTATTTTACTGGCATTAGCTATTGGAATAATAACGGTTGTCGACTTATGGACGGTCGATAAACGTTATGTAAATAACGAAAAAGTTAGAGGTAAGTACGTTCGTTGGGAAAAGAAAAGACCCTATTTTCTAGCGCATCTTCCAAATGCATCCGACGAATCGATTCTCAATAATGAAATGGCAAAGAATCCAGAGCTAAATGTACTTGTTGCTCAAGCGGCTCAAAAAGCTGGTACTGGTCTAAGTAAAGAGGAAAGATCATTTAAAAATTACCTCATTACAAATGAGAAATACCAGACATACAACCAAAATTCAAATTTCAGAGTTTTCCAACTAAATAATCCTTTTAATGAATCAAGAACTTCGTTTTTCCATAAGAGTATTGGTGGTTATTCTGCGGTAAAATTGGGTAAGTATCAAGATTTCATCGATTTCTATTTAAACCAAGAGATTGGGTCAATCGGTGCTTCTTTGAAAAATGGAGGAGCTGATATTCTTCAGGTGTTTTCAAAAAGAAAATACTTGAATATGCTCAATACGAAATACGTTATATACAACCCTGAGGCACCAGCAATTGAGAATCCGCATGCATATGGAAATGCGTGGTTTGTAGAAGAAGTAAAAACAGTGAATTCAGCAGATGAAGAGATTACTGCTTTAGCTCAAATGGATTTGTATAAACAAGCTGTCATGCAGACTAGTGCAGTAGAAAAAATTGGAGGAATAAAGGCTGGAGGTCAAGGAACTATTACTCAAACCTTATATAAAGCAAACGAACTAGTTTATAGTTGTAACCTAATCCAAGACGGTTTTGCTGTTTTTTCTGAAGTCTATTATGAGGACGGTTGGAATGCATATATCGATGGTGAAATACAACCGATTGCTAAGGTTAATTATTTGCTTCGAGGACTTAATGTCCCTGCTAATTCCAAAGAAATTGTTTTGAAGTTTGAGCCTAAAGCTTACAAGATTACCTCAAATATAGGTTATGTATCCAGTGCATTATTATTGATTGGCGCATTTGTATTCTTATTTATGCAATTAAGAAATGAAGCTATTGAAGAGGATTAACTTGAAACGAGTTTTAATCATTTCCTATTATTGGCCTCCAAGCGCGGGAAGTGGAGTGCAGCGTTGGCTTAAATTTTCTAAATATTTACCCGAAAATGGTTGGCAGCCAGTAATTTACACCCCTGAGAATCCTAGCTATCAAGTGCATGATGATTCTCTTTTGAAAGATATTCCTTCCGAGGTAGAGGTTATTAAAACATCAATTTGGGAACCTTATGGTTTTTATCAAAAACTAAGAGGGGGAAAAGCTGATAAGAATCTGAACAATGGTATTTTAGATAAGAAACAAGGAGGCATTTTGTCTAAAGTGTCTTCTTGGGTAAGGGGAAACGTATTTATTCCTGATCCTAAAATATTTTGGGTTAATAAATCTGTTTCATTTCTGAGAACCTATCTAAAAGAAAACCCTGTAGATGTAATAATCTCGACGGGACCACCACATAGCATGCATTTAATTGCCTTGGGAGTAAAGAAGCATATGAATATTCCATGGATTGCCGATTTTAGAGATCCTTGGTCAAAATTAGACTTGCTAGATGATTATAATATTTCAAAGAGCTCAAGGAAGAAATATGAGCATCTTGAAAAGCAGGTATTAACGAAATCAAATGTGTGCTTAACAGTAAGTAATAACTGGGGCAAAATGTTTAGTGAATTGGGCGCTAGTAGAGTAGAGGTAATTACGAATGGCTACGATGCAGAAGATGTTAAGCTAGAAAGTATTACAATTGATAAGTTCATTGTTAGTCATTTTGGCTTGCTTAATCACATGAGGAATCCTAAAGATTTTTGGCGTGCATTAAATGACCTATGTGCTGAAAACAATTCCTTTGGTGCAAGACTTGAATTGCACCTTGGAGGAACTATTGATGCTAGAGTTTTGGATGAATTAAATCAACTTGAACATCTAAAACCTTGTTTACATGTGCATCCGTACATTTCTCATGAAGACGTGCTAAAATGGTATTCAAAATCTTCGTTATTACTACTTTTAACCTTTGAAAGTGAGATTGGTAAGGGCAATATTCCTGGAAAATTGTTTGAGTATTTGGCAATGAATAAACCGGTAATTGCATTTGGTCATGAAGATGGAGATGTTGCCGAGATATTGGAGCAAATCGAAGTTGGATGGAATTTCGAATATCAAGCTGGAAATGTAGGAGCCATCAAAAAAACCATATTAGAATCCTTTAATTCCACCCAGAATACTAATCCTAATCAAAATCATGAATTTGAAAAGTTTAATCGCGAATGTCTGACCAAAAGGTTGGTAAATTTGTTAGATAATATTTCATGATGAAAGCAGTAATAGAATACTATAAAGCGCGCGTTCAAGAGCTTTTGCATAAAAAGAACTTTGAAGCAATTGCTGAAGCAAAGGAAGAAATTATTGACAGCATTAGAATAAAGGGATACTACGTTTGGGAGAATTATTATTCTGCTGATCAATGCGATGACTTATGTGCTAGGATTGACAAATTGATTGAAGAAAACTCAACTACTATTTGGAATGATGAAGAAGGTGCAGATAGTAGAATTTACTTCTCAGAGAAACTCGATGAAAAGATAAAAGAGTTCAATGAAGACAAACGTTTTCACAATCTATCTAATCGCTACTTAAAAGCAAATACAACAGTGTTAACAACATTGGCAGGTCGAATTAAAGGCATTGGGAATAATAAAGGTTCAGGTGGTGGCTGGCACCGCGATACGAATATGATTCATCAGTTTAAAAGTATTGTTTATTTGAGTGATGTTGATGGGAACAATGGTCCCTTTGAATATATAGAAGGTACTCAATGGAAACGGACTTTATTTGAATTCAATCAATATGGAGTTGCGCTTGATCAAAACCGAGTTTCAGATGAAGAAGCCAATAAAATCTTAGAAAATGGGAAATATTCTAAGGTTCAGTTTCAAGCAAAAAAAGGAACTTGTTTGTTGGTTGATACTTCAGGAATACATAGAGGTAAACCGCTTATTAAAGGAGAGAGATATGCCTTGACTAACTATGTTTATCAAGACTATTTTATTAATGATAACATGATGAATAAGTTTTTGAATATTAGCCCTTTTCGTAAGTCTGATAAGTAACATTCGTTAATATTTTTCTAGTCCTTTCAAGGTAAACAAATGCTATTATTGTTACGCAATAATTATAGCTTAATATGGAGAAGGTTTTAGTCACTGGAGGTGCTGGGTATATAGGTTCTATAGTCTGTAGATTACTTCTTAAAGAAGGATATGCAGTCAGAACATTAGATAGTTTAATGTTTGGGGGTGAATCAATTATTGAATTGATGAACGATCCTAATTTTGAATTAGTCACTGGAGATATAAGAGAAAAAAACACTGTTGATCAGGCACTTGAAGGAGTGCAGCATGTAGCTCATTTAGCTGCAATTGTTGGTGATCCTGCTTGTGCAATAGACCCTGAGTTGACAAAGGCAGTAAATCTTGATGCAAGTAAATACTTGTTTGAAAAGGCTAATGCTAATGGAGTAAAAAAACTAGTATTCTCGTCTACCTGCAGTAATTATGGAAAGATGAGTGATCCAGAACTCTTTTTAAACGAAGAATCTGAATTGTCCCCTGTATCACTTTATGCAGAGACTAAAGTTGCCTACGAGCAATTTTTATTGGGGCATAAGGGCTCTTCAACTACAAATCCTACTTGTTTAAGGTTTTCAACGGTTTACGGTTTGTCGCCTAGAATGCGTTTTGACCTTACGGTAAATGAATTTACCAAAGAACTTGCTTTAGGCAGAGAATTAGTGATTTTTGGAGAGCAATTTTGGCGGCCATACTGTCATGTTTTAGATCTTGCGAGAGCGGTTGTTGAAGTGATTAAAGCAGACGATGATAAGGTTGCTTTTGAGGTCTTTAACGTAGGAAATACAAAAGAGAATTACACCAAGAAAATGCTTGTGGAAGAAATTTCAAAGGTGATTGAAGGTTGTGAAATTAAATACGTTCAGAAGAACGAAGACCCAAGAGATTATAGAGTCAATTTTGATAAAATAAAAAGGGTTCTTGATTTTGATATAACCTACACGGTCCCTGAGGGGATTGTACATTTATATAAAGTCATTAAAGATGGCGTTATCTTAAATCCTGATGATGATAAGTTTAGAAATAGTTAATGGATTAAAATCCATTTTAGAAGATTTTTACGGTAAAGAGGATTTTTATCCCCTTCATATTCCAGTTTTCGATCATGTCGAGCAACAGTATCTAAAAGAATGCATTGAAAGTACGTTTGTTTCTAGCGTAGGAAAACAAATCGATGAGGTCGAGAAAATGCTTGTTGAGTACACTGGAGCAAAATATGCTGTTGCGGTTGTAAATGGAACTGCTGCTCAACAAGTAGCGTTGAGGTTAGCTGGCGTTGAAAAGGATACTGAAGTTATTACACAAGCCATGACTTTTGTTGCAACTACAAACGCTATTTTGTATAACGGAGCCATTCCTGTTTTTGTTGATGTTGACAAAGAAAACATGGGGCTTTGTCCTAAAAGTTTGCGCGATTTTTTAGAAATTAATGCTGAATTGAAAAATGGGCAATGTTTTAATAAAACCTCTGGCAAAAGAATAAGTGCTGTTACACCTATGCACACTTATGGTTTTGCAGCGTCTATAATCGAAATTAAAGCGGTGTGTGATGAATGGAACATTCCTTTGGTCGAGGACTCTGCTGAAGCAGTAGGTTCTTTTGTTGATGGAAAGCACTTAGGGACTTTTGGTTTACTTGGAGTGTTGAGCTTTAATGGTAACAAAGTAATCACTGCAGGTGGTGGTGGTGCAATACTAACCAACGACGAAGAGTTGGCCAAAAAAGCGAAGTATTTAACTACTACAGCAAAAGTGCCGCATAAGTGGGAATACGTTCATGATGAAATGGGCTATAATTATAGAATGCCAAACCTCAATGCAAGTTTATTGAAGGCGCAATTGGAAAAACTACCTACTTTATTGGCTTCAAAAAGAGAACTAACCAGCAGATATATTGAGTTCTTTAGTGATAAATCTATTGAATTCAAGACGGAGCAAGCACCTAACAAAACCAATTATTGGTTAAATACCATTCTACTTTCTGATAGAGCAGAACGCGACGAATTTCTTGAAGCAACTAATAGTAATGGCATAATGACACGGCCTGCATGGACATTGATGAATGAATTACCAATGTTTAAAGAATGTCAAACTACTGATCTTACCAACTCGATTTGGTTAGCAGATAGAATAGTGAACATAACAAGTAGTCCAAAGCTTTAAATTTATATTGTGCGACCAAAGACGATAATCATAGCTGAAGCAGGAGTCAATCACAACGGTGATTTTGAACTCGCTAAAAAGTTAGTTGATGCTGCCGCTGGTGCAAATGCTGATTACGTTAAATTTCAGACGTTTAAGACGGAAAAGCTAACATCTTCTGCAGCTAAAATGGCAGAATATCAAAAGAATAATCTGAATTTGAGCGAAGATGAAGGTCAGTTCGGAATGCTCAAAAAGTTAGAATTTAGTAAAGCTCAATTCGAGGAACTTGCTGATTATTCAAAAAGCAAAAGAATAGGTTTTTTATCCACTCCATTTGATGTAGATAGTTTTGATTTGCTGAATGATTTCGATTTAGATTTTTGGAAAATTGCTTCGGGAGAGATTACAAATTTGCCGCTCTTAGAAAAGTTTGCTTCTAGTAAAAAACCAATTGTACTTTCTACCGGAATGTGTAATCTAATGGAAGTCGGAGCTGCCTTGCAAGTATTTTTGAATTTCGGTTATAAAAAATCTGAAATCAAAGTTTTGCATTGCAATACTGAATACCCAACACCATTTTCGGACGTTAATTTAAGAGCAATGAAAGATATCGCCTCATTAGGAGTTCAGATTGGTTATTCAGATCATACACTTGGAATTGAAATACCTATTGCGGCAGTTGCATTAGGCGCTGTAGTAATTGAAAAACACTTTACACTAGATCGCACTTTACCTGGCCCAGATCATCCAGCATCGCTTGAGCCAGATGAATTAAAACAAATGGTTTCTGCAATAAGAAATATAGAGGAAGGCTTAGGTTCCGATAAAAAGATTCCAACAGAATCAGAGAAAAAGAACATTGCCATTGCTAGAAAATCAATTCATATAAATCAAGCACTTAAAGCTGGTGAAAAGCTAAAAGAATCTCACTTTTCCATGCTGCGTCCTGGAGATGGAATAAGCCCTATGGGGTTTAGAAATATTGTAGGAAAGGTGATTTTCAAAGATTTACCATCAGGTCACAAACTTGAATATTCCGATTTCAAATGAAATTAGGATTACTCACAAGCTCTCGTGCAGACTATGGCATTTATCAGCCGCTGATTCAGTTTATAGAAAAACAGTCTTGCCAATTAGAAGTAATCGCTTTTGGAGCGCATACATCGATTGCTTTTGGGAATTCAGTAACTGAAATTGAAAAAACATTTAACGGTAATATTCATAAGTTAGACACTTTTAAAGCTGAAGATAGCAGTGAAGGTGTAGCTCTGAATTATGCTAAAACGGCTGAAACATTTTCATCGTTTTGGTCAGATAATAAATTTGATCTTGTTCTATGTTTGGGCGATCGTTATGAGATGTTTGCTGCTGTTTCTGCTGGCGCGTTTTTTCATCAGAAGTTTGCGCATATTCATGGTGGAGAAGAAACAACAGGCGCATTTGACAATATGTTCCGGCATTCATTGACCCAATTTTGTGATTTACATTTTACTTCCGCAGAAGTATATTCCCAAAGGATTGCTCAGTTAAGAGGATCTCTGAAAAACGTGCATACGGTTGGTGCTTTAGCATTAGATAGTTTATCAATTTTCCAGCCCTTTACTAAATCGGAAATGTTGGAACGGTTCAAGGTAGATTTTTCAATTCCCAGTATTTTAATTACGTTTCATCCTGAAACTATGTTAGAAGATGCTGGGAGAAGTCAACTTTCTGAACTTATTAAAACGTTCAAATCCATTGAGAATTATCAATTAGTGATTACTCAAACCAATGCAGATATCGCTGGTTTGGCTTTTAGAAAAATCTATGAGGGTTTTGCTGAAGGAAACGAGAATGTGAGGTTGATTGAGAGCTTTGGTTTGAAAGGATATTTTTCTGCAATAACGCATTCAGAGTTTATGCTTGGAAATACGTCAAGTGGAGTTATTGAGGCAGCGTCGTTCAATAAACGGGTTATTAATCTAGGAAACCGTCAAAAGGGGAGAGTGGTGAGCAATAATGTCACAACATTATCGGTTGAAAAATCGCTAATATTGAAAGAAATAGAACGCATTGAAAAACTGCCTGAAGAGAAAATTGAAAACATTTATTGGAAGGGTGGAGCTGTTCCTGAAATTTGGAATGCAATCACAAATTATTTAGCATGAATCTTCAAGATTTTAAAATAAAATCAGACCGCACGATTAAGCAAGCTTTGCAGCAAATCAACCAAGATAGCTTAGCCAAGTATGTTACACTTTTTGCTGTTGATGAAAATGATAAACTCATTGGAACCATCACCGATGGTGATATTCGTCGTTCATTGCTGAATGATCTTGAGTTGGATGCTACTCTAGAAAAGGTAATTAATCGAAATTGTTATTTCATGTATGAAGATGAAAAAAATCTTCAAAAAATGCGAGAGATAAAAGATAAATCCATTCAGATTATTCCGGTAGTTTCAGCAGATAGAACGCTAAAATCAATAGTCGATCTTCGCGAACAATTTAGTTTTTTACCAATCGAAGTAGCAATTATGGCTGGCGGTTTAGGCAGTCGATTACGTCCATTAACCTTAGAAACGCCAAAACCATTATTGAAAATTGGTTCTCGACCAGTAATGGAATGGAACATAGAAAGACTAAGAAAGTTTGGAGTTCAAAAGTTTCATATTTCGATTAATTATTTGGGTCAAAAAATAAAGGATTATATAGCTACTACAGAATACGGACATCAGGTTGATTATATTGAGGAACCTGTGCCGCTAGGTACAATTGGCTCTTTGAAGTATGCTGAAAAAGAGATCCAAAGAGATGTTATTCTTTTGATGAATTCGGACTTAATAACCAATGTAGATTACGAAGATTTTTATCATGCTTTTATCAGTTCTGGCGCTGATATGGGGTTAGTTTCGATACCCTATGAGGTGAAGATACCTTATGCTGTATTGGAAACTGAAGATGATGTCGTAAAGTCGTTTAAAGAAAAACCTACTTATACCTATTATTCTAATGGGGGAATATACTTTCTTAAACGCAGTTTGTTGGAAATGATTCCCGAAGGTGAGTTTTACAACTCTACCGATTTAATGGAAAAACTTCAGAAAGAAGGTAAGAAGGTGATGCATTACGCTCATTTGGAGTACTGGCTGGACATTGGTAAAATGGAAGATTTTGAAAAAGCTCAAAGAGACATTAAACAGCTGAAATTGCTTTCATGAATACACTAATTACTATTTGTGCTAGAGGCGGTTCTAAAGGACTTCCTGGAAAGAATTATAAGAATCTGAATGGCAAGCCTTTAGTTACTTATTCAAGTGAACAAGCGGTTCAACTTGCAGATAGGTTAGGGGCTGATATTGCAGTTTCGACAGATAGCGACATTATCAAAAACTGTATCAGTCATTTGGGTCAGGTTGATGTAGAATATGTACGTCCAGATGATTTGAGTGGCAGCAGTGTGAGTAAGGTGCTTACTATAAAGGCACTTAAAGAATGGAAAGAAAAAAAAGAGAATAAGGAATACGACGTTGTTATTGATTTAGACGTAGTTGCCCCTCTAAGAACTATTGACGAATTAGTAGATTGTTTCAATAAACTGAATTCGAATGCTGAAGCTCTGAATATTTTTTCGGTTTCAGAGGCTAAGAAAAATCCTTATTTCAATATGATTGAGATGAACGGAGATTTTGGACACATTCCCTGCGGTGGAGGAAAAGTAATTTCACGTCAAACTGCTCCTGAAGTTTATGAGTTAAACGGTTCCTTTTATATGTATCGAAAGTCATTTTTCGATCAAGGATTAACGACTCCTTATGCTGAGAAAACTATGGTCTATAAGGTTGATCATCACTGTTTTGATATCGATGACCCCATCGATTTTGATTGGTTGGAATTCTTGATGAAACGTGGAGATTTGAAAGGCATTCTAGAATAATATTACTTTCTAGCTTCCATATACATTGACATCTTTGGATGTGTATTGTCAAAAAGGTGTGTATTTCGAAGGACGGCAGTTGCACTTTGACCATAACCAGAACGATACAGAGTTTTAAAGCCCGCCTCCTTTAGCATTTTCTCCAATTTCCCATAACTCCACCAGTTCATATGATTTCCAGGTTGTTGCTTTTGAAACTCTACGGTGCAACGATTTGTACAGGTATCTAAAGCATCTTCTAATTTTTCTTTTTTAAATAATTCTTTGATTTCCTCTGTGGACATTCTTGGGTCAATCCCCTCTTCTGGAATTTCTGTTATAGCAGTTGCAAAACGTTGTACAAATAGCTGTTCGATAGAAGGCTGGTAAGATTCTCCATTCTTGGTGAAACGTGTTTTCCAGTAGTAAAAACCATTGTCGTTGTTCTGATATGCACGATATTGTAAATGAATATCTGGACAAGTTATTCGGAAGATTCCTCCTGATTTCAGCACTCTAAATGCTTCGTTAAAGAAGTATTGAGATGACGCATTGTCAATGTGCTCAATTGTATGGCTAGTGTAGAGCAGCTCCGCAGAATTGTCCTCAACTGGAAGAGCTTCATGAGAAAATAAGTTGTAGTTTAATCCTTTGTCTGTGTTTTTTGCCCAGCCTTTGTACCAATCCGAATAATAATCAACATTGGTCCAATATGGGTGAAGGAAACCACCTGCACCAATGTTGTAGAATCGCTTGTTTGAAATTGAGTCTTTCGGAAAAAGTTTTTGGTAGGTTGAAAGAGTCAATTTGTCCTTATTGGCTTGCTTTAATTCAACACCAAGTTTCTCAGTAAATGCAGATAATTTTTTTAATAATCCCATAATAGACTTTGATTATTTACTCTTAAAATATTTTTTATAAATGCGCATTAGGATTGCCCGAACAAAATTTTTAGAAACATAGATAAAGCCGGAAACCTCAGGATTTTTCCCGTTTTTAATATGTCTCATTTGTTCAAGTTCACGCTCTGGGTCAATAGCTAGAATAAGCTTTTCAAGCTGCTCATTTGTTGCGTTTTCCAGAAATCCAAGAACTTCAGTAAGCGGGACATTTACGCTGGTAATGTTATCCCCAACTCCACAATGACGAGCAACACGACGGTCTAAGTTAGTAACGTTAAATAAGGAATCATCAGCAACGGTATTGTCAACTGAATAAAACTTAGCTAATTCTTTCTTTAATGTAGTCTCATTAAATGTTTCTGAACAGTGATGATACATTTCTTCAAAATCGTCAAGATTGTGCTTGGTATCGCTGTATTCAATTGCTTTTATTACCTGCTCAGGTAAATCATTATAGGTTTTACCTGGATAAAATACGGGTTCTTTGCGCAAGTGATGCGGAATCAAATCCTTCATTCTATCTAATGAAACTAGTGGCATTCCAGTGCACCATGCATATGCATTTATTCTTCCTTGCCGCTCTCCACCTCCAGTGTTCAAAAGTATTTTACTAGAATTGTAAAAATGCGAAATCGTTTTTGTGTCGAACGGATAAGGTTGGCGGTAGCTTGTTGTGAGTAATGTAAAAAGATCTTTTTCGGGTTCAGTGAATAGTTCGTCGTAATAGTCTCGGATATTTGAAACGATATCTCCTCGTAGCCAGTTCTTATCAGGAATAGTGCATATTAATAAAACGCGGTACATTTTACCTTGATCGTAGAGTTTTCTGATAATTTCAAAAAATTCAGGAATGTTTTTGGACGTTTGAGCTCTGGAAACATGAAGAATATCCCAAAATTTTTCTTGCTTAGATGGCTTGAAAAAAGAAGGTGTAAAGCTATGGACCTGAACACTTAACTGCGAAAATGGAGTAGAGGAAGTCAGCAGGTCTACGCAATTAAAAGTAACATCAAAAATGGGGTCTAGTTTAAAGTCATGATCGTAATAGTTCGGATGAAGAACAATTACCCA